>JAVVHE010000015.1:0-71518 GCA_032249695.1 Sphingomonadaceae bacterium | reverse complement strand
CGGCCTGTCGACTTCGGTGTCGGCGAACCCCAGCCCGATCGCCGGCCTGTCGACGTCGCTGTCGTCAACGAACAGCACCGTCGCCAGCCAGTCGACGGTCGTTGCAGCATCGATCACAGCGCTCAATTCGTCGGTTGCAGGCAACAGCGCGTCGATCCAGCAACTTGCCGCCGGTCAGATTGGTCTTGTGCGGGCGGTCAACACCTCGAACGCGCCGCTGCCGTCGGCTACCGGTGCTGACTCGCTCGCGGTGGGCTACGGCGCCACGGCATCGGGCCAGCAGGCGATCGCGATCGGCGTCAGCTCAAGTGCAACGACTGTCCAGGCCACCGCGATTGGCTATCAGGCGATTGCCAATGGCGGGCGTTCAACGTCGGTCGGCTCGGGTAACACGGCAACCGGCGACGGCGCAGTCGCGATTGGTGATCCAAATGTTGCAACCGGCGTGGGCGCGGTTGCGATCGGCCAGACCAACACGGCGACCGGCGACGGGGCCGTCGCGCTCGGCGCGCGCAGCCAGGCGAACGTCACCGGCGCAGTCGCGCTTGGTTTGCAGGCGATCTCGAACGCAGCGTCGGGCGTGGCGATCGGCACCAACGCCAATGTCGCCGGCACGGCCGGTATCGCCATCGGCCAGGGCGCAATCAACACCGGCAACAACTCGGTCGTCATCGGCAACCAGTCGAGCGACGGCGGCCAGGCCAACGTTTTCGCGGTCGGCGGAACCGCCGCCGGCACGCAGCGCCGGGTTGTGAACGTCGCCAACGGCACGATCGCCGCGAACTCCACCGACGCGGTGAATGGTGGCCAGGTGTTCACGCTCTCGGCCTCGGTCGATGCGCGCTTCGCCCTCGTCCAAGCGCAGGCCACGACGGGTGCGAACACCATCGCGATCGGCAACGGAGCGGTCGCCAACCAGGCGGGTGCCAACGCGTTCGGCGTCAATGCCCGCGCGACGGCGACCAACGCCACCGCGGTCGGCTTCGGCTCGGCCGCATCGGGTGCCGGCAGCCTCGCGCTCGGCTTCAACGCCGCCGCGTCGGGAGCCAACTCGGTGGCGCTGGGTTCCGGTTCGGTCGCCTCGGCCGACAACACGGTGTCGGTCGGCGCTCCGGGTGCCGAGCGTCGCATCACGAACGTCGCTCCCGGCACGGCGGGGACCGATGCAGTCAACTTCAACCAGCTGACCGCGCTGCGCAACGATGCCTTCGGCGCGATCAACAACCTCGCCACCCAAACCGACGATCGCATCCGCCGCGTCGAGGGTGGTGTTGCGATGGCGCTCGCCGCGTCGACCATCAACCTGCCGCTCGAAACGGGCGAGTACGGGCTGGTGGCAGCCGGCGGCCTCTATCGCGGCGAGACGGGCGTCGCCTTCAAGTTCGAGGCGCGGCCGACCAACAACCTCTTCTTCGGCATCAGCGGCGGCCTGTCGACGCGTAGCGGCGATGGTGGCGGCGCGGTTGGCGTCGGCATCAAGTTCTAAGTCGACAAAGCTCCACTCCGCCCCCAGACTGCAGCCGCAGTTTGGGGGCGGACTCTATCTGGCGATGATCGTGCCTATCCCGTTTTGCCAGCGCCTTGCTGTCCCGCGCATCTCTGCTGCTCAGACGATCAGAGATCACGCGCGTTCGGCGCCCGGCGGCTGCGGCGCCATCACGCTTCGAATTGCGGAGAACCTCCAGCAGTCGGCAGCCACTCCCAGCCACCGTCGAGCCATCACCTGTCCGGTAGCAGCGCGTCGTCTGCGCCCGAAGCCTACCGCCGGGCCCCGGCGCATCGATCCTTACTCCCGCGCAGACGTGCACCCGCGCCCGGAGCCGCTTCCCCGCGAACACTTCGCCGCCCGCCCATGACTGGACTGCGCGCAGGCGTCACCTTCAGCCGCCCGACCGACGACGTCACGCAGATGCTGTGGTCGTCGGGCATCAACCAGAACGCTGTGCTGCTGCTGCTGCTGTTGCAGCGGCTTGAAACGATCGGCTCGGTCGTCCTCGTCGACGCGTCGCTGAAAGCCCCGCCGCACCCGCTCGGCGTCTGGTCCGGAATCCCGACGCTGTCGCCCGACGAGGCGGCCGAGCAGCTCGACCTCGTCATCGAATGCGGCGGCCGCTGCCCGCCCCACGCAATGAACCGCCTGCGCGATCGCGGTGGCCGCCTTGTGAGCTACATGGCGGGGAACGCAATGGCGATGAACTTTGAGTGCGTCTCAAGCAACCTCGCCCACGGCGAGATCATCTCCGAAGCACCGTTCGACGCCGTCTGGATCACGCCGCAGCACTGGCGCATGAACCGCGCGCACTGCGAAATCACGCGCACCCCGCGCACGCGCCTCGTCCCGCACATCTGGGAGCCAGTGTTCCTGGAAGCGCACGCGCGCAGCCGCGGCGTCAACCCGTTCTACCGGCCGGTCAAGGCGGGCGGCACCACCCCGTGGCGGCTGGGTGTGTTCGATCCCAATATCAACGTGCTCAAGACCTTCCACATCCCGCTGTTCGCCGCCGAGCACGCGTACCGAGCCGCGCCGCAGCGGATCGGGCGCGTACTGCTGTTCAATGCGCAGCAGCTCATCGGCGTGCCGCATTTCGACGACGTGACGACTGCAATGGACCTGTTCAAGGCGGGCAAACTGTTCGCCGAAGCGCGCCATTCGCTGCCCGAAGCGCTTGCTCACTATGTCGACGCGGTCGTCACCCACCAGTGGGAGAATGACCTCAACTATCTCTACTGGGATGTGCTGTGGACCGGGCACCCGCTGATCCACAACTCCGGCCCGGCGCGCGAAGTCGGCTATTACTACCGCGATTTCGATCCCGAAGACGGCGGCCGCGTCATCGCCGACGCGCTCGCCCGCCACGCCGAGCGCGCCTCCGACTACCGCGCAGAAGCGCTGAGCTTCCTCGATCGCTTCCGGATCGACAACGCCGAAGTGCTACGCCAGCATCGCGACCTGATCGACGAGGTAATGGCATGACGACTCCGCCGCACCAGCCGGACCCGCACGCGCGCCGCCACCCCCGCGTCCGCCGCCGCGGCCCGCTCACCCGCCGCGCGCTCGGCCTCGGGCGGCACGTGGCGGCAGGGTGCGCCCCTCAGCCAAGCCGCAGCACTCCACCGTCGGAGCGAGGTCCACTGTTCAGGGGCGCAGGTCACGCAGCGCTCGGACTTGAGGACGCGGCCCCGGCACCCGCCGTTGCGAGCGCATTGCGCCTGGCGGTCGCCAGCGCCAACGCAAGGCTGAAGAACCGAGCCACGGAAGCGCCTGAGCGTTCAACACCACGCGCCAGCGTCGGTGGTCCGTCAGGGGGCCGGACGTGCGCCGGAGCCAGTCCGGTACCGGCAAGCGCCGACGAAGTCGGTCGGACTTCGACCACCCGGACCGAACTGGTCACCGCCGCAGACAACGCCGCCGCCCCGACGCCCCTCCACACCACCGCACCCGCCCCGCGCCGCGCCGCCGATGCGCCCGGCGCCAACACCTCGTCCGACGGCGATGTCCCTCGCCGCCGCCCGGCGCTGCGCCGTCGCGTACAGGCGGCCGGCGCCGCGCTCGCCATCACCGCGCTGGCGCTCCACGCGCGTGCACAGACCTCGGGCGTGGCCGGCGCGTTCCGCGCGCCCGCAGCGCAGGGCACTGTCCAGCGCATGATGGTCGCGCTTAATCAAATCGGGCTGCGCGCCTGCGCGCGCGTGTTCGCCGAGGCCGGGCAGTTCCTATTCGAAAACGCGCCGGTCCAGTTCGTCATCCAGCCGCTCGGAACCGACACCAACCGCTGGCCCACGGTCATCACCGCGGAGGGCTCGCACGCCATCCCCGGCAGCACCACGCCGCAAACGCGGCTGACGACGCTTGTGGTCGCGCCCGCCGGCACCTGCTCGGGCCTCTACAACCAGGTGATCTATTGGCCAGAGCCGTGCGCGACAGTGAAAAAGCGCGTGTTCGCCGGCTTCGCTGGCGACAAGCCGCTCCTCAGCCGTGTCACCGTCAGCGAGGCCAATCCCGGCCTGCAGCTCTACGCGATGCCTGCCGGGCCTGCCGGCTGCGTAACGGTCAAGAAAGAGCTGATCGGGTGAGCGCCGCCGCCCCCGTCCGCAACCCGCGAGAGAGCGGCTATTCGGTCGGCATCAGCATCTGGGTCAGCAAGGGCGGCGAGATGGGCCTATACGAAAACGGCCTGCGCCAGAACGTCATTTTCCTGTACCAGCTATTTGCCGCCGCGCCCGGCTGCCGCCGCGTCTACCTCCTCAACCACGGCGAGGACGAGTTTCGCGAGTGGCCTCCCAATATCGGCATGGACGGCGTTCCCGTTGTCCGTACGCCGCAAGTCATCGACGATCTGGACTATGTGATCGTCATTGGCGCCTCGCTCGACGCCCAGATACTCGCCGATCTGAAGGCGCGCGGTGTCAAGGTTGTCGGCTATAAGGGCGGCAACGGCGCGACGATCTCGATGGAAGCAATCATCGCCAAGCCGCCGCGCACCGACGCGGAGCGCTATTTCGATCTGGGCTATTACGATTCGATCTGGATGACGCCGCAGCACATCCACACCTATGCGGGCTGGGCGCGCACGCTCTACCGAGTGTCGGTAGAGGAGGTGCCGCAGGTGTGGCAGCCGACCTTCATCGACAACCGCCGCGGTCAGACCGGCGGCGAGTTCGGCTACCAGCCAGGCAAACCACAATGGCGCGTCGGCGTGATGGAGCCGAACATCACGGTCATGAAGACCTGCCACATACCGATGCTGGTCTGCGAGGCCGCCTACCGCGCCCAGCCCGACCAGTTCAGGGCTTTCTACATCACAAACACCGCAACCAAGCGCGACATCCCGCACCTCGTCAGCTTCGCGAACGCATTATCCGCGGTACGAGACGGCAAGATGACCTTCGAGCTGCGCTATGTCTCGGCTGATTTCCTCTCAAATCACGCGGACGCGATCGTCACGCACCATTGGCAGAATGGCCTTAATTATTTGTGGTATGAGGTACTGCACGGCGCCTACCCGCTGATCCACAACAGCACATGGCTGCGGGAGTACGGCTATTATTATCCGGACTTCGCGGCTGACGAGGGCGGCAAGGCGCTGCTCCACGCACGAGCGACGCACGACGCGAATTTCGAAGCATACAAGGCGCAATCGGCCAAGCTGATTGAGCGTGTCGCGCCGAACCATCCGGCGAACGTCGCGCTGCACGAAGGTTTGTTGCGGAAGCTCGGCTGACCGCGCCAGAGAATCGTTTCGACTCGAGCCGCCGCAGCGCATCTTGCGCAGCGAATCGGCTTGTGATTCGGTAGGTCGGATGGCTCGTGCGCGTCCCACGCTTCGTGACCGGCTCGGCGCCGCTGCAGTTCCGGCTGCGGCTGCGCTGCTGACACTCTACTTCGGTGCGAACGCGGTATTTTCTGAAACGGGGCTGATCGCGTGGGGTGGCTATCGCGCGGAGGCGCAGGCGTTAGCCGCCGAGGCCGCGCGGGTCCGCGCTGCGCGAAGTGCTTTGCAGCATCGCGTCAAGCTGCTCGATCCGCGCAGGATCGATCCCGACTATGCCGACGAACTGGTTCGCGACCGGCTCGGGCTGGTGCGGCCCGACGAGGTCGTGGTGCCGCTGCCCTCCGGGGGTTGAACCGCCGCACACCCGGCGCGTAGAGCCGGTGGCATGGCCAAAAAGCCCCTGGCGGCGGACCCGCCGCGCCCTGCAGCCCCGCCTTTCGGTCGCAAGGCTGCAAGCGCGGAGGAGATGCTGAAGCTTTACCGCGAGATGCTGCTCATTCGCCGCTTTGAGGAGCGCGCGGGCCAAATGTACGGCCTCGGGCTCATTGGCGGCTTCTGCCACCTCTACATCGGGCAGGAAGCGGTGGTGACCGGCATCCAGGCCGCGCAGGGACCGAACGACAGCGTCGTGACCGGCTACCGCGACCACGGCCATATGCTCGCCTGCGGCATCCCGGCGAAGGCGGTGATGGCCGAGCTGACCGGCCGCGCCGGCGGCATCAGCAAGGGCAAGGGCGGCTCGATGCACATGTTCTCGGTCGAGCACCGCTTTTACGGCGGTCATGGCATTGTCGGCGCGCAGGTGCCGATCGGGACGGGGCTGGCGTTCGCGCACAAGTATCGCGATGATGGCGGAGTCGCGCTCGCCTATTTCGGCGACGGTGCAGCGAATCAGGGCCAGGTTTACGAGAGCTTCAACATGGCGGAGCTGTGGAAGCTGCCCGTGCTTTATGTAATCGAGAACAACCAGTACGCGATGGGCACTTCAGTCAACCGGAGCAGCGCCGAGCAGATGCTGTGTCGACGCGGCGAAAGCTTTCGCATCCCCGGCGCGCAAGTGAACGGCATGGACGTGCTCGACGTGTGGGGCGCGGCCGAAGCGGCGCTGGCGTGGGTGCGCGAGGGCAACGGCCCGCTGATCCTGGAAATGAAGACGTACCGCTATCGCGGCCATTCGATGAGCGACCCGGCCAAATACCGCAGCCGCGAGGAAGTCAGCGAGATGCGCGAGAAATCCGACCCGATCGAGGGGCTGAAGCGCGATCTGGAAGCCGCCGGGGTGGCTGAAGCGCAGTTGAAGGACATCGACAAGGAGATCCGCACCGTCGTTGCCGAGGCCGCCGACTTTGCGGAACAGTCGACTGAACCCGACCTTTCCGAACTGCATACTGACGTGCTGGTGGAGCGCTACTAATGTTGCTGGCAGAAAGTCCGGAAGAGCGATTTGTTTGTCACGTCGTCAGCCAAACCTTGCCCGCTTTGTCCAGCGATTTGATCGAGTCCTATTTAAACCCGTGGACGCAGGATCTGACTAAGCAGGCAAGAGAGCGTCCGCGGATCGTATCGAAGCTGGATCTCGACGGAGCAATCGACTGTGTCCGTGACGCCGTCGACTCGGTAGTCTTTAGCGTAGAGTCCGCTACGAACTCAGGCATGAACGCAAGACCAGTTGCGTGCGGGTGACTTTCTCGTTTGCCAAATCGGCGTCAGGTCCTGACTATGAAGAGCCGCTACTGCACGAGGAATACCGCATGCGTCGATCCCGGCGGAGTGATTGCCTGATGCCGTTTGAAGTGAAGCTTCCCGCGATGAGCCCGACGATGGAGGAGGGCACGCTTGCCCGCTGGCTGAAGGCCGAGGGCGACGCGGTGAAGCCAGGCGACGTGCTCGCCGAGATCGAGACCGACAAGGCGACGATGGAGCTTGAGGCCGACGAGGGCGGCACGCTCGCGCGAATCCTGGTACAGGGTGGGTCGGACGGCGTGAAGGTCGGGACGACGATCGCGGTGATTGCGCTCGAGGGTGATGACGCCCCTCGCTCTAGCGGTGAAGCGCCAGTCCCTCGCCCCCACGCAGGAGAGGGCGGCGCGCACAGCGAACCGGGAGACGGCGGGTCGTCGCCAACCCAGAACACCGCCCCCACCTCGCCTCCTCCAGTCGACAAGACCGCGGCACAACCCTTCGCTCCCGCGACGCGCGGCGCTCCGCCGACCAAAGCGCCCGAGGAAGCATCGACCAACCAGGCCTCCGCCCGGCAAAGCCCCACGGGCGCCGCTCCCGCCTCGCTTCAAGTGACGCCCGCAGTCCCCGCCGGCACCGAGACCATCCGCCAGACCGTTCGCGAGGCGCTGCGCGACGCCATGGCCGAGGAAATGCGGCGCGACCCCACGGTGTTCGTAATGGGCGAGGAGGTCGCCGAATATCAGGGCGCCTACAAGGTAACCCAGAACCTGCTGCAGGAATTTGGCCCGAAGCGTGTCATCGATACGCCGATCACCGAGTATGGTTTCGCAGGTCTCGGCGTCGGCGCGGCGATGGGTGGGCTGAAGCCGGTGGTCGAGTTCATGACGTTCAACTTCGCGCTTCAGGCGATCGACCACATCATCAACTCGGCCGCAAAGACCAATTACATGAGCGGCGGCCAGATGCGCACGCCGATCGTGTTCCGCGGGCCGAACGGGGCCGCCAGCCGCGTCGCCGCGCAGCACAGTCAGAATTTTGCGCCGTGGTACGCCAGCGTCCCCGGCCTGATCGTTATCGCTCCCTATTCGGCCGCCGACGCCAAGGGACTGCTCAAGGCGGCGATCCGCACCGCCGATCCGGTCGTGTTCCTTGAGAACGAGCTGCTCTACGGCCAGACGTTCGACGTACCGAAGCTGGACGACTTCGTCCTGCCGATCGGCAAGGCGCGGGTCGTCCGGCCGGGCCGCGACGTGACGATCGTCAGCTACACGATCGGCGTGGGCGTCGCGCTCGACGCCGCGACCAAGCTAGCCGCCGAGGGCATCGAGGCCGAGGTGATCGACCTCCGCACACTCCGCCCGCTCGACCGCGAGACGGTCATCGAGTCGCTGAAGAAGACCAATCGTATGGTCGTGGTCGAGGAAGGGTTTCTGGTCTGCTCGATCGCGTCCGAGCTGGCGATGGTGGCGATGGAGGACGGCTTCGATCACCTCGACGCGCCGGTGGCGCGCGTGACCAACGCCGACGTGCCGCTCCCATACGCCGCCAATCTGGAGAAAGCCGCACTGATCAAGGTCGACGACGTGGTCAAGGCGGTGAAAACGGTGTGCTACCGATGATGTCGCTCGCATGGGAGGTGGCCGATGCATAGCCAGAAGTTCAGCTTGGCCGACGGTGGCACGATCAGCGTCGGGGTGAAGGTGACGATGGACGGGATCACCATCTCGCGGCAGATTACGCCCCGCGCGAAGAGCGCGGCCGGCGGCGACCCCACGCTCTGCGTGCAGACATGCTTCGACGCGAACGGCAACGCCCGCGTCGCCACCTGCCAGTGCCCGGAAGGCCGCAGCTGCGTCGGCGGCTGCGAGCCCGATGGCACGCCCTACGTTGGTTGCTCCTAAGCGCCACTGCCTCTCGGGCTGCACGCCACGCGTTCACGAAGCGGCTTCCCGCGCCACCCGCCGCGGCGCTAAGCAACCCGGAACCGCCAATCTGACCGAGGCCTTATGCCCGACATCCTGATGCCAGCGCTTTCGCCCACAATGGAGGCCGGCACGCTCTCGCGCTGGCTGAAAAAGCAGGGTGACCCCGTGAAGCCCGGCGACGTGCTGGCCGAGATCGAGACCGACAAGGCAACGATGGAGGTGGAAGCCATCGACGAGGGCACGCTGACCCGGATCGTCGTGCCGGACGGGACCGAGGACGTGAAGGTCGGGGCGCTGATCGCGGTCATCGCGGCCGAGGGCGAGGGCGAAGATGTTGGCGCCTTCGACGCAACCGGCGAGGCTAACGCCTCGCCTCCTCGCCTAGCCGGGGATGGACCGGGCGCAGCGCCGACCGGAACCGCTCTTCGGAACGGGGAGGTGGCCGCGGCACCGGCCGGTGGGTTTGTGGCGCAGGACGGCGGCGAGGTCGCGGCGAACACCTCCCCTCCCCCTGCGGGGGCGGAGAGGGTCAAGGCGTCGCCGCTGGCCAAGCGGCTGGCGGAGCTGCGAGGAATCGAGCTTTCCGCGCTGACCGGATCGGGGCCGGGCGGACGGATCGTCAAGGCCGATGTGGATGCGGCGGGTGCCAGCGCGTCGGCGGCACGCCCCATCGCCGGCCAAGCGGCCGGCGGTTCCCGTGAAGCGTCGGGAGAGGAAAAACGCGCGGCCCAACCCTCTCCTCCCCCGCCGGGGACGCCCGACCGCGCGGCGCAGCCGGGTGGTGGAGGGGTCAAGGCGCCCGCGCCCGCGCCAGAGTCACCAGCTGGCTTGCCCGCCGAGGCGGCGGACATCCCCCACCAGGCGGTCAAGCTTTCCAACATGCGCAAGGTCATCGCCAGGCGGCTGACCGAATCGAAGCAAACCGTCCCGCATTATTATCTCGCGGTCGACGTGCGCCTCGATGCGCTCTTGAAGCTGCGCGGGGAATTGAACGCCAGCCTCGACGGCCAGGGAGTCAAGCTCAGCGTCAACGATCTGCTGATCAAGGCGCTTGCGCTCGCGCTGCGACAAGTGCCGGATGCCAATGTTAGCTTCACCGGCGACAGCCTGCTGAAGTTTGGTCGCGCCGACATCTCGGTCGCGGTCGCGATCCCGGCAGGGCTGATCACGCCGATCATCACGGGCGCCGACCAGATCCGCGTTTCTGAAATCGCGATGCGCATGAAGGAGCTCGCGGCGCGAGCCAAGGACGGCAAGCTGCAGCCGCATGAATATCAGGGCGGCACCGCCAGCCTCAGCAATCTCGGCATGTACGGCATCAAGCAGTTTGAAGCGGTGATCAACCCGCCGCAGGGCATGATCCTCGCGGTCGGCGCCGGCGAACGGCGGCCGTGGGTGGACGGCGACGCGATCGTGCCAGCGACGATCATGACCGCCACGGGCAGCTTCGATCACCGAGCGATCGACGGTGCGGTCGGCGCGCAGCTGATGCAGGCATTCCGCGGACTAGTCGAACAACCGCTGACAATGCTGGCATGAGCGCAACCGACATGAAAATTACGTAAAACCTCGGGGGCGATCCGTCACTCCCGCGTAACATACGCGGAGGTGACGGATGGAGTTCGAACGTATCGCTCCCGCGCTCATCGGCCCTCCCACCGTCGGCGACGGCGACGGCGGCGGCCCGGGAGATCCGGTCGTCATTTCCAGCTTCGGCCGTTCGGGCACGCATCTGACGATCGACCTCATCCGGCGGCAATTCCCGGCATTTGCCAGCTGGAAATGGCCCGGCGAGTGCATGTCGGCGCTCTATTGCCGGCTGGACGCCGCGGTCGCCGGCTCGGCCCCGCCCGCTGCGGAGCTGCGTGCACTGCGCCGCGCGCCCCGGCCGATCATCAAGACGCATCACTGGTTGGAATGGCTGGGGGCGCCAGTAAATCCGCTGATGAGCTGGGTTCGCGATCGCGGAACGGTCATTCACGCGGTGCGCGATCCGGTTGCGGTGCTGCCGTCGATCTGGGCGCTCAATCATACCGGGGCGGCGCGCGGGCTGGGGCCGCCGCCGCCCGCGCCCGAATTCGTACGGCACGAGGCCGCCGCCTGGGCGCGGCAGACCTGTGCGATCCTCGATCGGCCGCCGCCACTTGTGCTGCCCTATGAGGACATTCTCGCCGATCCGCTCGGCACGACGCTGCGGATCGCGGCGCTGCTGAACGAAGCGCCGGCGCTGTGCGATCCGCTGCTGCCCGCGGCATGGACCAGCCTGGCCGAGGCGCGCTGGGCGCGAATCATTTCGATACGGCCGCGCTCGACCGCGATCCTCGCCTCGCGCCGTATCGCCCGGCTGAAACCGTTCCGCTGGACCCCCGAGTTGCGCGCGCTGCTCGCCGATGGCTGCGGTGCCGAAATGCGAGCGCTGGGCTATGACGCGCGCGAGCCTGGCCTTTCATTGTAGAACCGGGCGTGACAGCGTGCGGAGCGATGCTGCACCCGCTCCGCTCCCGGCCCGCGCACGCCGTCCCGGCGGGCAAAGCTAAAGCGCCGTCGCGCACCCCCGCCCGCGCGAACCTCGTGAAATTGAGGTGAAGGCCGAAACGCGATGGGCGTGGTGATCGGGCAGGAGAGTGCAGCGGCGCAGTTCCTCGCAGCGTGGAGCGCGGGGCGGCTGCACCATGCATGGCTGCTCGCGGGGCCGGAGGGGGTCGGCAAACGGACCTTCGCCGACTCTGCCGCGCGCATGGTGCTGGCGGGCGCGCCGACCTTTGGCGTGGCCGACGACCATCCCGCCGCACGGCTGATCGCAGCGGGCAGCCATCCCGATCTGATCGTCATCGAGCGGCCGCTTCGGAAGAACGGCGAGCTTGGGAAGGAGATTGTTCTCGTCCAGCTCCGCGGTGGCACTCCGGATAAGGGCAGCACCCTTGAGTCGATTGAGTACCGGGGCATTCTGAAGCTGTTCCAGTCTACGAGCGCGCTTGCCGAGTGGCGCGTCGTCATCATCGATGCAGTGGATGATTTGAACACGCAAAGCGCCAATTCACTCCTGAAAAGCTTGGAGGAGCCGCCCGCGCGGACGCTGTTTCTGCTGGTGAGCCATGCACCGGGGCGGCTGCTGCCGACGATCCGCTCGCGCTGCCGCCGCCTGCGCTTCGACCTGCTGACACCGGCCGAAACCGCAGCCGTCCTCGCCGAGGCGCTGCCCGAATCGCCTGCAGTCGAGCGCGCCGCACTGGAGCGCGTCGCGGCCGGAGCGCCGGGGCGCGCGGTGGCCTACGCTGGCCTCCACATCGGCGAACTGCAGGCCGCGCTCGATACGCTTGCTGCAGCGGCGCCGCACGACGCGCCCGCGCTCGGATTGAAGCTCGCACAGTGGCTGCAGGGCAAGGCAGGCCAGCCGCGCTTCGAGGCGCTGCTCGATCTTGCGCCGCGCACGCTTGCCGCGCATGCCCGCACCGCGCCCGACGCGCGCCTGCCCGCACTGCTTGACCGCTGGGAGCGCGCGCAGAAGCTGGCCGACGAAGCCGTGCCGCTGAGCTTGGAGCAACAATCGGTCGTCGCCGAGCTGGCGGGCTTGGTCGCTGGCGCAGCGGCGCGCTAGGGGCCGCGGGTGAGCAGTTTCTACATTACCACCGCGATCTACTACCCGAACGGAAGCCCGCACCTGGGCCACGCCTACGAAATGATCGCCGCCGACGCGATCGCGCGCTACCGCCGCCTGAAGGGCAACGACGTGTTCTTCATGACGGGAACCGACGTCCACGGCCTGAAGATGGCGCAGGCCGCGCGCGCTGCCGGAGTGACCCCGCGCGAGCTTGCCGACCGCAACGGCGACGAGTTCCTGAAGCTCGCGCAGACGTTCGATATCGGCTTCGACCGGTTCATCCGCACCACCGATGCCGACCATATCGCCACCTGCCAGGAACTGTGGCGGCGCATGGAAGCAGCTGGCGACATCTATCTCGATCGCTACGAGGGCTGGTATTCGGTCCGCGACGAAGCCTTCTATGGTGAGGACGAGATCGTCCCCAACCCCGACGGCGAAGGCTATCGCAGCCCGCAGGGCACCCCCGTCGAATGGACCGTCGAGGAGAGCTATTTCTTTCGCCTGTCTCGCTACGCTGACCGGTTGCTGCGGCTGTATGACGAGCAGCCCGGATTCCTGCGGCCCGAAGCGCGGCTGAACGAGGCGCGAAGCTTCGTGGCGGGCGGCCTCAAGGACCTGTCGATCAGCCGCACCAGCTTCGACTGGGGCGTGCCCGTGCCCGGCGCGCCCGGCCACGTGATGTATGTGTGGGTCGACGCGCTGACCAACTACCTGACGCGCTCCGGCTGGCCCGCCGAGGGATGGGAGGCGCGCTGGCCCGCGGACCTGCACGTGATCGGCAAGGACATCGTCCGCTTCCATGCCGTCTACTGGCCCGCCTTCCTGATGAGCGTCGGCCTGCCCCTTCCACGCGCCGAGTTCGGCCACGGCTTCTTGCTGCAACGCGGCGAAAAGATGGGAAAATCGGCTGGCAACGCCGAAGGCCCGTTCGGTTTTGCGGCAACCTACGGAGTCGATCCGATCCGCTGGTTCCTGCTGCGCGAGGTGCCGTTCGGCCAGGACGGCAGCTACAGCCACGAAGCGATCGTCACGCGCACGAACGCCGAGCTGGCAAACGGCATCGGCAATCTCGCGCAACGCTCGCTGTCCATCGTCGCCAAGCAGTGCGGCGGCGCGATCCCAGCCCGCGCCGAGCCTGATACAGCCGAAGCCGAGCTGCGCGCCGCGCTGACCGAGGGGACGGCAGCCTACATGGACGCGATGGACAGCCTGGCGCTGCATCGAGGGCTTGAAAGCCTGATGAAGATGGTGAGCGCAGCCAACGGCTATTTCGCCGACGCAGCACCTTGGGCGCTCGCCAAGACCGACCGGCCGCGCATGGAAGCCGTGCTCGCCGAAACGCTCGACGCGGTGCGGCGCATCGCGCTGCTGCTGGCGCCCGCCTGCCCCAGCTCGGCCGCGCGGCTGCTCGATCAGCTGGGCGTCGCAGCCGCGAGGCGCAGCTTCGAGGCTCTAGACATCGGCGTCGCGGCCGGTACCGCGCTGCCAACACCGCAGGGCGTGTTCCCGCGCGTCAACGCGCCGGTGGATTAGCCGCGCCCTGCCCCTATCGCACCGAGGCCGATTGCAGGAGCGCAAAGATCAGGGGCAGCTGCCCCTCACTCTGCTCTTCGCGCCGATCACCCCAAATAGTCGTGCAGCACGCGGCCGTAGGGCAGCGTCATGCTGGTGACCATGTGCAGTGCGCCGCGGTGCTCCAGCACCGGCAAGTCGGCAAGCGGGGCATTGACGGCGGGGTTCAGTTCCAGGCGGCCGCGGCCGGTCCAGGCGCCTTCCACCTTCACCTGCTCCATGTCGACGCCGACAAGCTGCGCGATGGCGGGCTTGCCGTCGATGCCCGGGATCACCTTCAGCGTAACCTGCGTACGGTCGAAGAACGCCTTCGCGGCCTCGTGCCCGTCGCCATAGGCTGCGTGCTTATAGGTCATCGTCCCCACCGCAACGTTCTCGCGCGCATAATCGAGCGTGCCGGTGAGCGTGTCGCTGTTCACGCACAGCTTCGCGATGCCGTACTTCATCGGATAGCCCCAGATCTCGCGACCACCCGCCAGCGGCGGACAGTTGTCCACGTACATCTGAACGATGAACGAGCACGGATGGCCGTTCAGGGTGCACGGGATCGTCTGCGCCGCGGCCGAATAGGCGCCGAAGCCCTCGCCATCGGGGAGATCGAGCCACTGCACCGTCACCGTGTCGCCCTCGGGCAGCAGCGGCTCGGGCAGGTTCTGCCGGATCAGCGCCGGGTCGGTACGGTAGTGGTGCACCATATATTGACGGTTGAAGAACCGGTACGGCCCGCGCGGATAGGTCGGGCTTTGCAGCGGCATCGAAGCCAGCTTGAGGACGTCTTGCTTGTTCATGGTCCGAACTCCCCCTCAGTCCTGGCCCGTGATGTAGTCATAGAGCACCCGTCCATGCGGCAGCGTCAGGTTGCCGAGAAAGTGCTTGCCGCCGACGATGCGCTTGACCGGCAGATCGCCCACCGGAGCATTCACGTGTGGAATCAGCTGCAGCCGGGCGGGGCTGATCCAGCTGCCGTGGATCGTGATGTCTTCCAGATTATAGGCGACCAGCTGGCAGATTTTCGGATTGCCATCCACGTCGGGGATGATCTTCAGGTTGCACTGCGTCTTGGTCATGCCCTTGGCGGTCGCTTCGGCTCCGCCCGGGCTGATCTGGTGCTTGTAGGCCATCGTGCCCATCGCCACGAGCTCGCCCGCATAATGCAACGTGCCCGTCAGCGTGTCGCCGTTCACGCTGATCTTCGGAAAGGCGTATTTCTTCGGGAAGCCCCAGATCTCGCGTCCGGCACTGATCGGCGGCTCGTCATCCAGGTACATCTGCGCCGTGAAGTTGATCGGCTCGCCGTTGAATGTGCACGGGATCACGACGCCCGATTCGGTATAGTCACCGAAGCCAGAGCTGTCCGGCATGCGGATCCACTCATAGAGCACCTGGTTGTCGGCATTCGGCACCAGCGGCTCGGGAACCGCCTGACGCAGCAGCTCCGGATCGGTTTCGTAGGTGATGATCATGTATTCGCGGTTGACGAAGCGGTAGGGCCCCAGCGGATAGCTGGGGCTGATCGCCGGCACACACGGCAGTGCTAATATCTGTTCAGGCGTCATCCCTCGTCCCCCAATCCCCTTGCCCGGCGTCGGGCGCAACTACATGAAGAGATCCTTGAGATCGGTCGTGCTCTTGCGGCCGATATCGTCGAAGTTTTGCGATAACCACACCTCGGCCCGCTCGCGCCCCACGTCGCGCAGCTTGCACAGGAAATCCCAATCCGGGTTCAGCTTCGACGTGACGCCAAGCGAGCGCATGAACTCGTCGTCGCGGATGGAGTGAACGAACATCCGGCGGTGCTTTTCGTCGTGCAGCTGGCCGTCGTCGATCAGGTGGGTGACGAACGCAATCGCCCGCATCTCGCGCATCAGCGAGCTGTTGAAGCTGATTTCGTTGATGCGGTTCAGGATATCCTTGGCTGTGCGCGGAATCTCATCACGATAGAGCGGGTTGATGTGAATAATCATCACGTCGTTCGACCGCGCACCATAGATCAGCGGAAAGATGGCGGGGTTTCCCATGTACCCACCGTCCCAGTAGGCTTCGCCATCAATCTCAATCGTGTGGAACAGGAACGGCAGGCAGCCGCTCGCCAGCACCTGGTCCGGTCCGATCTCGTGCGTTTCAAAGACGCGGACCTTACCCGTCCGGACGTTCGTCGCGCTGAGGTAGAGCTTCACCGGGCAGCCCGCGCGCAGCTGTTCGAAATCGACGACGGATTCCAGCACATCGCGCAGCGGGTTGAAGTTGAAGGGGTTCAGATCATACGGGCTCATCACCCGGCTCATCAGATCGAACACCATGAAGGCCGGCGAGAAATCCAGGCTGTGGTTGCCCAGCATCTTGTCTATCCAGCTGGGCTGGAGAACACCCTTGCTGCCCGCGTCGCTGATCTTCTGCCAGAAATGCGCGAGTTGCTCGCGTGCGCCTTCTTTGCCGCCGATCGTCAGGCCGTAACCAAGCACCGTTGCGTTCATCGCACCGGCCGACGTCGCGCTCACTCCATCGAAATCGATGCGTCCGTCTTCCAGGATGCGATCGAGCACGCCCCAAGCGAACGCGCCGTGCGCGCCGCCGCCCTGCAGCGCCAGATTCACCAGTTTCGTGTTCTGCCCAGCGCGTTCCGGCGCAGCCGCGCCAGCACGGAGGTTATCGTCCGCCATTCCCCTAGCCCCTCAGCAGGCGGGATCACAGCCCCGCGTCCCTCTATCGCATCCCGACTATAGGCCCGCCGGAACAAATGAACAAGCACGCGAGCGCGCTTGACGCCTGAAGCCGCCGCCGTGCACGAGCCCGCCACGATGGCGCTGCCGTTCCAAGCCATGATCCTAGCGCTGCAGGCCTACTGGGGCGAGCGCGGCTGCGTGCTGTTGCAACCCTACGACCTCGCGATGGGGGCGGGCACGTTCCACCCCGCGACCACGCTCCGCTCGCTCGGGCCCGATCCGTGGCGTGCCGCCTATGCGCAGCCCTGCCGCCGCCCGACCGACGGGCGCTATGGCGAGAACCCCAACCGGCTGCAGCATTATTACCAGTTCCAGGTGATCCTGAAGCCGTCGCCGTCCGACATCCTCGACCAGTATCTGGGCTCGCTGGAGGCGATCGGCATCGACCTCAGGCTGCATGACATCCGCTTCGTCGAGGACGACTGGGAAAGCCCGACGCTCGGCGCATGGGGGCTGGGCTGGGAGGTGTGGTGCGACGGCATGGAGGTGACGCAGTTCACCTATTTCCAGCAGGTGGGCGGCTATGACTGCAAACCGGTCAGCGGCGAGATCACCTACGGGCTGGAGCGGCTGGCGATGTATGCACAGGGCGTCGACGACGTCTACAAGCTGGCGTTCAACGACGCGGGCGTGACCTACGGCGACGTGTTCCTGGAGAACGAGCGTCAGATGAGCGCGTATAATTTCGAGCATGCCGACACCGACGTGCTCCTGCGCCAGTTCCGCGAGGCCGAGGCCGCGGCGCAGCATCTGATCGCAGCCGGGTTGCCGATCCCGGCCTACGAGCAGGCCATCACGGCGAGCCACCTGTTCAACCTCATGCATGCGCGCGGCGTGATCTCGGTGGCCGAGCGCGCCGCCTATATCGGCCGGGTGCGCACGCTGGCGGTGGGGGCATGCCAGGCGCAAATGCGCAAGCACGGCTGGGCCTGATGCCGAACTTCGTGCTCGAATTGCTGACCGAGGAGATCCCCGCGCGGATGCAGGGCCGCGCGGCCGACGACCTGGCGCGGCTGTTTGGCGAGGCGCTGGGCAAGCGCGGGCTGTCGGCCGGGGTGGAGTGCCACGTCACCCCGCGGCGGCTGGCGCTGTTCGCGCGGGGGCTGCCTGCCGCGACCGAGGCCACGCGCGAGGAGCGGCGCGGGCCGCGCGCGGACGCTCCAGCGGGGGCGGTGGACGGCTTTCTGCGCTCGACGGGGCTTCCGCGCGAGGCGTTGCACGAGCGCGAGACGCCGAAGGGCCGGTTCCTTTACGCGATGATCGAGACGCCCGGGCGCGCGACGGCCGCCGTGCTGCCCGAAGCGGTGAGCGAGGCCGTTGCCGCGCTGTCGTGGCCCAAGTCGATGCGCTGGGGTGCAGCGTCGGAAAGCATGGACAGTCCACGCTGGGTGCGGCCGCTGATGGGCGTGGTTGCGCTGCTGGACGACGCCGTGGTGCCGCTGACGGTGCTGGGCGTTCCGGCCGGGCGCGAGACGCGCGGGCATCGGTTCATGCGAAGCGATCGGCGCGGAGGGTCCGACGCGACCCCCCGCGCCGGTCCGGGGGGGATCACGATCGCCTCCGCGCAGAGCTACGCGCACCAGCTCCGCGAGGCTCATGTGATCCTCGACGCGGCCGAGCGCCGCCGCATCATCGCCGAGGGCGCAGCGCGCGCAGCCGCCGAGGCGGGGCTGGCGTTCATCCCCGACGAGGGGCTGGTCGCCGAGAATGCGGGCCTCACCGAATGGCCGGTGCCGCTGCTGGGGCGCTTCGATCCAGCGTTCCTGGACGTGCCGCGCGAGGTGATCCAGCTCACCATGCGCACCAACCAGAAATACTTCGCGTGCGCAGGGCCATTCCACCATCCGGCTGCGCCGGACGAGCCCCCTCTCCAAGCCGAGCGTGGGCAGGCGCTTGCGCAGGGCAGCGGGCCAATTCCTTCCCGATCCCCACTTGGGGACGGGAACCAGCCGCAGGTGGGGATCGGGGACACGGGCGGCCTTGCGCCAGCCTTTGTTTGCGTGGCGAACCTCGAGGCGCCCGACGGCGGCGCCACGATCGTCGAGGGCAACCGCCGCGTGCTCGCCGCGCGCCTATCCGACGCGCGCTTCTTCTGGGAGCAGGATCTGCGCGAGTGGCGCGCGGCCGCCGCCGGGACGTCCCCGCTGGGGAGCCGGGACGACGACGGCCTTTGGGACCATTTCGCGCCCAAGCTGGAGCGCGTGACCTTCCACGAGAAGCTAGGCTCAATGCGGGACAAGGCCGAGCGCGTCGCGGCGCTGGCCGAGTGGCTGGTGACAAGCGGAGCGGTCCGGCCCTTCCCTCTCCCTGGCCACGCGGGCGAGCGAGAGGGCACGGCGGCCGACGTGGCGCGTCTCGCCGCCCAGGCCCACCGCGCAGCGCTGCTGGCCAAGTGCGACCTCGTCAGCGCATCCGTCGGCGAGTTTCCCGAGCTGCAGGGCTTGATGGGCGGCCACTACGCGCTTGCCGCCGGCGAAGATCCCGCCGTCGCCGCGGCGGTCAGTGACCATTACAAGCCCGCTGGCCCGAGCGACGCCGTACCAACCGACCCGGTCAGCGTCGCCGTGGCGCTAGCGGATAAGTTGGACAGTATTGTCGCGCTGTTTGGTGCTGGCGAGCGGCCGACCGGCTCCCGCGATCCGCTGGCGCTTCGCCGGGCTGCGCTTGGAGCAGTCAGCCTCATCGTCGTGAGCATTCTCCGACTTCGACTGACCGGCGCGGAGCGCGAGGCTGATCGGCTCGTTCGATCCAGCGGCCGGGGCAGCAACCTGCGCGACGGCGAATTGTTGGAGTTCTTGTTGGACCGCCTCAAAGTCCAGCAGCGCGAGGCCGGTGTCCGCCACGATCTGGTCGACGCCGTATTCGCGCTGGGCGGCGAGGACGACCTCGTCCGCCTGCTCGCCCGCGTGCGGGCGCTCCAGGCGTTCACCGAGACCGAAGACGGCAGGAACCTGCTCGCCGCCTACAAGCGCGCCGCCAACATCCTGCGCCAGGCCAGCTTCGACCCGGCCGCGGAACCGCAGCACAACGCGATCCCCGGGACCGGCGAGGAAGACCCGCCTGTCATGGTCGACGATCCGGACTTCGCGCCGGTGGTCGCCGCGCTCGCCCAGGCGGACCGCACCGCGGACATCGCGGCCGGGTCCGACCATCCCGCGCAGGCGGCGCTGGCGCATGCGCTGGAAACCGCGCTGCCCGCCGCCAAGCAGGCGGTCGAGGCCGAACGGTTCGAGGATGCGATGGCTGCGCTCGCGCGCCTGCGGGCGCCGATCGACCGGTTCTTCGACGAGCTGATGGTGAACGATCCCGACCCGGCCATCCGCCGCGCGCGGCTGACTCTGCTCGACCGCTTCGTCACCGCCTGCCACGCGGTCGCCGATTTCGCGAAGATCGAGGGGTGAGCAACCCTTTCGCCCCCACAAACGTCGTGCTGAACGCGATCGAGCGTCCCGCGTCGGCCAGCCGAGCTGGCCGCGCACGCGCCGTAATCCGGGCATGCAGCGGGAGCCCCGATCCCATCCGCAGTGACGATCATTCGTAGCAGAGTGGAGACCGAATGACCTCAGTGCATCTCTTCGGCGGCGGGCGCGCGGATGGCGATGCGAGCCAAAAGGAACTGCTGGGCGGCAAGGGCGCCAACCTCGCCGAGATGGCGAAGATCGGCCTGCCCGTGCCGCCGGGCTTCACCATCCCGACGACGATCTGCACCTATTATTACGATCACGGCGGCAGCTATCCGCACGCGCTTCGTGCCGAGGTGCAGGACGGGTTGCGCCATATCGAGGCTGCGACCGGCAACCGCTTCGGCGACCCCGAGCGCCCCCAGCTGCTCTCGATCCGCTCGGGCGCGCGCGTGTCGATGCCCGGCATGATGGACACCGTCCTCAATCTCGGCCTCAACGACCTGACCGTTGAGGGGCTGGCGCGCGGATCGGGGGACGAGCGCTTCGCGTGGGACAGCTATCGCCGCTTCATCCAGATGTATTCGGACGTGGTGCTGGGACTGCCGCACCGCACGTTCGAGGACGCGCTTGAGGACCTGAAGGAAGAGCGCGGCGCCTATCTCGACACCGACCTTGAGGCCGACGACCTGCAGGCGCTGGTCCAGACCTACAAGGCCAAGGTCGAAGCGAGCCTGGGCCGCCCCTTCCCGCAGGACGTGCACGAGCAGCTGTGGGGCGCGATCGGCGCGGTGTTCGGCTCGTGGCGCAGCGAGCGAGCGCAGGTCTACCGGCGGCTGAACGGCATCCCCGAAGCGTGGGGCACCGCGGTCACCGCGCAGGCGATGGTGTTCGGCAACATGGGCGAGACGAGCGCCACCGGTGTCGCCTTCACGCGCGATCCATCGACCGGTGAGCGCCGATATTACGGTGAGTATCTGATCAACGCGCAGGGCGAGGACGTGGTCGCGGGGATCCGCACTCCGCAATATCTGACGCGCGTGGCGCGCGAGGCGGCCGGCGCCAAGCCGCTGAGCCTTGAGGAGACGATGCCCGCGACGTTCGCCGAGCTGGCCCGCACGTTCGACAATCTGGAGCGTCACTACCGCGACTGCCAGGATATCGAGTTCACGATCGAGCGCGGCAAGCTGTGGATGCTGCAGACGCGCAGCGCCAAGCGCACCGCCAAGGCCGCGATGCGCATGGCGGTCGACATGGCGCACGAAGGGCTGATCACCGAGGCCGAGGCGGTGCGGCGCGTCGATCCGGGCGCGCTCGATCAGCTGCTGCACCCGACGCTCGACCCGGATGCGCCGCGCGACGTGCTGACGCGCGGCCTGCCGGCGTCGCCGGGCGCGGCGAGCGGGGCGGTGGTGCTTGATGCCGAGACCGCCGAGAAGCGCGCGCAGCTGGGCGACAGCGTCATTCTGGTGCGCGCCGAGACCAGCCCCGAGGACATCGCGGGCATGCACGCGGCGAAGGGCATTCTGACCGCGCGCGGCGGCATGACCAGCCACGCCGCCGTGGTTGCGCGTGGCATGGGACGGCCGTGCGTCAGCGGCGCGGGCGCGCTGGTGATCGACGAACGCGCGCGGCGCGTTCGCGTCGGCGGGCGCGAGCTGCGCGAGGGCGACGTGATCACGATCGACGGCGGCACGGGCGACGTGATGGCCGGAGCGGTGCCGACGGTGGAGCCCGAGCTCAGCGGCGACTTCGCGAAGCTGATGGAATGGGCCGACCGTCACCGCCGACTGAAGGTGCGCGCCAACGCCGAGACGCCCGCCGACTGCCGCACCGCGCGCGGCTTCGGAGCCGAGGGCATCGGCCTGTGCCGCACCGAGCACATGTTCTTCGACGCTGGCCGGATCATCGCGGTGCGGCAGATGATCCTTGCCGAAAATGTCGAGGGCCGCCGGGCCGCGCTTGCCAAGCTGCTGCCCGAGCAGCGCAGCGACTTCGCCGAGATTTTCGCGATCATGCGGGGGTTGCCGGTCACCATCCGCCTGCTCGATCCGCCGCTGCACGAGTTCATGCCCGCGCGGGCCGAGGATTTCGAGGACGTCGCGCACGCTTCGGGCGTGGGGGTGGAGGCGATCCGCCGCCGCGCCGCCGAGCTGCACGAGGCCAACCCCATGCTCGGCCACCGCGGCTGCCGGCTGGGCGTCACCTACCCCGAAATCTACGAGATGCAGGCGCGCGCGATGTTCGAAGCCGCGGCCGACGTCGGCGACGTGATCCTGGAGATCATGGTGCCGCTGGTCGCCACCCGCCGCGAGCTCGACCTGATGGCCGACGTGATCCACCGCGCCTATGCTGCGGTAAAGGCCGAGACCGGCCGCGCCGTCACCTACAGCATCGGCACGATGATCGAGCTGCCGCGCGCGGCGCTGCGCGCGGGCGAGATCGCCGAGACGGCCGAGTTCTTCAGCTTCGGCACCAACGACCTCACCCAGACGACGCTCGGCATCAGCCGCGACGACGCGGGACGCTTCCTGGGCAACTATGTCGACCAAGGCATCTACCCGGCCGATCCCTTCGTCACCCTGGATCAGGAGGGAGTCGGCGAGCTGATCGCGCTCGCATCCGAACGCGGCCGCGCGACGCGCCCGGAGCTGAAGCTCGGCATTTGCGGCGAACATGGCGGCGATCCCGCCTCGATCGCCTTCGTCGCGGCGCACGGCCTCGATTACGTCAGCTGTTCGCCCTACCGCGTACCGATCGCGCGGCTGGCAGCGGCGCAGGCTGCGCTCGCACAAAGCGCATAGCGCAGCGCAGATCGTTCGAGACACGCGGCGCTGATGCTGCTATGGGACCAGCCGACGGCCATTGAACGGGGCGGCTGTCGGCATCTTTGTCCCATCGAGGGGTATTCGGGACGTTATGCAATCGGGATGGATGAATGTCCGTCCTCGGGCCCCGTGGACCGACACGGCACCTGTGGACAGCTGGGTAGCGCGGACGCTTTACGCTGCGGCTCGCGTTCCGGAACGCACGGCGGTGTGGAGCACTGCCGGTGCGCTGCTCGTCGTTGCGTTCATCGATCATCTGCTGGGCGCTCGATGGTCCCTGGGGCTTCTCTATTACTTGCCCGTTGCCTTCGCCGCGTGGCGGCTGGGCCGCGATCCGGCGCTGATCGCCGGCATCATCTGCAGCAGCTTCTGGGGGGCGCTCGCCGCGCATATGTCGGCTCCCGGCGCCGCCGAACTGCCGGTGCTCGCGTGGGGGCTGCTGACGCATTTCGGGTCCTTCGGCATTGTCGCGGTGCTCGTCTCAGAGATGCGCGACCTGTTTGAGCGCGAGCGCATCCTCGGCCGCCATTGCCACCTGACCGGCGCGCTGACCGGGCGCGCCTTCCGCGATGTGCTGGAGGAGACCGTCACCGCCGCGCGGCGGCGGCGGGCGGGGCTGGCGATGATCTATGTCGACATGGACGACTTCAAATCCGTGAACGACCGGCTGGGCCACGCAGCGGGCGATGCCGCGCTGGAAGCGTTTGCGCGCGGCGTGGGGCGGGCGCTGCAGTCCGGCGACCAGTTCGCGCGCACCGGCGGCGACGAGTTCGTGATCCTGATGGCCGACCGCGGTCCCCATGCCCGCCGCGAGATCGAACGCATCCGCGGGTCGGCCCTGGCATCGCTCGCCGAAAGCGGCGACGTCGGCGCGACGATGGGGGCGATCATCGTGCCCGCGGGGCGCGACATGGAGCCGGGCGACCTCGTCCGCCGCGCCGACGCAGCGATGTACGAGGCCAAGCGCGGCGGCAAGGGATCGATCTGCATCTTCGAACTCGGCGAACGCGCCCCGATCCACGCCGCCGCCTGACGACGGCGCGCCCGTGCAGCGGCTAGTTTGCCGCGCGATCGACGCCGTCTGGTCCGCGCTCTGCGCCGCGGCCACCCGCAACCCGCGATCGGCTCGTCCGGCGCTCGGCCGCCTGTCGCAGGCGGAGCTGATCGAAGCCGCGGCGCGCGCGGGCTGAGCCCGCCTGCACATGCGAGCGTCGGCCGCGCACGAGTGCCCGCGCGCGGCCGTTCACTGGAAATCAAAGCCCCCGGCCCGGAGCGGCGGTGCCGGGGGGTGCGGCGGCGGTGAGAGGCGGAACGGGGCATGCCCGGTGGCTAAGCCGGGCGCGCCGTGGCGGCAGCATCAGATACTGAATGGTTCGCTCGCCTCTGATCAGGCTCGCGTTTTGGGTGTGTGCCACCCAGCTGCCGCGCCGTTCACTCCTTCACCTGGCCGCCGGACGACCCGCCGCACAGGCGGCGCCGCCGACTAAGCCCGGACCGCGCCGCTCGCGCTGCACCGTGCCTGCGCGGAAGAAGCTGCCTCTTTTTCCTACAAGTCAAGCAGAAAACGAACCGTTCTGGTTCGCACCGACTCAGGCAGCCTCGCGCACCGCCTCGGCGAGGCCGAGCTGGTTGAGCGAGACGCCGAACATCAGCAGCTGCCACAGCAGGCGGCCGTGGTCGGCGCGGCCGGCGGCGTGGTCCTCGACCGCGCGCGTGAACACGCCGGGCGCGAACCAGCCGCTTGTCACCGCAGCCGAGCTGGCGGCGGCGCGGCGGATGCGCGGCAGAAGGGGCCCGCGAAACCACGCGCTGATCGGAGTGACGAAGCCCATCTTCGGGCGGTACAACAGGTCGTGGGGGACATAGGGCTCCATCGCGCGCTTCAGCAGCCACTTGCCCTCGCCGCCGCGCAGGCGAAGGCTACTCGGCAGCCTGGCGCACCACTCCACCAGCTCGTGATCCAAGAGCGGTTCGCGCGCTTCGAGGCTGACGGCCATCGAGGCGCGGTCGGTCTTCGTCAGGATGTCGCCCGGCAGCCAGTGCATCAGGTCGGCATATTGCGCTCTGCCGAGCGCGTCGGCGGCAGGGGCGTTGGCAATGGTGTCGGCATAGAGCGATCCCGCCCAATAGCCACCGAGTTCGCGGCGGAAGCTATCGCTGAACAGGCCCGACCGCACCCGGTCGGGCGTCACCGCGACCGAGTTGAAATAGGCCTCGCCGCTTGATCGGGCCAAGGCCAGCAGCGTTGTCTTGGCGCGGAAGCGGCGCGGCGCCCAGTCGGCCTTGGGGTAGAGCCGACCGAGCGTGCGGAACACCGGCCGCCGCACCGCGAGCGGCAACGCCGAGCGGCCCCGCTCCTCGAACACATGCATCTTGTAGCGGCGATATCCGGCGAGCGCCTCGTCGGCTCCGTCGCCGGACAGCGCGACTTTCACCTGCTCGCGCGCCAGTTCGCACACGCGGTAGGTCGGCAGCGCCGACGCGTCGGCAAACGGCTCGTCATAGGCGCCGGCGAGCCGGTCGATCAGGCTGAAGTCATTGGGGTCGACGACGCGCGTGCGGTGCGCGGTGCCATAGCGCTCGGCGACCTGAGCGGCGTAGCCGGTCTCGTCCAGCGCGGCGACGTCGAAGCCGATCGTGCAGGTACGCACCGGCTCGGCCGACAGCCCCGCCATCATCGCGACGACGGCGGACGAATCGACCCCGCCGCTGAGAAAGGCTCCGACCGGCACGTCGGCGACCATGCGCGACGCGACCGCGGCGCGGACGCGCTCGGCGAGTTCGGCTGCGAGATCGTCGGCGCTGCCCTTGAGCGTCGGCTCGAACGCCACGTTCCAATAGCGACGCGGCGCAGGCGGAGGCTGGCCGTGGCGCAGGCGCAGCGTGTGCGCGGGTGGCAGCTTGTGGACGCCCGCAAGGATCGTCTTGGGATCGGGCACGTAGCCGTAGGCGAAATAGTCCTCGATCGCGGTCGGATCGATCGTGCGCGGCACGTCCGGATGCGCGCTCAATGCCTTGAGCTCGGAGCCGAACACCACCGTGCCGCCGGGCAGTTCGGCCCAATGGAGCGGCTTCACGCCCAACCGGTCGCGCACCAGCCACAGCGAGCGGTCGCGCGCATCGTAGAGCGCGAAGGCGAACATGCCGCGCAGGCGCTCGACGACGGCTTCGCCCCAACGCAGCCAGCCTTCCAAAATCACTTCGGTGTCCCCGCTGGTGCGGAACACGTGGCCGTGGGATTCAAGCTCGGCGCGGACTTCGGCGAAATTATAGATCTCGCCGTTGAAGACGATCGCGATCTGGCCGTCGGCGGCGAACATCGGCTGCGGGCTGCCCGCGATGTCGATGATTGCCAGCCGCCGGTGGCCCAGCCCCACGCCCGGCACGCGATAGAGGTCCGATCCGTCGGGCCCGCGGTGAGCGAGGCTGTCGGTCATCGCGCGCAGCGTGCGCTCGGGCACCGTCCGGTCCTCTCGGAGATCGAACCAGCCCGCGATGCCGCACATGGCCCGCCGCCCCTACTGCGCCGCGGGAACGACCGCGCGGTCGATCAGCTGGTCGATCGGGCCGAGATCGTGGAGCAGCCGGTCGATCTGCGGCCGCGCCGGGGTGAGTGGATCGGTGCGCTCGGCTGAGACAATGACCGTCGCCGCGCGCGGGTCGCCGCCCGCCAGCCGCGCCTTCAGGCCCTCGACCTTCGCGGCGTAGGGCGAGCCGACCAGCGTCCCGTTTACAAGATAATACTGCACCACATCGCGCACCGCCGCACCGCGGTTGATCTGGCTCGCCGCCGCGCCCGGCGGAGCGGGAGCGTTCGCAGCCCACGCCCAGCCCTCCTTCTCGATCGGGTCGTAGGCGCCCTGCCCGTAGCGGACGACCTGGCGCCCCTCGCCCTGCCGATCATAGACCGCGATGTAGAGATCGACGCTCGCGCCGCCCGCGTCGCGGTAGGTCTGGAACAGCTCGGCGCTGGGATTGAGATAGCGCGGCTTCCACGGAAAGCCGCTATAGGCCGCGGGCGACCAGCCCGCGGGCGGGGTCACCTGCAGCGCCGCCGTGCGCCGCTCGCCGCCAGCCTCCGCCGACAGCCCCGCCCACGCAGGCGCCAGTGCACCCGCGCCAAGCGTCAGCAGCGCAACCGCAGCCAGCTTGCCGCGCGGCCCCGGAGCGGTTCCGGGCCGCTGCAGCTCCGCCGGATCGATGAATGGATCGTCGACCGGCCGATCGAAGAAGCGCCAGCTGACCGCGAGCAGCAGCACCATCACGATCGCGAAGAACACCCAGCCATAGACGACATGGTCGATCCCGCGCGCGACTTCGGGGGTTGTCAGGAACGCAGCATAGATCGTGCCCCATACGCGGATGCTGTTGGCGACGACGGGGATCGCGACCGAGGCGGCCATGAACCACACGCGGCGCTTGGGAGACTTGAAGCAGACGTTCGCGACCAGCGCGCCGAACGCCACCATCGCGATCAGGAAGCGCACGCCCGAACATGCCTCGGCAACCTCGAAGTCGCCGTTGGGGATCGAGATGAAAACGCCGTCCATATGCGTCGGGACACCCGTCAGGCGCAGCATCCACACCGCCATGTGCGCGGTGACGGTCTGCATCGGGTTTTCCAGCTGCTCGCCTGCGGGGATCAGGAACAGCGCGAAGCCGAGCGGAAACATCACGCCGCGCGCGACCGCCGGGCCGAAGATCGTAGGCACCGTCGCGATGATCGACAGCACCACGCCCGCATGGCGCAGCAGCGCGACGCCCGCGAGCTCGCCGACCATCCAGACGATCCCCGCTGCGAGCACCCCCGCCGCGCCCCACGCCCACGGCCGCGGAGCGAGCCGCGCGAGGCCGGCGCGGCGCTGCCAGATCAGCCAGCCGATAATCGGCAGGATCAGCAGGCAGTGGCCATAGGTCTCGCTGCGCCACCAGCGGCTGACGAGGTGGACGGTGTCCTTGTGCAGCACGCCCAGGATCGCAGCGACAACCGCAACCCAGACGATGCCATATTGCCGCCACGCATTGGCGAGCGCGGGCTCGCGCGCGGGGGCGTTGGCCGGAATGGCTTCGACGCCGACTGGATCGGGGCGGGCAAGGACAACGGACTTGCTCATGCAGCAACACTCTCCGCCCCCGGGGGCGTCCCTAGCAGAAGTTCATCGAGAACGCGCAAGTGCGGCTCCCACGCATAGGCCGCACGTACCGCGGCGCGCGCCGCCGCACCGATCGCCCGGCCGCGCTCGGGCTCGCGCAGCAGCGCGATGACGGCGGCGGCGAAGGCGGCAGGCTCGCGCTCGACGAGGATGTCGTGCGGCGGCGACAGGCTCAGCCCCTCATAGGCTTCGGGCGTGGCGACGACGGGCTTCGCCATCGCCATCGCTTCCAGCACCTTGTTCTGGATGCCACGCGCGATCCTCAGAGGCGCGACCGCGACGCTGGCGGCAGCGAGATAGGGCCGCACGTCCGCCACACGGCCGGTGACCCGGACGCCATCGCGCCCGCCGAGCGCGGTGACCGCTGCCTCGGGCTTCGATCCGACGATCAGGAACTGAGCGTCCGGCAACACGGTGCGCACGGACGGCCAGACCTCGGCTGCGAACCACAGCACCGCGTCGATATTGGGCCGATAATCCATCGCACCGGTGAATACGGCAGTCGGCGCCTGCCGGATTTCGCCTTCCACGGGAACGCGCGGAAATTGGGCGGCCGGATCGAAATAGCCCGCGTCCACCCCGTTCTGCACCGCCAGCACCCGCGCGCCGCTCGCGCCCGAGCGGGCGCGGAACAGCGCGGCTTCGGCTTCGCTCACGAACAACGTTGCATCAAACGCTCGCGCAGCCTGCGCTTCGAACGCCAGCAGGCGGGAGGCCTCGCGCGCGAACAACCAGCGAGTCGGGCCGCTCGCCTCGGCGGCGTACTGCGCCCACTTGGCCGAATCGAGATCGACGAAATCCATGACGCTCCGCCGCCCGGCCACATGGCGCAGAACATAGGGCGCGATCTGCCCCGAAAAGCCGAACACTGCGCCGATCGACTGCTCCGCAACGGTCTGGTCGACCCACGCACGCATCTTGGCATCGGCATAAAAGCCGATGCTGAGCGGCGCGCCGTGGAGCAGCGCCCTGGCGCCCCGCCACGGGCGCGAGGCGGCGCGGAGCGGCAGCAGCTTCACGCTCGCGCACAGCCGCTCCAGCACGGGCGCGTGCGCGAAGTCGGCGGGATCGTCGACGAACGCGCCCAGATGCACCGGCGCTCGCGCCGCGAGGTGCCGGAGCATGTGCCACGACCGGATTTTGTCGCCCTTGTCGGGCGGATACGGTATCCGGTGCGCCAGAAACAGGATGCCGCTCATCCCAGCCCACTGGCGATCGGCGGGCCGAGCCGGTTCGCCACCCACAGGGGCAGCCGCGTCCAAACCGCGATCATCGCCTTGAACTTGGGGTTGTTGGGGCTGAGATTGGGCATCTCCGCCCCCTCTCCCAGACGGTACTCGTAATAAAGCGGCGTCGGTTCGAAGCCCCAATTCTTCTTGAATGCATAAGGCCCGGTACCCACCTTCGATCGGCCGAAATCGAACGAGGTGCAGCCGCGCTGGCGGGCATGCTCAATCAGCTCGAAATACATGCGGTCGTTGGCCTTATACTGGCGCGCAGCCGCCGTGCCGCCACCATAATAGGGCAGCACTTCACCGTTGTGATACAGCGATAACACCGACGCGATCGGCACGCCTGCGTGGCTGACCGTCAGGATGTCCGCGTCCGGCCCGAAGGCGCCCAGTATCGCGCGGAACAGGCAGCGCGGGAAGACCGGCGTGCCAAGGTTGCGCACCGATTCGGCATAGACTGCATAGTGATCCGCCAGATCGCGCGCGTCCGAGCCGACGCGGACTTCCAGCGGCAGATCGAGCGACTTGCGCACATCGGCGCGCTGCTTGCGTGGGATGGCTTTCAGGTTCTCATCGAACGTCGCGTGGATAGGACGCTTGAAGGTCGCATACACGTCGGACTTGACAGGCCAATCGGGCCGCAGCCGCGCCTGGTTGCGGTATTCCACCACACGCACGCCCAACCGCCCTGCCAGCGCCCACGCCGCGTCGTCGAGCACCGCATGGGTCGATTCGTCATCGGCGAGCGGGCCGCCGTAGACCGCGAAGGCGTTCGACACGAGGGTGCGGCCGAACAGCGGCGAGCGCGTTTCGATCAGGGGCAGCACCCCCCCGATCGCGCCGCCGCGCTCGGCCAGCAGATAATGCGGACGGTGGCCCAGTTCGGCGATCGCTTGCGCCCATGCGGTCAGGTGGAAGGGCGTGCCGTCCAGCCGATCGCGCACGAACGCGTCGTAGCGCGCGCGATCGGCCGCATCCCGCCAGTCGACGTGGCGGGCGGCAAGGCCCGGGGCGAGCACGGGTTCAGGCCGCGAGCGGCGGCGCGGCCGCCCGGCCCGGCTCCGCCGCGGCATTGCTGAGGAACAGCCGGTCCATCCGGTCCCAGCGGAAATCGCGCAGCAGGCGCGAGAGCTTGCCCGCCATCGCCGACAGGTTGGTATAGTGGCGCAGGCGCGACTTCAGCGGTGCGTTCTCCACGCGCGGCTGATCGGGGTCGACCTCCCACGGGTGGAAATAGAACACCGCGGGCTGGCCGTCCGCGCCGTTCACCTGGCCCACCGCCCACTTGGCGACCGCATAGGGGAACAGCCGGAAGAAGCCGCCGCCGAAGCTCATCAGCCGCCCGCCGACGCGCGCGGTGGTGACGGGCACCTCGATCAGCTCCGAGCCCGGAACGGGCGTGTGCGCGAAGCGCGGGAAGCCCGGCCAGCCATAATGGTCGTGACCGAACGGAGCGACGCTCGACGAATAGTCGTATCCCTCCTCGGCGAGCACGGTTAGCGCCCAGGCGTTCCCCGCTCCGATCGAGAAGCTCGGCGCGCGGTAGCCGCGCACGCGCACTCCGCCCGCGTCCTCCAGCAACCCGCGCGCGCGGCGCAGGTCGGCGCGGAACTGATCGGGCGTGAAGCCGTGAACGCGGTCGTGCGCGTAGCCGTGGCTGGCAAGCTCGTGCCCAGCGTCGACGATGCGCCGAATGAGCTGCGGGCGCCGCTCGGCGACCCAGCCCAGCGTGAAGAACGTCGCGCGCACGCCGGCGGCGGCATAGAGATCGAGCACGCGGCCGGTATTCGCCTCGACTCGGCTGGCGAGGCTGTCCCAAGCGGCGCGGTCGATCACACGCTCGAACGCTCCGACCTGGAACCACTCCTCGATGTCGACCGACATCGCATTGACGAGTTGCCTCATCGCGGCTCCTTCTGCTCGCGGGCGGCCGGCGCCCGACTTCAATGCTGGCGCGCGGCTTCCGGCTGGTCCTCACCCGCGCTGACCAGCAGGTCGAGCAGCTGCCGCAGCACGCGGTCCTGGCTGCGCACATAGCCTTCCAACATGTCAAGACGGCGAAGCAGGTCCGCTTCGGCCTGATTGCTCGCCGCCGCGGGGGCGGTCTGCATCTTGCGCGGCACATTGCCCTGGCCCGCGGGCGCGATCGGAGCCAGCGCCTCCGGACCGCCGCCATTGGCGGTATCGCGCTCAAGGTCGGCGATCACCTCGTTGACGACGCCCTCGTCGATCGCGTGCTTCTCTTCGAGCGCGCCGAACAGCAGGACTCGGCTGGCGAGCGTGTTGAGGCGACGCGGCACGCCGCCCGAATAGTCGTACATCGCCTCATAGGCCTTGGCTTCGAAGCTCGGGTCGCCGCTCCAGCCGCACACACGCAGGCGGTGCTCGATATAGCCGGGCAGCTCCTCGCGCGTCATCGGCTCCAGATGGTGCGTGGCGATCACGCGCTGGCGCAGCTGCTCAAGATCGGGCGAGGCGGCGAGATGGTCGCGGAACTCGGGCTGGCCCAGCAGGAAGGTCTGGAGGAGCGCGCGGCTGCCTTCGGTAAAGTTCGACAGCATCCGCAGCTCTTCCAGCGCGGCGATCGGCAAATTCTGCGCCTCGTCGACCACCAGCAGCACGCGCCGCCCGTCGCGGTGCTGCGCGCGCAGAAACTGCTCAATCCGGCCGAGCAGCTGCGCCTTGTCGAGCCCCTCGGCGACGATCCCGAACGCGCTTGCGACCATGCGCAAGAGATTGTCGGCGTCGAGCTGCGTGGTGACGATCTTCGCCGCGACGAGCCGCGACTTGTCGATCTGTTCCATCAGCCGCGCGACGAGCGTGGTCTTGCCCGCGCCGATGTCGCCCGTGATGATGATGAAGCCCTCGCCCTGCTGCAGGCCATAGGCAAGGTAGGCCATCGCCTTCCGGTGCGTCGCGCTATCGAAATAGAAGCGCGGATCGGGCGTCAGCTGGAAGGGGCGCGCGTTCAGGCGATAGAATTCGGTGTACATTGGCCCTCGTCAGAAGCTCACGCGCGCGCCGGCGGAGACCACGGCGGTGCTGCGGGTGCCGATGGAGAAGGCGCTGCCAGCGATGCGCTCGCTGATCGCGCCGCTCGCCACGAAGTCGATCCGCCGGATTATCCGGCGCGCGTAGCGGATCACTCCGTTCACAAACACGTCGTCCTGCGGCAGCCGGGTGAGGCCAAGCTTCTGGTAGGTGAAGCCGCCATACAGGCTGATTTCCTCGTTCTGCCCCAGCCCCAGCGTCAGCGTGCTGCCGAGTGCGGCGCGCGTGTCGGTGCGGCGCGCCAGCGTCGGGTCGATCGGCGGCGCTCCGGAGCCGGTTGATTGGCCGCGGTTTTGATAGGCGCGCTCGTTGTAGGTGGCGCTGATGTTCACGCGCCGCCGCGGGCCACCCGCGTCGAGCGACAGCACCGCCTGCCGGTCGCGGAACACGCCCGAGATAAGGCTTTGCGTCTGCCCACCGATGCAACCGCTTGGGTTGCGGATGTCGACTCCGATCACGCAGCCGCCGATTAATCCACCGCCCGTCGCTCCGCCCGTCACGAAACTGGTCGGCACGCCGTTGATCGTCTGTGTGAGGATGTTGCCGTACGTCTGCAGACCGTCGATGACTTGCCCCGACACCACGATCGATGGGCGCAGGCGGTAGTAGATCGAGCCATTGATCGTGAAGTTCTGGAAGCGCTGGCCCAAGCGGATCTCCGCATTGAGGCGACTATTGGGGGTGTACCGCAAACCCGCCGAGTAGACGAGCCCGTCCTGACGGTAGAGCGTCTGCCGCGGCAGCGTGGGATCGGGCACATATTGTCCGTCTGCCGGGTTGATCAACGGACCGAAGCCGGTGGGCACAAGCTGCCCGCCGGGCAGAATCACCAGCAGCGGGTTGCTGGTCTGCTGGGTTGCGCCCGCGGTGTTCAGCAGCACCTGCGGTGTCGGGCCCAGATCGAAGACCCGGTTGGGAAAGAACGGAACCACATATTGCCCGGCGATCGCGACCGCTCCGGGCGGCTGACCGGGGATGTTCGCGATCAGCAGGTCGTTGCGCGTCAGGTCCGTGGTGACCGGGATCGACCCGTTGACCGGCGACGCCGTCAGGAAGCTGGTGGCGTAGCGGATCGCCTGCTGCGAGTTGTCGTAGTTCTCGTAAGAGACGAGCCCGAGGAGAGCGAGGCGGCGGCCGAATCGGTAGCTAAGATCCGCCTGGCCCCGATAGGAACGGAAGCGCTGCTCCAGCCGCTCCTGATCCTCGAACGTGTAGTCGCCCGAAAATACGAGCGACATGCGGCCACGGTTCGGGACCGTCCCGAGCGAACCCGAGATCGTCTGCGAGAGGCTGTTTGAAAGCGGCGCGATGCCGCCAAACGCGCCCGGCGTATTGCCAAGCCCGCCGCCACCGCCGAACCCCGCGCCGGTGCCGGCCAGGCTGCGGTCGATCGCGGTGTAGCTGACGCGGTAGCTCGCCGTGGCGCGATAGCGGTCGGCGAAGTCGTGGAAGACAGTCGGCTGGACGCTCAGCACGTAGATTTGTGCGAGATCGGGGGAGATCTGGCTCTGATCGACGGTGAAGCCGCTCCCGTAAGTCTGGTTCAGCAAACCCGCATAGGCGCTCGCGTCGATGCTGAGCGTCTTGCGGATTGGTTCGGCACGCAGACGCAGGATCCCGTTCACCGAAAAGCGATCGGTCGCGCCGCGGCCGCTGATCGGGGTGAGGTAGTCAAGGAACGCGGTCGCCGAGGCCTGCAGGTCACGCCGGTTGATCGCGCCCGAACCGCCGATCTGCACCTGCGCGTAAAGCGGGAACGTCGTGCCGACGCGGCTGACGTCCGCGGTCAGACGGGTGTCGACATAGCCGTTGAGCTTGAGGCTGGGGATCAGCTGGCGCCCGAGCGGCTGCACCAGGCTGACGCCCAGCGGATCGTCCTGCGGCGTGACCGTCTGCGCGGGAAGCGTCGGGTTGCCGGTCGTCTGCACCGACGGTTGCGACGTGCCAGGCTGGGTCGTCTGCGCCGACGCAGCCATCGGCACCAGAGCCGCGCCGGTCAGCAGCGCAGCCAGGACGGAACGAGCCCCCGTCATGCCGTCAGTAGCCGTAGGCGTAGTAGTCGCCGAAGCGGCGGACGCCCGAGTGGAAGCGGCTGCGGTTGAGCAACAGTTGCACACTGGGGCACGACGACATCAGCGCCAGCCCCTCGCGTAGCGCGCCTTCCTTGGTCGTCTCGGCCTGCACCACGAACACCACCTGGCCAACTAGGCCCGCGAGCACCGACGACGAGGACGAAGCCAGCGCGGGCGGGCTGTCGAACAGAACGATGCGGTCGCTATACCGCTCGGCGATTTCGGCGGTGATCGCCTCCATGCGTTCGGAGGCGAGCAGTTCGGTGGTCTGGTTGCTGCGGCGCCCGGCCGGAAGCACGGTCAGGTTCGGGATCTGCGTGCGGATGAGGCACTCGCCGAGGTCGATCGAGGGATTCTCGATCACATCGAGCAGTCCCGGGCCCGTGCTGTCGAGGCCAAGGCGCTTGACGATTTCGGGCTTGGGGAAATCGGCATCGACCAGCAGGACGGTCAGGTCCTTCTCGCTGGCGATCGAAAGCGCGAGGTTGATGACGCAGAAGGTCTTCCCCTCGCCGGGCATCGACGAGCAGACGAGGATCAGATTGCCGTTCTTGACCGCAGCCGGCCCGCGGCGCGCGGCCTTGGCGAGGATTTGGCGCTTGACGAGGCGGAACTCCTCCGCCGTCGCCGAGATCGGAGCGTCGGGCAGCACGTAGCCCATCGTCCGCAGCCGATCGAGGTCGATCATCCCCTGGCGGCTGATGCGCCCGGCAGCGGGCGGCTGCGGTGCCGCGGGCCGGGGCGCCTCGGCCATCGCGGCCGGAGCAGCGGGCGCCAGCGGCGGCGCGTCGACCGGCGGACTGTCAAGCCCGAAGCCCGCGCGCTCAAGAAGGCTGCGCCCGCGGCGCGAGTCGCTGCCAGCCGCTTCAGCACGCTCCAGGATGGAACGCCCTCGAGGCTGGTCCGCGCCGTTATCGGTCATTGGTGTGTCATGCCTTCGTAAGAGATCGAGATTGGCGGGATCAGGCGCTGTTGCCGCCCAGCGCCTGCGCCGCGAGGATCACAACGTAGACTCCGACCAGCCCTGCGCCAAGGAACGCGAAATTGCGCAGCATCAGCCGCTCGCGCCGGATGGTGGCGGGCTGCACCACCTCGGTCACCGAGCCGAGCACCGGCAGGCCCGTGTCCACCGCCAGCCGCTCCTCGTCGATATAGGCCGAGTTCAGCTGCGAGGCGAGGAAGGCCGCGCCAAGACCGGCTCCGATGCCGCCCAACAGCACCAGCGTCACCAGCAGCAGCCGGTTGGGCGCAACGGGCTTCAGCGGCAGCGACGGCGGATCGACCGTCTGGAACTGGATCTGGTTCGTCTGCGTCGCGACGTCGGCGCGCAGACGCACCGTCTCGCGGCTCTTCAAGAGATCCTCGTAACCCGCCTTCAGCACGTTATAGTCGCGGTTGAGGCGCGCGCGCTCGGCTGCCACCTGCGGGCTTTGCAGCTGGCTGGACGTGAGCTTGGCAAGGTCGCCCGCCAGCTGCGCCTGGCGCGCCGACAGCGCCGCGACCTCGGCCTGCTTTTCGGCCGACATGCCGCGCAGCGTCACATAAAGCGGGTTGGGCTGGCGCCCGCCACCGAGCGCGGACCCACCGGAGTCAACCTTCTTCTCCTCGGCCGACGCCTGCGACTGCAAGCGCCGGATCTGCTCGCGGGCGTTCACGACATCGGGATGCTTCTCGGTGTAGCCGCGCGCGATCGCGTCGGAGATCTGCCGCTCCAGCAGCTCGACGCGCCCGCGGGCGGACGCAGGATCGAAGCGCGTGCCGGTGCCGAAATTGGCGTTCTGGCCGGGGATCATCATCACCGGGCCATCGACATAGGGACTAGTCGAGCCGATCTGCGCCTGCGTTGCCATCAGGCTGGAGCGCGCCTGCAGCAGCTGATCGGAGACGCGACCGAGGTCCGAGCGGACCTGGCTGATGCGGCTGTTCAGGTCGCCCTCGCCCGGCAGCATGCCCAAATATTTCTGCTCGAACTGCGCGTTGCGCGTCTCGGCCTCGGCGAGCTGCTGCTCGCGCGACGCGATCTGCTCATCGAGGAAGCGTACCGCCTGGTTGAGATTGTCGCGGTCGGAGGTGAAATTCTCCTCCGAAAAGATGTCGATGAGGTTCTGGACGACCTTCTGCGCGAACGCCGCGCTCGCCTTCTCGCTGCGGCCCGGACGGCTCGCGGTGTAACTGATCTCGTACAGGTTCTCGGCGCCCTGTGGCGTCACCGTGATCGACTTGACCAGTTTGTTGATCATGTTGTCGAGCTCTGCCGGCGAGACATCCGACAGGTTGAGGTCCGTGCGGCGCAAGACCTTCTCAAGGTTCGGGCGCGACGTCAGCGTGCGGCGGACGATATCGACCTGCGCCAGCTGCGCGGCACCGCCACCCCGATCGAGACCCATCGCGCTCGGCAGCAGCGCGTTGTAGCGGACATAGACGCGCGCGTCGGACTTATACTCGTTGGGGATCAGCGCGACTGCGAGCCAGCCGATCAGGCACACGGCCCAGGCGACGGCAAGACCGTACCAGCGCTTGCGCCACATCAGATATGTCGTCGCGCGGATTTGCTGGAGCGTCGATTCCATCGCCGGTCACTCGCTGTTCGGCCGCCGGAACGCGGGCGGCCGGTGGGATTTAAAGGAAGCTCTGGGGGATCAGGATCACGTCGCCGGGCTCGATGCGCACATTCGCACTCGCATCGCCGCGCCGCAGCAGCCTGCTGATCTTGAGGCTGTAGCTGGTCTGCTTGCCGGTCGCACGATCGACGCGGATCAGCGTCGCCTTATCGCCGGCTGCAAACTCGGTCAGCCCGCCGACCGCGATCATCACGTCGAGCAGCGTCATGTTCGCGCGGTAGGGCAGCGACTGGGGCTTCGCCGCCTCGCCCAGCACGCGCACCTGCTGCGAGAACGGGCCGTTGAAGCTGGAGACGATGACCTGGACCTGCGGGTTCTGGATGAACTCGGCGAGCTTCGCCTTGATGTCCTCGGCGAGCGCGGTGGGCGTCTTGCCGGCGGCGGGCAGATCCGAAATCAGCGGAACGGTGATGCGGCCGTCGGGGCGGACCGTGACGTTCGTGGTCAGCTCTGGATTGCGCCACACGAAGACCTGCAGCGAATCGAGCGGGCCGATGATGTAATTGTCGCCAAGCGTATCGTTCGCCTTGCCGCCGGTCGGAGCCGCCGGGAGGCTGCTCAGCCCGCGCGGCGCCCCTCCACCGCAGCCAGCGACCAACACGGCGCACAGCGCGGCCGTCATCAGATTGCGGAAGCGCGCGATCATTGTCACGTAGTCAGGTCCTCAACTGCTCACTTGGACGCGCTCTTGTGCGTCGCGGTGCCCGCTTGTCAACGCGGTTGCCCAGTCTTCGCGTGCCGATCAAGTGAGCCGCTCGGCTGGCAGCGGGTGGCCCAGGAACGCGGTGGGGCTGGCGGAGCGGCCATATGCACCCGCCATAAAGACCGCAATGAGATCGCCGGGTTGCGTCTGCGGCAGCGCCACGCGCTCGCCCAGCCGATCGAGCGGGGTGCACAGACAGCCGACGACCGTCGCGGTCTCGGCTGCGGGCTCGGTGAAGCGCGAGGCGTTGGCGAGCGGGTAGTTGCGCCGCACGACCGTGCCGAAATTGCCGCTCGCGGCGAGCTGGTGGTGCAGGCCGCCATCGGCCACGAGGAACAGCTCACCCGCGCTCCATTTCCGGTCGATGACGCGCGTGAGATATACGCCCGCCTCGCCGACCAGATAGCGGCCGAGTTCGATGACCGGCTCGGTCGCGGCGAGCGCAGGCGGGCGCGTGGCCCAGCTCTCCGCAAGCGCGCGGCCGACGGCTGCGAGATCGAGCGCGCTGTCGGTCGGGAAATAAGGGATTCCAAACCCGCCGCCGAGGTTCAGCACCACCGGCGGCGCGGGCGCGTGCTCGGCCATGCGCGCGGCGAGCGCAATCGTTTGGCGCTGCGCTTCGATGAGCGAAGCGGCCGAGAGGTTCTGGCTGCCAGCGAAGATCTGGAAGCCGCGGAAGTCGACAGCCGGATGAGCGAAGCGCGGCAGCAGCAGAGGCGCCTGATCGGCATCGACTCCGAACGGCTTGGCGCCGCCGCCCATTCGCATCCCCGACCCCTTCAGCTCGAAATCGGGGTTGATGCGCAGCGCCGCGCGGAGCGTCCGGCCTTGGGCGACGGCAATCGCCAGCGCGCGATCGAACTCACCCGCCGATTCGACGTTCAGCGTGGCGCCGGCGGTGATCGCCGCCCCGAGCTCGGCATCGCGCTTGCCCGGCCCGGCGAAACTGATGTGGCCGGCGTCGCCGCCAGCAGCCAGCGCCGTCGCCAGTTCGCCGCCCGAGGCGACATCGAGCCCGTCGACGCGCGGCGCGATCCACGCGATGAGCTCGGGCAGCGGGTTGGCCTTGACCGCGTAGTGCAGCCGCACTTGGGGCGGTAGTGCGGCGCGCAGTTCGGCGATGCGGCGCTCGATGAGCGCACGGTCATAGAGGAAGCAGGGCGTGTCGAGCTCGGCCGCCCATGCCGATGCGCGACGCCCGCCAATCGCAAGCTCGCCACCCAGCGCATCGAGTCCGGCAGGGACCCGCGCGGGGTGGATCACGCCAGCACCTCGGCGCGCACGCCCGCGCGGTCGATCTTGCCATTGGGGTTGCGGGGCAGCTCGGCGCGCCACGCGATGCGCCCGGGGTGCATGTACGATGGCAGCGCCGCAGCCAGCCCGGCGCGCAGCTGCGCTTCGGCGGTCGTGTCGTCCAGAACGCCCGCGGCGCGAACGACGAGGAGGATCGCCTCCCCCAGCCGCTCATCGGGCACGCCGATCGCGACTGCTTCGGCCACCGCGCCGGTGGCGACCGCGGCTTCCTCGATCTCGGTGGGGCTGACGCGCAGGCCGCTTGTCTTGATCTGCTCGTCACGCCGCCCCACGAAATAGTGGTAGCCGAGAGCGTCGCGCCGCAGCGTGTCGCCCGACCAGACCGCCGGGCCCTGGTGAAGCGCATGCGGCGGGGCGGGGCGGAAGCGCTCGGCGGTGCGATCGGGGTCGCGCCAGTAGCCCTGCGCGACCAGCGGGCCGCAGTGGACCAGCTCGCCCGGCTCGTCGGGCGCGCACGGGGTGCCGTCGGGGCGGACGATCAGCACCTCGGCATGCGGAATGGGGCCGCCGACGCTGGTGGGGCGCGCGGCGACCTCGGCTGGATCGAGATAGAGCGAGCGGAAGGCTTCGGTGAGGCCATACATCAGGTAGATGTCCGCCGCCGGGGCGAGCTCGCGCAAGCGGGCGGTGAGCGGGGGCGGCATCCGGCCGCCGGTGACCGTGATGCGCCTCAGCGCGAGGTCGGCCGGCCACGGCACCTCGGCCAGTTGCACGAAGAGCGGCGGCACGCCGGGGAGCGTGGTGATCCGCTCGCGCCCGGCCACGCGCAGCACGTCGCGCGGCAGCAGGTAATCGAGCAGCACGCACGTGCCGCCAGCGTGCAGCGCCGAGGTCAGCACCGACAGGCCCGCGTCGAAGCTGAGCGGCAGCACCGCCAGCGCGCGATCGTCGGGCTGAAGCTTCTGGTAGGCGGCGACGCTGTCCGCTGCGAGCGTGAGGTTGCGATGGCTGAGCATCACGCCCTTCGGCCGCCCGGTCGAGCCGCTGGTGTAGAGGATCGCGGCAAGGGCGTTCGATGTGCCCTCTCCACCCTTCGCCTCCGGCCCAGCCACCCTCTCCCCAGACGGCAGCGGAAAGTCCGTCGCTCTCCCTTCCGCAGCGAGGGACGGCTCCGGCCGCGAGGCCGGAGCTGGGAGCGGGCAAGGCCGCGCCCTGCCCATCGCACCCTCCATCAGCGCCAGTCGCTCGGCGGACGCGACGAGCAGCGCCGCCTCGCTGTCGGCGAGGATATGCGCCACCTGCGCGGGCTTCAGCACCGGATTGACCGGAACCGCGACCGCGCCTGCGCGCCACGCGCCGAACAGCGCCGCAACCAGCGGCACCGACTTCGGCCCCCACAGCGCGACGCGGTCGTTCGCCCGCACCCCCTCGCGCACGAAGCGCGCCGCCGCCGCATCGGCCAACGCGGACAGCTCGGCATAGGTCACGCGTTCGGAGCCGTGCACCAGCGCCTCGGCACCCGCAGCGCCGCGAGCGAGCAGCTCGTCGATGCGAGTCACGGGCGCGGCAACTCCACCACCGCGCGCTCGCCGGATAGCGTCACGCAGGCGCGATCGGCGCCCCAGACGCGCGCGCGCCCGCGCCGCTCGCACAGGGCGACGCGCCCCAGCTCGCGCCCGCGCAGCCGCGCGTGCGCGCGCCGCGACGGGCCGTTATAGTCGGCGATCCGGCTGATCGACCATTCTACACCGCGCGCTTCCGCCCACGCGCGCATCCCCGCCCACAGCGCCGCGAACGCGCGGCCCGCGCGCGCTTCGGGGCGGATGAACAGCCCGGTGTCCCACGCCGTGCCGAGCGGCGGGCGGAACGTCAGGTGCGCCTCGTCCTCATCGAACGCCCCCTCGCCGATCCAGCTGACGCCGACGGCCTCGCCATCGACGGGCGATGCGACGATGCAGTCCATCCCCTGGCGCAGCCGCCACGCCGCCGCGGCCGGCGGCACCAGGCTGGCCGGCGCCGCGTCGCGCAGCACCTTCGCCTCCCATCCGCGCGGCGGCATCGGCGGCATCGCGCTCACCGGAACGGCGACCAGCACATAGCGTTTCCAGTCATAGAGGCCCGTCACGGCTCCGACCCGCCCGGCAAGGTAGGAGAGCCGGTCGGCCGCGGACAGCTCCAGATCGGGCCGCAGCCCCTCGATTGCCATGCTGGGGCGCGGCCTATAAAGCGCCCGGCCTGATGGCAAGCAAGGCGGCAGAGGCGGGCGTGTCTGCGGACGGCATGGTGCGGGCGGTGCTGCGCGACGTGCTGGCGCTGCCGCCGGCGCGCGCCGCGGCGCTGAAGCCCGAGAGCCCGCTGTTCGGCGCGCTTCCCGAACTCGATTCGATGGCGGTGGCGGGCGTGCTGACCGAGCTGGAGGACCGGCTGGGGATCATCATCGACGACGACGAGGTGACCGCGGGCCTGTTCGAGACGTTCGGCGCGCTCACCCGCTTCGTTGCGGAAAAACGGGGCGCTTGACCGCGTCTGCGCCCGGCTTCGAGCAGCTGGTGCTGGAAGCGGGGGCGGAGCGGCTTCCCTGCGTGCGGCGTGGGCCGGACGGCGGCGCGCGGCTGCTGATCATCCAGCCGCTGCTCGAGGAGATGAACCGCACGCGGCGGCTGCTGGCCCAAACGGGCGCGGCGCTGGCGACGCTGGGCGTGGTGAGCTGGCTGCCCGATTGGCCGGGCACGGGCGACCATGCGGAGCCCGACTTCAGCGTGACGCGCGCGCGGGCCGCGGCTGCGGATGCTGCGCGTGCGATCGGCGCGGACGGCGTGCTGGCGGTGCGGGGCGGGGCGCTGTTTGTGCCCGAAGGCGTGCCCGCGCTGCTGTTCGCTCCGGCCGAGGGCGCGGCGATCCTGCGCGATCTGCTCCGCGCGCGTGTCGCGGCGGACGCCGCATCGGGTGCGGGTTCGACGATGGCGCAGCTGGAAGCGCGGCTGACGGCGGGCGAGGCGCTGGATCTTGCTGGCTACCCGATGACGGCCGCGCTCGCCGACGCGTTGCGTGCGGCAACCGTCCTGCGGTCGGGGGCGCGCGTCGTGGCGCTGAACGCCGATGACGGCGACGTGCGGCTCGACGGACCGCCGGTGTGGCGGCAGTCGGAGCCCGAGGCGGCGGGCGCGCTCGCGGCGGCGCTGGCGTGCGAGGTGGCGGCATGGCTCGGCCGCTGACGATCACCGCGCCCGATGGAGCGCGGCTGGCTGGCTGGCTGCACGAACCCGCCCCTCCCGCATCCGCGCAGCTTGCAGCGCTGATCGTGCCCGGCGCCCCGCAGACTCGCATCGGACCGCATCGCAGCTTCGCGGCGCTCGCGCAGATGCTCGCCGCGGCGGGCGTACCGGGGCTCAGCTTCGACCGGCGCGGATTGGGGGACAGCGACGGTTCCGACCCCGGCTTCCGCGCGATCGGTCCCGACATCGCAGCCGCCCGTGCCGCGCTCCTCGCCGCAACCGGAGCACGCTGCGTGATCGGCATCGGACTGTGCGACGGCGCCGCCGCGCTCGCGCTTGAGCCAGGGGGCTTCGCAGGGCTGCTGTTGCTCAACCCGTGGGCGCGCGACGAATGCACCGCCGCTGCACAGACACCGCCACGCGCGGCGATCGCTGCGCGCTATCGCGAGCGGCTGCACCCGCTGGCGCTCGCCCGCCGCGTGCTCAGCGGAGAGGTCGATCTGCGCAAGGCCGCGCGCGGTCTTGCCCGCCTCGCCCGGCCCGAGCCGCTGCCCGCCACCGCCCGCAACATTGCCGCGACGCTCGGCCGCTATCAGGGCGCGGTCGAAATCGTCACTGGTGGTCGTGACGCCACCGGCATAGCGTTCGCGGCATTATGGGCCTCCACTCCGTTCAAGGCCGCGCGGGCCGCGGGGCCGCGCACGCTGACGAGCGTCGAGGGCGCGGGCCACAGCTTCGCGGGCGCGGCAGCGCAAGCCGCCGTCCGCGCGCGCGCCCGGGCGCTGGTAGGTTCGTGTTCCGGCTGCTGATCTGGGCGGTGCGGCTGGTCATCGCCGCCGTCCTGCTGTCAGTGGCCTGGGTGGCGCTCTACAGCGTGCTCGATCCGCCAATCACGTGGCTGATGGCGCGCGATTATCTGTCCGGCCGCCATGTCGAGCGGTCGTGGCAGCCGCTGCCGCGCATCAGCCGCAACCTGCCGCGCGCGCTGATCGGCGCCGAGGACGCGCGCTTCTGCGAGCATCGCGGCTTCGATCTCGACGCGATCGAGAAGGCCGCGAAAGCGAACGAGGTCGGCAAGCGGCTGCGCGGCGGATCGACGATCAGCCAGCAGACCGCGAAGAACGTGTTCCTGTGGCCCGGGCGATCGTGGGTGCGAAAGGGCTTCGAGGCGTGGTTCACCTTCCTGATCGAGACGCTGTGGGGCAAGCGCCGGATCATGGAAGTGTATCTGAACGTGATCGAATGGGGCCGCGGCATTTACGGCGCGGAAGCCGCGTCGCGCGCGGCGTTCGGGCATGGGACGGCGACGCTCTCGCCCGCCGAGGCCGCGCGGCTGGCAGCGATCGTGCCGCAGCCGATCAAACGATCAGCCGCGGCACCCAGCCGCTACACGCGCAAATACGCACGCAATATCGGCAAGCGCATCGGCACGGTCCGCGCCGACGCACTGGACGACTGCGTCTATCCGTGACGCGCCGTGCCCGACGGTAGCACCGCCGGAAGCATCGTCGCGGTGATCCGCTCAATCTCGTTGCCGCTAGGGACCAGCGGGTTGCCCTGCCCGCCGTCGATCGAGGATGATCGCGCTGCGAGCGCTTGGGTACGCGGCTTGTTCCCGCCCCGTCCCGCGTGCGAGGCTGACGCGAATGGCGAGCGTGGCAGCGGGGGCAGGCACGGACACAGGGCGCGGCGGGCTGGAGGGTCAGCCGCGGGGGCTGTGGGTGCTGGCCGGGACCGAGTTCTGGGAGCGCGTATCGTTCCACGGGATGCAGGCGCTGCTGGTGCTTTACATGGTGGAGCAGTTGCTGCTGCCCGGTCACGCGGAGCACGTGGCAGGGTTGGCCGCGGTTCGCGGCGCGGTCGAAGCCGCGACCGGGCCGCTGTCCGCGCAGGCGTTCGCCAGCCAGCTGTTCGGCCTGTATGTCGGCTTCGTCTATTTCACCCCGGCAATCGGCGGATGGATCGGCGACCGCGTGATCGGGCGGCGTGCCGCGGTCGTCGTCGGCGGGCTGCTGATGGCGGCAGGCCACCTCTCGCTGGCGTTCGACAAGACCTTCCTCGCCGCGCTTGGCCTGCTAGTTGCGGGTGCGGGCCTGCTGCGCGGCAATTTGCTGGCTGAGGTCGGCGCGCTGTATACGCCGCAGGACCGGCGCCGGGCGGAGGGTGTCCAGCTCTACTATACGGGGATCAACGTGGGCGCGTTCGTCGCGCCGATCGCCACCGGAGCGCTGGGGCAGGCCTATGGCTGGCACGCGGGCTTCGCCTTCGCCGCCGGCGGGATGCTGATCGGCGTGGCCATCTATCTCGCCGGGCGCGGCGCGGTGCCCGCGCAGCAACACGGGGCGCGCGGAGAGCAGCGGCCGCTGACACCCGCCGAGCGCCGCAGTGTCGGGCGGCTGGCGGTTCTCGGGCTGATCGCGGTGAGTTACTGGACTGCGCAGACGCAGGTGTGGAACACATACAACATCTGGGCGCGCGATCATCTCGACCGGGTGATCGGCGCATTCACCATGCCGGTGCCGTGGCTGCAGGGGTTCGACGCGCTCGCGCCGGTGCTGATGCTGCCCTTCGTGCTGCGCTGGTGGCGCGTGCGCGCGCAGACCGGTCGCGAAAGCGGCGAGCTGACGAAGGCCGCGATCGGGTGCCTGCTGTTCGCGCTCGGCATGGCGTGGCTGGGCGCCGCCGGAGCGGGGCGCGTGCCGCTTCTCTGGGGCATTGCGTTCCACATGGTCTCGAACCTCGGCTGGATCTACTTCAACCCGGTGGTGCTTGCGGTGTTCACCCGCGCCGCCCCGGCACCGCGCGCCGCGACGGTCATCGCCTGCTACCAGCTGAGCGTGTTCGTGGGCAGCATCGTCAGCGGTCGGCTGGGCGGCTTCTACGAACGCTGGGGACCAGCGGACTTCTGGTTCGTGCACGCAGGGATCGCCGCCGCGGGCAGCGTGGCGGTGCTCGCGCTCCGAGGCTGGCTCCGCCGGGCGCTGGGGTAAAGGCCCGCCTAAAACGGCATCTTCATGCCCGGCGGGATCGGCAGGCCAGCGGTCACCTTCTGCATCTCCGCGCCCGCCGCCGCTTCGGCCTTCACGCGCGCGTCGTTCATCGCTGCAACGATCAGGTCTTCCAGCATCTCCTTCGATCCCGGCTCCAGCAGCGACGGGTCGATCTCCACGCGCGCGACGCGGCCCTTGGCGGACGCCTCAACGCGCACCATGCCGCCGCCGCTGGCTCCGTCGACCATGATCTCGTCGAGGCGGTTCTGGGCGGCACCCAGCTTTTCCTGCATGGAATGCGCGGCTTTCAGGATCTCGTCGAGGTTCATGCGATGTCTCTCCGGGCCGCGGGTGCGGCGGTTGAGTGGGGGTCGTAGCTCAAGAGTTCGGCGCCGGGGAACGCCTCCATCAGCGCCTTGACCGCCGGGTCCTCCAGCGCGGCGCGGCGCTCGGCCTGCTCGCGCTCGCGCAGCGTCGGCTCGCCGCCGGTCATCGCAATCTCAATGCGCCAGTTGCTGCCGGTCCAGTCGCGCAGCGCCCGCGTCAGGTCCTGCGCCAGATTGCCTGGCAGGTTGGCTGCGAGCGCGAAGCTGAACTCGGGCGGAGCGTAGCGAACCGGGCGGACATAGTCGTGCAGCTGTGCGGCAAGCATCAGCGAACCCTCACTCTCGGCCAGCCGGACCAGCGCTTCGAAACTCTCCGGCAGCGGAAGCCTTGCAGCCGGCGCGGCAGGCTCGGGCAAGTGCGCGACCGGGGCGGGCGTGCGTGTCGGAGCGGGCGTGGCCACGGCCGGGCGCGCGGGTTCGCCCTCGTCGGGGCCGCGGCGCAGCAGCTCGCCCGGATCGGGCAGGCTGCTCGCGTAGGCGATGCGCAGCAGACCCATCTCGGCCGCCTCCAGCGGCACCGGCGCGCAGCCGACCTCGTCATGCGCCTTCAGCAGCAGCTGCCAAACCCGGTGCAGCTGGCCCATGCCGCAGCGCTCCGCCCACCCTTTCAGCGCAGCGCGCTCCTCGGGCGGGCGGCCGGGCTCAACCGTCCCCATCAGCTTGGCGCGCGTCGCGAGGTGCGCGAGGTCCATCAGCTCGCGGATCACCTCGCGCGGATCCACGCCCAGCCGGTATTGCTCCTCCAGCCCTTCCAGCGCACCCGGCCCATCGCCAGCGAGCAGGCAGCTCATCAGCGCGCGCACGCGGCCGCGATCGGCCAGCCCCAGCATGTCGGTGACCGCAGCCGCGCTGACCGCGCCTCCGCCATGCGCGATCGCCTGATCGAGGATCGAGAGCCCGTCGCGAACGCTTCCCTCGGCCGCGCGCGCGATGATGCTCAGTGCTTCGGGCTCCACCTCGACGGACTCGGACGCGCAGATCGCGGCGAAATGCTCGCGCAGCCGCTCCTCGGGCACGCGGCGCAGATCGAAGCGCTGGCAGCGCGACAGGATGGTGACGGGCACTTTCTGCGCCTCGGTCGTCGCGAAGATGAACTTCACGTGCGCCGGCGGCTCCTCCAGCGTCTTCAACAGCGCGTTGAACGACGAGGTGCTGAGCATGTGCACCTCGTCGATCACGTAAACTTTATAACGCCCGCTGACCGGAGCGTAGGGCACCCCGTCCAGCAGCTCGCGCATCTTGTCGACCTGCGTGTTGCTGGCTGCGTCCTGCTCCATCACGTCGATAAAGCGCCCCTCGGCGATCGCGCGGCACGGTTCGCACCTGTCGCACGGCGTGATCGTCGGGCCGCCCTGGCCATCGGGCCCGATGCAATTCAGCGCCTTGGCGATCAGCCGCGCGGTCGTCGTCTTGCCGACGCCGCGGACGCCCGTCAGCATCCACGCCTGCGCGATCCGCCCGCGCGCGATGGCGTTCCCCAGCGTCTGGACCATCGCTTCCTGGCCGATCAGCTCCGCAAAGCGCTGCGGGCGGTATTTGCGGGCGAGGACGCGGTAGGGTTCAGTCACGCGCTCCAGCCTAGCGGGCGGCGCGCGCGGTGTCAGCGTTAGAACTCAGGGCTAGAACGGGACGGGCAAGCCGCCGAGGAAGCCTTTCTTGCGCTTGGGCTTGTCGGGCTGGCCTTTGGCGCCGCGCCCGCGCTCCCCGCCACCCATGCCCGGCATTTCGCGCCCGGCAAAGCCCACCCAGCTGGCGCGAGTCGCGATGCGTGTCGTCCAGTCGGGCGCCCAGCTGGCGAGCGCCTTGGGCGGTTTGGGAGGATAGCTGTAGCTGTAGGTCGGCCCGTAGGCGGTCATGAACAGCAGGCCGCCCTGCCCCATCGCCTTGATCGCCTCGGCAGGGACCGCGCAGTGCGTCGTCGTCGGCGCCATGAGAGCGCGCGCCTGGATCAGGCGGGCAATGTCGCTCTCGCTCGCAAACTCGCCAGGATCTCCGCCCGATTGCGTGTCGGAGGACGTCCACAATACGATCGCATCCTCGCCGCCACCAAAGGCGAACGCGCTGAAGGCGAGCGCGTTCGGGATCGGGCTCCAGTCGAAGCCGACCGCGCCCGATGGCAGCGGGCCGTTGCGGCTGACCCGGATTGCGCCGAGAAAGTCCTGCCCGGGAGCCATCGTCCACCGGATTTCGGGCGTGTAGCTACCGCGCACGACATGCTCGCCGACAAGGCTTCCGGTCGCGGGCACCTGCTGCTTGGTGCGGCTGTTGGGCCACTCGCCCACCGTGCGATAGCTGGCGCGCGCGAACCCGCGCTGGGCCGCCGCGTCCATTGCTTGACGGCCCACGCCGCCGCGCATCGCCTGCATCCGGCGCGCCATCTCCACATAGGTCTTCGTCTGGCCCGTCAGCCCCGCAGCACCGAGCTTAGCCAGATCGATGACGAACGGCTGGCCGGGCCGAGCCGCCTCGCTGCAGCCCCAGAACAGCAGGATTCGCCCGCTTGGGCGGCCGGGATCGGTCGGCTCGCTGCGGTCGGGGCTGGACCCGGTCGCGACCGGTTCGGGCGTGACGAGGGGAAGCGTCGGCCCGACGCCGAGGCCCGGCGGTGGCACATGCTCGGCTTGCGGAACGCCCTGCACCGGGCGGTTCGACCCCAGCTCCAGCGTCAGCAGATGCGCCTGCGCATCGGCCTGCGGCCCACGCGTCAGCGCGCCGAATATGCCTCCGATCGTCGGCTTCATTCCCATAAATTGCGCGCCGAAGCCCGAATAGGTGCTGGCGCTAACCCGGTAGCTGACCGTGCCGCCCGGCGGCGGCCCCAGCCGCACCGGCGCCTGCGCCAGTGCCACCCCGCCGATTGCCACCAGCAATACGCCGCCGCCCAAGACACGCTTGTCTGCCATCTGAGAACGCCCCTTAAGCTCAAGCCGCAACTGCGTTGCCCACTCCGTCCGGCCGCTTCCCATTAATACCACAAAATTACGGCGGATAGAGCCAAACGGTTGCATCCTTGCGTCGCCATCCGGACCGCTTGGCTTCAAGGCCGGGCCGCTGGTAGCGGCGGCGAGCATCCCCCTGCTGGAGTAACCTGCCCGGTGTTCGATCTGCCCGATTTTGACGCACACGAAGGCGTCCATCTGTTTCATGACCGCGACACCGGCCTGAAGGCAATCATCGCGCTCCATTCGACCCATCGCGGCCCGGGCGGAGGCGGCACACGCTTCTGGCGGTATCCGACCAGCACCGCCGCGCTGACCGACGCGCTGCGCCTCAGCCGGGGGATGAGCTATAAAAATGCCATGGCGGGCCTGCCTGCGGGCGGCGGCAAGGCGGTGATCCTGGCCGATGGCCCAAAGACCCCGGCGATGATGGAAGCGTTCGGGCGCGCGGTCGACAGCCTTGGCGGGCGCTACGTGACTGCGGAGGACGTCGGCATGACGCAAGAGGACATGGTGACGATCGGCAAGGTGACGCGCTTCGTCTCCGGCCTGCCGGCGGGCGAAGGCGAGCTCGGCGGCTCGCCCGCGCCGGCGACCGCTGCGGGCGTGTTCGAGGGGCTGAAGGCCGCCGCTGAGCGTGGCCTCGGACGCTCCGCGTTCGACGGCGTGCGCGTGGCGATCCAGGGCATCGGCTCGGTCGGCGGCCGGCTGGCCGAGCTGCTGGCGCAGGCGGGTGCCAAGCTGACGCTTGCCGATGTCGCGCGCGAGCGCGCGGCTGAGCTGGCCGCGCGGCTGGGCGCCGAGCTAGCGGACGCCGAAAGCATCCATAGCGCGGACGTCGACGTGCTGGCGCCTTGCGCGCTGGGCGCGACGCTCAATCCTCAGACGATACCCGCCATCCGCGCGCGGGTGATCGCGGGCGCTGCGAACAACCAGCTCGCCACCCCGGCCGACGGCGCGGCACTGGCCGAACGCGGCATCCTGTGGGCGCCCGACTATGTGATCAACGCGGGCGGCATCATCTGGGTGACGCGTGCCTATCTGGGCGAGACCGACGAAGCCAAGGTGATGGCCGAGGTGCACGCGATCGGCCCGCGCGTGGGCGACGTGCTCAACCGTTCCGCAGCCGAAGGCCGCACACCCGGCGAGGTCGCCGACGCGATGGCGCAGCGCCTGATCGGGCGCTGACCCAAGCCCCTCCCCGGCGCGGTAAGAGACCTTGGTTGACACCCGCACGCGCCAATGCCGATTGTCACGGCCATGCGCACGTTCCTCGCCGCCGCCCTGCTGGCCACCGCCCCCGCCGCGATCGCGCAGGAGCGCGTCGCCCCGGTCACCGTCATCCACGCGGGCCACCTGCTCGCCGTCCCCGGCCGTCCGGCGCTGGGACCATCGACCATCGTCATCCGCGGCAACCGCATCGAGTCAGTGAGCGAGGGCTTCCGCGACGGCCCGGCAGGCGCTCGCTTGATCGAGCTGCGCGACCAGTGGGTGATGCCGGGGCTGATCGACAGCCACATCCACATGGGCTCAAGCGGCGAACAGCTGAAGGATCGGATCGAAGGCACCACCGCCAACCGCGAGGACGCCTTCGTCAAGGGGATCCGCAACGCCGGGCTGGACCTGCAGGCCGGCTTCACCACCGTGCGCGAGTTGGGCGGCTATCCGCCGATGAGCCGCGCGCTGAAGCGCGGCATCGCCGAAGGCGTTATCGAAGGCCCGACGATCGTCATGGCAGCGCGCATGGTCAGCGTCACCGGCGGCCACGGCGATCCGCGGAACGGCCTGCGCCAGGAGTTCGCGCATGTCGCCGAGGAGGACATGACCGCGGTCTGTGACGGCCCCGACGACTGCCGCCGCGCGACCCGCAAGCAGATCGCCGACGGCGCCGAGGTGATCAAGTTCGCCGCGACCGGCGGCGTCGGATCCAATGTCGCGGGCGGGCTCGGCCGGCAGATGACCCCCGAGGAGATGAAGGCCGTCGTAGACACCGCGCATCTGTGGGGACGCAAGGTTGCATCGCACGCTCACGGTTTGGACGGGATCAACGCCGCTTTGGAGGCCGGAGTCGACTCGATCGAGCACGGAACTTACGGCGACTCCACCAGCTTCGCGCTCTACAAGCGCACGGGCGCCTATTACGTGCCGACGCTGCTTGCCCCGCAGGAGATCAACAAGGCCGGGCAGCGGGGCGAGTTGACCCCCGCCAGCGCAGCCAAGGCGCGCGAGGTGGCAGGGCTGGCGATCAAGACGCTGAGCGCTGCATACAAGTCGGGCGTCAGAATCGCGTTCGGCACCGACACCGGCGTGGGCCGCCACGGGATCAACGGGCAGGAGTTCGCGCTGATGACCGAGGCGGGCATCCCGCCCGCGGTGACGCTGAGGATGGCGACGATCGACGCGGCGACGCTGCTGGGCCGAGCCGACCGCATCGGCACGATCGAGGCAGGCAAGGACGCCGACATCATCGCGGTCGACGAGGACCCGGTCGCCAACATCCGGACGATGGAGCGCGTGAGCTTCGTCATGCGCCAGGGCCGCGTCCACAAGAGCGGCGGCCAGCATGTGGTGCCCGACGCGGCGATCTATTGAGCCTGAGCGCTGCGGCCTCGGTCGAAGCGCCCTCGTCCCCGACCTGATCCGGGGCGGGGCTGTCGTCGCGGCGGTTTGCGCGAGTGCTGCGCCGTGCAAAAACGCCGTGGCGCGGATCAAATCCCGGGCCGACGTGCCGCGTCCATGAAGGCTTGGCGATGCGGGCCGACGCTCAGCGTCCGGAAGGCTTCGCGTCCGCAGTTCAACCGCCGCGTCGATCGCCACGCCCAGTTCCGTCCGCGCCGCCCAGCCGCTAAGCCGGCCCGCGGATGAACCGCCTGTTGCGCCTCGCGCTCGCCCTCGCCGCCGCCGCGTGGCTCGGTGTCGCCGGGCTGACGCTCCGCCAGTGGCACCGCACCGCGCCCGAGGACGCGCCGCAGGTGACCGTCGTCGTGCCGAAGGGCGCCAGCCTCGCGCAGACCGCGGCGGCACTTGAGCGCGCGGGCGCGATCGACGATGCCCGGCGCTTCCGGCTGGCGGCGCGGATCCTCGGGAACGGCCGCCCGATCCGCGCGGGCGAGTATCGGGTCCCGAAGGGCGCAGGCTATGCGCAGCTTCTGGACGCGCTGACCGACGGCGCTGCGGTGCAACACCAGATCGTCATCCCCGAGGGGCTGCCGTCGGTAATGGTCGCCGACCGCCTCGCAGCCGAACCCCTGCTGACCGGCGCCGTGCCGCCGCTTGCTGAAGGATCGGTGCTGCCGCAGGGCTACAGCTTCGAACGCGGCGAGGCGCGCGCCCGCGTCGCCCAGCGGATGCAGGCGGCGATGGCTGCGACGTTGAAGGAGCTGTGGCCCAGGCGTTCGCCGCGTACGGTGGTGAAGTCGCCCGCCGAGGCGGTGACGCTCGCCTCGATCGTCGAGAAGGAAACGGGCGTCGCGGCCGAGCGACGAATGGTGGCGGCGGTCTACTCCAACCGCCTGCGCGTCGGCATGAAACTCGATGCCGACCCGACGATCATCTATCCGATCACGCGCGGCCGTCCGCTCGGCCGCCGAATCCTGCTGTCCGAAAAGACCGCGGTGAACGGGTATAACACCTACACGCGCCCCGGCCTGCCCGTAGGCCCGATCGCCAACCCGGGCCGCGAATCGATCGCAGCGGTGCTCGATCCGGCCGAGACCGACGCGCTCTACTTCGTCGCCGACGGCAAGGGCGGTCACGTCTTTGCCGCCACGCTCGCCGAGCACCAACGAAACGTCGCGCGCTGGTTCGCGCTCCGCCGCCAGCGCGGCGAGATGTAGGCCAGGCTTCGCCATCGTCGGCGACAGCCTCGCCGCTTGCGCTTGGCAGGCGCGCGCACGGGCCGCTAAGGACCGGCGCAATTTCCAGTAACAAACAGGCGAGTGACACGATGGCGACGGCTGCGGTGCGAGACATCCTATCCTGGTACGGCAGCGATAATCCCGGCACGCGGGCCAATCTTGCCCGGATGCTGAACCACGGACGCCTGGGCGGCACGGGCAAGATGGTGATCCTGCCCGTCGACCAGGGATTTGAACACGGCCCGGCGCGCAGCTTCGCGATCAACCCGCCAGCCTACGATCCGCGCTATCATCCTGCGCTGGCGATCGAGGCGGGCCTTAGCGCCTATGCCGCGCCGCTCGGCATGATCGAGATCGCCGCCGACGCGTTTCCGGCCGAGATTCCGCTGATCCTGAAGGTGAACTCCGCCAACAGCTGGGCGACGACCAAGGACCAGGCGGTCACCGCGAGCGTCGAGGATGCGTTGCGGCTGGGCTGCTCGGCGATCGGTTTCACGATCTATCCCGGCAGCGAGCATTTCTTCGAGCTGGTCGAGGAGGTCCGCGAGCTGACGCTGGAAGCGAAGGCTGCGGGTCTTGCGGTGGTGGTGTGGAGCTATCCGCGCGGCGGCGAACTTTCGAAGGACGGCGAGCTGGCGCTCGATGTCGGCGCCTACGCCGCGCACATGGCGGCGCTGATCGGCGCGCACATCATCAAGGTGAAGCTGCCGAGCGCACATATCGAGCAGAAGGACGCGCGCAAGGCGTATGAGGGCCGCGATTACTCGAGCCTCGCCGACCGTGTGCGGCATGTGATGGAATCGTCGTTCGGCGGGCGGCGGATCGTCGTGTTCTCGGGCGGCGCGACCAAGGGCGAGGACGCGGTCTTCAGCGACGCGATCGCCATCCGCGACGGCGGCGGCCACGGATCGATCATCGGCCGCAACACGTTCCAGCGCGAACGCAGCGCGGCGCTTGCGATGCTCGACCGCATCATCGCGATTTACCGCGGCGAAGCCTAAGCCCGGCGCGAGGCAGATCCTCTCCGTGCCGGGGGAGGTGCGGATCGCCCTTCCGGGCTGCGCCGCGCCAGCGTCGACGGGCGGCGGATGGCGCGGGCGTGATAAGCCGGCGGACAGCGCGGCTGGGCTTGGCGGCGTTCGCGCTCGCCACCCGCGCGGCCGTGGGGGAAGCCCCGCCCGCCGCCCAGGGCGCAGGCCGCAATCGTCACCGCACCGCGCCAGACAGCGGGCCGAGCCGGGGGGCCCGACCGCGTTTTGCAGGCAGTCGGGCGTCACCACCGAGGGGCTGCGCCAGCGTGGCGGGCAGTCGCTCTATGTCGCGCGGCTGCGGAGTCCCCAGTGCCGAGGCGGGGCCGCAGCGCGCGATACCTTTCCCCGCCTTCGTGCGGTTCGGCCGGCCGGCGCTGGGCGGCGTGCCGGGCGCCGTCACCAAGCAGTCGGCCACGCGCTGGGCGGACGAGCGGCCGCGCCCGCCGCCAGCTGCGCCAAGCGTTCTGAGACCGCATGGCCGCGAGGGAGAACACTGTGTAGACTCCACCTCATGTCGGGCACCGTTGCGCTCGCCCAGCATCGTTCCTTCCGGATCGGCGACATGCTCGTCGAGCCCGCGGTGCGGCGCGTAACGCGCGGCGCGCGCCACGACACGCTTGAGCCCCGCGTGATGCAGGTGCTCGTGGTGCTGGTTGAGGCGAACGGCGCCGTCGTCGGCCGCGACGAGCTGATCGAGCGCTGCTGGGACGGAGTCGTGGTCGGCGACAACGCGATCAACCGCGTCATCAGCCGCCTGCGCCGCCTCGCCGCCGAGTTCGGCGAGCCGTTCAAAATCGAGACGATCACCAAGGTGGGCTACCGGCTCGAACGCGCTGACGACGGGGCCGCCGCCCTGCCCTTGCCGGAGCTTGCGCCCGCGGCGGAGGCCGCGCCGCCGCGCCCGGTGCCCCGCCGGGCGGCGCTGGGCCTGCTGGGTGTCGGCGTCGCCGTTGTCGCGGTGCTGGCCTTGCGGCTGCGTCCCGAGCGGCCGGATGAAGCCCGCGCGCTGATCGACCGCGGCTGGACCGAGGCGCGGCAGAATTACAGCGGCGGCGGTCGGCAGGCACTCGCCTATTTCCAGCGCGCCACCGAGCTTGCGCCCGACGATGCGCGCGCGTGGGGTGCGCTCGCGCTCGGCTACCGCAACATGGCGCTGGAACCAGGCTCGACCGCCGAAGCCTATGCGATGCGCGCGCGCGGCGCGGCCCGCCGGGCGCTGACGCTCGATCCCAACAATGCCGATGCGCTCGCGGCCGAAGCGCTGATCGACGGACCGTTCGGGCGCTGGGCTGCGGCCGAGGCGCAGATCCGCGCGGTGCTCAAGCGCTTTCCCGATCACTGGCTGCTACAGCACGAGCTTGGCGCGCTGCTGAGCGAGGTGGGGCGCTGGAACGAGGCGTGCTCCGCGTTCGCCCGCGCGCTCGCGTCCGATCCGATGGTGCCGACGACGCGCCACCGCGCAACGATCGCGCTGTGGAACGCCGGCCGCCTGCCCGAAGCCGAGCGCGCGGTCGACGAAGCCTATAGCGTGTGGCCAGCGCAGCTGTGGACGTGGATGATCCGTTTCAACTTCTATGCGATGACGGGCAAGCCCGATGTCGCCCTGGCGCAGGCAGAGCGCGCCGAGGACCGGCCGCCCGACCTGCCGCCGCCCTTCGCGCCGATGATGCTGGCAGCAGCGACCGCGCTGAGAACGGGCGCCGCGTCCGATGTCGCGTCTGCGGTTGAGCTGCTGGGGACGCCCGGCCCCGGCCTGCCGGGCTTCATGCGCGCAATGTATCTCGGTGCGCTCGACGCGGCGGACGCGTTCTTCGCGGTGCTCGACCGCTATTATGCCGAGGCCGCCGACCCGGCGGCGCTGCGCGTCACGTCGGTGCTGTTCATGGGATGCACCGCGCGGATGCGCTCAGACCCGCGCCATGCCGCGCTGCGCCGCCGCCTGGGGCTTGAGGCGTATTGGCGCCAAACCGGCTCGCATCCGGACGGCTGGCGCTGATCCCAGGTTCGCGGGGGGCGCGGGTTCGCCGAATCATCACCCCTTCATCACGGTTCCATCACTCTGACGGTGTGGCGCCCGCAGCGCTCGGCGGCGGACAAGCGAGCTCTCACCACAGGGGAGAGACCATGACCCGATACCGCACCATCCTGCTCGCCGCTGCCGCCGCGCTGGGCGCGCCGCAGGCCAACGCCTGCACCGCCGATCCGGCGGGCGACTTCATTCCCACCTACAACGGCGCCCGGCGCCCGTCGGTCGATCTTCGCTGCATCGACGCGGTGCTGAGCGGCGACCATTTCACGCTGACCGTTACCGCCGACGGCCCGGTCGTGGACGATGGGCGCAATTATTATGTGTGGGGCATCAACCGCGGCGCTGGAATCCGGCGCCTGAACTTCGCTGGCGCGCCGCCCGCGCTGCCCGACGAGTTCAACCCGCCGTTCGACGCGATCGCGCTGACCTATCCCGATGGCACTGGCGGATATTCGCTGCTGCCGCCGCCCAGCTTCCGCCCGCTGCCGGGGCCGGTGACGACCTCGGGCAACATGCTCAGCTTCCGGTTGCCGCTGGCGCTGTTGCCCTCGACGGGTTTCGGCTTCCGCGATTACCAGTTCACCGTCTGGAGCGACTATCAGCCGACGGGCGAGCTCGGCGACCCGAGCAATGCGTTCAAGGCGGACTTCTCTCCGACGATCACGCCGCGGGTGCCCGCGCCCGCGGCCGACGCGCTGCTGCTCGGCGGGGCGGCCGGGCTCGCAGCGCTGCGGCGGCGGCGCTTCGCGGCCTGACCGGGCGCGCAGCCGGGTCCACCCGCCCGGCTGCGCCCCGGTTGGGCGTGTCCGCCAGCCGATGCGGTGACGTCCGACCCTACCTATGTTGACGTGGCGCCGCGTAGCCGCTGGACGCGCGCGCCGAAGTCCGCTGGTTGGGCGGGCACCGTGATCGGGTGGGAGATTAGGGATGACTGCACAGCTGACCCCGTTCGGCCCAAACGGCGCGCGTGACCTGCGCGCCGAGATCGACCGGCTGCGGCGCGAGAAAAACGCCGTCATCCTGGCGCATTATTACCAGAAGCCTGAAATTCAGGACCTCGCGGACTTCGTCGGCGACAGCCTGGACCTCAGCCGCAAGGCGGCTGCGACCGACGCCGAAGTGATCGCCTTCTGCGGCGTGCGCTTCATGGCCGAGGTGGCGAAGATCCTCAGCCCGCAAAAGACGGTCATCCTGCCGGACATGGACGCCGGGTGCAGCCTGGAGGACAGCTGCCCGCCCGACGACTTCGCCCGTTTCCGGGCGGCCCACCCGGATCACATTTCGCTAACCTACATCAACTGCTCGGCAGCGGTGAAGGCACATTCGGATATTATCGTCACCTCGTCGTCGGCCGAGGCAATCATCGCGCAGCTGCCGCCCGATCAGCCGATCATTTTCGCGCCCGACAAGCATCTGGGCGGCTATCTCAACCGCAAGACCGGGCGCGACATGCTGCTGTGGGATGGCCAGTGCATCGTGCACGAGGCGTTCTCCGAGCGCGAGCTCGTCACGCTGAAGGCCGAATACCCGAAGGCGCCGGTCGCAGCGCACCCGGAGTGCCCGGCGCACATTCTGGACCACGCCGATTTCGTCGGCTCGACCTCGGCGATCCTGGCTTACGCGCGCCAGACGCCAGCCGAGACGGTCATCGTCGCGACCGAGCCGCACATCATCCACCAGATGCAGAAAGCCGCGCCCAACAAACTGTTCATCGGCGCACCCGGCGCGAACGGCCAGTGCAACTGCAATATGTGCCCGTACATGGCGTTAAATACGCTGGAAAAGCTGGAAATGGCGCTCCGCACGCTTGAGCCTCGCATCGAGCTGCCCGAGGAACTTCGGCTGCGCGCGCTGAAGCCGCTGGAGCGGATGCTGGAGATGAGCCGCGGGGTGCGGCCGGGCGGCGGCGACGTCGGCACCCCGGCGGCGCGGGCGGCGTGAGGCTGCGCGCAGCGACGCACCGATAGGTCAGGCCCGGCCGAACCAGCGCGCCCGCAAGCGCGGGACACCCCGTCTTGGGGTGACTGGCGCGATGGCAACCGGCGTACCGCGCCACGGGCCAGTTGCAGATCGCAACCTAGTTGCTATTTGCTGTGAAACGGCCGCCTCGCGCGGCCTTCCAACAGCAGGTCGGCACATGGCTACGCTTGCTCCGACCGGCGCCCTTCCGCCCGCCGCTTCCATCCGCAGATCGACTGGCTCGACAGCCGGCACAGCTTCACCTTCGGCCATCATTACGATCCCGAACGCTTTGGCGATCGCAATCTGCGCGTGATCAACTTGGGGTGCCGCCTGGCGGAGGACCATCTGCGCCTGTGGCGGCCGGCGGACGAGCGGATGCTGCTGAACGGGCCGTGATCACCCACGCCAGCTCGCGACCACGGCGCCCGGCTCGCGCTCACAGGCGGCAAGGTCGCGTAGAAAGCGCAGAAGGGCGCGAACGTCGCCGGGGCCGGCGGGACGGATCGCGCCCGCGGTAGAACGATCGGCGCCCAGCCAGGAGGCAGAGCGCGGAGGCCGGCGCGCCAGCGGCTCAACCCTCGCAGAAGCCCTGATCGGTCAGACGCAGCGCGCGCATGTTCTGACCCGTCTGTTTCTGGAACAGCGCCTGCACGCCATCTGCATAGGCATTGCCGTTGCCTTCCCGAATTGCCGACCGCCATCCGGAATGCAAGGTAACGAACAGCAGTTTCAGTTCTTCGCCAAGCTTGCCGCGGTTGGCCGGGTTGGTGAACTGCGGATTGGCGGCCAGCCGTGCCCGCACCTGCTTCCGCACGGCGGCGACTTGACCCGGGGTTGGATCAGACTTGCCGTTCGCGACCATCCAGCCGAGCAGGGTGTACGCCGTCATCGAATCCGCGAGACCGTCGCCGCGCAGGCCGAACGGCGAAACGATGCCGCTGTAGATGCGGCCGGAGTCGTGACGGCCAAACTGCTCGGCGACCGCGGCAGCGGCTCGCGGATTGGTCTTTCGCAACCGCGAGACATAACCATCCAGCGCATCGCGCCGAAGGGCCTCGCTCGGCTGGTACCGCGTAACCACGGCGCTACGGGCTCGCGGCAGACCTGCTCTTGCCAACCCGCCGAGCTCCAGGCCGCTCTGATCCTGCCGATACGCTGATCCGGAAGCGGCATCGCGCGGTTTGCTGCAGCCCCCTGCGCAGGGGTTGAGCACCACGGGCACGGTCACCGCCGAGACAGCGCTGGCGACCGCCATGCCGTCGATCTGCGCGAACGCATGATCAGACAGAGCGAGTCCGGCCAAAACCGCCCCGGCCTTCACCTTCTGGAACACCGCGAACCCTCCTCTTTACGCAGGAGCGGCGGCCCCGACCGGGACCGCCGCCTCGCTGTCCCGAAGGGGAAAAAACCCTTGCACGCCGGCGTTGTTCGGGCCTCGCCGATCGACTTCATCCTGTTGGTTAGCGCCTTGGTGAGCATGCCGACCTGCCGGCCCACGGCCCTGCAGCTGCCCGCTCAGCTGACCGAGGTTGCTCTCGGTGTTGTTGTCGATGGTGCGAATGGCGCCAAGCTGATCGGTCTCGTTCGCCATGACGGTCATCTTATTGCCGAGCATCTTGCCGAACGCAGTGGCGATCTTCATGAGCATGCTACCGCCGGGGGCGCCGCCCTTACGCTGTCGCGGACGGCCTGCGCATTCTCCTCGCCACTCTCGGCCGCTTGCTTGGCGCTATTGAGCAGCACCTGGCTGAGCTGATCGGCTCCCTCGTTCGCCTCGCCGATCTCGGTCGGGCTGGACCCGAGCTGCTCGCCGCCGGCAATCGGCGGCAGAACCCTTGCTCCACTCCGACGCTGCGATCCACCGCATGCTGCTGGCGCCCGGCAGCAAGCTCCGCGTGCCACGCAGTCCGAGCCGCTCTGGCCGGGCGCAGGTGGCGCGCGGATCGGCGACGACGCTCAGCCGCGCGCACGCCGACGGCGACGGCCTGTCGTTTGACGGCGCCGCTGCGCTCGCTGTCACCAGCGCCGACGGCGCGGAGCTGCTGCTGCTCGATCCCGCCGGAGCGACCGGATGCTACAGCGTGAACCCGTCCCACGGGCGCCAGGCCGCGGCCAGCGCCTCGGCCCGGATGACCGCCGCCGGGTGGAGTCGTCCGCGCAGCTCGGCAGCGAGCGCGGACGCTGCCGGACGCACGTCGCCCGCGCTGTGCGCTTCGGCGACCAGCGCCCAGCGCAGCGCCATCTCGGGGCGCGCCCACGTGCCCTCGCCACGGGCGAGCGCGCGGGCGAGCGCGAGCTGCGCGGGCGGGTAGCCGCGTTCGGCCGAGCGGTAATAATGCGCGAGCGCGACCTCGGGCCGCGCCGCCCGCCCGCGCCCCGCAATGACGCCCAGCAGCGTCTCAGCCGCAGCCGAGCCTTCGTCGGCGAGCAGATCAAAGTCGGTCGCCGCGCGTGCATCGTCGCCGCGCGCCATCGCTCTCAGCGCTGCATCGAGCCGCTGCGCCCGCTCGGCCGGGCCCGCGGCGCCGAGCAGCAGCGCGGCGAAGGTCGCGACTGTCGCGAAGGTCGCACTTCTCGTTCGCATCCGCCCGCTTTGCCATGCAAGAACCGCGTGGCAAAGCCCGCTCAGCCATTCGTTTCACCTGCCAGGGAGGCCGTTTATGACCACAGAAACCCGGGTTCTCGTGATCTATTACTCCAGCTACGGCCATGTGGAGGCAATGGCGAACGCGGTCGCCGAAGGCGCGCGCGAGGTCGCCGGCGTGCAGGTCGATGTCAAGCGCGTGCCCGAACTGGTGCCGCCCGAACTGGCGGAAAAGTCGCATTATAAACTCGATCAGCCCGCCCCGGTGGCGACCCCGCAGGAGCTCGCCGACTATGACGCGATCATCGTCGGCACGCCGACGCGCTATGGCGTGATGGCCGCACAGATGAAGCAATATTGGGACCAGACTGGCAGTCTTTGGGCCAAGGGCGCTCTGATCGGCAAGGTCGGATCTGTATTCGTATCGACAGCATCCCAACATGGCGGACAGGAAACGACGATAGCCTCGACCATTACGATGCTGCTTCATCACGGTCTGGTCATTGTCGGCCTGCCCTATAGTTGGTCCGGTCAATTGAAATTTGACGAGATCACGGGTGGCTCACCGTATGGCGCGACGACGATCGCCGCGAGCGACGGATCGCGCTGGCCGAGCGTGAACGAACTGGACGGCGCACGCTTCCAGGGACGCCATGTGGCGGAAGTCGCCGCTGCCCTGAAGCGCGGTCGAGCGGCCTAGGGCGGGTTTGCCGGCCGCGCCGCAGCGCCTAAGCGGGCACCCGTGCTGAAGCCCGTCACCAGCTTTGCCAATCCCACAATCAAGCGCCTCCGCTCCCTGCACGACAAGAAAGGGCGGCGCGCGGAGGGGCTGTTTCTGGCTGAAGGGCTGCGGGTGGTGGCGGAGGCGGTGGCGGCAGGCTGGGCGCCGCGCGCGCTGTTGCTGACCGCGGATGCGGCCGTCCATCCTCTGGGGCGAAGCGCGGCACGAATGTGCCTAGAGACGGGGGGCGAGGCTCTCGAAGTGCCGCGCGAGCTGCTTGCGAAGGTGTGCGCGAAGGACAACCCTGCTGGCGCAGCGGCGGCGTTCGCGATCCCGGATACGTCGCTGACACGGGTGGACGTGCGTTCGAGCCCGGTGTGGATCGCGGCCGAAAAGCTGAAAGACCCCGGCAATCTGGGCACGATGCTGCGCACCGCCGACGCAACCGGAGCGGGCGGCCTGATCCTCGTCGACCAAAGCTGCGATCCGTGGAGCGTCGAGGCGGTGCGAGCGTCGATGGGCGCCGTGTTCACGAGAGCCGTGGCGCAGGCGGGGTGGGACGAGTTCCGCCGCTGGGCCTCGGGCGCGCAGCTGGTCGGCGCAGTCGTGGGCGCCGACACGATCGACTATCAGGCGGTGCGTTATGCTGCACCGACGGTGCTTCTGATGGGGAATGAGCAGTCGGGCCTGCCCGGCGCTTACGCCGCCGCGTGCGACGAGCGGGTGACGATCCCGATGGCGGGCAAGGCCGACAGCCTCAACGTCGCGGTGGCAGCCGCGGTGCTGCTCTACGAGGTCGTCAACCAGCGCCGCCGGGCCGATCCGCCCGATCGCCACCAGCCATCCTGAACGCTGTCCAGACTGACGTCCGTGCGGCGATCGAGCCCCGGACCGTGACGCGAGTGGACCTCAGCCATGCCAACGATCCTGCTTCTCTGCCTGTCGAACGTGTTCATGACCGCGGCGTGGTATGGACACCTCAAACAGCCTTCGATGCCGCTCGCTCGTGCCATCATCATCGGCTGGGCGATTGCGTTCTTCGAGTATTGCCTTGCAGTCCCCGCCAACCGTCTGGGCTATGCGCAGGGTTATTCGGCGGCCCAGCTGAAGATCATTCAAGAGGTTATCACGCTCAGCGTCTTCGCAATCTTTGCGTGGCTCTGGCTTGGAGAACGGCTGACCTGGCGCTATGCTGGCGCTGGATTGTGCATGGCGGGCGCAGTCGCGTGCCTGTTCGCCGGCCGCAAAGCCTGAGGGTTTGCGCAGGCCGACGACGCGCGAGCGCAGCGCGGCCATCGGCCGACCATCGCGACCTTATCGGCCGCGAGCGAGAAGGCACTGCCCCGCCCCAAGCCGCGGAATGATGGATGGTGCGCGCGAGCTCATCGCCGCAGCAGCTTCGGTCGCCAGCTTTACCGCGGGCGCGCTGCAGCCGCTGGCGCTCGCCGCCTTCCTGCCGCGCGGCGAGGGTGCCGCAGCGGTGTTGGGGGCGGTCAGCGCGCGGGCCGGCGGGGCACGGACATTCTGAGCGCTTCTGCGCGTCGTCTTTGGGGCGCGGCAGCGACGCTGGTGAGCGCAGGCGCCGGGCGGCTGACCGGGCAAGCAGGCTGGCCGACGGCGGGATCGGCCTGCCCGGAGCCGGAGCGCCATATGCCGCGCGTGCAGCCGTTGCCGCGTTGACGCGGATTGGGGCAGAACTCAGCGCCGCCGACGGCATGACACGCAGAGACCAGGAGTTTCCAACCCATGGCCGCCCCACCGCTTGGCCCGCCCCCGCCCGGAGCTGCGTCCGACTGGACCATCCCGCAGCGCTGGGCCGACTATACGGCCGACGAACATGCCGTCTGGAGCCTGCTCGCCACCCGCCAGCGCGAGCAACTGCGCGACCGCGCGTGCAGCGCCTATCTCGCCGGGCTGGAGCTGATGACGGCCGAGCCGGGTATCCCTGACCTCGCGCGCCTGTCGGACCAGCTGCGCGAGTTGACCGGGTGGGAGGTCGTCTGCGTGCCCGGCCTGGTGCCGGAGCGCGTGTTCTTCGAGCATCTTGCCAGACGCCGCTTCGTCGCGGGCAGGTTCATCCGGCGGATGGATCAGCTCGACTATCTGGAGCAGCCGGACATCTTCCACGACGTGTTCGGCCACGTGCCGCTGCTGGCCGACCCGACCTTCGCAGCGTTTCTGGAGGCATATGGCCGCAAGGCCACCGAACATCCCGAACTGACCGACCGGCTCGCGCGGCTTTACTGGTATTCGATCGAATTCGGGCTGGTGCGCGAGGACGGAGCGATCAAGCTGTACGGCGCGGGCATCGTCAGCAGCCACGGCGAGAGCGAGTATGCGCTGGATTCCGCGGTGCCGAACCGGCTCGGCTTCGATCTCAGGCGCATTTTGCGAACAGATTACCGGACCGACGACCTGCAGGAGAGCTACTTCGTGCTCGACGATTTCGGCACGCTGCTGGACGAGACGCTCGCGACCGATTTTGTCGCGCTGTCGGCCGAGCTGGACTCCGAGCCCGTGCTGCCGCCGGGCGCGCTGCTGCCCGGCGACCGCGTGATCCACCGGGGCGTGCGCGAGGCGATCGCGGCTTGAGATCCTCACCAGCGCGGGGCGGGGGATCACGCTAAGGGCAGCGCGTCCACGAAGACGGTGATGCGGACAATGCCGGCCCGGACGTGTCAGCGCCGGGGCGTCTTGCCACTGCTCTGCGGGTGGCGCGCCCATGCTGGGTCTGAGCCGGCCCGGCCCCGGATCAAGTCCGGGCCGACTTGAGCGCCCGTGGAGCTTACCGGAAATCCCGCGTCTTGGGGTCGATCTCCGCCCGCGGACCGTGGCGAAACGGTGGGTGATAGATGTCGCGCGGGCGAACGGCGGGCTTGTCGCGCGGGTCGGGGCCGCCGCCGCCCTTGGCCTCGTCGCCGCGCGCGGAGGGCACCGGCAGGCCGTCGGTGCGCGCGTCGAAGCCGCCGCGCGTGGGGGCGTCGCCGGGGCCGGTCAGAACCGGCAGAGCGTCACGGCCGCCGACGCCGCGCAGCAAGCCGACGTAGTCGATCAAGCGCTGGACGACGACGTGGATGACCTCGCCGTCGCGCTGCACGCGGCCGACCACGCCGAGCATCGTCGCGGACAGGATCAAGCGGCGCTGCTGTTCGAACAGCGAGGGCAAGACGACGAGATTGGCGATGCCCGTCTCGTCCTCGATCGTCACGAACATGACGCCCTTGGCCGATCCGGGTTTCTGGCGGACAAGTACGATCCCCGCCAGGCGCACCGGGCGGCCATTGCCGATACTGGCCAGCGCCGCGCAGGGGACCATGCGATCGCGCGCCAGCGTTGCTCGCAGGAAGCTGACCGGGTGCGCGCGCAGCGTCAGGCCCTTGGACCGGTAGTCGGCGACGACCTCGGCGCCCTCGGTCATCGGCTTCAACCTGACGGGAGTTTCCTGGGCTTCGGGAGCAACGCCGCGCGCGCGGTCGGCGGCGGCGAACAGCGGCAGCGGCTCGTCGCGGAGCGCGCGCACGGCCCACAGCGCATCGCGGCGGGAGAGCCCGAGTGAGCCGAACCCGTCCGCCTCGGCGATGCGCTCGAGTGCGTGCGGCGGCACGCGCGCGCGACGCCACAGCGTTTCGATGCAGGTGAACGGGCCGTGCTCGCGCGCGGCGAGGATCGCGGCGGCGTGCGCCTCGCTCAGGCCCTTGGCGGTGCGCAGGCCCATGCGGACAGCGTGGGTGGGCGGGGCGGTGATGGGGTGCGCGCGCGTCCTGCCCTCTGCGCGGTGCTGACGCGCCTGTCCCTCTCGCGTCAGCGGGCGAGGCTGGCCCGAAGGGCGGCGAGGGGGAATGCGCTCCAGCGTCGAATCCCACGCGCTTTCGTTCACATCGATCGCGCGCACCTCAACCCCATGCTCCACCGCGTCGCGGACGATCTGCGCTGGCGCGTAGAAGCCCATCGGCTGGGCATTGAGCAGCGCGCAGCAGAACACGTCCGGATGCCAGCATTTCATCCACGAGGACGCGTAGGCGATCAGCGCGAAGCTGGCGGCGTGGCTTTCGGGGAAGCCGTAGCTGCCGAACCCCTCGATCTGCCTGAAGGTCTTGGCGGCGAACTCGGCGGAGTAGCCGTTCGCGACCATCCCGTTCACCAGCTTGTCATGGAACCGGCTGACCCCGCCGGTCAGCTTGAAGGTTGCCATACTGCGCCGCAGCTGGTCGGCCTCGGTGGGCGTGAAGCCGGCCGCGACAATCGCCACCTGCATCGCCTGCTCTTGGAACAGCGGCACGCCCAGCGTCTTTTCCAGCACCGCCTTCAGCTGCGGCGTGGGATATTCCACCGGCTCCTTCCCTTCGCGGCGGCGGAGATAGGGGTGCACCATGTCGCCCTGGATCGGGCCCGGGCGGACGATCGCGACCTCTATCACCAGGTCGTAGAAGCGGCTGGGCTTCAGGCGCGGCAGCATCGACATCTGCGCGCGGCTTTCGATCTGGAAGGTGCCCAGCGTGTCGGCCTTCTGGATCATCGCGAAGGTGCGCGGGTCCTCGGGCGGCACGGTCGCGAGGTCGAACACCTCCTCGTGAACCTCGGGCTTATGCTCCTCCAGCAGGTTGAACGCCCGCCGCATGCAGCCGAGCATCCCCAGTCCCAGCACGTCGACCTTCATGAAACGGAGCGCGTCGATATCGTCCTTGTCCCACTCGATCACCTGCCGGTCGGGCATCGAGGCGGGTTCGATCGGAACCAGTTCGTCAAGCCGGTCGTGCGTCAGCACGAAGCCGCCTGGATGCTGGCTGAGATGCCTGGGCGTGCCGATCAGCTGGCGCGCGAGATCGAGCGTCAGCTGCAGGCGGCGGTCAGCAATGTTCAAATTGAGGTCCGCCGCATGGCGTTCGGCAACTCCCTCGGTCGACCAGCCCCACACCTGCCCTGCGAGCGCGCCGGTCACGTCTTCGGACAAGCCTAGCACCTTCCCCACCTCGCGCACCGCACCGCGCGCGCGGTAGCGGATGACCGTCGAGGTGAGCGCGGCCTGGTCGCGGCCATAGGTGTCGTAGATCCACTGGATCACCTCCTCGCGCCGCTCGTGCTCGAAATCGACGTCGATGTCGGGCGGCTCGCGGCGGGCGTTGCTGACGAAGCGCTCGAACAAAAGGCCGCTGCGGACCGGGTCGATCGACGTGATGGCGAGCACATAGCACACGGCCGAATTGGCGGCTGAGCCGCGGCCCTGGCAGAGGATGTTCCGACTGCGCGCGAAGCGGACGATATTGTGGACCGTCAGGAAATAGGGCGCGTAGTCGAGCTCGGCGATCAGCTTCAGTTCGTGGCGCAGCTGGGCGGTGACATCCGCGGGCACCTCGCCCTTATAGCGCCACTCGGCGCCCTCCCACGTCAGCCGCTCGAGCGTCTCCTGCGCGGACAGGCCCGCCTCCCGCTCCTCCGGATACTGATATTGTAGATGACCGAGATCGAACTGCACACGCGCTGCGATCTCGCCAGTCGCTGCCAGCGCGTGTGGCGCCCATGCGAAGCGGCGTTCCATCTCGTGGGCCGCGATGAGGTGACGATCGGCGGTGCGCTCTCGACAAAAGCCCAGCTCGTCGATCGTGCAGCCTTCGCGGATGCAGGTCATCACGTCCTGCAGCATCCGCCGGTCGGGCGAGTGGTAGAGCACATCGCCCGTCGCCACCGGCCGCACCCCCGCCGCGCGCGCAGCGGCATCGAGCCGGGCAAGCCGCTCCCGGTCGCGCGGGCGGCGGTGGAGCGTCAGCGCGGCATAGGCACGGTCACTGAAGATGTCGCGCAGGGTGTTGAGATCCTTCCCGGAACGGGAAGGGGCAGCGCTCCCCCTCCACCGTCCTTCGGACGGTTCCCCTCCCCCTTCCGGGGAGGATCGTCCAAACTCGCTCACCACAACCGCGATCAGCCCCTCGTTCCACGCTCCGATGTCGTCCCACCCCAGCTCGCACCCGCCCTTCCCCGCACGCGTCTTGCCCACGCTCAGCAGCCGCGTGAGGCGCGACCAGGCGGCGCGGTCGGTGGGGTAGAGCAGCAGCGGCGGGCCGCCCTGCAAGTCTACCCGCGCGCCAGCGATCAGGCGGACGCCGGTGGTCTTGGCCGCCTCCCAGCAGCGCACGATCCCCGCGACCGAGCCCCGATCGGCAACTCCCAGCGCGGGCAACCCCAGCACCGCGGCGGCCGCGAACAGCTCCTCGGCCGACGACGCACCGCGTAGGAACGAGAAATGCGATGTGACCTGAAGCTCGGCTTCGTAAGGGGTCACCTCCCCTCCCCCCGGCAGGTGACGCGGCCTGTCCCTCTCCCCCTCCCCCAGGGCGCGAGGGTGGCTGAGCGGAGCGAAGCCCGGAGAGGGCAGTTCCTGAGCGTCACCCGAACACCCCGTGGCACCACCACTCCATCGTGCCGGTCGCTGGATCTTCGCCGTCGCCCGAGCGGAACAGCCAGAAGCGGCGGCCATCGTGCGTTTCGACCTGGAAGTAATCGCGGACCGCGCCCGTCTCAGCGGCGACGCGCCACCATTCGCCGTACAGCCGCTCCGGCCCGTCGGCGCGCACCACGCGGTGCAGGCAGCCGCGCCAGGTGAAGCGCACCGGCGGGTGATCGGGCAGCATCGCGATCGCGTCGACCGCCTCGGGCGGGTGGATCAGGCGCGGCGGGCGCGGAAGCGAGGCTGGCCAGCTAGTGGCGGCCATCGCCCTCTCCCGGCCTCGCCTGCTGCTCGGCCGCCCTCTCCCGCTTGCGGGAGAGGGACAGCCGCGAAGCGACAGGGAAAGGGCAGGATACCAACCAACGCTCCGCTCGGGCATGTCGCTCTCGCACGGCGCGGGCATCGCGACGCGCACAGACTGAGCGTTGTTGGTCAGCCGGTCGACCAGCTCGGCCAGCCCCTCCTCGGCCGCGGCGTCACCGCCGAGCTGCTGCGGTGCCAGAGGCTCGACGCGCAACGCGGTCAGCCGCGCCGCTTCGATTCCGAAGCCCGGATCGACGGTCTCCAGCCTGGGGAGCAGCAACCGCGCGAGGTGCGCCGCATCGCGGGTGGGCCGCGCGGTGCCGAGCGCGACGGCCTGCACCGCGCCGTCGACGCGCGTGAAGGCCAGCCGCAGCAGCCGCGCACCCAGGCCGCCCGCCGCCAGCCGCGCGGTGAGGTCCGCCAGAAGCCGGTGCGTGGCTTCGGCCAGCGGCTCGGCGGTCATCAGGGGTTCGGGGCAGGCGAGTGTCGCTTCAAGCACGCGTGGGCAGCGGATCGGCTGGATCGGCTCGAGCGTGCGGCCGAGAGCATCATCCAGCCGCGCGAAGGGCTGCGGACCAAAGCGCTTGACCGCCGGAGCGCGCGGCAACGCGGCAAGCTCGCCGACGCTGTCGATCCCCACCGCTGCGAGCGCATCGGCCGTTTCAGGCGCGAGGCGCAGCGCATCGAGCGGCAGGTGCCCGAACGCCTGCTCCTGCGCGCCGGGCGGCAGCACGCCGCCGGGGCCGAAGCGCGCCCAGCCCCACGCGGCGCCGGGCGTATCGGCGATCGCTGCGCGCGCGGCATAGCCTCTCCCGGCCATCGCCTGCACCAGACGGTCGATCAGCGCAGTCTCATCGCCCCACAGATGCGCAAGGCCGGTCGCGTCAATGAACAGTCCGTCGGGCGGGTTGAGGCCGACGAGCGGCGACACATGCCGCGCCGCCCAGCGCGCCAGCCGCGCGAGTTCGGCTGCGTCGCGCTCGGGTTCGGCTTCGGCAACGTGCAGATCAGGGACAAGCAGCAACGCCTGCGCGACCGTCAGACCCGGCTGCACCCCCGCCGCCCGTGCGCGGGCACAAGCCGCCGCAACCAGCCTGCGCGAGCCGACTTTATGCGCAAGCGCGAGCGGCAGAGCCTCCCCGGAACGGGAAGGATCCGCCGCTGGCCGGTGGAGTGGACGCGGGCGCGAAGCGGCAGCGTGGCTGCACTGGGGCAACCGCGCCGGCTGCGCCGCATCGCCCCCTCCACCATGCTTCGCACGGTCCCCCTCCCCGTTCCGGGGAGAAGCGAGCGCGTTCAGCCGATCGGGCGTGCGCGAGACGGGGGAGCGCGGACGCTCGATCAGGTGGGCGTTCTCTTGGTGTTTGTGGTGATCGGCCTTGGCCGCCAGCACGCGCGGCCGGTCCATTGCCTGCGTCTGCGCGGGCGTGCGCTGCCTCCGGTCAGCCGCGTCCTGATCGTCTGCCCAGCCGCGCTTCGCGCGCGGGTCATCCGCAGCGGCTTCGACGCGCGCGTCCCAGCCGCCGATGCCCGGGCGCTGCGGCTGCAACGGATCGCGCCGCCCCTGCGGACGCCATTCGGGGCGGGGGACCTCGCGGTGTTTTGGCGAGCGCCAGACAGCGCCGCGATCGGTGGCGGGTTGGATTGACGAGGTCCATCCCCCGCCGTTCCGCCGGTCCCCCTCCACCCGCGGCGCGGGAGGGTTGCTCCAGCTCGCGTCGGCGCGGTCCAGCTCGCACGCTTTCGATAGCGCGAACGGGTTGGGGAGTTCGATCGCGTCATGCTCGTCGTGGCGGTCTGGCTTGCGGCCGGGGCCGTGCGCTGTCCCCTCTCCCTGGCAATGCGCTCCTGACCCTCTCCAGCAGGCGGCAGAGCGTTGGTGAGCGTCAGCGAACCCGGGAGAGGGCAGTCCGCCTTCGCACTCACGCCGCGCGGCGCGCCAGCGGTCGGTCGACAAGGTCGGGAGCCAGAGCGAGATGACCCTGCGCATCGGCAGCCTCCATCGTGAACATCGCCCCCTCGGTCCCCCGGCAGCGCAGCAGCTCCACCTGCCAGCGCGCGCGGCCCACGCCCGGCATCCCCAGCGGCGCCGACTGCACGCACGCCACGCGCCAGCGCGTCTGCGCGGCTGACGGAGCGTCGGCGGCCGACCAGCGGAGCAGCATCAGCGCCATCACCCCGCTCGCCTCGGCCGCGAGCTGCAGCCGCCGGGACTGGGCTAGGCTGACGCTGCGCGCCTCGCCCACCACCGTCCCCAGCGCCGGGCAGCGCAGCCCTTCCTCGATCAGCCCCAGCACGCCCGTGGCGCTGCGCGCCTCGACGACGATCAGCCGATCGGGATGCAGGCCCACGCCCGCCAGCCCCGGAGCGAACAGGTCGCGCGCGGGTGTGACCCACAGCACGGGCTTGTCGGTCCGCGCGGCGGCCGCGGCTGCGAACAGCGTTGCTGCGGCGGCGTGCGCCTGCGCGGCTCCGGGCCCGCCCTCCCGGATTTCATGCGTGGCGCCCAGCCGCAGGCCGCCATCGGGAAGCGCGCGATCGAGCACGGGCACGCCGAACGGCAGCACGCCGCAGCCGCCGCGGGCGGACGGGCTTTCAAGCGCAGCGACTCGCGCGCGCAGATCGGCGATCAGGTTCAAAGGCGGCATGAGTGTCCGTATGAACGCGCGACTCGGGGCGCGTGTTCGCTAAATGTTCTCATCCGGAGCGGATGAGTCAACCGTCGTGCGGCAGGGTGGGGGCGGGAGGTTGAATCTGGACGCTGCGCGCTCGTTTGCTCGCAGCAAAGCTGCGACGTGTCGAAGCCGAGGGTTGGGGGCGTGGAAATACAAACGCCGAGGAGTCCGCGCGGTCCTGCGCTCACCCGGATTTCCCGCGCCGCGCCTGGAGGGCGGGGTCACTTTGTGCCGAGCGGACGCTCGCGCGCGGACGCCCGGTGCGGAGCCAGCTTCGACAGCGCATCGCGCGTATCGAAGTCGTGCAGCACCCCCGGCTCGGCAGCGACGAGCGTCACCGCCGCGTCCGCGATCAGCCGCCGCGCGCCCGCGTCGCCGCGCAGCGCGCGTAGCCTCGGCAGCCATGCCCTGCCGAATGCGACGGGGTTGCCGCGCTGGCCTTGCCACACCGGAACGCCGACCGCGTGCGGTCCGACGACCGCTTGTGCGATCGCCCTGAGAACGGAGCTGCTGACGAACGGCATGTCGCCGAGCGCGATCAGCGCTCCCTCCCAGTCGGGCGGGACCGCGGCCACGCCCGCGCTGATGCTCTCGCCCATGCCGTCTGCCCAGCTTTCCGCTGTCACAAAGCGGATCGGCAGGGGGTCGCGCGGGTGGCTAGCGGGAAGACTGGGCGGATCGCGCAGCGCATCCTCAAGCGCGGCGCGCACGCGCCCGGCTTCGTGCCCCAGCACCGCGATCACCGGCAGCCCGGCGCCCAGCAGTGCCTCGGCCGCGCGGACCACCATCGGCCGCCCGCCGACCGCGGCGAGCAGCTTGTTGTCCGCCCCGAAACGCCGCGACGCACCCGCGGCAAGCAGGATCGCTCCAATCGCCACCCGGGCGCTATAGACCTGGAAACCGCGGGGTTGCAGCGGGCTTCTGTCGGGCGCGGGCCACCGGCGCGATTGGCTGCGGTGGAGCGTCGGCCCCCGGTGGGTCGCCCGCGCGCACGGGCCAGCCGCGCGCGCCTGATTTGTCGTAGGTCGCGGCGTAGAGGGTCGCCCGCGTGCACGGGCCAGCAGCCCGCGGCGGCGCGATCCGGCAGGCTGCCCAGCAGCGGGCGCCTTGCGCCGAACGCAAAAACCCCCGGAGGCGCGGGGCCACCGGGGGTGATCTGGTTGCGGGAGCAGGATTTGAACCTGCGACCTTCAGGTTATGAGCCTGACGAGCTACCGGGCTGCTCCATCCCGCGCCAAACTCGCGCTGGCGCGTACCAGCCGAACCCAGCGACCGCGCTTAGGGCACGG
>JAVVHE010000014.1:0-73551 GCA_032249695.1 Sphingomonadaceae bacterium | reverse complement strand
GGGCGAGGCTGCAGCCGATGCGCGCAGGAGAGCCAGCATCGACACCCGGCGGGCTGCGACGGTGTGCGCGGGCGCGCGGCCTGACGATGCACGATCGATCGCGTCAGTCGGATCGGTACAGAGCAGAGCGCCGGGGGCGAGGCTGCAGCCGATGCGCGCAGGAGAGCCAGCATCGACACCCGGCGGGCTTCGACAGTATGCGCGGGCACGCGGTCATAACGATGCACGATGGATCGCGTCAGTCGGATCGGCACGGAGCAGAGCGCCGGGGTAGCCGGATTCGTCCAGCAAACGCAGTTGCTTGTCGAATCCGAACAGAGGCAGGCTCCGCGCATGGCCGTGAACCGCCGTTCGAATAGCTTGAGCCGCCCCGTCTTAACTCTTGCCGTCGTGGCAGCCATGCTCGCGGCCTGCTCCCCCTTGCGCACCTTCAACGCGCTCGTGCCGAAGGACTCGGCGGCGCGGCAGGTCGCGCGCGGCGTGGCCTATGGCGATGGCCCGCGGCGCAAGCTGGACGTCTATGCGCCCGCGCGCCCTGCTTCGGGCGCAATGCCGACGGTTGTGTTCTTCTACGGCGGCAGCTGGAACAGCGGCACGCGGGCGGGCTACGCCTTCGCGGGCCGGGCGCTTTCGGCCAGGGGATTTGTGGTCATCGTCCCCGACTACCGGCTGGTGCCGCAGGTGCGCTATCCCGCCTTCATCGAGGACGGCGCCGCAGCGGTGCGCTGGGCCGAGCGCCATGCGGGGGAGTATGGGGGCGACCCGAGGCGGATCGTCTTGGTGGGCCACTCGGCGGGCGCCTATATCGCGGCGATGCTGGCGGTCGACGAGCGCTGGCTTGGGGCGGATCGGGCGGCGGTCAAAGGCTGGGCGGGGCTGGCGGGGCCCTATGATTTCGCGCCGTTCACGGTCCCCGCCGCGGTTGCAGCGTTCGGCGCGTGGCCCGACCCGACCGACACGCAGCCGATCACCCACGCCGGGCCGGGCGACCCGCCCGCGCTGCTGCTGACCGGGGCGGCCGACGACACGGTCCAGCCGCGCAACAGCGATGCGCTCGGCCAGAAGCTGCGCGGCGCCGGGGTGTCGGCCGAGGTGCGGCGCTATCCCAGGCTGGGCCACATCGGCATCCTCACTGCGCTCGCCCAGCCCTTCCGGGGCCGCGCGCCGGTGCTTGACGACATCGCCGCGTTCATCGCGCGCGTGACCGCCAGACCTGCTGAACAGTGACACCCGGCCTCGCGCGCGGCAGGGTCAACAAAGATGAGCCGTCGACCCGTTCGCCGGGGGCCCGGGTTGACCCATCGGGATGGCGGCGACGTCATCGTCGACGATTTCGCACGATCGTTGCGTGGCCCGCCCGCCCGCCCGCCCGCCTGCCCGCCCGCTCGCCCGCTCGCCGATCCCGCCCACCCGGTTGACGCGCCGCCCCCGCCCCGCCACGCGCCCAGAATGATCACTGCCGCCCGCGCCATCGTCGACACGCTGCTGGCCGAAGGCGTCACCCACGCCTTCGGAGTCCCGGGCGAAAGCTATCTGCCGCTGATCGACGCGCTGCGCGATGTGGGGGACCGCATCGCGCTCGTCACCTGTCGGCACGAGGCGACCGCGGCGCACATGGCCGAAGCCTATGGCAAGCTGACCGGCCGCCCTGGCGTGTGCCTAGTCACGCGCGGTCCGGGCGCCACGCACGCAGCGATCGGGGTCCACACCGCGCGCCACGACTCGACGCCGATGCTGCTGCTCGTCGGCCAGGTCGAGCGCTCGATGCTGGGGCGCGGCGCGTTCCAGGAGGTGGACTACGATGCGTTCTTCGCCCCGCTCGCGAAGAAGGCGCTGACGCTGCGCGAGGCCGGGCGCACGCCCGAAGTGATCGCCGCCGCCGTCGCCCACGCGCGGTCGGGCCGCCCCGGCCCGGTCGTCGTCGCGCTGCCCGAGGATGTGTTGGGCGAGCCCTCGCCGTCTGCGGTGTCGACGCCGTTCCGCCTGCTCCACCCGACGCCGTCGCCCGCCGACGTGGCCGAGCTCGCCAAGCGGCTGCAGGCGGCGCGGCGACCGCTCATCTGGATCGGCGGCAGCGGCTGGACCGAACGCGCCTGCGCCGAACTGGCCGAGGCGGCAAGGCGGCTGGGCGTCCCCGTGGCAACCAGCTGGCGGCGCAAGGACCTGATCGACAACGCCCACCCCAATTTCGCGGGCGAGGTGGGGCTCGGCACCAACCCCAAGCTCGCCGCGCGCCTGCGCGACGCCGACCTGCTGCTGGTGATCGGTGCGCGTCTGACCGAAAATGCAACCGCCGGCTACACGCTGCCGCAGCCGCCGGTGCCCGGCCAGACGCTCATCTGGGCGCATGTCGATCCCGAGGTGCTGGGCGGCGTCTACCGCCCCGCGCTCGCGGTGCAGTCCGGCCCTGCCGAGATGGCGCGCGTGCTCTTGGAACTCGCCCATGTCCTGGGGCTCAACGTCGAGCCCGGCTGGCTGGCGGGGGCACGCGCCGACTACGAGGCGTGGAGCACGCCGACCACGGTGCAGTCGGGCGTCAACATGGCCGCGGTGATCGCGCACGTGACGGCGACGCTTCCCGGCGAGGCCATCCTCACGAACGGCGCCGGCAACTTCTCCGCCTGGGTCCACCGCTTCCACCAGCACCGCCGTTTCGGCACCCAGCTCGCCCCCACCAGCGGCGCGATGGGCTACGGCTTCCCCGCCGCGCTCGCCGCCAAGCTGGTCCACCCCGAGCGCGACGTGGTCTGCGTGGCGGGCGACGGCGACTTCATGATGAGCGCGCATGAGCTGGCGACCGCCGCGCGCTACGGCATCGCGGTGGTGACGCTGGTGGTGGACAACGGCCAGTACGGCACGATCGCGATGCACCAGGCGCGCGATTTCCCCGGCCGCCCCGCGATGACCGCGCTCACCAATCCCGATTTCGCAGCGTTGGCCCGCGCCTATGGCGGCTTCGGGGCTGCGGTGGAGCGCACCGAGGATTTCGCCCAAGCCTTCGCCGACGCGCGCGCGAGCGGCCTGCCCGCAGTCATCGCGCTGAAGATCGATCCCAGGGAGATCGCTCCGGGCTTCCGCCTGCCGGGTTGAGGCCTGCGGCGGGGGTGGCGGACGCGCCCACGCCCGGTTAAGCGGGGCGGAATGCTGAACGCCGACGAAACCGCCGTGATCGACGTGCTCGGCGAAGAGGCCCCGTCGATGCTCGCTCGCACCGAGAGCTGGGCGGCGATCTCCTCGGGCAGCTCGAACCTGCGCGGCCTGGCGCTGATGGCCGAGGCGCTGGCGCACGCGTTCGCCCCGCTGGGCGAGCCCGAACTGGTCCCCGCCCAGCCCAGCGAGGCCGTCGGCGCGGACGGCACGGTGCGGGGAGTGAAGCACGGAGCGCATGTCCGGCTCTGCGTGCGGCCCGAGGCGCCGGTGCGGGTTTTGCTGACCGGCCACATGGATACGGTCTACGGCGCCGATCACCCGTTTAAGTTCTGCCGCCGCGAAGGGCATGGGCGGCTGAACGGGCCGGGTGTCGCCGACATGAAAGGCGGACTGTCGGTCATGCTCGCCGCGCTCGGAGCGATCGAACGCACCTCGGCTGCCGAACGCCTGGGTTACGAGGTGCTGATCGGCAGCGACGAGGAGGTCGGATCGCCGTCATCGGCGCCGCTGCTCGCCGAGGCTGCCGGCCGCGCGCAATGGGGCCTGACCTACGAGCCGTCGACCACGCCGCAGGGCGCATTCGCAACGCCCCGCTGGGGCAGCGGCAATTTCGCCGCGGTCGTCGCCGGCCGCTCCGCACATGCCGGGCGCAACCCCGAGGACGGCCGCAACGCGCTGCTCGCCGCAGCCGATCTGGCGCTGCGGCTGGAGGCGCTGACCGGTCCCGATTGCCGCGTCAATCCCGCGCGCATCGACGGCGGCGGCCCGAACAACGTGGTGCCGGCGACTGCGATCCTGCGGTTCAACATCCGCCCGCGCTCGGCCGCGGCGCAGGCGGCGGCGCAATCGGCTCTTGTCCGAACGGTCGGCGAGGTTGAAGCCCGGCGCGAGGTGGCGATCACGCTTCACGGCCGCTTCGCCCGCCCGCCGAAGCCGCACGATGCGGTTCAGGATCGTCTGTTCGCGCTGGTGCGCGAAGCGAGCGCCGACCTTCGTCTGCCGTACGAAACGCGCGAGAGCGGCGGCGTATGCGATGGCAACAATCTTGCGGCGCACGGGCTGCCGGTCGTCGATACGCTCGGTGTGCGCGGCGGCGCGATCCATTCGCCCGCCGAATTTCTGCTGACGGAGAGCCTCGTCGAGCGAGCCCGGCTGTCCGCGCTGCTGCTGCTGCGACTGGCGCGATGAGCTGGCAGATCCGCCCGATCTGCAAGGACGACCTCGAGCAGGCGGTGGCGCTCGCGCAGCTGACCGGGCCGGGCTTCACCAACATCCCGTCCTCGCGCGATGCCTATGCCGAACGCATCGCCTGGTCGGAGGCGAGCTTCGCGCGCACGGGCGAGGCACCGGCCAACGACCTGTATCTGATGGTGCTGGAGGACACGCGAAACGGGGCGCTGGGCGGCACGGTGCTGTTGTTCGGGCAGGTCGGCACCGAGTGGCCGTTCTACAGCTATCTCGTCAGCGAACACGCTCAGCACAGCCGGATGCTCGGCCGCACCATCCGCGCCGAACTGCTGCACCTTGTCACCGACAATGGCGGCGCGTCAGAGGTTGGCGGGCTGTTCCTCCACCCCGAGCTGCGGCGGGACCGGCTGGGCCGCTTCATCGCGCGCAGCCGCTATCTGTTCATCGCGCAGCATCGCGCGCGCTTCGGCCCGCGCTTCGTGTCCGAGCTGCGCGGCTGGCTGACACCCGAGGGGCAATCGCCCTTCTGGGACGCGATCGGGCGGCACTTCTTCGATATGGACTTCATCGAGGCGGACCGGTTCAATGCCAGCCACGGCAATCAGTTCATCGCCGAGCTGATGCCCAAATATCCGATCTATTCCGCGATGCTTCCCGCCGAAGCGCGCGCCGTCATCGGCCGCCCGCACGATAGCGGGCTGCCCGCGATGCGGCTGCTGGAAGCCGAGGGGTTTCACTTCGAAGGCTATGTCGACATCTTTGACGGGGGCCCCACGATGAACGTCCGCACCGACCAGATCCGCACCGTCCGCGACAGCCGCGTCGGCCCATATCTCGGCCGCACCGACGAGGGCGCGGGCCTCATCTGCGCGGCTGGCAAGCTGACCGGCTTTCGCGCGTGGCGCGACGTGGGGCTGCACGACGGCGAGGGCTGGCGGCTGGTCGACGGCGGCGGCCTCGCCCGGGGGGAGGAGGTGCGCTGTGTCGCGCTCTGAGCTGATCTCGACCGATCCAGCCACTGGCGACGAGGTCTGGCGCGGCCCGGTGGGCGACGCCGCGGCCGCGGTCGCCGCGGCGCGCGCGGCATGGTCCGGCTGGGCGCGGCGGCCCCTCGCCGAGCGGGTGGCGGTCGCCCGTCGCTACCGCGACCTGGTGCGCGCGCGCGAGGACGACTTCGCCCGGCTGATCGCGCGCGAAACCGGCAAGCCGCTGTGGGAGAGCCGCACCGAGGTCGCGAGCGTGGCGGCGAAGGTGGACATCTCCGTCACTGCGCAGGCCGAGCGCGCGGGCGAGCGGCAAGGCGAGGTGCCCGGCGGCGCGCAGGCGGTGCGCCACAAGCCGCACGGCGTGCTCGCGGTGCTGGGGCCGTACAACTTCCCCGCGCACCTGCCCAACGGCCACATCGTCCCCGCGCTGCTGGCGGGGAACACGGTGGTCTTCAAACCCAGCGAGCACGCGCCAGCCACCGCCGAGTTCATGGCTGCGCTGTGGGCCGAGGCGGGGTTGCCGCAGGGCGTGCTGACGCTCGTGCAGGGCGCGGGCGAGGAGGGGAGGGCGCTCGCCGCGCATCCGGACCTCGATGGGCTGCTGTTCACGGGATCGCAGCCGACCGGCCATGCGCTCGCGCGCCAGTTCGCCGACCGCCCTCACACGCTGCTGGCGCTGGAGATGGGCGGCAACAACCCGCTGGTCATCTGGGACTCCGAGCCGGAGGCGGCCGCGGCGCTGATCGTCCACTCCAGCTTCATCACGGCGGGCCAGCGCTGCAGCTGCGCGCGGCGGATCATTATGCGCGACGGCGCGGAACGGCCGCTGCTTGCGGCGCTGACCGGGCTGATCGATCGGCTGATCGTGGGCGCACCGTTCGACGAGCCGCAGCCCTTCATGGGCCCTGTCATCTCGAACGCCGCCGCGGACCGGCTGGAACATGGCTATCGCGCGTTGCTCAGCCTCGGCGGCCGACCGCTCCGGCCGCTCATCCGCCTGCGACCCGACCGCCCGTTCCTGTCGCCCGCGCTCGTCGACGTGACCGGCCTCAGCGTGCCCGACGAGGAGCTGTTCGGCCCCGTCGCACAGCTGATCCGCGTGCCGAGCTTCGACGCAGCCATCGCCGCTGCGAACGACACACGCTTCGGCCTCACCGCCGGCCTGATCGGCGGCGACCGCGCGCTCTACGACCGCTTCTGGGCCGAAGCGCGCGCGGGCGTCATCAACTGGAACCGGCCGACGACGGGCGCGGCCTCGTCGGCTCCGTTCGGAGGCATCGGCTTCAGCGGCAATTTGCGCCCCAGCGCCTACTACGCCGCCGATTACGCCGCCTTTCCCGTCGCCAGCATCGAGGCGGTGACACCTGCCGCCCCGCCCATTACCGGGCTGCGCGCATGACCGAGGTCAATGTCGACATGGACCCTGCACGGCCGTTTCCGCTGCGGCTGATCGTGCTCGGCGTGCTGGTGCTCGTCGCGCTGCTGCTCGCGGTGCGCGGGCTGGAGCCGCCGCCCGTCACGCCCCTATCGGCGCCCGCCACCGCCTTTTCCGCCGAGCGCGCGATGGTCCATGTCCGCGCGATCTCGCGCGAGCCGCGTCCGCACAACAGCCCCGCCGCGCTCGCCGCCAAGCGCTATCTGATCGACCAGCTGACCGCGATCGGCGTGCCGGTGCAGATCGAGCGTTCGGTCGCGGTCGAAACCTCGCCCAAGTTCGGCGCCGCGGCGGGCGGACCGGTGATGAACATCGTCGCGCGGCTGCCGGGTCGCGACCCCCGCCTGCCTGCGATTGTGCTGATGGCGCATACCGACAGCCGCGACGGCGCGCCCGGCGCGGGCGATGACGCATCGGGCAGCGCCACGGTTCTGGAGATCATGCGCGCGCTGAAGGCGGGCGGGCCGACGCAGCGCGACGTGATCGCGCTGTTGACCGATGGCGAGGAAACCGGCCTGCTCGGCGCGCGCGCATGGTTCCGCGTGCCAGCAAACGTCGCCCGCACCGGCGCCGTGTTCAACTTCGAGGCGCGCGGATCGGGCGGGCGGCCGTCGATGTTCCAGACGGGGCCGAACTCGGCCGGGCTGGTCGCCGGCTATCTCGCCGTGCCGGGCGCCTTCGCGCAGTCGCCGTCGGCTGCGATCTACGGCCTGCTGCCAAACGACACCGACCTGACACCGGCGATCGCCGCCGGCCTGCCCGGCCTCAACTTCGCGTTCATCGGCGGCGAGTTCGATTATCACGGGCCGACCGACAGCCTGACGAGCCTCGACCCGCGCTCGATCGAAGCCGAGGGCGCGAGCGCGCTCCCGGTCATCCGCCGCCTTGCCGACTCGACCGCGCTGCCGGTCGACCGCGGCGGCCTCGCCTACGGGCAGGTACCGGGGCTGATCGCGCTGCAGCATCCGCTGTGGGCGGGGTGGCTGGCCATCGGAGTCGCTGCGGCTGCGCTCGCCGGGGCGGCAGCGCTTCGGCGGGTGCCGGTCTCTGCCATCGTGCGCGGCGCGGCGGCGGGACTGTGGCTGCTGCTGGTGGCGGCGTCGCTGATGACGACCGCGCGCGCGCTGACCGGCATCCCAGAGGCTTATGCGTCGGCCAAGCCGCTGCTGGCCGATATGGGCGGCTACACTCTGGCGCTGGCGCTGATCGGAGCGGGCATCGCGGCGCTGGCGATGGCGCTGGCTGCGCGCGGGCGCGGGCTGGCGGCCGGCGGCGGGCTGGCGTTCGTCGCTGCGCTGCTGGCGCTGGTCTCGGGCGCGGGCTGGGTCGCGGTCGGCCTTGCCGCGGGCGGCGCGCTGGCGGCGCTGGGCGCGTTCGGAGCCCGCACCGGCGACGGCTTCGCTGGCTGGCTCGGCTGCCTCACGCTGGCGCTCGTGCTCGCGCTCGTCGCGCAGGTCGGGCTGCCGGCGCTTGCCCCGGTGCTGCTGTGGCCTGCCTCTGCCGCCTGCCTCGCCGCGCTCGCAGCCGCCGTGCTCGGTCCGGAGCGCCCGCTCGCCTGGGGCGCGGTGGCGCTGATCGTGCTGGTGCCGCTGGCGCACGTGCTGCTGATGGGCGCGCTGCTTGTCGACGGCATCGCACCGATCATGCCGGGCATCATCGCCGTCAGCGCGTTCGCGGCGACTCTCCTCACCGGCCTCATCCTCGCATCGGCGCGGCGGCAGACTCTCGCAGCGGGGCTCGGCTCGGTCACGCTCGGTCTCGTGCTGATGGTCGCGTGGCCGTGGTGGCACCGCCCGAGCGCGCGCTATCCGCAGCTGGTGCAGACGCTGTTCCTCGCCGATCCCGGCGCATCGAGCGCGCTGCGCTACACGCCGCTGACCCCGCTTGAAGGTTACGCGGCGGGCGTGCTCAAGGCCGAAGGCGGTAGGCCCAGGCGCCAGACCATCTCGGAACTGAGCGACGCGCCGGTCTGGGCCGCTGCCGCGACGCCGATCCCAACGATCGCGCCTCCCTCGATCACGCTCGACCGCGACGGCGCCCGGCGCGTGCTGACCGTCGTCCCACAGTCCGGCCGCGTGCTGCAGATGCGTCTGGTGACCGACGTGGCGCTGCGCGACGTCAGCGTGAATGGCACGCCCGCGCCGACGATGCTCGGCAAGCCGGGCGCGATACGGATCCGCTGGGTCGGTGGTGGCGTGCCGTTGCGGATCGAGTTCACGCCGGTGCGCGGCGGCGGTTCGCTGGGGGTCGATGCGGTCGAATTTCGCGACGGCTGGCCGGTGCAGGCGCGCCCGCTGCCGCCGCTGCCGAAGAACCACGCCGCGTTCCTGAACCACGGCTCCACCGCGGTCATCGCCCGCGCGCGGCTGGGGCTTTAGCCCGCTACGAACCGCACCCGCGTGGCGCGTGCCAGCGCGGCTGGCAGACCCGGGACAGCGCGCGCCAATGCCACTGCCAGCGCTCCGTGCCGCAGCCCGAGCCGCGCCGCGAGCTGCGCGGTCCCGACCGGCCGGCGCGCGCCCGACCGCATCCGCCGAGCGTAAGCCGCAGCCCCGCCCGCCCCGTGACGCGCCCACGCCTCCGCCGCCCAGCGCGCGCTGGTCAGCGCCAGCGCCATGCCGTCGCCGGTGAAGCTGTGGATCATCGCCGCCTGGTCGCCCAGCCGGAAGCGCCGCCCCGGGCCCGGCTCCGGCGCGGCAACGAAGCCGTAGGGCAGGCCCGAGACAGCGAGCGGCTTCGGCCACAGCGGTTCGGCACCGGCGAGCAGCCGCGCGAGGCGGGGTGTCTCGGCAACGATCCGCTCGATTGCGCCCGGTCCCGGCGCACGGGTCAGCAGGCAGAGGTTGACCACTCCGCCCTCCACCAGCTGCACGCCCGCATAGCCGCAGCGCGTCAGCACGATCTCCACCGCCCCGCATAGCGCAGCCACCGTGTCCGGATCGGCCCGGTAGTGCATCTTGAGGCCGGTCAGGCCGCTTGGCACGCCGCGCTCGATCCCGCGCATCGGCGCCTTGCCGGTGGCGACGAACAGCCCGCCCGCCGGAGCCTCAGGCAGCTCGCCCACCCTGCTGCCGCGCTCGATCACCGCGCCCGCTGCCGCAGCGCGCTCCAGCAGCGCCTCGTCGAGCACGCGGCGGCTTAGGCTGAGCGCAGTGAACGGCAGCCGCGCCTGCGCCGCGCGCGCGCCGTGCCACAGCCGCACCGCGCGGATGGGCACCGCGCCGTGGGCTGCCGGATCGACGCGGAGCGCGCGCAGCTCGTCGACCGCCTCGCTCGACAGGAACTCGCCGCAGACCTTGTCGTGCGCGCCCGCGCTCCGCTCGATCACCAGCGGCCGCGCGCCCGCTGCCGCCAGCCGGATCGCCACCGCCGCGCCCGCCAGCCCGCCGCCGATGACCAGCGTTGCGGGCGCGCTCACACCCGGCGCTCGCGGCTGACGCAGAGCCGGTAGGGCGTCCACGCCTCCACGCGCGCCCGCACCTGCGCCTGTCGCAGCAGCATTCCCCAGTCGTCGGGCGTGAAGCTCCGCTCGATCGACAGCGCGCCGTCGTGGCGCACCACCGGATGAAAGCGCAGCACCCGCGCCATCAGCCTGAAGGCGCGCCACGCGGTCTTGCTGCGCCGCAGATCGTTGATGAAAAACCCGTGCTGCGCCGCGCCGTCGATCCAGCGCAGGAAGCTGATCAGCTCGTCGTCGCGCATGTGGTGCGTCACCAGCGAGCACAGGACGATGTCGGCCGTCGCGACGGCCTGCGTCGCGTCGCCCGTCACCCACTCGATGGGCAGGCCCGCCGACGCACGACGCGCCGCGGCGGTACAGCGCGGATCGATGTCGTAGCCGATCAGCCGCGCCTCGGCGCCCCAGCGGCGCAGCTTGGCGTGGACCGCGCGCAACATGTCGCCGTGGCCCGCGCCGACATCGATGATCGTCATGCGCTCGGGCCGGCCCTTCAGCAGGTTGGACAGCCAGCTGATCGTGGGCCGCCGCGCCAGTGTCAGGCGGTTGACCCGCTCCAGCCCGCGCAGCACCGCCGCCATCTCGGCCTCGGGCATGTCGGGGCTGTCCATCCACTCGGGTTCGGTAGAGCGAACCTTGAAGCTGGGCATCTGTGGCGGTTCAGGCGTGGCGGAAGCGGAATGTCTCGGCCGCAAGCCCCGGGCCGAATGCCATTGCCAGCCCGTCGCGCACGCGCTCGGCCTCGCCCAGGATACGCGAGAGCACGAACATCAGCGTCGCCGAGCTCATATTGCCGAAATCGCGCAGCACCCCGCGCGACCGATCGAGCGCGGTCGCCGACAGGCCGAACCCGGTCTCCACCGCGTCGAGGATCGAGCGGCCGCCGGCGTGCACCGCCCAGCCGTCATACTCGTCGGGCCGCCGCCCGCGCAGCAGTCCCTCGTCGTCGTTGCGCGCGGCGTCCATTTCGAGCGCAGCCTGGATGCGCTTGGGAACCTCGCCCGACAACCGCATGTCAAACCCCTGGTCGCCGATCCGCCAGGTGATGAGCTCGTTCGACTGTGGCAGCGTCGCGGCTCGGAAATCCGCAATCCTCAGGCCCGTCTCTTCGGCACTGACAAGCGCAGCGGTGCAGCCGTCGCCGAACAGCATCATGGCGAGCAGCTGCTCGATATCCTGCGTCTCCTGCAGGTGCAGGGTGCACAGCTCCAGGTTCACCACCAGCACCTTCGCCGCGGGCTCGGACCGCACGAAATGGTGCGCCAGCCGCAGCGCGTTGACCGCGGCGTAGCAGCCCATGAAGCCGACGACGGTGCGCTCGACATTGGGCCTGAGACCGAGCGCGCGGACCAGAAGCTGGTCGATGCCCGGCGCCACGAACCCCGTGCAGCTGGCGACCACCAGGTGCGTGATGGTCTCGCGGTCGAAATCGAGCTGTTCGACGGCGCTGATCGCCAATCCGGGCGCGCGTTCCTCGTAGAAGCGCATACGGCGGCCTGTTGAGGGATAGGAGCCGCGCACGTAGAAGGCGCCGCTGTCCTCGGTGCCGCGTTCGGTGACGATCGGCAGGAAATAGCTGTAGCGATGCTCGATCCCCGCGCGCCCGGCCATACGCTTGAAGATCAGCTTGTCGCGGCGGTCGACGATGAACTCGTCCATCAGCTCCAGATAGCTTGTGTGGACGTCGTGGGGCGGCGTGGCGGTCGCGATGGCGTTGATGTGGGCTGTGGTCATGCGCAATCCCTACGCTTATCGGGCAAGGATGGTCCGTGCTGCAAGCAGCACGGCATCGTGGCGGCCGATTGCCGCCTCCGCCTCCGCCAGCAGCGCAGCATCCCCCGCCTCCCGCGCCGCGTCGGCGGCTGCGGTGAAGGTCAGCGCGATGTCCTCAAGGCGGCTGAGCTGCGCCTCTGCCTCGGCCCAGCGCGGACTACCGCGCGCGGCTCCGCGCGCTTCCGACAGTGCGCTGTCGACGGCGGCTTTCTGCTCCGCCCACCGCGCCTGTGCTTGGGCGAGCGCGGTCCGTTGCGCGGTCAGATCGCGCGGTGGCGCGACGGGTGCCGGGCCGGAGATGGGCTCGTCCACGGCAAGGCTCTTCGCGCGCTCGGCCGGGCGTTGTTCAAGCGACGGCCAGCGCCCCCCCGCGGCCGTGCAGGCCGAGAGGGTCGCCAGGGCGACAGTTGGGAGGATGGTGGCACGCACGTCGTCTGCGGGCCTACGGCCGGGAGTCCGTGCCCGCAACCCGCACGCGGGTTGCACCGCGCGCGAACCGGGCCTATGGGCCGTAGTCACGCGCCCGTAGCTCAGCTGGATAGAGCATCAGACTACGAATCTGAGGGTCGGACGTTCGAATCGTTCCGGGCGCGCCATCATTCGTTGATTGCGCGCATCTCTCCGCACCCGTGCGCGCAGGATCAGCGGGCGGGCGTCTGCGTGCCGCCGCCGAGGGCCACGAACAGTGCAGCGCTGTCCGCGAGCCGGGCCGCGTGGATTGCGGCGAGCTGCTGGGTGGCCGCTGCGTCGGCGGCCTGTGCGGCTAGCAGCGGGACCGCGCCGACCGCGCCTTCGCGGCGCTGCAACTGCACCGCGGCCAGCGACCGGTCTGCGGCGGCGCGCGCCTCGGTGGCCGAAAGCTCGGCGCCGCGGTCGGCAGCGATCGCCTCCAGCGCGTCGGCGACGTTCTGCAGGCCGGTCAACACCGCTTGCCGGTAGTTGGCCTTTGCGACGTCCAGCCCAGCGCGCGCTGCGCGCTCGCCTTGCTTCAAGCCGCCCGCGTCGAACAGCGGAGCGGACATGCCGGCGACCAGCGACCAGAACAGGTTCTCGCTGCGGAACAGTCGGCCGACCACTTCCGAAGCACCACCGCCATTGGCTGCAAGGTTGAAGACCGGCAGCCGCGCAGAGACGGCGACGCCAACCGCCGCTGTCGCTGCGTGGAGGTTCGCCGCGGCGGCGCGGATGTCGGGCCGGGTCTCCACCAGCTGTGACGGCGCGATTAGCGGAAGGCTGGCTGGCAAGCGCAGCTGGCTAAGCGACGGGAGGCCTGAAGGCGCCTGGTCGGGTGTCCGGCCGATCAGCACGGCGAGGCTGTTGTGCGCCAGCGCCCGCGCGCGCTCGATCGCTGCGAGCTGGGCGCGGCTGCTTGCCAGCTGCGCTTCGAAGGCCGCGATGTCGGCCGCGGCGATCTGGCCCTCCGCTGCTTGTTTCCGTGCGGTCTCGACGCTCGCCTGCTGCGCTGCGATCGCCTGCCGCAACGCGTCGGCCTGCGCGTCGAGTCCGGCGATGGCGATGACGGTTGTGACGACGTTCCCGGCGATCGTCGCGCGGGCCGCGTCGCGCTGGTAGCCTGCTGCTTCGGCCTGCGCACGCGCGCCCTCGACGCCGCGGCGCACGCCGCCGAACACGTCAGGATTGAACCCGACGGTCACGCCGGCGGTCAGCAGCGAGTAGCTCAACTGGTTGTTAGCGAGCGGCGACTGCACCTCAGCTGAGGCGCGACCGGTTTGGTAGTTGGGAGTCAGCGCCACATTCGGAAACAGTAACGCCCGCTGCTGGCGGTAGAGCGCGCGGCTCTGGCGGAGGGCAGCTTCGGCGGCGTCGACCGTAGGGCTGTTCCGCAGCGCTTCAGATACGAGCGCATTAAGCGTCGTGGAGCCGAAGCCTTCCCACCACTTGGCGGGGACGGTCTGCACGTCGACAAGCGGCTGGTCGGCTGCTGCTGCGGGCGCGCGCGTGTAGGTGGTGGCCGACGGCGGCGGCGGCACGCGGTAGGTCGGCCCTACGGCGCAGGCTGAGAGCATGATGAGCGGCAGGAGGCGGATCGGGTTCATGTGTGCCGCATCAGTTCCATCGCGGGGTCGGGACGATCGTTGCGGGCGGGGACGGGCAGCAGTGCCAGCAGCACCGGCACCAGCAGCAGGATAAATACCGGCGCAAGTAGCACGCCACCCACCACCACGATCGCGAGCGGCTTCTGCACCTGGCTGCCGATCCCGCTTGAGACTGCGGCGGGCAGCAGGCCGAGCGCGGCGACCACGCAGGTCATCACGACCGGGCGCAACTGGCCGGTGCCCGCGTCAAACGCCGCCCGGATCCGGCCCGCGCCCTCGGCAACGCGAACGCGGTACTGGCCGACCACGACCAGCCCGCCTGTTACCGAGATGCCGAACAGGGCGATGAACCCGATCGCTGCCGAGACGCTGAACGGCGTGCCCGTCAGCAGCAACGAGACGATGCCACCGATCGTTGCCATCGGAATAACGCTTGCGGCGATGGCGGTTTGGCCGATTGAACTGAAGTGGAGGAAGAGGAGGAACACAATGATCGCGAGGCTGAGCGGGACGACGATCTGCAGCCGGTGGATCGCGTCCTGAAGGCTGGTGAGCTCGCCGACCCATTCGGTGTGGTAGCCGGGAGGCACGCGCACGCCCTTCGCCACCGCTGCCTGCGCGTCCGTGATCGCCCCCCCGAGGTCGCGCCCGCGCACCGAGAAGGCGATCGGCACATAGCGCGCCTGCCCCTCGCGATAGACGAACGACGCGCCGGTCGCGAAATGCACGTCGGCCAGATCCTGCAGGTCCACCGCCGCCGTGCCGCTGCCCGTGGGGCTGGGGACGATGACCGGGATGCGCCGGATCGAGTCGATGCTGCCGCGCTGCTCGGCCGCCAGGCGGACGACGATGGGGAAATTGCGGTCCGATCCGGGCTCGAACAGGTTCGCAGCCGCGGCCGAGCCGCCGATCGCGGCCTGCACCACCGCGTTGATGTCGGCCGTCCCCAGCCCATAACGCGCCGCCTTTGCGCGATCGACGTCGATGCGGACGGTGGGCTGGCCCAGCGGCGGCAGCACCGACACGTCGGTGATGCCCGGCACGCGCACGATGGCGTTGCGGATCTGGACCGCGGTCTCCTGCAATTGCGCAAGGTCCGGGCCGAACAGCTTGATCGAATTGGCGCCCTTCACGCCCGATGCGGCTTCTTCAACATTCGATTCGATCGTCTGGCTGAAATCGAACGACACACCGGGGAAGCGGTCGACGAGCGCCTTCTGCATCGATTGGGTCAGGCTCTCCTTGCTGACGCCGCCCGGCCACTGATCCTGAGGCTTCAGCGGCACGAAGAACTCGGCGTTGTAGAAGCCCGTCGCGTCGGTGCCGTCGTCGGGGCGGCCGTGCTGCGACACGACGGTCACGACCTCCGGAAAACTCTTCAGCACCGCGCGCATCCGGTCGACGGGCGGCGTGCCCGCTTCCAGGCTGATCGTCGCGGGCATGGTGGCGCGGATCCAGAGGTTGCCCTCCTCCAGCTTGGGCAGGAACTCAACGCCGAGCTGGCTCGCGCCGAGCGCGGTCAGCAGGGCGAGCGTCGCCGCGCCCGCCAGCATCACCGGGCGGTGATCGAGCGCCCAGGCGAGCGCAGGCTGATACGCCCGCCGGAGCGAGCGCGCGGCGAGCGTCTCGCGCTCGTCCAGACGCCGCCTGAACAGCAGCATGGAGAGCGCCGGGGTGACGGTGAAGGTGGCGATCAGCCCGCCGATGATCGCGTAGGCGTAGGTTCGCGCCATCGGCCCGAAGATGTGCCCCTCAACGCCAGTCAGCGTAAACAGCGGCAGGAAGCTGACGATGATGATGATCGCCGCAAAGAAGATTGCCCCGTTCACCTGCCGCGCTGCGCGCGCGATCGTGACGAAGCGCAGGCGGACCGCGTCGGCGGCGTTGGTAGGCTGGCGTTCGGGCAGATGTTCCGCAAGGTTGCGGTAGATATTCTCCACCATGATGACGGTCGCGTCGACGATCAGCCCGAAGTCGATTGCGCCGATCGACAGCAGGTTGGCCGATTCGCCGCGTGCGGTCATGATGAGCAGCGCGAAGGCCAAAGCGAACGGCACCGTCGCCGACACGATCAGCGCCGAGCGCACGTCGCCGAGAAAAATCCACTGGATCGCGAAGATCAGCAGGATGCCAGCGACCATGTTGTGGATGACGGTGTCGGTCGTCAGCCCAATGAGCGTCGAGCGGTCGTAGATCGGCTGGATGCGCACGCCCGGCGGCAGCACGTCGCTCGCGTTGATGCGCCGGACCTCGGCCTCGACCGCGCGGATCGTCGGCAAGCTCTCGGCGCCGCGCTGCATCAGCACCACGCCCTCCAAAATGTCGCCATCGCCGTCCTGGCCCGCGATCCCCAGCCGCGGCTGATGCCCGATCTTCACCTCGGCGATATCCGACAGCAGCACGGGTGAGCCGTTGCGCGTAGCGACCGAAGTCGCGCGCAGGTCCGCCATCGATCGGATCAGGCCGACTCCGCGGACGATGGCCGCCTGTTCGCCGATATTGACCGTCTGGCCGCCGACATTCAGGTTGCCCTGGTTCACCGCCTGGATCACCTGGCCGATCGACACCCCGTAGCTGACGAGCTTCCGGCGATCGACGATCACCTCGTAGGCTTTCGATTTGCCGCCCCAGTTGGTCACGTCGATCACGCCAGGCACGGCCTTCAGCCGCCGCAGCACGACCCAATCGGCCAGCGTCTTCAGGTCCATCACCGAATAGCCCGGCGGTCCCACCAGCCGGAAGCGGTAGATTTCGCCGATCGGCGATTGCGGAGAGATCAGCGGCTGCGCGCCCTGGGGCAGAGGCCCAAGCTGGCCGAGGCGGTTGAGCACGCGCTGTTCGGCTTCGGGGAAGGTGAAATCATAGGTGAACTGCACCTTCACGTCCGAAAGGCCGAACAGGCTGATCGACCGGATCGCGGTCACATGCGGGATGCCCGCCATCTGCACTTCGATGGGAATGGTGACGTAGCGCTCAATCTCCTCGGCGGACTGGCCGGGCGCCTGCGTGACGATCTCCACCAGCGGCGGCACCGGGTCGGGATAGGCTTCGATATTGAGGTTGACGAACGCGGCGAAGCCGGCGGCGGCCAGAATCAGCGCAAGCAGCGCCACCAGCCCCGCGCGGCGGAGCGAAAAGGCGATGGCGGCGTCCATTATTCCGCGTGCGCGGCGCGGTCGATGAACAGCGAGCCGGCGGTCACCACCCGGTCACCCGGCGACAGTCCGGCCAGAACCTCGACCTGCCCGCCGTCGGAGCGGCCGACGGTGATCTGGCGCAAGGCGAGCGTCCGATCGGGCCGCGCGATCCACAGCCGCGCTCCGTCGCCCTCATAGACCACGGCCTGTTCGGGGACGCTCACCCGCCGATCGGCGGTCCCCTCCAGCACGCGCATCGACGCGAACATGCCGGGACGCAGCATGCCGCCGGGGTTGTCGATCGTCGCGCGCGCGGTGATCCGGCGGCTGGCCGGGTCGACCGTCGCCCCGACGGTCGTGATCGTGCCGGTGAAGCTGCGGCCCGGCAGCCCGGCCACCCGTGCTTCGATCCGGTCGCCGGGTCGAACGCGCGTCGCATCGGCCTCGCGCAGGTTGGCGACCAGCCAGACGCGGCTGAGATCGGTAAGCGTCAGCAGCGGTGTCGCTGCGCCTCCCGCAGCGCTTTGCACAAATTGTCCGGCGCCGACCGACCGCGTGGTGATCGTTCCGCCAACGGGCGCGCGGACAACGCCCGTCGCGTCGCGGCCGGCGCCGGTTTGGCCGAGGACAGCGAGGCGACCGCGCGCGGCTGTGAGGCTCGCATCCGCCGCAGCGAGCGCGTTCTGCGCATTCGCGCGATCGACCGCTGCCGCTTGTGCGTCCTTGGTCGCAGTCGCCCCGCCCGCGAGCAGCCGCTGCTGCCGATCGTAGGCCGCGCTGGCGACGTCAAGCGCCGTCCGAGCCGCGGCGCGTTGCGCTTCGGCGGTGCGCAGGTCAGCCGCGGCCTGCACCAGTTCGGCGGCTTGCACCGCAAACAGCGGCGCGCCGCGGGCGACATGTTGGCCGCTTTCCACGAACACCCGCGCGATCCGGCCGGTGAATGGCGAAAAGATCGGAATTGTCCGCGTCTCGTCGCCCTGGATCACGCCGTCGCTGTTGATCGTGGGCGCGAAATCGCGCGCTTCGGCGGTTGCGAAGGCCAGCCCCCGCCACTGGGCGTCGGTCGGCCGGAAGGTGCCGGGCGCCGTCGGAGCAGGAGGCGGGGCGGCATGGGCGCGGGGCGCCTGCTGCGCGAACAGCAGCGCGCCGCCGGCGCCGAGGATCAGCACAAGCGGCACGGCTGTGTAGAGGCGGTTCCGTGTCCGGTGCCCAAGGATCATGCGCGGGCAACTAGGCACCGTTCGCTTGCTGGAACTCGGTCCGGCACCTTACCGTCCTGACAGATTATGCACGGCAGCGCTAAGCCGGTGGAGCGAGCGGCGGCATCGCGGGCGATCAGCGCGGAAGAGGCCGACGGGATCGCCGCCTCGTCCACGCCTGCTGGGGAGAGGGTCGACGGGTTCGAGCCGTCGGGCGCGCTGCCTGGACCAAGGGTGTGCCGCCCCGGCCCCCGCGCGGTCGATGCGGCCCGGGCTAGCGCCCCATCGCGATGCGGCGGTCCACATAGGCGCCGCAGATCGCCATCAGGTCGTCCAGCTCGCGCTCGAAGAAATGGTTGGCGCTGTCGATCACCTGATGCTCGATCGTGATGTGGCGCTGAGTTTTCAGCTTGTCGACCAGCTTCTGCGTGGCGGATGGTGTCGCAATCTCGTCCTGCCCCCCCTGCACGATCAGGCCCGACGACGGGCACGGCGCGAGGAAGCCGAAATCGTACATGGAGGCGGGGGGCGCGACCGAGATGAAGCCCTTGATCTCCGGCCGGCGCATCAGCAGCTGCATCCCGATCCACGCACCGAAGCTGAAGCCGGCGACCCACGTCATCGGCGCTTCCGGATTATATTGCTGCAGCCAATCGAGCGCCGACGCAGCGTCGGACAATTCGCCGACTCCGTTGTCGAACTCGCCCTGGCTGCGGCCGACTCCGCGGAAGTTGAAGCGCAAGGTGGCGAAGCCGCGATCGGTGTAGAGCTTGTACAGCTGGAACACGATGGGGTTGTTCATCGTGCCACGCGCGAGGCTGTGCGGGTGGAGGATGAGCGCGAGCGGGGAGCGGGGGCGCGGGCCGGGCTGGTAACGGCCCTCCAGGCGGCCATCGGGGCCGGGAAAGATGACTTCGGGCATCGGTCCTTAAGGTCTGTCGGGCGGCGTGCCGCCGGTGCGGTTGCTCCCTATATGGCGACGGATGCAAACGCCCAACAGGTTGATGGCGGCACGATGACGGCGGGCGCGCGGGTCTATCTCGATTTCGCGGCAACCGCGCCACTCGATCCAGCGGCGGCGGCGGCGATGGCTGCCTGGAGCGGTCGCGCGGCCAACCCGTCGTCGGTCCATGCCGAGGGCCGAGCGGCCCGTGCGGCGCTCGAAGCCGCGCGGGCGGAGATCGCAACGGCGTTGGGGTGGCGCGGCGAGGTCATCCTGACAAGCGGCGGCACCGAGGCGATCCGGCTGGGGGTTGAGGGCGCACGGCGCGTGCTGGTCTCGGCGGTGGAGCACGCGGCGGTTCTGGGCGCGGTGCCGCGTGCCGGGGTGATCCCGGTCGACGCGGGCGGGCGCGTGCGGCTCAATGCCCTGGCGGCGATGCTAGCGGAGGGTGGCCCCGCGCTGGTGGCGGTGCAGCAGGGCAACAACGAAACGGGCGTGGTGCAGCCGCTGGCGCAGGTGGCGTCGCTGGTGCGCGCGCAGGGCGGCCTGCTGTTGGCCGATTGCGTGCAGAGCGCCGGGCGCATGGCGCTGCCCGATGCCGACTTCATCGCCGTCAGCGCGCACAAGCTCGGCGGACCGGCCGGGTGCGGCGCTCTGCTGGTGCGCGATCTCGGCCTGCTCAGCCCGCGCATCGGCGGCGGGCAGGAACGCGGCTACCGGCCCGGCACCGAGAACTGGCTGGGCGCCATCGCCTGGGCGTCGGCGATGCGCGCGCGCGCCGCCGACGCTGGCTGGAGCGAGCGCGCCGCAGCGCTTCGCGACCGCGCCGAGGCGGCGATGGTGGCAGCGGGCGGCCGCGTGATCGGCGGCGAGGGCGAGCGGCTGCCGCACATCAGCTGCGTCGCGCTGCCGGGGGTCGACGCGCAGCTGCAGCTGATGGCGCTCGATCTGGAGGGCTTCGCGGTGTCGGCGGGCGCGGCGTGCTCGTCGGGCCGCGTGCGGGCGAGCCATGTGCTGACCGCGATGGGCATCAGCGAACGCGCTGCGGGCGAGGCGATCCGCGTGTCGGTCGGCTGGACGACCGCCGCCGACGGGATCGACCGGTTCGCGGCGGCATATGCGCGGATGGCAGGGCGGCTCGCAGCGCGGAGCGCGGCGTGATCTATCTGGATTATCAGGCGACGACCCCGCTTGGACCCGAGGCGGTGGCGGCGATGGAGCCGTGGCTGCGGCCCGGCGTGGCCGCCAATCCGCACTCGGCGCATCGGGACGGAGCCCGCGCGCACGCCGCGCTGGAACACGCGCGCTGCCAGATCGCGGCGGCGCTGCACGCTGCGCCCGAGGCCGTGCGCTTCACGAGCGGCGCCACCGAGGCGGACAACTGGGCGCTGACTGGCGCGCTCACCGCTCCGGGCCAGACACGGCGGCGCGTGGTCACGCTTGCAACCGAGCATAGCGCGGTCATGGAGACAGCCCGCGCGCTGGAGCGGATGGGTGCGGCGCTGACGGTGCTCCCCGTGCAGCCGGACGGTCTCATCGACTTCGGCGCGCTGGACGCAGCGCTCGCTTCCGACGTGGCGCTGGTGTCGGCGATGCTGGTCAACAACGAAATCGGCGTGATCCAGCCGATTGCAGCGATCGCCGCGCGCGCGCGCGCGGTGGGCGCGCTGATGCATTGCGACGCCGCGCAGGGCTTCGGGCGGCTGGCGTTCGATCCGGAGGCGCTGAGCGTCGATCTCGCCAGCCTGTCGGCGCACAAGATCCACGGCCCGGTCGGCATCGGCGCGCTGTGGGTGCGGCCGGGCATCGCGCTCGGCACCATCGCCCATGGCGGCGGGCAGGAGCCGGGGCGCTCGGGCACCGTGTCGGTGGCGCTCGCCGCAGGCTTCGGAGCGGCAGCCGAGGCAGCGGCGGGACGGCGTGCGGCCGAGCGCGCGCATGTCGACGCGCTGTGGGAGCGCGCGCTGGCGCGGCTGGCCGTCGCGTTCCGGATCAACGGCTCCACCGCCGATCGCTGGCGCGGCAACCTCAATCTCAGCTTCCCCGGTGCCGACGGCGCGCGGCTGTTATCCGAGGTGACGCGCGAGGTCAGCTGCTCGTCGGGCTCCGCTTGCGCCAGCGCGGCTGGCCGCGACAGCCATGTGCTGAAGGCGATTGGGGTTGCCCCGCGAGAGGCTCGGGCGACGCTCAGGCTCGGCTGGGGCCGCTTCACGACCGGGCCCGAGATCGACGCAGCGATCGACGCGGTGAACCGCGCCGCGCGCCTTGCCACGCGGGCTGTGGCGTGACGCGCATCCGCTTCGTTTCGGCCGACGGCACGCGCACGATCGAAGCCGAGGGCACGTCCGGCGAGCGGCTGCTCGACATCGCGCAGGCGCATGGCCAACCGCTCGAAGGAGCGTGCGATGGCGCGATGGCGTGCTCCACCTGCCACGTGTTCATCGCGCCCGAACAGTTCGCGCTGCTGCCGCGGCCGAGCGAGGCCGAGGAGGATATGCTCGATTTCGCGCCGCACGCCTCGCGCTACAGTCGGCTCGCCTGCCAGATCGTGCTTAGCCGCGAGCTGCCCGAACTGACCGTCCGGATGCCCCCCGCAAGCGCCGACGCGCGCCGGTAGCGATCAGCACGGACGCTGCCGCGATCGCGGCGCACTTGTGATCGCGCCCGCGCGACCGCATATGGCGGCCGGGAGCCGGGCGGGCAGGCCGCTCGCCAACCCGGTCAGGTCCGGAAGGAAGCAGCCGTAACGAACCCGGTCTGGGTCGTCCCGGCTCCCACCCGCCTCCGCATCTCGCCGCCGATCGGACAGAAAGTCTCGTCGGCGCGGCTGGCGGAGTGTTTATTTTCTGTGGATAGCTTTGCCGACTGTGACGCCCGCGCTACAGTCGAGCGATGAACTCCGTGCTGATCGCGCCTTCGATCCTGTCCGCCGATTTCGCGCGGCTGGGTGAGGAAGTTGCCGCGATCGACCAGGCGGGTGCCGATTTCATCCATGTCGATGTGATGGACGGGCATTTCGTGCCCAACCTGACGATCGGCGCAGCGGTCGTGAAGGCGCTGAAGCCGCACAGCGCGAAGCCGTTCGACGTGCATCTGATGATCGCGCCGGTGGACCCGTTCATCGACGATTTCGTGGCGGCGGGCGCGGACATTCTGACCGTCCACCCCGAAGCCGGGCCGCATCTTCACCGCACGTTGCAGCGCATCCACGCCGCGGGCGCGAAGGCGGGCGTCGCACTCAACCCCGCGACTCCGGTCGAGGCAGTGCTGCCCGTGCTCGACCTCGTCGACCTGATTCTGGTGATGAGCGTCAATCCCGGCTTCGGCGGCCAGGCATTCATCGCGTCGGTGCTGCCCAAGATCGCGCGGCTGAGGACCGAGATCGAGCGCGGCGGGCGCGACATCCTGCTGGAAGTCGACGGGGGCATCGATCCGCAGACCGCGCGGGACGTGGTCGCCGCGGGCGCGAACGTGCTCGTCGCCGGGACGGCGGCGTTTCGCGGCGGCGCGGCGTCCTATTCGGCCAATATCGCTGCATTGCGGCCCCCGGTTCGGGCGGCCGCATGACCGCATCGCTCCTCGCGCAGCCGGGCACGCGCCTCACACGCTCCGATCTGGAGCGCGGCGTCGGCCTCGTCGCGCGGGTGGGCGAGGTGGCGCGCTTCGGCTTCGCACCCAAGCTGCGGCTGGCAGCGGTCGCCCCGCCGCGCTTCCCGGCGAAGCTGCTGGCGGCTCCGCGCGATCCGCTCGCGGGATCGGCCGAGCGCGCGCAGGCGATGCTCGCCGGCCGCCTCAGCTATGGCGGCGCGAGCATCCGGCTGGCCGAGCTGAGCTGGCGCAATGGCTGGCCGACCGCCGAACTCCACGCATTTGCTGACAGCTTCGGCTGGGCGCGCGACCTCGCCAGCCACGGCAATGGCCGCGCCACCGCGCTCGCAGCGCCGCTGCTCAGCGGCTGGCTTGCAGCGAACGCCACGCCCGGCGGCTGGGCGTGGGAGCCTGCGCGGCTCGGCCGCCGCGTGCTCGCGTTCCTGCTGCACTCGGGCCTGCTGCTCGCGAAGGTCGAACTGCCGGTGCGCTCGGCCTTTCTGATGCACCTCGCCCACGCCGTGCGCGTGCTGGAGCGCGGGGCGGAGCGAACAGAGCCGGGGCTCGACCAGATCAGAGCGACTGCGGCTGCGGCCGCGCTGGCGCTGGCACTGCCGGGCGGCGACGAGCGGCTGGCGCGCGCCGAGGCTGCGCTCGGCGAGGCTGTGGCGCTGTTCGTGGCCGAGAGCGGGGCGGTGGCGACGCGCGCGCCGGTCGACCAGCTGGAGGCGATCGAGCTGCTGGTGAGCGTCGGCGCGGTTTACGGCGCCCGCGGGCGGGCTTTGCCGCGGCTGGTGGCCGCGCGCCTGGCAGCTTGTGCGGTCGCTTTGCGGGGCGTGGTGCTGCCCGATGGTCGGCTCGCCGCCTTGTCGGGCGTCGCGTTCAGCGGCGTACGGCTGACATCGGCACTGGCCGCCGTGGCCGAGGGCGCAGCGTTGCCGGAGCCGGCGCTGCAGCGGATCGACCTCGGCCCCAGCTGCCTGCTGCTCGACGCGGGGCCTCCGCCCGAGCAGCGCTTCAGCGCGGGCTGCAGCGCATCGACGCTGGGGCTGGAGTTCGTAAGCGGCGGCGAGCGGATCCTGACGAACGTCGGCGGCCAGCGCGGCGTGGAGCGCGCGCTGGCCTCGCCGCTCGCGTTGATGGCGCGTGGAACCGCGGCGCACAGCACGCTGACGGTTGCCGAGACGGCGTCGACGGGGCTGCGCGACGATGGCGGGCTCGGCCGCGGCGTCAGCGAGGTCACCGCCCGCCGCCACGAGACTCCCTTGGGCATTCACGTCGAAGCCGTGCACGACGGCTATCGCCGCCGCTGGGGCTTGGATCATCGCCGCGCGCTGACGCTTTCGCGCGACGGCTTCGAGCTTCGCGGCGAGGATGAGCTGGTCCAGCGCCAGTTCCGTATGGCTCCGCCCTGGGCCGCGCGCTTCCACCTCGCCGCGGGCGTCACCGCAGCGCTCGCCGACGGCTGCATCCGCATCGACACCCCCGGCGGCCAGCGCTGGCTGTTCACCGCGTCGCTGGCACCCGCGCTGGAGGCGGGCATGCTCGTATCCGCAAGCGGCCTCGGCATCGCCGCGCAGCAGATCGTCCTGCGCGGCGCGGGCGCAGGCGCGCTGCGCTGGGCGCTGCGGCGACACGACCGGGGCTGAGCGCCGACCGGCTGACGATCGGGCTGCCCGGCAGAGCGCGTTTCGAACGCGCCCTAGGGCTTCAGCTTCTGAACGAAGAAGTCGACGATCTCGGTCGTTGAGCGAACGCGGTTCGCAACCTTGCGCCAGCCGTGCCCCTCGTCGGGGAACAGCGTGTAGCGGACCGGCACCCCGCGCGCCTTCAGCGTCGAGACGATCTGCTCTGCCTCGACGACGGGCACGTTGGTGTCGTTTGCTCCGTGCAGCACGAACAGCGGCGTCGTGATCCGATCGAGCTTGTAGAGCGGCGAGAGCGACTTCAGCATGTCCGCCTGCGTGGTGGGGTCGCCATATTCGGTGGTGGAGATTGCAGCCATCCAAGGCTCGGTCTGCGCGAAGAAGCTGGCGAAATTGACGATCCCGAACAGGTTCACCCCGGCTGCGAACATCTGCGGATATTCGGTGACGCCCGCCATCACCATGTAGCCGCCATAGCTGCCGCCCATGATGCCCAGCCGATTCGGATCGGCAATCCCCATCGCAATGAGCGCGTCGGTGCTCGCCTTGATGTCGTCAATGCTGTTCCAGCGCTTCGCGCCGTCGTCCATCGCCATGAACGCCTTGCCGAAACCCGACGAGCCGCGGACGTTGGGCGCGAAGACCGCGATGCCGTTGGCAGCCAGCGCCTGCGCGTCGGGGCTTAGCGTCGGCCGCGCCTGGCCCTCGGGCCCGCCATGATAGTTGAACACCACCGCCATCGGCCCCGTCGCGCTGCGCGGGCGATAGAGCCAGCCGCTGAGCGGAGTGCCGTCTTCGGCCTGGTAGCGGATCAGCTCGGGGCGGATCAGCTCTGCCAGGTTGACGCCGTCGTGGCGGCTTTCAGTGACGCGCTTGACCGCCCCGCTCGCCACATCGACCAGGTAGATGTCGGCGGTTGCGTTCGCGCTGCTGCCCGTGATGGCGAGCGTCCGGCCGTCGCGGCTGAACTCCGAGAGGGAGACGATATCGACCGGCAGACGGACCGGGCGGCTTCTGCCTGTGCGCGGATCATAGAGCGCGAGTTCGCTGCGTCCGTTTGCGTTCCACAGCAGCGCGAGCGAGCGGCCGTCGTCACTCAGCACCAGGCTGTCCGCGACCGCGTCCTCGCGCGAGGCGAAGTAGTTCACCGGGCTCGGCCTGCCCGCCGCGCTGATCGCGATCGCTCCGAACGCCTGCCGGTCGCGGCCGACGTTTGAGACGACATAGGCCGTGCGCCCGTCGGGCGAGAGCGCAGCCGAGCTGGTTTCGGCCTTGCCATCGTGCGGGGTCAGCAGCTGTTCCGCGCCGGAGTTCAGGAGATGCGCGATCCGCTCCCGCGCCCTCACTCCGCCGTCCGCGCCCCGCGAACCGAGAGCGACCCGCCGTCCGTTCCCCCGTCACCCACCTGCGCGGCCGGGGCCATCATTTCCCACGTGTTCCATTCCTCGATGATCTTCCCGCCCCGGATCACCGCCAAGTTGATGCCCATCATCGTCATCGGCGCGCCGCTCGCGCGGTCGCGCACATGGGCGGTCATGCGCGTGGCCACCCGGTCGCCGTCCGCGAACTGGTCCTCCACGATGAAGCTGTCGGGTGCATAGTCGAATAGCTGGTGGAAATTGAGGATGCTCCGCCGGAACCCAGTCCAGTCGCGCGGGCCCGCCGCGGTATGCCCCACATAGTCGGGCGCGATCAGCGCCACCATCGCCTCCAGGTCGGCCCGCGCATAAAGTTCTACCAGCCGCCGGAACACCGCTTTCTTCGCTTCCGGCGTGTCGTCACCCGCCTCGTCCCGCATCTCCTGCCTCTTGCCTGCCATGCCGCCCTGCCTCAGCCCGCGCGCGCCGCGCCGCCCTGACGCCCATTACGCGTCTTCAGGCGCACTCACCAGGCCCGCGTTACCGACCCCAGCTCCACCGCAAGATCCAGCGTTTCCGTACACGGCGCAAAATCGAAAACATGTGCGGCCGTCTCAAGGACTGGCGCCGCGTCCACCCGCTACGATCGCTGCGCACACAGCTTCTTATCGGCCATCTGCATCGCCGCAACCGTCATCTGCTGGCTCGGTCAATGACTCCTCAGCCTAGTTCTCCAAGCTCCGCATCAGCTTGGCGACGCTTCCGTCCAGCTCCCGGTCGGTCGCTCGAAGTTCTTCGATCCGCCGCACCGCGTGCAGCACCGTCGTATGGTCCTTGCCGCCGAACCGGCGCCCGATCTCGGGCAGGCTGCGCTGCGTCATCTTCTTGGCGACATACATCGCCACCTGGCGCGGGCGGGCGATATCGCGCGCGCGCGAGGGCGAGAGCAGGTCGCTCACCTTCAGGCCGAACTGGTCGGCGGTGCGGCGGATGATTTCGTCGACCGTCAGCCGCCGATCGTGCGCGCGCAGCTGGTCGGCGAGCACGATCGACGCGAAATCAATCGTGATCGGGGTCCCGCGCATCTCGGCGCAGACGACGACCCGGTTCAGCGCACCCTCCAGCTCGCGCACGTTCGAGCTGATGCGCCGCGCGAGGAACTTCATCACGTCGTCGGGCACCGCCGGACCACCGATGTCGGCGAGCTTGGCATGAAGGATGTTCAACCGCAGCTCGTAATCCGCCGGGCCGATGTCGGCCACGAGGCCACCCGCCAGCCGCGACAGGATGCGGTCCTGGATGTTGAGCAGATCGCGCGGCGGACGGTCTGCCGAAATGACGATGCGGCGGCCCGCGGTCATCAGCTCGTTCAACGTATGGAAGAACTCGTCCTGCGTCTTTTCCTTGCCGGCGATGAACTGCACGTCGTCGATCATCAGCAGATCAAGCCCGCGCATCCGCTGCTTGAAGCCGTCCATGTCGTCGCTGCGCAGCGCCGAGCGGAACTCCACCATGAACTTCTCGGCGGACAGATAGGCGATGCGCGCATTGAGATTGCGCGCGCGCACGTCGTGGCCGATCGCCTGCATCAGGTGGGTCTTGCCGAGCCCGGTGCAGCTGTGGAGGAACAGCAGGTTGAGGCCAGGCAGCGCGCCCTCGGCGAGCTTCCTGGCGGCGCCCCAGGCGATCTCGTTCGAGGTGCCGAGGATGAAGCTGTCGAAGCGGAAGCGCGGCTCCAGCGTCGCCCCCGTGTCGGCCAGCGCGACCGCGCCGGGGAAGGGGATCGGATCGCCGGGCGCGAGGCCGGCGGGCGCGACGACGAGCCGGACGTGGCGCACGCCCTCGCCCCGCACGGCCCACAGGCTGCGCAAGCGGCCCGCGAAATTGTCGCGGACATAGTCGCAGGTGAACTTCGTCTCCAGCGCCAGCACCGCCTCGCCGTGCTCGACACGGAGCAGGCGGATCGGCTTCAGCCAGCTGGTGAAGGTACGCTCGCCGAACTCGGATTGCAGCTCAGAGCGGATCGCGGCCCACGCTGCCTCGTGCGGCTCGGACGGCTGGCTGGCAGTGCGCGCGGTGGCGGGGGTGTTCGGCATGGGGCGTGTGCTCGACTGACAGGGCCACAGCCTCTGCCCCGCACCGGAGCCAGAGTGAAGCAGCGAATGGGATGGAAAGCGGCGCCGCAGCGGCGGGCGGTGGTGGCTGGAGCGGCTGCGCTAACCGCGCGACCGCGCTCCGGATCCGCGAAGGCCTGCTGGATCGCGCATCACACACCGCCAGCAACTCATGCCCGGCAGTACAGGTCGTGAACAGTCAACCAACATCCGTCCCACAATCACCAGCCCCTCCAAACAGCTCGTCCCAAGGCCAGATTTATCCGCGCACAGACCAGGCATAATCTGCCCACGGCCTGCACTATTGCGATCAATCTTCTATTGAAACCGGGAGCTGCTCGCCCCGCGGTGTGACGTCAATCTATGCTCGCCGATGAACCGGCTGCAAGCAGGATATTGTGGGATGGACGAAAGAACCCGGCTTGACATGGAAGTCCGGGGATTCCGCCGGGAAGGCGCGGAAACGCGCGGATTATGAACCATTAATGACGAAACGAATCGCGACGACCCGTCATCGCTCCGTCACATCGACGCAACAAAAAGGCGGCCGCTTTGGCCGCCTTTTCGCGTGGTTACCGGGCCGGTTTTGAGCGGCGGTCTAGCTGATCGCAGACAGGCGCTTTGTCAGCCGCGAAATCTTACGCGCGGCGGTGTTCTTATGGATCACACCGCGCGCCACACCGCGCATCAGCTCCGACTCGGCCGCCTTCAGTGCCACAGCCGCGGGATCCTTCGCTCCGCCTTCCAGTGCCGACTCGGCCTTGCGGACGAATGTGCGGATGCGGCTGACGCGCGCGCCGTTGATCTCGGCGCGGCGGTCATTGCGGCGGATGCGCTTGCGGGCTTGCGGAGTGTTCGCCATCTAAAAACCTGTCAGCCTTCTGTCGTGAAGCCGCGCGGGCTCCGGCGCCGCCGAGGGCACCCCGCGCAAACCGCGCCACTAGCCGCAGCGCGTGCGATGCGTCAACCCGCGTCGCCCCGACGCCGCAGCCCTCTTGCCCAAACGCAGCCGCCGCAGCACGAGAACGCCCATGCCAAAACCCGTCCGCACCGCCGTTTTCCCCGTAGCCGGCATGGGCACGCGCTTCCTCCCCGCCACCAAGGTGGTGCCGAAGGAACTACTGCCCGTCGTCGACAAACCGCTGATCCAGTACGCCGTCGAGGAAGCCTTCGCGGCCGGAATCGAGCGGATCGTGTTCGTGACCGCGCGCGGCAAGACCGCGCTCGAGGACCATTTCGATCTGCATTATGAGATGCGCGCGACGCTGGAGGCGCGCAACAAGACCGCGCAGCTGGCGGATCTCGACTCAGCGACCGTGACGCCTGCGGGCCGCATCCTCTCGGTCCGCCAGATGGAGCCGCTTGGGCTGGGCCATGCCGTCTGGTGCGCGCGCGCGGTCGTCGGGAACGAACCTTTCGCCGTCATCCTGCCCGACGATCTTGTGCAGGCGGACACGCCGTGCCTGAAGCAGATGGTCGACCTCTATGCCGAAGTCGGCGGCAATCTCGTCGCGGTCGAAGAGGTGCCCCACGAGCACACCAACCGCTACGGCGTGCTGACCCCCGGCGAGACGCGGGGCGCGCTGACCGAAGTGCGCGGACTTGTCGAGAAGCCGAAGCCGGAGGAAGCGCCGTCGCGGCTCGCGGTCATCGGCCGCTATATCCTGCAGCCTGAGGTGATGGATCTGCTGGCCGAGGGGCGGCGCGGCGCGGGCGGCGAGATCCAGCTGACCGACGCGATGGCGGGGTTGATCGGCCGCCAGCCGTTCCATGGCGTTGCGTTCAGGGGTCGCCGCTTCGATTGCGGCGACAAGGCCGGGCACCTCACAGCCAACATCGCCTACGCGCTCGCCCGGCCCGATACCGCTCCGGCGGTGCGCGCGTTCCTGAGCGGACTGGACGGGTTCCGCGTTTAGGACGACGGGCGCCGCGTGGCCTTCGGCGGCGCGCGACGCTAGAAGGGACCGTGCAAGCACGTGGGAGGTCGAGCGATGGCGACAGCACTGCAAATGCCGCCGGTGCGCGCGCAGGTGAGCGCGGCGGAATGGGCGCTGCGGCAGGATCTGGCGTGCGCCTACCGGCTGGTCGCGAGCCTCGGCTGGGACGACCTCAACTTCACGCACATCTCGGCGCGCGTGCCCGGTGAGGCGGCGTTCCTGCTCAACCCCTACGATCTGGGGTTCGAGGAGATCACCGCGTCAAGCCTCATCAAGCTGGATTTCAATGGCCGCGTGCTGATCGACAACGGCATGGGAATGAACCAGGCGGGCTTCACGATCCACTCGGCGCTGCTGAGCGGGCGCGCCGACGTGAACGCGGTCATCCACCTGCACACGATCGCGGGCACCGCGGTCAGCATGATGGCGTGCGGGCTACTTCCGGCCAGCCAGGCTGCGGCGAGCGTCACGCACGAACTCGCCTACCACGACTATGAAGGGATCGCGGTCGATCTCGACGAACGCGAGCGGCTGATCGAGCATATGGGCGCGGCGAACGTGATGATCCTGCGCAACCACGGCACGCTGGCGGTGGGCGGCACCATTCCCGAGGCGTTCACGCGCATCTATTTCCTGGAGCGCGCGTGCGAGATGCAGGTGGCGGCGCTGTCGAGCGTGGGGCGCGAAGGGCTGGTCACGCCGGCCGACGCGGCGACGCGGCAGGTTGGAGAGGTCAACGACCGCATGGGTGCGATGGTCGCCAACCGCATCGTCTGGCCGCTGATGCGCCGGAGGATGGAGCGGCTGGACGCAGGGTTTCTGGAGTAGCGGGAGCGCGGCACATCACCCTTCTCCCCGCGGGGGAGAAACTAACGCAGCCTGAGGCGCCAAGGCGCCTGCGGAGCTTGGAGAGGATGGAGCCCCCGCCACCATCCAGGCAGCGCCCTGCCGGCCCATCCCCCTGTCGGGGACAGCGTTCAACCCCCCGTCGGCGCTGGCGCACCGCCACCTCCCCGTGCCCGGGAGGGACGTTCGTTACCACCAGCGTTCGGGCAGCTGCGTCCGGCCCGCGGCGCGTTCCAGCGCTGCCGCCGCGTTCAGCACCCCCGCTTCGTCGAGCGCGGGGCCGATCACCTGCAGGCCCAGCGGCAGGCCGTCATCGGACAGGCCAGCGGGCACGCTCGCAGCCGGCAGCCCCGCAAGCGAGGAGGGCACGGTGAAGACGTCGTTCAAATACATCGCGAGCGGGTCGGCGCTCTTGTCGCCCAACCGAAAGGCGGCGCTGGGCGCGGTGGGCGTCAGCAGCAGGTCGCACTGATCCCATGCACGCTCGAAGTCGCGCGTGATGAGCGCGCGGATCTTCTGCGCCTGAAGATAGTAGGCGTCATAATAGCCTGCGCTCAGCACGTAGGTGCCGATCATGATCCGGCGCTTCACCTCGCGGCCGAAGCCTTCGGCGCGCGTCGCTTCGTACATCTCGATGAGCGATGCGCCGGCCGGCACTTCGGCGCGGCGGCCATAGCGGACGCCGTCATAGCGTGCGAGGTTCGACGACGCCTCGGCGGGGGCGATGATATAGTAGGCGGGCAGCGCGTACTTCGTATGCGGCAGGCTGACCTCGACGATCTCGGCGCCCGCGTCGCGCAGCTGCTCGGCCCCCAGCCGCCACAGCCGGTCGATCTCGTGCGGCATGCCGTCCACGCGATATTCGCGTGGAATGCCAACGCGGCGCCCACGAAGATCGCCGACGCACGCACCCTCCAGGTCGCCCACCGGCAGGTCGAGCGAAGTCGAGTCCTTCGGGTCGTATCCGCTCATCGACTGCAGCAGGATCGCCGCGTCCTCGACCGTGCGCGCCATCGGCCCCGCCTGGTCGAGCGACGACGCGAACGCGACCACGCCCCAGCGCGAGCAGCGGCCGTAGGTGGGTTTGATGCCGACGATCCCGACGAACGCCGCCGGCTGGCGGATCGAGCCGCCGGTGTCGGTTCCCGTCGCGCCGGCAGCGATCCGCGCGGAGACCGCGGCTGCCGAGCCGCCGCTCGATCCCCCCGGGGTGAGCGGAGCGTTGCTCCCACGCGAGCGCCAGGGCGAGAGCACCGGCCCGAATGCGGAGGTCTCGTTCGACGAGCCCATCGCGAACTCGTCCATGTTGAGCTTGCCGAGGAAGACCGCGCCGTCGCGCTTCAGATGCGCGGTGACGGAGCTTTCATAAGGCGGCCTGAAGCCCTGCAGGATGCGGCTGCCGGCAGTGGTCTGAACGCCCTCGACCGCGAACAGGTCCTTGATTCCCAGCGGCACGCCCGCGAGCGGCCCGGCCTCGCCCGCTGCCAGCGCTGCGTCGGCTGCGTCGGCGCGCTCCAGCGCCGCCTCGGGCGTTTCGACGACATAGGCGTTGAGCGGCCGCGCAGCCTCGACCGCCGAGACATATTCGCCTGCTACTTCGCGCGCGGAAAAGCGGCGCGCGTGCAAGCCATCGCGCAGTTCGGCGATGGTAAGATCGGTGAGGCCCGGCACTAGTCGATCACCTTGGGCACGCCGAAAAAGCCGTGCACCGCAGCGGGCGCGTTCATGAGGACCTTCTCCGGATAGCCGCCATCAGTCACCGCATCCTCGCGCCAGCGCAGCTTCAGCGGCAGCACGCTCGTCATCGGCTCGATACCGGTGACGTCGACCTCGCTCAGCTGCTCGATCCAGCCGAGAATGCCGTTCAGTTCGGCGGTCAGCGGCTCCACCTCGGAGTCGCTGACGCGAAGCCGCGCGAGATGCGCGATGCGCCGGACGGTCGTTCGATCAACAGACATGGGCACCGGTTAGCCGCCGCGGCCCGCCGCCGCAACGCGCGGGGCGACACGCGCCAGCGTAGCCGCTATCCGGCCAACCGCGCCGCCTCTGCTCGCGCCAACATGACCGCGTCGTCATCGTGCGACGCGCAACCGCCGCATTGGCGTCCGCGTCATAGGGGCTTAGGTGAAGCGAGAAGTACGACATCAGGACACAGGACGGACCCCGGCAGTGCAACAAACACAATCCCGCAGCGTCGCGGGCCGCGACGCGCGGGATCTGACGCAGGGGCCGATCGGCCGTACGCTGCTGACCTTCGCGCTGCCCGTCATCGGTGGCAACCTGCTGCAGTCGCTCAACGCCACGATCAACTCAATCTGGGTCGGGCGTCTGCTCGGTGACGTTGCGCTGGCGGCGACGGGCAATGCCAACCAGATTTTCTTTCTGCTGCTGTCGGCGGGGATCGGCTTCGGCATGGCCGCCACGATTCTGATCGGCCAGGCGCTGGGCCGCCGCGACCTCGACTCCGCGAAGGCGATCGTGGGAGCGACCGCTGCGTTTTTCACGGTCATCGCGATTGTGATCGGACTCGGCGGAGCAGCGCTGACGACGCCGCTACTGCACGCGATGGGTACGCCTGCCGCAGTGCTGCCGCTGGCGCGCGATTATCTGCGCGTGATCTTCCTGGCGATGCCGATCCTCTATTTGAACGTGTTTGCGGGTATGGCGCTGCGCGGGGCGGGGGACAGCAAAACGCCGTTCCGCTTCATGCTGGTCGGCGCGGTGCTGGATGTGCTTTGCAACCCGCTGTTGATCCACGGCTGGGGGCCGATTCCTGCGTTAGGCATCATGGGCGCGGCCTTGTCGACGCTCATTTCGCAGACGATCGCGTTCGTGGCGCTGCTCGTTCATCTCGCGCGGCGCCAGTCGCCGCTGCTGCTGCGCGGCGCTGACCGCAAGCTCATCAAGCTTGGCGGGCGGATCATCCGCACGATCGTGTTCATGGGCGTGCCGATGGGGCTGCAGATGATCGTCGTGTCGCTGTCGGGCATCACGATGATTTCGGTCGCCAATCAATATGGCGTGTCGCTGGTTGCGGGCTACAACGTCGCGATCACGCTGTGGGCCTATGTGCAGATGCCTGCGATGGCGGTCGGCGCGGCGTCGTCCAGCTTCGCTGCGCAGAATATTGGCGCCAGGCGCTGGGATCGGGTGGACCAGATTGCGCTCAAGGGCTCGCTGCTGGCTGCGGCGCTGACGCTCATGGGCATCGTCTTCGTGCTGGCGTTCGAGCATCCGCTGATCAAGCTGTTCCTCCCCGACGATGCGCGTGCGCTGGCGGTGGCCGAGCGCGTCAACATGATCGGCCTGTGGGGCTGGCTGTTCTTTGGCGCGATGATGGTGCTGGGCAGCGTCGTGCGCGCGGCGGGCGCGGTGTGGCCGCCGCTGATCATCGTGACGTTGAGCCTGATGATCCTGCGCATCCCCTTCGTGCTGTGGGCGCAGACGGGTCTGGGCCTTGGCGCCGATGCGATCTGGTGGAGTTCCAGCGGATCACTCGCCATGGGGCTGCTGCTCAGCTGGCTCTATTACCGCTTCGGCAATTGGCGGAACGCGAAGGTGCGGACCCAGTTCGGCGCCGCCCGCCCGCCTGCCACCGAGGCGCAGCCCGCGCACTGAGGGTGGCGCCGCGCGCCGGCGGCGGCTAACCCGCGGGGCGTGACTGCAACGATCATCGACGGCCGCGCCGTGGCGGCAGCGCTGCGCGCCGAGGTGGCGGTGCGCGCGGCTGCCTTCACCGCGCGTCATGGGCGGCCGCCGGGGCTGGCGACGGTGCTGGCGGGCGACGATCCGGCAAGCCACGTCTATGTGCGATCGAAGCGCAAGCAGGCGGTCGCGGCGGGCTTGGCCGACATCCACCGCAGCCTCCCGGCCGATGTGCCCGAGGCCGAGCTGCTCGCCGAGGTCGAGCGGTTGAATGGGGACGAGGCGGTCGACGGCATCCTGGTGCAGCTGCCGCTGCCGCCGCAGGTCGACGCGAGCCGCGTGCTGGCGCTGATCGATCCGGCGAAGGACGTCGACGGGCTGACCGCGGTGTCGGCCGGCCGGCTGGCGAGCGGGCAGCCGGGCCTCAGCCCCTGCACGCCATCGGGCTGCATGAAGCTGCTCGGCCACGCGGCCGTGCCGGTGGCGGGTGCGCGGGCAGTGGTGATCGGGCGATCGAACCTCGTCGGCCGGCCGGTGGCGCAGTTGCTGCTGCTGGCCGACGCGACGGTCACGATCGCGCACAGCCGAACGCGTGACCTAGCGGGGTTGTGCGCCGAGGCCGACATCCTGATCGCAGCCGTCGGCCGCCCCGGGCTGGTGCGCAGCGCCTGGGTGAAGGCCGGTGCAGCGGTGATCGACGTCGGCATCAACCGCCTGCCCGATGGGCGGCTGACCGGTGACGTCGCCTTCGCCGAGGTCGCCGAGCGCGCGGGGTGGATCACGCCGGTGCCGGGCGGGGTCGGCCCGATGACGATCGCCTGCCTGCTGGAGAACACCGTGATCGCCGCCGAAGCGCGGGCGCGCACGTGACCGGAGCGAGCGCGGTCGATCTGTTCGTTTCGGCTTTCGCTACGCTGTTCGTGGTGATCGACCCGCCCGGCTGCGCGCCCATCTTCGCATCGCTGACGGCGGGCGCGTCGGCCGTGCACCGGCGCGCGATGGCGATCCGGTCGGTGCTGACCGCGACCGCGGTGCTGTTGTTCTTCGCTCTGCTGGGCGAGGATCTGCTCGGCGCGCTCGGCATCAGCATGGACGCCTTCCGCATCGCGGGCGGGCTGCTGCTGTTCGTGATCGCGGCCGAGATGGTGAATGAGAAGCGCACCGAGCGGCGCGAGGCGCGGGCCGAGGAGGTGAACGCCGACGCTGAGGCACGCGGCATCTCGCCCGACGAGGAGGACATATCGGTGTTCCCGATGGCGATCCCGATGATCGCCGGGCCGGGGTCGATCGCGTCGGTCATGCTGCTCAACGCCCGCGCGCATGGGCTGGAAGCGCACGGCATCGTGCTTGGAGCGATGCTGGCGGTGATGGCGCTGACGCTCGTCTCGCTGCTCGCAGCCGGGCCGCTGATGCGACTGGTTGGAGCGAAGATCGAGGCGATGGTGACGCGCGTGCTGGGCGTGATCCTCTGTGCGCTCGCAGCCCAGTTCGTCGTCGACGGCGTGAAGGGCGCGTTCGGGCTGTAGCGGCCCCGCGCTACTCGCCGCCAGCGAGCTGGTCGCGCAGCTCCATCATCGCAAGCGCAGCTCGCGCCGCGCCGCCGCCCTTGTCGCTGCCGCCCTCGGCAAGCCCACGCGCGCGGACCAGCGCCTGCTCTTCAGACTCGACGGTCAGCACGCCATTGCCGATCGCCAGCCCGTCGAGCGTCAGCGTCATGATCCCGCGCGCGCTTTCGTTCGCGACGACTTCGAAATGATAGGTCTCGCCGCGGATGACGCAGCCGAGCGCGACATAGGCATCGAAGAGCTCGCTCGCATCGGCGACCGCGATCGCGCCGGGCAGTTCGAGAGCGCCGGGCACCGTCACCGTTTCGTGGGTAGCGCCCGCTGCGTCGAGCGCGGCGCGCGCGCCTGCCAGCAGCAAGTCAGCGACGTGGTCGTAGAAGCGTGCCTCGGCGATCAGAACGTGCATCAGTCGGTCAACTCCACGATTTCGACCGCCGTGTTGAACGGCAGCGCGGCCATGCCAACTGCCGATCGCGGCGCCTTGCCGCCCTCGCCGAACGCGACGACCATCAGGTCAGAAAACCCGTTGATGACCGTCGGCTGGTCGCCGAACTCGGGCGCGCTGTTGACCATGCCGAGAACGCGCACGAAGCGCTTCACCCTGGCGAGATTACCCGTCGCGGCCTTGATCGTCGCGAGCATGCACAGCCCGACATTCTCGGCCGACTTGCGCCCCTGCTCAATGGTCAGATCGCGCCCCAGCCTGCCCTTTGCGGCGTTCGCCGAATCGCATTCACCGTGGCCGGACAGGAACAGCAGCTTCCCCGTGCGCACGCTCGTCACATAGGTGGCGACGGGCTTGGGCGGAGCGGGCAGCGTGAAGCCACTGGCCGCCAGCCGCTCCTCGGGCGTCGCAGCCTGCGCCGGAGCGGCAGCCAGCAGCAGCGCCGCCCCGAGCGCGAGGCGGGTCACTCGCCGCCCGCCTTTGCCGTTCCGCTTGCCGACGAGTGTGTGAGCCCGGTCCAGTAGCCCGCGAACGCCCAGAGGTCCGCCGTCTCGTCGATGATCTTCTCGGTTGGCTTGCCGCTGCCGTGGCCCGCGCGGGTTTCGATGCGGATCAGATGCGGCTTGTCGCCAACCTGTGCGGCCTGGAGCGCTGCCGCGTATTTGAAGCTGTGGCCGGGAACGACGCGGTCGTCGGTGTCGGCGGTCGTCACCAGGATCGCCGGATAGTCCCGCCCGCCCTTGATGTTGTGATAGGGCGAGTAGCCGCGCAGATAGCTGAAATATTTGGGATCGTTGGGGTCGCCGTAATCATCGGTCCAGTAGCGTCCGGCGGTGAACTGGTTATAGCGCAGCATGTCCATGACGCCGACAGCTGGCAGCGCCGCGGCGAACAGATCGGGCCGCTGGTTGACGACCGCGCCGATCAGCAGCCCGCCATTCGATCCACCCTGCACCGCCAGCTGTTTCGGCGTGGTGACGCCCGACGTCATCAGATGCTCGGCCGCGGCGATGAAGTCATCGAACACGTTCTGCTTGTTCAGCATTTTGCCCGCGTCGTGCCAGCTCTTGCCGTACTCGCCACCGCCGCGAAGGTTCGCCTGCGCGTAGACCCCGCCCATTTCCAGCCACGCCAGGCGTGATGCCGAGAAGCCGGGGGTCAGGCTGATGTTGAACCCGCCATAGCCATAGAGCAGCGTCGGGGCCGGCGTCTTCACCCCCGCCTTGCGCACCACGAACATCGGCACGCGCGTGCCGTCCTTCGATCGGTAGAACTGCTGCTCCACCTGATATTGCTTCGGATCGAAGCCGACCTTCGGCGCCTTGAAGACGCTGCTGCTGTTGCTGGCGGCGTCGTAGCGGAAGATGGTCGTGGGATAATTGAAGCTAGTGAAGGCGAAGAACGTCTCCGGATCGCTGTCCTCGCCGCTAAACCCTGCGACTGCGCCGATGCCGGGCAGCTTCAGCTCGCGCTCGCCCTTGCCGCCGACGTCATAGCTGCGGACGATGTTCTTCGCGTCTTCCAGATAGACCGTCACAAGGCGGCCGCCGATCAGGCTGGCGTTTTCCAGCACCCCCTGGCGCTGGGGCACCAGCTCGGTCAGCGCCGCGCCCTTATCGGGCTCGACGCTCACCAGCCGATAGCGCGGCGCATCGCGGTTGGTCACGAAATAGAGCGTGCCACCGCGCGAGCCAACGAGGTTCCAGCTATAGTCCAGCCCCTTGAACAGCGTCTGCGGCGTGGCGCCCGGCTTCGTCAGGTCGAGCGTCGTCACCTCGAAGCGGTCGTCGGTGCCTTCGCTCGTCGTGATGACCAGCCAGCGGCCGTCGTCGGTGATCTCCGCGCTGTGGTTCCAGGTGGGCTTGGCCGGAGTGGAGTAGATCAACCGGTCCTCGCCTTGCGGCGAGCCGAGCCGGTGGAAGTAGATCGCGCCGTTGAGGTTCGTCGACTGGTATATCTTGTCGGCAGGTGGCTCGGGAAAACGCGAATAGTAGAAGCCCGATCCGTCCTTCGCCCAGGCGATGCCGGAGAACTTCACCCATTTCAGCTCGTCGCCAAGCATCTGGCCGCTGTCGACATCGAGGACCTTGACCGTGCGCCAGTCGGTGCCGCCGTCCTGGATGGTGTAGGCCAGCCGCTTGCCGTCCTTACTTGGCCGCCATTCGGCGAGCGCGGTGGCGCCGTCCTTGCTCCAGCCGTTGGGATCGATCAGCACCCGGGGCGAGCCGTCCAGCCGATCCTGCACATAGAGCACCGACTGGTTCTGCAGGCCCGAATTGCGCGTGAAGAAATAGCGCCCGCCTTCTTTCCGCGGCGGCGAGTAGCGCTCGTAATCGAACAGCTGCTTCAGCCGAGCCTTGATCGCGTCGCGCTGCGGCAGGCTGGCCAGATACTGCGAGGTGACCGCGTTCTCGGCATCGACCCACGCCTTCACCTTGGCGTCCGTGCGGACGTCGTTCTCCAGCCAGCGATAGGGATCCGGCACCGGCTGGCCCGCGATTGTGTCGACGGTCGGCCCGCGCTCGGCGGGCGGGTAGGCGGGGGCTGCAGCGAGCGCACTCGCGGACAGGGTCAGGGCAGCACTCATCAAAAGCCACGCGGATCGCATCGGGTCCCTCCTCTTGTGGGGCAGCGTCTAGGGCTGCGGCAGGCTGCCCTCAAGAGATAGCTCGCTCCTCGACGACGTTGAGGCCGTAAGCGTCGAGGCCGACGATGGCGCGGTGGGTGTTGGTCAACAGCACCATATCGTGCACGCCGAGATCGGCGAGAATCTGTGCGCCGACGCCGTAATCGCGCAGCGTCGCCGCTTGAGGGTCCCAGTCCTGGCCGAGCAGCTGGCGGCTGAGGACGTTGGGGCTGGTATCGCGGATCAGCACGACGACGCCTGCGCCCGCCGCGCCGATCATTTCCATTGCGCGGTGGAGCACGCCCGAGCGGCCCGTGTCCTCGCCCAGGAAATCGTGGAACAGGCTGACCGCGTGCATCCGCACCAGCGTCGGCTGATCGGGGCGGATGTCGCCCTTGGTGAGCGCGAGATGCTCGGCATATTCGGCGCGGTTGACGTAGAGCCGCGCCAGCCAGTCGCCGCCATAGCGCGAGGCGAGCGGTCGGGAGCCGATGCAGTCGATGAGGCGGTCGTGCTTCAGGCGATAGGCGATCAGGTCGCGGATCGTGCCGATTTTCAGGCCATGCTCGCGCGCGAAGGGGATCAGGTCGTCCATGCGCGCCATGCGGCCGTCGTCGCGCATGATCTCGCAGATGACGCCCGCCGGGTTGAGCCCCGCGAGCCGCGCCATATCGACCGACGCCTCGGTATGCCCGGCGCGGACCAGCACGCCGCCGTCACGGGCGACGAGCGGGAAGACGTGGCCGGGAGTAACGATGGCGTCGGGACCCTTCGCTGCGTCGATGGCGACCGCGATGGTGCGCGCGCGGTCGTGGGCGGAGATGCCCGTCGTGACGCCGTCCTTCGCCTCGATGCTGACGGTAAACGCAGTCGCGTGGCGCGTGCGGTTGTTCTGGCTCATCAGCGGCAGGCCGAGCGCTTCGACGCGCGCGCGGGTCATCGCGAGGCAGATCAGCCCGCGCCCGTGGCGCGCCATGAAGTTGATCGCGTCGGGCGTCGCCATCTGTGCCGGGATGACGAGGTCGCCCTCGTTCTCGCGGTCCTCGTCGTCGACCAGGATGAACATGCGCCCGTTGCGGGCGTCCTCGATGATGTCCTCGATCGCCGCGACGCTCATACCACGCGGGCTTCCAGCAAGCGGGCGAGATACCGCGACAGGATGTCGATCTCCAGGTTCACGTGCGACCCCGGGGCGAGTGCTTCGAGCGTCGTATGGGTGCGGGTGTGCGGGATGATGTTCACTCCGAAGCCAGTGTGGCGCCCATCGTCGCTGACCTCGTTCACCGTCAGCGACACGCCGTCGACGGTGATCGAGCCCTTGGGCGCGATGTTGGGCGCGAGCGCGCGCGGGACCACGATGGTGACGCGGTGGCTGGCGCCGTCGGGGGCGATTGCAAGCACCTCGCCAACGCCGTCGACATGGCCGGTGACGATGTGGCCGCCAAGCTCGTCGCCGACGCGCAGCGCGCGTTCAAGATTGAGGCGCGCGCCCTCGCGCCAGCGATCGGGTGCGGTGCGCGCGCGCGTCTCGGCCGAAACCTGCACCGCGAACCAGCCCGGACCGCGATCGACGACCGTCAGGCATACGCCCGAGCAGGCGATCGACGCGCCGAGCGCGATGGCGGCCGTATCGTAGGCCGTCTCGATCTCAATGCGGCTGTCCGGCGGCGGTGCGACCAAGCGGATGCGGCCGACATCGGTGACGATCCCTGTGAACATGCGGCCCCGCCTAGCAGCGCTGCGGACCGGCGTCAGCGGGCAGCCGCGGCGAGCAATGCCGCAGGTATGATGGCTCCCGCCGCGAGCAGCGACCAAGCGAGCCGCCGATTACGCGCGTGCGCAACGCCCACCCAAGCGCCCAGCACCGTGGTGACGAACAGTCCGAGCGAACCCAGCACGAAGAACGCTTTCAGCGCGGTGACCGCAACGCCGTCGCGCCGAGACTCCCGGCCCGCTGCGGCGCGCGGCGCTGCGGCCGAGCGCTGCTTTGCAGCGTCGCCGCGCGGTCTCGGCAGCGCCAGGCGGGCGTTCTTGTGCAGGCTGCCGAGCCGCTGGATCAGCGCAGGCGGCTGCGGCTCGCCGGGTCGCGCTTCGTTCAGCCGAAACACCATGATGCCGCCCGAAAGCGCAAACACCAGCAGCATCGGGGCGAACAGCAGGCTGAAATAACGATGCCAGTCGCGCAGCCATTTCTGGCGCGCCGCGGAAGGGGAGAGGACCATAGAGCCATCTGGCGAACATGGGATTGCGATGCAATCGCAAAATTGCAAACTAGCGCACGCGCTCGTACACCTCCCGCAGATCGGGTCCCAGCGCCTCGACATGCGTGCGGCGCCAGCGATTGTGGAGCTCGCTCAGATGCTGCGCGCCGATGAGGCCGGTTGCCGGCAAGCCGTCGTTGCCGACGAGAATCGGCGCGCGGTAGATCATCAGCCGGTCGACGCGGTCGGCCTTCAGGAAGGCGGTCGCGGCCTGCATCCCGCCCTCCAGCAGCGCGTCGTTGACCTTCAGCCGGTCGATCGCCTGCGGGCTGGCGAGGATGAGCGGATCGCGCGCGGCGAGCTTGTGGTGCGGGGGCACGCGGTCGAGCGTGGCGGTGAGGACGATCGGGCGCGGCGAGCGGTGCTCGTGGCCGGGTACGCGCACCGTCAGCGCGGGATCGTCGGCCTCAAGCGTGCCGCGGCCGACGATGATCATGTCCGCCCGCGCCCGCTCCATGTGCGCGTGGATGCGCGCGGCTTCGCTGGTCAGCCATTGCGATTCGCCCGAGCCGAGCGCGATGCGCCCGTCGATCGACAGCGCGAACTTACCCGTCACGCGCGGACGGCCGTGGACGAGCCGGAACTCCCAGCCCGCGGTGATCGGCGCGGCCTCTTCCGCCATCAGCCCGACTTCGACCGCGATCCCGGCGCGCTCAAGCAGCTTGGCGCCTTCGGCATGGTTGCGCTCGGACGGATCGAGCCGGGCGATGACCACGCGCGCTACGCCCGCCTCCGCCAATCCCGCCGCGCAGGGCGGGCCGCGGTCGGAGTGGTGCGCGCAGGGCTCCATCGTCACATAGGCAGTCGCGCCCCGCGCGTTGCCGCCAGCCTTCTGCAAGGCGGCCTGCTCGGCATGCGGGCGGCCCCCGGGGGCGGTCGCTGCTTCGGCGATCACGCGCCCGTCCTGCGCCAACACGCAGCCGACAGCGGGGTTTGGCGCGGTCGAGCCCCATGCGTCTTCGGCGAGGCTGACCGCCCGCGCCATAAGCTGGCGGTCGCGGCGTCCGGTCATCGGGCGCTGGGCGCCCTGGGCGCGGCGAGCGGCACGGAATCGCCCGCGGCGGGCGAGGGCAGGGGGCGCGCTTCGGGCTCGCGCTTGCCGGTCCGCGCGCGCTCGAACGCGGCACTGTCCGGGAAACCCCCGATAAAGCGCACGCGCGACCGAGCCATCGCGTATTCGTAGCCCGATCGCGATTCGAGCAGAAAGCCGGTCATTACCCCCGAAGTGACCAGGATTGATGCAAGCGCGAACCGCCACTGGTCGCGCGTGATCGCTGCCAATCGCTCACGAAGCGTGCGCGGTTCGGGCTTCAGGAATGCCATTGTTGCCGCCTAGATAGCGTCGCCACCGCCACCGCGCGACCCCACGGCTGCGGCGAGCCGCCGCGCCGCGCGCTGGTGGCCGATGAGGGGAAGAAGCGCTGCCATCTCCGGCCCATGCTCGCGGCCGGTGAGCGCGAGGCGCAGCGGCAGGAACAGCGCGCGGCCCTTGCGGCCGGTCTCTGCCTTCAGCGCGGCGGTCCACGCGCCCCAGCTATCCGGGCCGAGCGGGGCGGGTGGGAGGGTGGCGAGCGCGGTGGCGGCGTAGACGGCGTCCTCGGGCGGAAGCGGAGGCGGAGGCAGGTCGCCGTCCAGCACCCGGGCCCATTCGGCCGCCTCGTCGATGCGCGTGAGATTGCCCCGGATCGCCTCCCACGCCGCTGCCCCGATCGCCTCCGGCAAGCGGTGCGCCACCGCCTCGTGCGGCAGATGGTGGATGATCTTCGCGGAGAGCGCCTTCAGCTCCTCCAGGTCGAACCGTGCAGGAGCGCGGCTGAGGCGGCCGAGGTCGAAGCTGGCGATCAGCGGCCCAGGGTCGGTGAACGGCTCGATGGGGTCCGCGCTCCCCAGCCGCGCAAGATAGGCGACGACCGCCATCGGCTCGATCCCCTCCTCGCGGAAGGCCGGCACGCCGAGGCTGCCGAGCCGCTTCGACAGCGCGCCCTCCGCTCCCGTCAGCAGCGCGGCGTGCGCCATCGCCGGGGCGGGCGCGCAGAGCGCCGCGAACATCTGCAGCTGCACCGCGCTGTTGGGCACATGGTCCTCGCCGCGGATGACGTGGGTGATGCCCAGCTCGATGTCGTCCACCACGCTTGGCAGCATGTAGAGCCAGCTGCCGTCCTCGCGCCGGACGACGGGGTCCGACAGGCTGGCGGGATCGACATGCGTGTCGCCGCGGATCAGATCGTCCCAGCGGACGCGCTCGGCGGTGTCCAGCTTGAAGCGCCAGTGCGGTCGGCGGCCCTCGGCCTCCAGCTGCGCCCGGTCGGCGTCGGTCAACTTCAGAGCGGCGCGATCATAGACCGGCGGCAGGCCGCGGCTGTGTTGCAGGCGGCGCTTGAGCTCGAGCTCTTCGGGCGTCTCGTAGGCGGGGTAGGCGCGGCCCGCGGCCGCCAGCCGCGTGAGCGCGGCCTCGTAGCGGGCGAAACGCACCGATTGCTGCGCCTCGCCATCGGGCTGGAGGCCGAGCCAGCCAAGGTCCTCGCGGATCGCCTGCGCGGCCTCGGGCGTCGAGCGGGCCCGGTCGGTATCGTCGAGCCGCAGCAGGAAGCGGCCGCCCAGCGCGCGGGCGAACAGCCAGTTGAGGATTGCGGTGCGAATGTTCCCCGCATGGAGGCGGCCCGATGGAGCCGGGGCGAAACGCGTGGTGACGGTCATGGGTGGGCGCACGCCTTCCCCCGAACCGTCATCCGAACGCAAGCCGGGATCTGAGCGCCGACTTCCAGCCAAGACGCGGGAGGCGGCGCTGGCATGATCGTCAAGAGCACGAGCACCAAGGGGAGGCTTTCGCTGGCGTCAGGCGTGGAGACTGAGGCAAATGGTGCGGCCATAGCGGGAGGGAGACGATGGGCAGCTTCAGCAATCCGTGGAGCAATGAGGGCAGCGGCCGGGCCGGCCCGCGCCAGCAGGACGAGGTGGATTACGCGATCCGCGGCCACGATCTGCAGTTTGTCGAGATCGAGCTCGATCCCGGCGAGGCCGCCGTGGGCGAAGCGGGCGCCTTCGTGTGGAAGGACGCCGCCATCGAGATGTCGACGGTGTTCGGCGATGGCAGCGACAACCAGGGCGGCGGCGGGATCGTCGGCGCGCTGCTGGGCGCAGGCAAGCGGCTGCTGACTGGCGCGTCGCTGTTCACGACGGTGTTCATGAATCGCGGCGTGGGCACGGCGCGCGTGGCCTTTGCCGCGCCCACGCCGGGCGGCATCGTGCCGCTGAAGCTCAGCGACTATGGCGGGCGGATCATCTGCCAGAAGGACAGCTTCCTCGCCGCCGCCAAGGGCGTGACGATCGGCATCGCCTTCCAGCGCCGCATCATGACGGGACTGTTCGGCGGCGAGGGCTTCATCATGCAACAGCTGGACGGCGACGGCATGGTGTTCGTTCACATGGGCGGCACGATCGTCGAGCGCGACCTTGCGCCGGGCGAGACGATCCATGTCGACACCGGCTGCCTCGCCGCGATGACCGCGACGATCGACTATGACATCGAGACGGTGCGCGGCGTGCGGTCGATCCTGTTCTCAGGCGAGGGCCTGTTCTTCGCCCGCCTGACCGGCCCCGGCAGCGTGTGGCTGCAATCGCTGCCCTTCTCGCGGCTGGCGGGCCGCGTGCTGGCGGTGGCGCGCGGCGGCAGCAAGGGCGCCGACCAGAGCAGCCCGCTCGGGTTGCTCGGCGATATCCTCGACGGCGACCGGTAAGACGGAAGCGCCGCGTTCACCGATGGCTGGAGCAGGCTTCTTGCGAAGTGATCGGAGGTGACGCCCTGAGGGGGTCGAGGGCGTAAACGGATCGGGGATCTTTTGACCTTCGCAGTGTGCGCGTTGCCATGACAAACCGCGTATATCGACCGTGTGTAACCTGTTTGGTTCGCACGGTCGCGCGTGGAAAGAGTGGGAACTGACGATCAACCCGTGCCCTGAGCGCCAGTGTGGTCACGCCGTCCGAAAGAAGTTGGTGATCGGGTATCGCCGGTCGCGGCCGAAGCTGCGGCGGCCGATCTTGACGCCGGGCGGCGCCTGGCGACGCTTGTATTCGGCGAGGTACAGCAGGCGCTCGACGCGGGCGACCGTCGCGGCGTCCTCGCCCGCGGCGATCAGGTCGGCGGCGCTCAGGTCGTCCTCCACCAGCCCGATCAGGATGCGATCAAGGACGGAGTAGGGCGGCAGCGAGTCCTCGTCCTTCTGGTCGGCGCGGAGCTCGGCGGTCGGCGGCTTATCGATCACACGATCGGGCATCACCGGCCCGTCCGGCCCAAGTCCTAGGCGCGTGCGGCCCAGATTGCGAAAGCGGCTGAGCTTGAACACTGTCGTCTTGTAGAGATCTTTCAGCACCGAATAGCCGCCAGCGGCGTCACCGTAGATGGTGCTGTAGCCGGTTGACAGTTCGCTCTTGTTGCCGGTCGTCAGCAGCATCGGGCCGAACTTGTTCGAAAGCGCCATCAGCGTCACCGCGCGCACCCGCGATTGCAGATTCTCCTCGGTGACGTCGGGCGCGCGGCCGGCGAAGCTGGGCGCGAGCATCGCGCCAAACGCCTCCATCGCCGGTTCGATGGGAATCGTATCGAGGCGGCAGCCGAGCATCCGCGCGCACGCCGCGGCGTCTTCCAGAGAGTCCTCGCTGGTAAAGCGTGAGGGCAGCATCACGCACCACACTTTGTCGGGCCCCAGCGCATCGACCGCGACCGCTGCGGAAAGCGCGCTGTCGATCCCGCCCGACAGGCCGAGCACCACGCCGGGGAAGCCGTTCGCGGTGACGTAATCGCGCAGCGCCATCAGCATCGCGTGGTAGATGTCGAGCGGGTCCTCGTCCTGCGCCGCGCACGCGCCCTGCGCGATCCGCCAGCCATCGGGCGTGCGCGACCAGTGCGTCAGCACATGCGCCTCCTCGAAATCGGGCAGGCGCAGTCGCACCTGGCCGACCGGATCGACCGCGAAGCTGGAGCCATCGAACACCAGCTCGTCCTGGCCGCCGGTGCGGTTGACAAAGGCGAGCGGCAGCCCGGTTTCGGCAGCGCGCGCGCGGGCGAGCGCGGTGCGGCGCGCGTCCTTGCCGATCTCGAACGGGCTCCCGTGCGGCGCGAGCAGAAGCTCGGCGCCCTGGGCGGCGAGCTCGGTGCAGACGGGCGCGAACCACATATCCTCGCAGATCGGTACGCCGATGCGCACGCCCTGATGCGTCAGGATGCGGGGGGTGCCGGGCGAAAAGGTGCGCTTCTCGTCGAACGGTCCGTAATTGGGCAGCTCGCGCTTGGCGGTCGTGCCTTGGATTGCGCCGTCGGCGAGCAGAGCGACGCCGTTGAGCACGCGCTCGCCCTCGCGCAGCGGCACGCCGACGAGCAGCGCCGGGCCGCCGTCGGCGGTCGCTGCGGCGAGGCGCCGAAGCTCGGCCTCGGCCGCCGCGATCAGCGCTGGCTTCATCACCAGATCCTCGGGCGGATAGCCGACAAGGCTGAGTTCGGGCGTGAGGATCAGGTCGGCGCCGGGCATCGCCGCGCGTGCCGCGATGATGCGCTCGGCGTTCGAGCGGAGGTCGCCGACGCGCGCGGCAAGCTGGGCGAGGCCAATGGTCAGCGTGTCCGCCATCGCCGCGCGTTAGGCCCGAACCGGAGCGGACGCCAGTTGGCGCGGCGAAGGTGCAGCCGTTAGGGTGGGTCGCATGGAGCGCCACGAGACCTGTGCGAATGACCGCGGCTAGCCTGTGCGTTCGAAGGCGGCTGCACGCGCGATTGTGGTGTCGGACGGCGCTGAAAGCGTGTCGGCGCGCATCGAGGCGGGGAAGCTGCGCATCAGCCGCAAGCCGGACTGGCTGCGATCGGCGTAGCATTGGCTGCGCGCGCGTTTCGGGCCGGATCGTTTGATCGTCGATGAGTTCGTCGCCGAGAAGCGGGTGGAAGCAGAGCGCGGCGATGCGCGCCTGCTGGAGCGCTGCGACTTGTCGGGGGTGGTCGCGTTGGTGCGGGATAGCTCGGCCGTGATGGCGATGGCGCGCGTCGACCTCGGCATGGCGACCGGGCCGCTGCGATGACCGCGATGCTGCTCGCGCTCGCGCTGGGCTATGCGCTCGGGTCGATCCCGTTCGGGCTGCTGCTCGTGCGCGCGGTGGGCAAAGGCGATGTCCGCGCGCAAGGGTCGGGCAATATCGGCGCGACGAATGTCGTCCGTGCAGGCGGGGCTGCGCTGGGGGCGCTGACGCTGCTGCTCGATGCTGGGAAGGGCGCGTCGGCGGTGCTGCTGGCGACGCGCGCGGCGGCTCTGCTGCGGCCCGCCGATGTGCCCGGCGTGGTCGCGGCGGCTCAGATGGGACCGTTGCTTTCCGATCCCGGCGTAGCGGCTGGGCCGTCGCTCCCGGCGCTCGCGGCTGCGCTGGGCGCGGTGCTGGGGCATCTCTATCCGCTGTGGCTGGGCTTTCGCGGCGGCAAGGGCGTGGCGACCTTTCTTGGCGTGGGCGCGGCGATGTTCTGGCCCGCGGGGCTGGCGAACGCGGCCGTGTGGCTGCTGACAGCGGCGGTCACTCGCTGGTCGAGCGCGGCGGGGATTGCGGGAGCCGCAGCCGCCGCGACTGCGGGCTGGGTGTTGGCGCCGCCGCCCGCGGCGGCCGGCCTGACGCTGATGGCTGCGCTCGTCATCGCGCGCCACCGCGCCAACATCGCGCGCCTTGCGGCTGGGACCGAGCCGCGGATCGGCAAGCGCGCATGACGGCCTCACCGCTTTCGCCTGCCGAGGCGCTGGCTCGGCTGCGATTGATCCGCAGCGACCAGGTCGGCCCGCTGACCTTCCGCCAGCTGCTGCGCCGCTTCGGAACCGCCGCTGCCGCGGTCGAGGCGCTGCCCGATCTCGCCGGGCGTGCGGGCCGGGCACAATATCGCGTCGCCGATCTCGACGCGGCCAACCGCGAGCTGGAGCGCGCGGCGAAGCTCGGCTGCCGGATGCTGCACTGGGGCGAGGCGGGCTATCCGGCGCTGCTCGCCGAGATTGAGGACGCGCCGCCGGTCCTGACGGTGCGCGGCCGCGCCGAGCTGCTGGAGATGCCGGCAGTCGCCATCGTCGGCGCGCGCAACGCGAGCGCTGCGGGACGGCGCATTGCCCGGCTGTGGGCGGCCGAGCTCGCCGAGGCTGGCGTCGCGGTCGTCTCGGGGCTGGCGCGCGGCATCGACGCGGACGCGCATACCGGCGCACTCCCCGCCACGATCGCAGCCGTCGCGGGCGGAGCCGACGTTGCCTACCCGCCCGAGCTCGCCGCCCTGAGCGACCGGATCGCAGCCGAGGGGCTGATCGTCGCCGAACAGCCGCTGGGCACCGAGCCGCAGGCGCGCCACTTCCCGCGCCGCAACCGCGTGATCAGCGGCCTGTCGCTGGGCGTGGTCGTGATCGAGGCCGCGCTGCGATCGGGGAGCCTGATTACCGCGCGCTTCGCGGGCGATCATGGGCGCGAGGTCATGGCCTGCCCGGGCAACCCGCTCGATCCGCGCTCGGCGGGCGGCAACGCGCTGATCCGCGACGGCGCGACGCTCGTCACCAGCGCCGCCGACATCCTGGAATGCACCCACGCCGGGGTCGCCGCCCAGCGCGGTGCGCCTGCGACCGAAACGGGCTCGCAACCTGTGTCGACCGGCGATGCCGATTCGCTGCTGTCGCTGCTCGGCCCGGCGCCGGTGATGCTCGATGAGCTTGCAGCTGCCGCGGGCATGTCCGCCGCCGCCGCCGGCGCGGTGCTGACCGATCTGGAGATCGAAGGACGCATCGTCCGCCACGCGGGCGGCCGGATCGCCTTGGCGCCGTAGGGCGGGTAGTCGGCTGAACGCGTCGGCGCAGTGCCGGCAACACGCGCCGGGCCTGAGCGAACGCATCGACGTGAAACACCCCGCCGATCAAGCCCTCAGCGCGCAAGCGGCTGATGTCCATGCATTGCAGGCGCAAGGGCCGCCGCGCGCGCCGGGATGCCGCTAAGCGGCGCGCCCGCGTGCGTCCCCCGCATCACCCGGCGATCAGCCACTCGGTCGCCGTCGACGAGATCGGTCTGCACGCGCGGGTCGCCGTTCGGGATCGCCTCGCGCAGGCCGCCGATCGGCTCCAGGATGCCAGCCATGCCGGGCCGCTGGCAGGGCGCCGCGGTTCCAGTCGACGATGTCGGGCGCGCACGGTTCCCGCCCAGGCTCGGCGTCGCTCCGGTTCGCCTCTCCCTCAATATGCCGTCGCGCCAGCGCAAGGTTGCGTTGCTCGGTCCCGGTCGGCGTGTGCGGCCGGGGCGCGCGCCTCCGCGCCGAGATCGGCAGCGGCGGGCGGGGGTGGTGGCTGCTCGCCCGGCCACAGGGGGCGCCGAGATCGGCTCGGCGAGATGCCCCGCTGCGCCGCGAGCGACGCTGCGGTGCGCGGGGTCCAACGCTGGGTCTCCGTGGGCGCCCAGCCGAAGCCGCGCGCCGAGGGCCTGGAAAGCGATCCGCCGTCGGCGCGCAAAACGGGGCGGCCAGCGACGGGCTTCGGCGATGCGCCGCGTCCCCCCAAAGCGCGTTGACCCGCGCTCACCTTGCGCATATATCGCGCGCTCGCTCCGGCAGGGCCTCGGCTCGGCCGGTGCATTTCGTTGAAGCGGGACACGCGGTCGGGCGGGATTAGCCACGCCTGCGCCGCGCTTTTCGTTTGATGGGCCGCTTGGGGCCCCTCTCTGAGGAACTGGATGCCAACGATCAACCAGCTGGTCCGGAAGGGCCGCGAGCCGATGAAGACCCGGAGCAAGACTCCGGCGATGGAGGCCAACCCGCAGAAGCGCGGCGTGTGCACGCGCGTCTACACGACGACTCCGAAGAAGCCGAACTCGGCGCTTCGCAAGGTTGCGAAGGTGCGGCTGACGAACGGCAACGAGCTGATCGGCTATATCCCGGGCGAGGGCCACAATCTGCAGGAGCACAGCGTGGTGCTGATCCGCGGCGGCCGTGTGCGCGATCTTCCCGGTGTCCGCTACCATATCCTGCGCGGCGTGCTCGACACGCAGGGTGTCAAAAACCGCAAGCAGTCGCGCTCCAAATACGGCGCGAAGCGTCCGAAGTAAGAGGGTAGAGAAGCCATGGCCCGCCGCCGCCGCCCAGAGAAGCGCGAAGTCCTCCCCGATCCGCGGTTCGGGGATATCGTGCTCACCAAGTTCATGAACTCGGTGATGTACGAGGGCAAGAAGTCCGTCGCCGAGTTGATCGTCTATGGTGCGCTCGACGCCATCGAGGCGCGCGCCAAGCGCGAGCCGATCGGCCTGTTCCACGATGCGCTGAACAACGTGAAGCCGGGCATCGAGGTCCGCAGCCGCCGCGTCGGCGGCGCGACCTATCAGGTTCCCGTCGAGGTCCGCCCCGAGCGCGCGCAGGCGCTGGCGATCCGCTGGCTGATCGGCGCGGCCCGCAATCGCAGCGAGAAGACGATGAGCGCGCGCCTTTCGGGCGAGCTGTTGGACGCCGCCAACAACCGCGGCAACGCCGTCAAGAAGCGCGAAGACACGCACCGCATGGCGGAAGCCAACCGGGCGTTCAGCCACTACCGCTGGTAGTAGCGAACGCCTAGATTCGCTCTATGGCTACTGCCGCTGCCCCGCTGTCTGAAGCAGGAGTCGCCGCTGGCATCGAGCGGCTGAATCGCGGATCTGCCAAGCTGGAGGCGGAAGCTCGAAAGTTGCGCGCGCAGACCGACACGCTCACCGCGCGGCAGTTCAAGCTGACGGCTGGACAGATCGAGCCGTCCGCGCAGCAGACCACGCTGGCGCGCGACACGATGCCCGCGCCGTGGCTGATCGTCGTGCAGGGTCTCTTTCCCGGAGCGGCCCTGCTCGCCGCCGGGCTCGCGCTCGCAAAATACCTTCTGGAGCGCTAAACGCTCTCGAACGCCGCAACCGAAACCCTGACCGCAGGATCCTGAACCATGCCCCGCAGCCATCCGCTCGAGCGCTACCGCAATATCGGCATCATGGCGCATATCGACGCCGGCAAGACGACGACGACCGAGCGTATCCTTTATTATACCGGCAAGTCCTACAAGATCGGTGAGGTGCATGAAGGCACCGCGACGATGGACTGGATGGAGCAGGAGCAGGAGCGCGGCATCACCATCACGTCCGCTGCGACGACCTGCTTCTGGCGCGCCAACGAGGGCAAGGGCGAAGAGCACCGGATCAACATTATTGATACGCCGGGCCACGTCGACTTCACGATCGAAGTCGAGCGTTCGCTGCGCGTGCTGGACGGCGCAGTCGCGTGTTTCGATGGCGTGGCGGGCGTGGAGCCGCAGTCCGAGACGGTGTGGCGCCAGGCGGACAAGTACAAGGTTCCGCGCATGTGCTTCGTCAACAAGCTCGACCGCACCGGCGCGAGCTTCGAGCGCTGCGTGCAGATGATCAAGGATCGGCTCGGCGCGCGCCCGGCGGTGCTGTACCTGCCGATCGGGATTGAGGGCACATTCAAGGGCCTGGTCGACCTCGTCGAAAATCGCGCGATCATCTGGCTTGAGGAATCGCTCGGCGCGAAGTTCGAATATCAGCCCATCCCCGACGACCTGACGGACGCCGCCGCCACCGCCCGCTCCGAGCTGATTGAGATGGCCGTCGAGCAGGACGACGCCGTCATGGAAGCGTATCTAGAAGGCACCGAGCCGGATACGGCAACGCTCAAGCGGCTGATCCGCAAGGGCACGCTCGATTTCGCGTTCGTGCCGGTTTTGTGCGGCTCGGCGTTCAAAAACAAGGGCGTGCAGCCGCTGCTCGATGCGGTGGTCGACTATCTGCCGAGCCCGCTCGACATCCCGCCGGTGCAGGGCATCAAGCCCGGCAGCGAGGAGGCGGACACGCGCGCGGCGGAAGACAATGCGCCGTTCAGCGGCCTTGCGTTCAAGATCATGTCCGATCCGTTCGTTGGCACGCTGACGTTCGTCCGCATCTACTCGGGCAAGCTGGAAGGCGCCTCGACCGTGCTGAATACGGTGAAGGACAAGCGCGAGAAGGTCGGCCGCATGCTGCTGATGCATGCGAACAACCGCGAGGACATCAAGGAGGCCTTTGCGGGCGACATCGTCGCGCTCGTCGGCCTGAAGGAGACGACCACCGGCGACACGCTGTGTGTGCCGTCGGCGCCGATCATTCTGGAGCGGATGGAGTTCCCGGATCCCGTCATCGAGGTCGCAGTGGAGCCGAAGACCAAGGCCGACCAGGAAAAGATGGGTATCGCGCTCAACCGCCTTGCGGCCGAGGACCCGAGCTTCCGCGTGACCTCCGACCACGAGAGCGGCCAGACGATCATCAAGGGGATGGGCGAGCTTCATCTCGAGATCCTGGTTGATCGCATGCGGCGTGAGTTCAAGGTGGAGGCGAATGTTGGTGCGCCGCAGGTGGCGTATCGCGAAAGTCTCGCGCGCAAGGTCGACGTCGACTATACGCACAAGAAGCAGTCGGGCGGTACGGGCCAGTTCGGCCGCGTCAAGATCGTCGTCCAGCCGGGCGAGCGCGGCAGCGGCATCCAGTTCATCGACGAGGTGAAGGGCGGCAACGTTCCCCGCGAATATATCCCCTCGGTCGAGAAGGGCATCCGCGAGGTCGCCGCGTCGGGTCACAAGATCGGCTTCCCGATCATCGACTTTTCGGTGACGCTCTACGACGGTGCCTATCACGACGTCGACTCGTCGGCGCTGGCCTTCGAGATCACCGGCCGCGGCGCGATGCGCGAGGCGGCCGAGAAGGCGGGCATCAAGTTGCTCGAGCCGATCATGAAGGTCGAGGTCGTGACGCCTGAAGACTTTATGGGCGACGTGATCGGAGACCTGAACAGCCGCCGCGGCCAGATCCAGGGAACCGACACGCGCGGTAACGCGCAGGTGATCGAGGCAATGGTGCCGCTGGCGAACATGTTCGGTTACGTCAACCAGCTGCGCAGCTTCACCCAGGGCCGCGCGCAGTACACGATGCAGTTCAGCCACTATGACGAAGTGCCGCCAAACGTTGCCGAGGAAGTCGCGAAGAAGATGGCCTGACGCCACCCCGCACGATCGGAGGACTGCAACAGCCCCGCCCGGCCCCCGAGCGGGGTTTGTTGCGTCTGGCGTCGACACATGGGCAGGTCGCCGCAGACATGAGTTTGACCGTCAGAAACCGGGACTGTGCCTTGCCGCCGTTCGTCTCACGACCATCCAGAGCCCCACCCCCGCGCGTGCCAACACCGAGCGTGCCAACACCGCGCACGACGACCCGCGATCGACCGCCAGCTTCGCGGGCCATCCGCTCCACCCGATGCCGGTGCCGTTCCCGATCGTGTGTTTCCTTGGGCGCGCGGCTGTCCGAAATCGCCTGCTCGCAGACCGCCAGCCAACAATGGTCCAACTTACCGGTCTGGCTGATCACCGCGCTGCTTTTGATGGGCGCGCTCGCGGCGCTGACCGGCATCATCGACTATGCGGGCGACCGCCGCGTGCGCCCGGCGCAACCTGCGCTGCCGCACATGCTGCTGAGCATCGCGGTCTATGTGGTCCAGCTGGTCAACGTGTTCGTCTATAGCCGCGATGGCTGGACCGCGGTGGTGCCGACCGGCCCGATGCGCCGGGCTGCTCGCCGCCAGCGCGTGGCTCGGCGGCGGCCTGTCCTTTCGCTACGGAGTGGGGGTCGGCCGGTGATCCGCCGCCTCGCGGGCGCCACCGGACTTCCGGGTCCGGCCGCGGATCCGCACCATCGCAAGCCCGCGCGAGATGCTGGCGTTGCCCAACGGCGACATCCTGGTTGTGCAAGGCAAGGGACCGGAGCTGGACCCGGTGACGCGGCCCAAGTGTTCGATCATCCGCCGGATGGAAAAGCGCGCGCACGGGCAGGGTGACGTCAAGCCGCCCGATCCCGGCAACCGCGTGATGCTGGTGCGCGGTGTCGGAAATGTCGTTCCGCGTGTGAGCGTAGTGAGGGGCCGAGCCCCCAAACAGACTGGACAAGCCCGCCGCGCTTCGCCATATCGCCATGACCGGCGAGCGGTTGCCGCCTTGGCGTAATTCGCTATGGCGTTCGCTTGGCCGATCGGCTAAAGGCCGCGCGTCATCGCCGGTCCGGTTTCCGGGCCGGTGGTTTTTGTTTGGGGTGCGTTTCGCACACTTCCAGGACCCAAGCGAAGCAGATCGGGTGCAACCAACGCCGAAGCCCGGCGGCGACAGGATTTTGAAGCAGAGGACACGATGGCCAAGGCGAAGTTCGAGCGCAATAAGCCGCACTGCAATATCGGCACGATCGGTCACGTCGATCACGGCAAGACCTCGCTGACGGCGGCGATCACCAAGGTGCTGGCCGAGACCGGCGGCGCGACGTTCACCGCCTATGATCAGATCGACAAGGCTCCCGAAGAGCGCGCACGCGGCATCACGATCTCGACGGCGCACGTCGAGTACGAGACCGAGAAGCGCCACTATGCGCACGTCGACTGCCCGGGCCACGCTGACTATGTGAAGAACATGATCACCGGCGCCGCGCAGATGGACGGCGCGATCCTGGTGGTCGCCGCGACCGATGGCCCGATGCCGCAGACTCGTGAGCACATCCTGCTCGCCCGCCAGGTGGGTGTGCCTGCGCTCGTCGTGTTCATGAACAAGGTCGACCTGGTCGACGACGAGGAAATCCTGGAGCTCGTCGAGCTTGAGGTGCGCGAGCTGCTGTCGAAGTACGAGTTCCCGGGCGACGACATTCCGATCATCAAGGGTTCGGCGCTGTCGGCGCTGGAAGGCAAGTCCGACGGCTTCGGCAAAGAAAAGGTGCTGGAACTGATGCGCGCGGTGGATGACTACATCCCGCAGCCGGAGCGTCCGCTCGACCGTCCGTTCCTGATGCCGATCGAAGACGTGTTCTCGATTTCGGGTCGCGGCACGGTGGTGACCGGGCGCGTCGAGACCGGCATCGTCAAGGTTGGCGAGGAAGTTGAGATCGTCGGCATCACCAACACCCGCAAGACGGTCGTCACGGGCGTCGAGATGTTCCGCAAGCTGCTCGATCAGGGCCAGGCGGGCGACAATATCGGCGCGTTGCTGCGCGGCGTCGGCCGTGAGGAAGTCGAGCGTGGCCAGGTTCTGGCCAAGCCCGGCACGATCACGCCGCACACCGAGTTCAGCTCGAACGTCTACGTTCTTTCGAAAGATGAGGGTGGCCGTCACACGCCGTTCTTCGCCAACTACCGTCCGCAGTTCTACTTCCGCACGACCGACGTGACGGGCACGGTTGAGCTGCCGGCCGGTACCGAAATGGTGATGCCGGGCGACCAGGTGACGCTGACCGTCAAGCTGATCGCGCCGATCGCGATGGACCAGGGCCTCCGCTTCGCCATCCGTGAGGGCGGCCGGACGGTGGGCGCCGGGGTCGTCGACAAGATCATCAAGTAAGACACACCAGAAAGACCGATTGACCGTGGACGCTCAGAATATCCGCATTCGGCTGAAGGCCTTCGATCACCGGGTTCTCGACTCGGCGACGGGGGAAATCGCCGAGACCGCCAAGCGCACCGGCGCCGCCATCCGCGGCCCGATTCCGCTGCCGACGCGGATTGAGAAGTTCACGGTTAATCGCAGTCCGCACGTGGACAAGAAGAGCCGCGAGCAGTTCGAGGTCCGGACCTACAAGCGGCTGCTCGACATCGTGGATCCCACGCCGCAGACGGTCGACGCGCTGATGAAGCTCGACCTCGCGGCGGGTGTGGACGTGGAGATCAAGCTGGCCTGAGCGGGCTTGGGCAACGTTATCGTGGACGTGTCCCAGGCACCCGCTGACCTTTCTCGCACCCAGCGTGCGTCAAGAGAGTTCAGTATGGCGGCACGGGTGTTCGGATACAGCTTGCGCTTGACAAATGCGCAGGCTACAGAGTTGGCGGCAAGGCCCTCGCCGCACGGCGCGGGCCTTATCGTTTTGGCACTCACGCCCGGTTTCAATCGGGCCTCTGATGGAAGGAACCGGCGATGCGCACTGGCGTGATCGCGAAGAAAATGGGCATGACCCGGCTGTTTGCCGATGACGGACGTCACGTGCCTGTCACCGTGCTGGCGCTGGAAGGGTGCCAGGTCGTCGCGCGCCGCACCGGCGACCAGGACGGTTACACCGCTGTCCAGCTGGGCGCTGGCAGCGCCAAGCCCAAGAACATCAGCAAGCCCGAGCGTGGTCATTTCGGCAAGGCACAGGTTGAGCCCAAGGCCGAGCTCGCCGAGTTCCGAGTCGCCGAGGACGCGTTGCTCGATGTCGGTGTGCGGCTGTCGGCCGAGCATTTCGTGGCTGGCCAGATGGTCGACGTGACCGGCACCACGCAGGGCAAAGGCTTTGCGGGCGTCATGAAGCGCTGGAATTTCGGCGGTCTGCGCGCGACTCACGGTGTGTCGGTCAGCCACCGCAGCCACGGTTCGACGGGCAACCGCCAGGATCCGGGCAAGGTTTTCAAGAACAAGAAGATGGCCGGCCACATGGGAGCCGCCACCCGCACGCAGCAGAATCTGATCGTCGTCGGCACGGATGCCGAGCGCGACCTCATTTTCGTGCGCGGCTCGGTGCCTGGTCCCGCGGGGGCGTGGCTGCTGGTGCGCGATGCCGTCAAGGCGCCGCGGCCCGAGGGCGCGCCCTATCCGGCGGCGCTGAAGCTCACCGAGACGGCCGGGGGCGCTGAGCCTGCCGTCGTCGAGACGAACGAAGGGGACGCGGCGTGAAGATCGCGGTCAAGACCTTGAGCGGAGCCGACGCGGGCGAGATCGATCTCGCGCCGCAGATTTTCGGCCTCCCCGCGCGGAAGGACATCCTCTTCCGCGTGATCAACTGGCAGCTCGCCAATCGCCGTGCCTATGCGCGCGCGGCGCAGGAGCGGTCCGACGTATCGCGCACCGGCAAGAAGTTCGGGCGTCAGAAGGGCGGCGGCACCGCCCGCCACGGCAACCGTGCCGCGCCGCAGTTCATCGGCGGCGGCAAGGCGCACGGGCCGCGCGCACGCTCGTTTGATCAGAGCCTCAACAAGAAGGTCCGCGCGCTTGGCCTTGCGACCGCGCTGTCGGTCAAGGCCGCCGAGGGCAAGCTGATCGTCGTCGATGAGCTGCGGCTGAACGACGCCAAGACCAAGGCGATGAAGGAGCGGCTCGCAGCGCTCGGCCTAACGAAGGCGCTGTTCATCGACGGCGAGGGTGTCGACCAGAATTTCCGCCTCGCGTGCCAGAATCTCTATAAGGTGAACGTGCTGCCGAGCATCGGCGCGAACGTCTATGACATCATGAACCACGACACGCTCGTGCTGAGCCGCGCGGGTGTCGAGCGGCTGACCGAGCGCCTGTCGGTGCTGGGCAGCCGCGCGGCTCCGGCCGAGGAGACGGCGAATGGCTAAGGCACCCCAAGCGATCGCGCTGAAGCACTATGACGTGGTGAAGGCGCCGATCATCACCGAGAAGACGACGCTCATCAGCGAGCACAACCAGGTCGCGTTCAAGGTCGCGATCGGTGCCTCGAAGCCCGAGATCAAGGAGGCGGTCGAGGCGCTGTTCAGCGTGCGCGTGAAGGCAGTCAATACGCTTGTCCAGAAGGGGAAGACCAAGCGCTGGAAGGGCGCGAAGTATTTCCGCTCGGACGAGAAGAAGGCGATCGTCACGCTGGAAGCGGGCGAGACGATCGACGTGACGACAGGGATCTGAGATGGCGCTGAAGCAATATAACCCGACAAGCTCGGCTCGGCGCGGCCTGGTCCTGATCGACCGGTCGGGCCTGTACAAGGGCAAGCCCGTCAAGGCGCTCACCGAAGGGCTGATGAAGTCCGGCGGCCGCAACAATATGGGTCACGCGACCGCGCGTGGGATCGGCGGCGGCCACAAGCAGCGCTATCGCATCGTTGATTTCAAGCGCCGCAAGTGGGACATGCCCGCGAGCGTCGAGCGGATCGAATACGATCCCAACCGCACCGCGTTCATCGCGCTCATCCGCTATCAGGATGGCGAGCAGGCTTATATCATCGCGCCGCAGCGGCTTGCCGTGGGCGATCAGGTGGTCGCTGGCCGCAAGGTCGACGTGAAGCCGGGTAACGCGATGGAGATCGGCCAGATGCCGGTTGGGTCGATCGTCCACAATATCGAGCTGAAGCCGCTAAAGGGCGGCCAGCTGGCGCGTGCGGCGGGCGGCTATGCCCAGGTCGTCGGGCGCGATCGCGGCATGGTTATCATCCGCCTCAACTCGGGCGAGCAGCGCTATGTCCGTGCGGACTGCATGGCCTCGGTCGGTGCGGTCTCCAATCCGGACAACATGAACCAGTATCTGGCCAAGGCGGGCCGTGCGCGATGGATGGGGCAGCGTCCCTTGAGCCGGGGTGTCGCCAAGAATCCGGTCGACCACCCGCACGGCGGCGGCGAAGGCCGCACCTCGGGCGGCCGCCACCCGGTGACCCCGTGGGGCAAGCCGACCAAGGGCATGAAGACCCGCAGCAACAAGGCCACGGACAAGATGATCATCCGCAGCCGCCACGCGAAGAAGAAGTAACCGATGCCGCGCAGCACCTGGAAGGGTCCGTTCGTGGACCTCTACCTCATCAAAAAGGCCGAAGCCGCGCATGAAGCGGGTGGGCGCGCGCCGATCAAGACTTGGTCGCGCCGTTCGACGATCCTGCCGCAGTTCGTCGGGCTCATCTTCAATGTCTATAACGGCAAAAAGTTCGTGCCCGTTTCGGTCAACGAGGACATGGTCGGCATGAAGCTCGGCGAGTTCGCACCGACTCGGTTCTTCCCCGGCCATGCGGCCGACAAGAAGGCGAAGCGCTGATGAGCAAGCCAAAGTCCCCCCGCAAAGTCGGCGAGAAGGAAGCGCTCGCCGTCCACACCGCGCTGCGTGGCTCTCCGCGTAAGCTCAACCTCGTCGCGGGCCTCATTCGCGGTCGCCCGGCAGGCGAGGCGATGAACATCCTCACTTTCAGCCCCAAGGGTATGGCAAAGGACGTGCGCAAGGTTCTGGCGAGCGCGATCGCCAACGCTGAGAACAACCACAATCTGGATGTGGATGCGCTGTTCGTGCAGGAGGCGAGCGTCGGCAAAGGCCTCGTCATGAAGCGTTTTGTCGCCCGCGCGCGCGGGCGCGGAGCGCGGATCGAAAAGCCGTTCAGCCGGCTGCGCATCGTCGTGCGAGAGCGCGACGCGGCAGCCGTGGAGTAACCGAGCATGGGTCAAAAAACCTCTCCCATCGGTCTGCGCCTGCAGATCAACCGCACGTGGGACAGCCGCTGGTTTGCCCGCGGCGAAGAATACGGCCGTCTTTTGCTCGAGGATCTGAAGATCCGCGAGTATATCATGAAGACCCTGCCACAGGCTGCGATCAGCAAGGTGGTGATCGAACGTCCAGCCAAACTGTGCCGCATCAGCGTCTATGCTGCGCGGCCGGGCGTGATCATCGGCAAGAAGGGCGCCGACATCGAGAAGCTCCGCAAGGAGCTTGCGAAAATGACGACGAGCGAGGTCAGCCTCAACATCGTCGAAATCCGCAAGCCGGAGATCGATTCGAAGCTCGTGGCGCAGTCGGTTGCTGACCAGTTGGAACGGCGTGTTGCGTTCCGGCGTGCGATGAAGCGCGCGGTGCAGTCGGCGCTGCGGCTGGGTGCCGAGGGCATCCGCATCACCTGCGCCGGCCGTCTGGGCGGCGCGGAGATCGCGCGGACCGAGTGGTATCGTGAGGGGCGCGTGCCGTTGCATACGCTCCGCGCGAATGTCGACTATGCCGAGGCGCAGGCCCACACGGCCTACGGCGTGTGCGGCGTCAAGGTTTGGATCTTCAAAGGCGAAATCCTGGGCCATGATCCGATGGCGCAGGACAAGCTCATGATGGAAGCGCAGACGAGCGGAGTGCGGCCGGCGCGCTAAGAGGTAACCCCTCCTAGCTCGCCTTATCGGCCGTCACTGACGCGGTGACTGAAGGTGAAGCATGTTACAGCCTAAGCGGACCAAGTTCCGGAAGGCCCACAAGGGCCGCATCCATGGCATGACGAAGGGGGGCGCCGAGCTCAACTTCGGTGCGTTCGGCCTTAAGGCGCTCGAGCCCGAGCGCGTGACCGCGCGCCAGATCGAGGCGGCGCGCCGCGCCATCTCGCGTCACATGAAGCGCGCGGGACGGCTGTGGATCCGCATCTTCCCCGATGTGCCGGTCAGCACCAAGCCCGCCGAAGTCCGCATGGGATCGGGCAAGGGCAACCCCGAGTTCTGGGTGTGCCGCGTGAAGCCCGGCCGCATCATGTTCGAGATCGACGGCGTCAGCCGCGAGGTCGCCGAGGGCGCGTTCGAACGCGCGGCCGCCAAGCTCCCCATCAAGACGAAGCTCGTCGCCCGCTTGGGCGAAGCGCACGGAGAGACGAAGTGAAAACTGCCGATCTGCGCGTCCAGACGGACGACCAGCTCGCCGAGCGGCTGCAGGGCCTGAAGCGCGAGCAGTTCAATCTGCGCTTCCAAAAAGCGACGAACCAGCTGTCGAAGCCCAGCCGGGTGCGTCAGGTGCGCCGCGAGATCGCGCGGATCATGACGCTGACGAACGAGCGCAAGGCGAAGGAGGCCACGACCAATGCCTAAGCGCGTGTTGCAGGGGAAAGTGGTCAGCGACAAGGGCGACAAGACCGTCGTCGTGCTGGTAGAGCGGCAGATCCGCCACCCGCTCTACGGCAAGATCGTCCGTCGCTCGAAGAAGTATCACGCGCACGACGAAGACAATGCCATGCACCTGGGCGACGTGATCCGGATCGAGGAGTGCGCGCCGATCAGCAAGCTGAAGACGTGGCGCGTCGTCGACAAGGTCTCCTCGGGCTCGGCGCTCGAAGCGGCCGGCCAGTAAGGAAGGGTTCGAACCGTGATCCAGATGCAAACCCGCCTCGACGTGGCCGATAACAGCGGCGCGAAGGAAGTCATGTGCATCAAGGTGCTCGGCGGCTCCAAGCGGCGCGTCGCGGGCGTCGGTGACGTGATCGTCGTGTCGGTGAAGGACGCCACGCCAAAGGGCCGCGTGAAGAAGGGCGACGTGCACCGCGCGGTCGTCGTCCGCACCGCCAAGGACATTCGCCGCCCCGACGGGCAGGTGATCCGTTTCGATGGCAACGCCGCTGTGCTGATCAACAAGAACCAGGAGCCGATCGGCACGCGCATCTTCGGCCCGGTCGTCCGCGAGCTGCGGCAGGCCGGCCACATGAAGATCATCAGCCTGGCGCCGGAGGTGCTGTAATGGCCGCCAAAATCAAGAAGGGTGACCGCGTCGTCGTCCTGTCCGGCAAGGACAAGGGCAAGCACGGCGAAGTCATCGAAAGCATGCCTAGGGAAGGGAAGGTTCTTGTTCGCGGCGTCAATATCGCAACGCGGCACGTGAAGCCGAGCCAGGCCGACCCACAGGGTGGGCTGAAGAAGGTGGAAGCGCCGCTGCATTTGTCAAAGGTCGCGCTGGAGGATCCCAAGACGGGGCGCCCCACGCGCGTTGGTTTCCGGGTGGAGGCGGACGGCACCAAGGTGCGCGTCGCCAAGCGCTCAGGCGAGGTGATCCATGGCTGATGGACGGCAGAAGGCCCGGATGCAGCGCCTTTATGAGGAGCGCATCCGCACGGCGATGATCGAGAAGTTCGGCTATAAGAACCCGATGGCGGTTCCGCGGCTGGACAAGATCGTTATCAACATGGGCGTCGGCGAAGCGACGCAGGACAAGAAGAAGGTCGATGCGGCCGCCGCCGAGATGATGGCAATCGCCGGGCAGAAGCCCGTCGTCACGCGCGCCAAGAAGTCGATCGCCAGCTTCAAGCTGCGCGAGGGCATGCCGATCGGCTGCAAGGTGACGTTGCGCCGCGAGCGGATGTACGAGTTTCTCGATCGCCTGATCACGATCGCGATGCCGCGCATCCGCGACTTCCGCGGGGTCAACCCGAAGAGCTTCGATGGTCGCGGCAATTATGCGCTTGGCCTCAAGGAGCAGATCGTGTTCCCCGAAATCAACTATGACCGGATCGAGAAGGTCCGCGGCATGGATATCATCGTTACCACCACGGCACGCACCGACGAGGAAGCGCGCCATCTGCTGCGGCTGTTCGGCATCCCCTTCACGGGCGAATCGAACCAGGCCGTGACGGCCCAGGCCGCTTAACCGGAGCTTCAAGTCCAATGGCGAAACTGAGTTCCATCAACAAGAACGAGCGCCGGAAAGCGTTGGTGAAGCAGTATGCGGCGAAATACGCCAAGCTGCGCGCTGTTGCCGACAATACCGAGCTTGACGAGACCGAGCGGCTGATCGCGCGCCTGAAAATGGCCGAGCTGCCGCGCAACGCGAACCCAACGCGCATCCGCAATCGCTGCATGGTGACGGGTCGCCCGCGCGCCTATTACCGCAAGTTCAAGATTGCGCGCGTGATGCTGCGTGAGCTCGCCAACAGGGGGATGATCCCCGGCGTCACCAAGTCGAGCTGGTAAGGAGGGGCAGAAATCATGAACCTGACCGATCCGATCGGCGACCTGCTGACGCGCATCCGCAATGGCCAGCAGGCCAAAAAGGACAGCGTGCTGACGCCCGCAAGCCAACTGCGCGCGAACGTTCTCGAAGTGTTGAAGCGCGAGGGCTACATTCGCGGCTACAGCGAGGAGGGCAACACGACTGCCACCAAGGCGTTCCGCATCGATCTCAAATATTTCGAAGGCCAACCCGCGATTCGCTTTGTGAAGCGCGTCTCGAAGCCGGGCCGCCGCGTCTATTCGGGCGTCGCGGACCTGCCGCGCGTCAAGAACGGGCTGGGCATTACCATCGTCTCGACGCCCAAGGGCGTTCTGTCAGACGCGGAAGCGCGCGAGCAGAACGTTGGCGGCGAGCTCATCGCACAGGTGTTCTGATGAGCCGGATTGGGAAAAAGCCGATCGCGGTCCCCGCGGGCGTCACCGCGACGGTCGACGGCGACATGCTTTCGGTCAAGGGGCCGAAGGGCGTGCTGGCGCTGAAGATGCTTGAGGACATCGAGTATGCGATCGAGGGCGACCAGATCGCGGTGAAGCCGCGCTCCGACAGCAAGCGCGCACGTGCTTTCTGGGGCATGAGCCGAACCAACGTGCAAAATCTGGTGACCGGTGTCACCGAGGGGTTCACCAAGGTGCTGGAGATAACCGGTGTCGGTTACCGCGCTGCTACCCAGGGCAAGATTCTGAAGCTGCAGCTCGGCTACAGCCACGACGTCAATTACGAGATCCCCGAGGGGATCACGATCAAGACGCCCGAGCCGACCAAGGTGGAAATCAGCGGCCACGACAAGCAGAAGGTTGGCCAGGTCGCTGCCGAGATCCGCCGCTGGCGGAAGCCGGAGCCGTATAAGGGCAAGGGCATCAAGTACCAGGGCGAGTTTATCTTCCGTAAGGAGGGCAAGAAGAAGTGAGCGGTCTCAGTCTCTTTGATCGCCGCCGCCGCCGGGTCCGCTCGGCTTTGCGCGCGCGCGCCTATGGCCGCCCGCGCCTCAGCGTCCATCGGTCGAGCCGGCATATCTACGCCCAGGGCATCGACGATGCGAGTGGCCACACGGACGATGCAGCCTCCACGCTGGAGAAGGACGTGCGCGGGTCAACCGGTGCGACCCGCGAGGCGGCGGCCGAGGTTGGCCGCCGCTTGGCCGAGCGCGCCAAGGCTGCGGGCCTGACCGCTGTCGTCTTCGACCGCGGCGGCTTTCTGTATCATGGCCGCGTGAAGGCGCTGGCCGATGCCGCCCGCGAGGGCGGGCTGGAGTTCTAAGCAATGGCAGACGAGATGCAGAGCGCGGATGGCCCGGTTGCGGCCGAGGCGGGCGGCGGTGCGGCTCCGCAGGCCGAGGGCGCCTTCGCTCGCGGCGGCGGCGGCGAGCGGCCGGGCGGCGGGCGCGGGCGCGGTGGCCCCGGCGGGGGCCGTGGCCGTGGCGGCCCGGGCGGCGGGCGCGGCGGCGACAATCGCGGGCGCGGCGGCGGCGATCGGCGCGACGGCGGGCGTGGCCGTGGCGGCAGCGACGAGGCGAGTGACCTTGTCGAGAAGCTGGTCCACATCAACCGCGTTTCAAAGACGGTTAAGGGCGGCAAGCGCTTCGGCTTCGCTGCGCTGGTGGTGGTCGGCGACGGCAAAGGCCGCGTCGGCTTCGGCCACGGCAAGGCGCGCGAGGTGCCCGAAGCGATTAGCAAGGCGACCGCGGCTGCCAAGAAGGCGATGATCCGTGTACCGCTGCGCGACGGTCGCACGCTGCATCACGACGGCATGGGCCATTTCGGCGCGGGCCGCGTCTATGTGCGCTCTGCCCCGCAGGGCACCGGCATCATCGCGGGCGGCCCGATGCGCGCGATCTTTGAATCGCTGGGCGTCGCCGACGTGGTGACCAAGTCGGTCGGGACCAACAACCCGTACAACATGATCCGCGCGACGTTCGAGGCTCTGGGCGAGCAGCTCAGCCCGAAGTCGGTGGCGCAGCGGCGCGGCAAGCGCATCGCGGACCTGATCGGCCGCGGAGCAGGCGTGCGCTCGGGCGCGCAGGCTGAGGCCGAAGCCGCCGCGGTGGTGGAGTAAGACTGATGGCACAGGTGAAAGTCACGCAGACCGGATCGCCGATCCGCCGCACGCGGGACCAGCGCGCGACGCTCGTCGGCCTGGGGCTGGGCAAGATGCACCGTTCGAAGTTGCTGGAGGATACGCCCTCGGTTCGCGGCATGATTGCGAAGGTTGCGCACATGGTTGCGGTGGAGAAGGTTGAGGGCTGAGTGGCGCCGGACCTCGAACGCAAACGGCCCATCCTAGCCGCTGCGGAAGGCGGAGACGGGCGGGCCATGATCGGCTATGGCTGCGTCGACTGACCTCCGACCGGAATGTTGGCTACGGTTTGGGGCTTCGGACGCACATGTGTTTGACGACATCGCAACGACGCTCAACGGCGCGACGAACCCGACCCAAGATGCCGACAAACGCGCACCGTGGTCGGTCGTGCTTGAGGGCGACATTTCCGTGACGAAGAACGATTGATCAGCGCGACCCCAGCGAAAGCGAGTGCAGGACGATGGAACTGAACGAGATCAAGGACAATCCCGGTGCGCGCAAGCGCCGGATGCGTGTCGGCCGTGGTATCGGCAGCGGTAAGGGCAAGACCTGCGGGCGCGGGCAGAAGGGGCAGAAGTCCCGCTCCGGCGTCGCCATCAATGGCTTCGAGGGCGGGCAGATGCCGCTCCACATGCGCCTCCCCAAGCGCGGCTTCAACCAGCCCAACCGCCGCGAGTATGCCGAGGTGAACCTCGGCGCGCTGCAGCGCGCGGTCGACAGCGGCAAGCTGGAGGCGGGCGGCAGCTACGACGCGGCGGCGCTGGTCGACGCGGGCGTGCTCAGCCACGCGCGCGACGGCGTGCGGCTGCTTGCCAAGGGCGAGCTGACGGTGGCCTTGAACCTGACGCTCGCGGGCGCGAGCGCAGCCGCCCGCCGCGCGATCGAAGCGCTCGGCGGCACGCTGACGCAGCCGCCGCAGGCAGCCGAGGCCGGCGCGGCCGCCTGAGGCGACGGCACCCGCACTTTGTTGAAGGATCCTGCTTGCCGCGCTCCCGGCGCTGCCAAGCAGCGGACCCCGGATTGCGTCCGGGTCGACGAGTTGATGGATTGGATGCTCCCCGGCGCCCACCCATTGCCATAGCGCGGGCCACACGCCACACCCATCTACCAGCGAACTAACCCCTAGCACCGGACAGCCATGGCCACCGCAGCCGACCGTATTGCCGCTTCGGGCATCGATTTCTCCACCTTCGGCAAGGCGACCGACCTCAAGAAGCGGCTGATCTTCACGGTCGGCGCGCTGATCGTGTTCCGGTTGCTTAGCTTCATCCCGATTCCCGGTGTCGATCCGCAGGCGCTCGCTGGACTGTTCAGCCGCCAGCAGGGCGGCGTGCTCGATTTCTTCAACACCTTCTCGGGCGGCGCGCTGCAGCGCATGAGTGTCACCGCGCTGAACGTCACACCCTACATCACCGCCTCGATCATCGTTCAGTTGCTGACGTCGCTGATCCCAAGCTTCGTCGCCTTGAAGAAGGAGGGCGAGGCGGGGCGCAAGAAGCTCAACCAATATACGCGCTTCGGCACCGTAGCGCTGGCGGCCGCGCAGGGTTTCGGCGTCGCGACTTGGCTCGAGGCTTCGAATGTCGTCATGGATCCGGGCATCCTGTTCGAAGTGATGGCCGTCGTCACGATCATCGGCGGCACGATGTTCCTGATGTGGATAGGCGAGCAGATCACCAGCCGCGGCATCGGCAACGGCGTGTCGCTCATCATCATGGCGGGGATCGTCGCGCATCTGCCGGTCAGCCTTGCCGGGCTGTTCGAGCAGGTATCGACCGGCCAGTTCTCGGGCGGCCTCTTGATCCTGATCCTCGTCGGCGGCCTCGCGGTGGTGGCCTTCATCTGCTTCATGGAACGCGCGGTCCGGAAGATCCTCATCCAGTATCCCAAGCGCCAGGTCGGCAATCGCATGTTCCAGGGCGACAGCAGCCACCTGCCGCTCAAGATCAACACCAGCGGTGTCATCCCGCCGATCTTCGCGTCGTCGCTGCTGCTGATGCCGCTGACGATCGCGCAGCTGTTCGGGCAGCAGAAGGACGGGCCGGAATGGCTGGTGAGCGTGACGACGCTGCTGCAGCATGGCGCGCCGCTGTTCATGGCGCTTTATGCGGGTGGCATTATCTTCTTCAGCTTTTTCTACACTGCGGTGGTGTTCAACCCCGAGGAGACGGCTGACAATCTGAAGAAGTACGGCGGCTTCATCCCCGGCCGTCGCCCGGGCCAGCAGACTGCGCACTATCTCGATTACGTGCTGACGCGGCTGACCGTGATCGGCGCCGCCTACCTCACGTTTGTCTGTTTGTTACCCGAATTCCTGCAGCGCGAGCTGGCGATCCCGTTCTACTTCGGCGGAACGAGCTTGCTTATCGTCGTCAATGTGACGATGGATACGGTGAGCCAGATCCAGAGCCATCTGCTGGCTCACCAGTATGAGGGCCTCATCAAGAAGGCCCGGCTGCGGGGAGGACGCCGTTGAACATCATCCTGCTGGGGCCTCCGGGCGCCGGCAAAGGAACGCAGGCGGCCCGACTGGAGCGGCAGCACCGGATGGTGCAACTTTCCACCGGCGACATGCTGCGCGCAGCCGTTGCTGCGGGCACCGACGCCGGCCGTGCCGCCAAGGCGGTGATGGACCGCGGCGAGCTGGTGCCCGACTCGGTCGTCGTGAAGATCGTCGCGGACCGGCTGGACCATGCTGACGCGCGCGCGGGCTTCACGTTGGACGGCTTCCCGCGCACCGTGGCGCAGGCGCAGGCGCTCGACGCGATTCTGGCCGACAAGGGGATGAGCCTCGACCGGGTGATCGTGCTCGACGTTGTGGAGGACGCGCTCGTCGACCGCATCGCCGGGCGCTACAACTGCGCCACCTGCGGCGAGGGCTATCACGACGAGACGAAACGTCCAGCCGTTGCGGGGGTCTGCGATGTGTGCGGCGGCACCAGCTTCAAGCGGCGCGCCGACGACAATCCCGAAACGGTGCGCCGCCGGCTGGCCGAATACCACGCCAAGACCGCGCCGATCCTGCCTTATTATGAGGGGCTTGGGCTGGTGACGCATGTGGACGGCATGGCGCCCATCGGCGAGGTGGAGCATGCGATCGAGGCTGCGTTGGCCGCCACACCCGCTGCCGTCACCGCTGGCACCGCGCGGCCGGCGACCCCTGCGCTTTCGTAAAGCGCGTTTTACGCGTTCAGCTGACAGTTTCTAGCGACGGATGGAGCGGAATTCATTCCGTTGCCAGTTTTCTATTTTCTGTTCAATGGTAAGCCTGGCCCCTCACCGAGAGAGGGTCCATGGGGCGCTCGCGGTGTGCAGCCGGGTTCGCCTCCCCTCGGGTTGGGTCCGGTCTGCAGGCCGCCGGAGCGCGCTGCCCCCCTCAGTGCTCCGGCGGCCCCTCGCGGGGTCGCTCAGGCGGCGGGCAGTTCGATCACCGCGCGCAGGCCGGGCCGGTTGTCCTCCAGCGCCACCCGCCCGCCATGCAGCCGTGCGACTGCGCCGACCAGCGCCAGGCCAAGGCCCGATCCGTCCTTCGAGCGCGCCGGGTCGAGCCGGCCGAAGCGCTTCAGCGCCTCGTCGCGGTGCTCGGGCGCGATCCCAGTGCCGCGGTCGGCGACGACGAGCCGGACGCCTTCGGGCTGCGGCTCAAGGCTCAGCCGGATGCTGCCCCCTTCGGCGCCATAGCGCAGCGCATTCTCGATGAGATTCGAAACCGCCTGCGCCAGCAGCTGGCGGTTGCCCATCACCAGCACCGGCGCGGCGGGAGCCTGTGCGGCGAGCGTCGCGCCAGCATCCTCGGCTGCGGGTCCGTACATGTCGGCGAGATCGTCGATCAGCGCGCCGAGCTCGACTGCCTCGAACCGCTCGCGCCCGATGCCCGCCTCGGCACGGCTCACCTGCAGCGTATCGCTCAACATCTTGAGCATTCGGTCGGTCTCGGCGAGCAGCGCTTGCAGGTTCGCCTGCACCTGCGGAGTCCTGGACGCGCCGAGCGCGCTTTCGGCGCGCGCGCGGATGCGGGTCAGCGGTGAGCGCAGATCGTGGGCGAGTGAGTCCGAGAGCGTGGTCAGCTCACGCAGCAGCGTCTCGATGCGGCCGAACATGTCGTTCAGCGCGCGGCCGAGCCGATCGAACGGATCGTGCGTGCCAACCGTCTCGATCCGCCGCGCGAAGTCACCCTGGCCCACCTGCGCGGCGACGTCGGCGACGTGGCGCACGCGGCCGTTGACGAAGTAGACGAGCAGCGCCGCGCCCGCGAGGCCCAGCGGCAGTCCGATCAGCAGTGCTCCGGTCAGCGAGCCTTCGAGGCTGCGCCGCAGCCGGTCGACGTCGCTCATCGACCGCCCCGCCGCCAGCCGCCAGCCTCCGGGCAGCGGTGCGGTTGCAAGTCCGATTTCCTGCGCTTCGGGTAGGTCGCGGCGGTAGAGTCGCATGATCCGCCACTGCTCGCCCGGACCCAGCGTCGGCGGCCACGAGCCGAGATTGCCCGCCGCCGCCGTGCCGTCCGGCCGCGCGAGGAGATAGACGCGGTCGGGATCGCCGAGCATTCGTTCGCGCACCAAGGCCGCCGCCGCGGCCTCGCCGCCGCGCGCGAAGCTGGCGCCGATCTCCGCGCGGTCGGCTGCGACGATTTGCCGGAATTCCTGCCCGATCAGCCGTTCGGACGCGCGATAGACGAAGCCGAACACAATCACGCCCGACGAGGCGGTCGCGAACAGATACAGGGCGACGAAGCGCAGCGTCGTCGAATTGCGCCACGCCCGCAGGCGCGTCGGCTTCATGGATATTCGGCGAGCTTGTACCCGGCCGAGCGCACCGTGTGGAGCAGCGGACGCGCGAAGCCTTCATCGACCTTTTTGCGCAGGCGGCTGATGTGCACGTCGATCACGTTGGTGCCTGGATCGAAATGATAGTCCCACACGCCTTCAAGCAGCATCGTGCGCGTGACGACCTGCTCCTTGTGGCGCAGCAGATATTCGAGCAGCCGGAATTCGCGCGGCTGCAGCGCAACGGTGCGGCCAGCGCGCACGACGCGGCGGGCGAGCAAGTCCATCTCCAGGTCCGAGCAGCTGAGCTTGGTGACGACCGCCTCGGCGGGCCCGGCATTGCGGCGGCCAAGCGCCTCCAGCCGCGCGAGCAGCTCGGCAAAGCCGAAGGGCTTGGCGAGATAGTCGTCTGATCCGGTACGCAGGCCCTTCACCCGCTCGTCGACCGTCGCCAATGCCGACAGGATCAGGACGGGGGTCGAAACGCCGCCGGCGCGCAGCGCCGACAGCACGCTCAACCCATCCATGCCGGGCAACATGCGATCGAGGATGATCGCGCTATATTGGCCGCCGGTGGCGTGGAACAGCCCGTCGCGGCCGTCGGCTGCATGGTCGACGGTGTAGCCCGCCTCGCTCAACCCCTTGGTGATGAAATCGGCGGTTGCCTGGTCGTCTTCGACTACGAGGATTTTCCGGGTCACTGAGCCCCTCTCCGGCATGGGTTCCGGGTGGAGCTTAACCCGCGGGATGGCCACTGCCCACCAGCATCTCACGCTGCTGTCCACCGCGAATGACGACCACGCGCCACGGCGGTGGCATGCCCGTCAGTTGGTGCGCGGCGATGCGCGGATTGCTGATGGCATCATTGCCGATCCGCTCCAGCACGTCGCCGGGTCGCAGACCGGCTGCCGCAGCCGGCCCTTTCGCTGCAAGGCTGGTCAGCACCAGCCCGCGGCCTGTTTTCTCGGCACCGGTCTGCGGCATCGGTTCCAGCGTCGCGCCAAGATCACGGTCGATCGTTTCCGCCGCGGCGCTGTCGGCGACGCGCGCTCGCCAGTCCACAAACTGCCATGCCGATACGATCACCCCGATCGCGAGCGGTGCCGACGCGCGCCACAGCACTGCCCGCTGATGGGTATCGCGCGCTGACCGGCCACGACTCATCGCGGCATATTGCGCGCCGCCGCCCCTCAGGGCCGCGACTCGGGCGTGAAAAGCCGGTAAGCTGTAACGCCCAGAGTGCCGTGCGGCGTTGAGGAGCCAATGCGGATCAACCGGACAGCAGTGGCTTCAGCGGCGGCGCTTGCAATGCTTGCCACGAGCGCGAATGCGCGGCCGGGGCCCAAGCGCGCGTGCTTCTTCGCCGACCGCGTGACGGGTTACGAGAAGGGCTCGGGCACCAGCATTGTCGTCGAGGTCGGCACGCGCGAGCGGTGGCAGCTGACGCCGCTCGAGGCGTGCCCGTTCCTCGATTTCCTGCCGCGCGTGGGGCTCGCCTCGCGCGATCCGGCCAACCGCATCTGCGAAGGGCCGGATGCGGGGTTCGATGCCGACTTCGTTGTTCCCGATCCCGGCGGCCGGACCCAGCGCTGCCGGGTGGGCCGGGTCGATCGCCTGCCCGATGCACCGCCCGCGCGCCGCCGCCGCTAAGCTCAACCGCCGCCGCTCGCTTTCACCATCCGGCCGCTGCCGCCGCAGTCGGAGCACGGAGCGCTTTCGATCCGCCCCGATCCTCCGCAGCGTCGGCACACATCCTCGCCGGTGCCCGCCGTGCCGGCGGGCGCCTGGTCCTCGGAATTGTCCATCGCGCGCAAGCCTCCTCGTGCGCCCCGTCAACCGCCCGTTCCAAGCCGCCGTTCCCGCGGCGCGGCACGGCTTGCCGCAACTGTAATTGACCTTGCCGCCGTAGTGGGCGGATAGGTTCATCTTTGGACCGTGCTTGTGACGTAGAGGGGACGCGTCAATGCGCATCGAAACGCTTGCGATCGTCGGCTTGATGAGCAGCGCGTTGGCCGCGCCCGCTCCGGCCCATGCGCAGTTCGGCGGGCTGTTCGGCAGCAAACCGTCGTCAAACGAGCCTGCCAAAAAGGGTGGTTGCGCCGACAAACCGCGCAAGAACGACGTTGGCCGCCAGATGCTGGGCAATATGATGGGCAGCCTTACGGGCAAGGTCACGTCCAGGATGGGAGTGGTCGGATCGTGGGTGCCCACGTCGGCGGTGGCGGGCATCCTGACCGATGCGATCGCGTGCAAGCTCGATCCCGGCGAGCAGAAGCAGGCGGCCGACGCGACGCTGCAGGCTACGCGCGGCGAGACCGTGGGGTCGACGGCCACCTGGAAAAGTGAGACGCGCCCGGGCGTCACCGGCACGTCGACCGTTGTCGCGCGCAGCGAGGGCCCCGGCGGCGGCGCGTGCATGACGGTGTCCGACGTGATCATCGTCGAGGGCGAGGAGACGACGGTTTCCAAGCGCATGTGCCGCGTGCCGCCCGCGACCGGCTACACGATCGCGCAGGCGTGATGCGTGCCGCCGTCGTCCTTGCGCTGCTGGCCGCCGCGGCCGCGCCGGTGGCCGAGCGCGATCCGGCGAACCCGACCTGCCCGAAATCGCTGGGCTTCGCGACCTACCCGGAGATGCGGCTGAGCGTCACCAGACGGCCGACCGGAGGCAAGGTTCTGGTGGCAGAGGGCACGGTCGACGAGACGGTGCCGCTGCGGCTGGAGGCGCTTCTAAAGCGCGAGGGCGCGATCGACGAGATCTGGCTGCGCTCGCCCGGCGGCAATGCCGAAGCGGGGAACGCAGCCGGCCGCATCATCCGCAAGGCCGGTATCCCGACGCGCATCCCGTCAGGCTGGGCATGCTTTTCGGCCTGCAACTTCCTGTTCATGGGCGGCCCGATCCGCGCGGTGGAGCCTGGCGGCCAGTTCGTCGTGCACATGTTCACCTTCACCGGCGACCAGGCGGTCAAGCAGGGCGTCGCCAAGGGCGGCGACAAGGCGCTCGGCGTGGTCGGCGAGGTGGAGCAGGGCTCGGCGCTGCTGGCGACCGACGACAATGACTTCCTGATCCGCATGGGTGTCAGCCGCAAGCTGCTGACCGAGGTAATGTACGCGCAGAAGGCGGTCGGCGGGCAGGGCGATAAGCGGTGCCTGACGCAGGACGAGGTCTTCCGCTACAATGTCGCCAACCTGCGCGAGTAGCTCTCGCGCTTCTGACGCCGGCGCTGCGCCTTTGACGCGTGTCTGACGCGCCGCTCGCGGGCGGCTGCGGGCCGCTGGCTACATCGTCCTCATCCGGCGCTGGTGCCGGTCACGCAGAAGGACGAACCGCCATGACCCGCCTCGCCAAGATCGCCTCGATCGCCCTCGCGCTGGTCGCTTCCGCCACGACGCTGGGCGCCGCGCTGGATTTCGGCTCCACGCCCGCCACCGCCGTCCAGATCGCCTGAGGGAGGACTCGATTTCGCGTCGGTATCTCGCCTATCGATCCGGCCGAAGGCCCGCGCCACCTGCGGCGTGGGCGGGACGGGGATCGGAGACACGATGACGCGACGCCTAGCTGCTGCCACCGCCATCATGGCGTGCCTTGCGGGGTGCGCTGGTCAGAACGCTGTCGCCCCGGCGCGCGGTGTCGCCGCCCAGGCGGCCGATCCGCTCGCGCCCTCGCAGATCATCCATTACGGCAAGGCGCCGCAGCAGGTGGCTGAGCTGTTTCTGCCCGCCGGGTCGGGGCCGTACCCGGTCGTGTTCTTCATTCATGGCGGCTGCTACCGCGCGTCCGTCGCCACTGCGAAGGATATCCGCCCCACCGCGGCCGGGGGGGGGGGGGGCGGGGGGGGGGGGGGGGGGGGGGGGGGGGGGGGGGGGGGG
>JAVVHE010000013.1:0-79931 GCA_032249695.1 Sphingomonadaceae bacterium | reverse complement strand
ATGGGCCTCGGTGACGATTTGAACTCCAAGGTTTTCCTCGTCGCGCGCAACTTGGTGAACGCGGTAGCGTATTCCCTCGTCGGCAAACAGGCGCTCGACGGGCTGCGCCAGCTCGCGATCCTCGGCGATCAAGAGGGTCGTGACCTCGGCTGCAACTCTCAGCCAGGGAAGCGCGCCCTCGACCGCCCGCTTGCACGCGGGCGTGTTATTCCAGGCGACGACGATATGCTCGGCGAAGGTATCGCCGGGCGCGAGCTTCCACTTCGATGGCACGAAGAAAAAGGGGTGCTTGACCCGGTGGAGGGCCGCATCAAACGCATCGCCGCCGTCCATATTGGTAGGTTTCGCGAGCACCAGCACGTCAAAGGTGCGCGCTTCCTGCTCGACATTCTCTTCCTCGGCGCCGATCCGCACCTTCCATTTGAGCGGAATCCCGGCGTCCGGGTGAGCGGCGATCCAGGCTTCGTAGGCGGCGTGCGTCGCTGCCTCTCTCTCCTGCGCAGTCCCTTCATATTTGACCCGGAGCTGCTCGAAGGCGAGTTCCTCGCTCGCGCAGACGATATGTTCAGGGTCGACCACGACGTGCAACGCCTCGATCGTCGCGTCGTGCAGGACGTGCGCGGCTGCCTCGGCCGCATCAAGGCAGGCCGGCGTCGTCGCGGCCTCGGCGAGCACGGCCAGCAGCTTTACAGTCATCGCTCTCTCCCGTCCCTGTCGGGGCGGGCGGACCGCACATCCTACCCGCGCCCGCAATGGCGCTTGGTAGGAGTTATCAGCCTCTTCGGCGGTTCAGGGGAACTCCATCCCCTAGAGGACGCAGGTGGTTACCTTATTCCCTCAATATGACGACTATCGCACCGCCCGGAGCGTTTCTCAAGCAATCCATTTGCCGATATAACACCAGACCCACGCTCGGAGACCGACTCCGCCGTTCCCGATGCGATCACTCCATCAGGCTGAGCCATTGCAGACTTACCACAGCACGTCGAGAACCCGCAGCCCGGTGCGGGTCAAGCTACCATTGTCTCAGCTGACCGGTTTCTATCGCTCGGCATAGCGGGTCGGCTGGCGGAAAGTCGCAACCGGCCGCTCTGCCGCTACCGCCTTCGGAATAGCGCGTGAGAGCGGAATAGGAAGCACAAGGCGGTCAGCGGCGTTTTCCGGCGGCACTAAAGTAGTACGATAGGCGACACATATTCGTTATTTTTATCCTGCACGGGGCACCACAACCCGCAGCCGGCGATCGTCGGGCCGATCCGGATAGCCGCGCGCCGGGAACGCGCTGAGCTCCGCGCCGGCAGCCCACGCTCGCCAAGCTCGTCCGAGCGGGACACGCGCCGTCGCACGCGCCGAAGCCGGGCTTCGGGAAACGCTTCAGCTGCGCTTCGACTTGATCGAGCGGCGCGGCTGGTAGTCGGGCGCTGTGTGCGCTGCGCTCGCCGCAAGCGCGGTCAAAGCGGCAAGGATCACGCGGATCCTGCGGATCGCGTGGTGGATGGTCCGTCCGCCGAAGTTTCGAAGGCGAAGCGCGCGCCGACGCGGAAAGACCGCCAACGACGTCGTAATATTGTGCGATGATGCTGCTTTCGTTGTCGCCGCCGGCTGCGCTCGATGAGATGCCGTGGATCGGTATCGAGAAGCTTGTCGAAGACTACAACGATCCTCAGCCGGCGCTCGTCGCCGACGCGCCGACGGTGCGCTGAGCGTCCCGTCGAGTCGGCACGGCCGCGTCCTAAAGGACAGATCGAAGTCGAAGCCCGTTCTGACGACGGACAATTCTTAGCGCGCGGCGGCGCGGCGCAGGCGGTCGTTGATCGCCGCGCCCAGCCCATGCTGCGGGATCGGGGCGACTGCGATCGCGACCCGCCCGCTCGCCTCGGCGATGTGGAGCGCATCGAACAGACGCGCGGCGGCTTGGGCGAGATCGCCGGTCCCCGAGAGGGTGAGGTCGCCCGCGACCGGGCCAAAGCCGATGTGGAACTCGTGCGCTGCTGCGGTGGCTGCATCGAGGCGCACGGGCTGACGCGGGGCGTAGTGGCTGGCGAGCTGGCCGGGCGCCGTCACGCCCTCCTGCCCGGCGCGTGCTCGTGCGTCGTTCCCCAGCGCTTCGGCCGGGATGGCGCCGGGGCGGAGCAGCACGGGCGCGCCGGCCTCGATACCGACGATCGTCGACTCGATCCCCGCCGCGCACGGGCCACCGTCGAGCACGGGGACGGGCAGCGTGATATGTTCAGCGCGGGTGGGGCTGATGCGGCCCGAGGCGTTCGCCGATGGCGCCGCGAGCGGGCGGTCGGCGGCGGCGATCAGCGCCTGCGCGAGCGGGTGCGCGGGCACACGCAGCGCGATCGTCGGCAGGCCTGCCGTCACCAGCCCCGCAACGCGCGCGCCGTCGCGACGCGGCAGCACCAGCGTCAGCGGCCCGGGCCAGAAGCGCTTGGCGAGCTCGCGCGCAATGAGCGGGAAATCGGCCAGCGCCTCGGCCGCGGCCAGCCCCGCCACATGCACGATCAGCGGGTTGAACGCGGGGCGCCCCTTCAGCGCATAGACCCGCGCGACCGCCTCACCATCGGTCGCGTCGCACGCCAGCCCGTAAACGGTCTCGGTGGGCATCGCGACCGCGCCGCCGTGCCCGATGATCGCAGCCGCCTCGCCGAGCGTGACCCGACGCGGCCCGGTACCGGTCAGCCCTCGGCTCCGGCGAGCAGCGGCGGCAGCGCGGACACGATCGCCGGGTCGCCGACGGCGAGGAACCCCGCATTGCGACAGCCGGGCTTGCCGTAACGGAACGGCTCGCGCCCCTCGCACAATGTCGTGCCGCCTGCCGCGCGCAGGATCGCGTCGCCCGCCGCGGTGTCCCACTCCGACGTTGGCGAGAAGCGCGGGTATAGGTCTGCCCGCCCCTCGGCAAGCGCCACGAATTTCAAGCTCGATCCGCTCGGCAGCACTTCGGCACCGCCGGGCAGGTCGGCGATCCACGCTTCGGTGCGCTTATCGCGATGGCTGCGCGAGGTGAGCACCACGGGCCTTTCGCGCGCAGGCCGGTGCGTCGCGATTGGCTCGCGCCCTTGGCTGGGCACCTCCCGCCACGCGCCGTGCCCGACGACGCCCGCCCAGAGCACGCCCGTGCGCGGTGCGAGCAGCAGGCCCAGCACCGGATCACCGTCAACCACCAGCCCGACATTGACCGAATAGTCGTCCGATCCGGCGATGAAGCTTTTGGTGCCGTCGAGCGGGTCGATCAGCCAGAAACGGCTCGCCGCCTCGGGCACGCCGCCGCACTCGGCGCACTCCTCCTCGCCGACGATCTGCGCGCCCGTATCGACCGCGCGGATCGCGGCTGCGAGCAGCACCTCCGCCTGCTGGTCGGCCTCGGTTACCGGCGACTTGTCGGCCTTTTCGGCCGCCGCGCAGCCGCTCAGCCGGATCGCCTCGATCAGCCGCCCCGCCTCGCGCATCGCGGGCGCAAGCGTGTCCAGCAGCGCAAGCATCACGCGTCGGTCAGCAGGTCACGCGCCTCCAGCCCAAGGCGGCGCATGCGGTCCTTTAGTTGCGGCCACTCGTCGCGGAGGAAGCGGTGGCGCTCGCTCAGCATCAGCTTCTCGCGAGCACCGGCCGCCACATAGAGCCCAACTCCCTTGCGCGAGGCGACGAGGCCGATCGCCTGCAACTCCTGATAGGCCTTGGAAACCGTCAGCGGATTGACCGCCTCGGTCGCAGCGAGCGCCCGGACCGACGGCAGAGCGCGGTCGCCGCCATAGCGGCCGTCCAGGATGCCAGCGATGATCGCATCGCGGATCTGCAGATAGACGGGTGGGCCGGGCGGGCGCATCAACTGTGTCATGCCGCTATAACACCCGGAGGGTCAAGGGTTCCACATGAGCGCCACGCGCTCGATCGGCGGGCGCTCGCGCTCGGTGGGCTGGGCGGCGGGCGTGCCGACGAACACGAAGCCCGCGATGCGCTCGTGCGCGGCGGCGCCGAGTGCCTGCGCGACAGCCGACGAATATGCGGCCCAGCCCGTCAGCCACGCACCCGCGAAGCCCAGCGCGGTCGCGGCGTGCAGCAGGTTGAGGCAGGCGGCGCCCGCCGACAGCTCCTGCTCCCACACCGGGATCTTGTGGTTGGGCTGCGGCGCCGAGAGGACCGCGATCAGCGCGAGATCCGGATGCGCGAACTCGCGCACTTTCGTCAGGTTGGCATCCTCTGACGCGCCCTGCTCGGCACGATAGGCGCGCTCCAGCAGGTCTGCGAACGCGCCGCGCGTTGCGGGTGGCACCACCACGAAGCGCCACGGCGCCAGCTTGCCGTGATCGGGCACGCGCGCGCCGACGCGCAAGATCTGTTCCAGCGCCGCCGCGTCTGGAGCGGGGCCCGACAACTCCTTGGGCTTCAGCGAGCGGCGGGTGGACAGCAGCGCAAACGCGCTCGATCGATCATTCAGCATACCGGGCGGAGATAGGCGCTGGGCCGCGCCGCCGCCATGCGCCGTGACGGGCGAATTGGCCGGCACCGGTGGCCGGTCCGGTGGCGGGCGCGGCGCACCTGCGCAGCAAAAGGGCCGAGGCGTTCGCCCCGGCCCTTCCGTTTCGCTTGAGGCTCAGGCGGTGCTTAGAAGTCCATGTCGCCCATGCCGCCGCCCATGCCGCCACCCGGCATGCCGCCGCCGGCCTTCTCATCCTTCGGAGCGTCGGCAACCGTCGCCTCCGTCGTGATAATGAGCGCCGCGACCGAGGCCGCGTCCTGCAGCGCGGTGCGGACGACCTTCGTGGGGTCGATCACGCCCGAGTTGACGAGGTTCTCATAGACTTCGGTCTGCGCGTTGAAGCCGAAATTCTCGTCCTGCTGGTCGAGCAGCTTGCCGGCGACGACCGCGCCGTCGTGACCCGCATTCTGCGCGATCTGACGGATCGGCGACTGCAGCGCACGGCGGACGATGTCGATCCCGCGCGTCTGGTCCTCGTTCGCGCCCGTCATGCCGTGGAGCACCTTGGTCGCATAGAGGAGAGCGGTGCCGCCGCCGGGCACGATGCCCTCTTCAACGGCCGCGCGCGTCGCGTGCAGCGCGTCGTCGACGCGGTCCTTGCGCTCCTTCACCTCGACCTCGGTCGCGCCGCCGACCTTGATGACGGCGACGCCGCCCGCGAGCTTTGCCAGACGCTCCTGGAGCTTTTCGCGGTCATAGTCGCTGGTCGTCGTCTCGATCTGGGCGCGGATCTGCTCGGTGCGGCCCTTGATCTGCTCGGCATCACCGGCACCATCGACGATCGTCGTGTTGTCCTTGTCGATGACGACCTTCTTGGCGCGGCCCAGCATCGCGACCGTCACGTTCTCCAGCTTGATGCCCAGCTCCTCGCTGATCATCTGCCCGGCGGTCAGGGTCGCGATGTCCTCCAGCATCGCCTTGCGGCGATCGCCGAAGCCCGGCGCCTTGACGGCTGCGACCTTCAGTCCGCCGCGCAGCTTGTTGACGACCAGCGTCGCCAGCGCCTCGCCCTCGACGTCCTCGGCGATGATGAGAAGCGGACGGCCGGCCTGAACGACCGCCTCCAGCACCGGCAGCAGCGCCTGAAGGTTCGAAAGCTTCTTCTCGTGGATCAGGATGAACGGGTTCTCCAGCTCAACCTGCATCTTCTCGGGGTTCGTGATGAAATACGGGCTAAGGTAACCGCGGTCGAACTGCATGCCCTCGACGACATCGAGCTCGAACTCGAGCCCCTTGGCTTCCTCGACGGTGATGACGCCTTCCTTGCCGACCTTTTCCATCGCCTCGGCGATCTTCTGGCCGACTTCGGTATCGCCGTTCGCCGAGATGATGCCAACCTGGGCGATCTCCTGGCTGCCGGTCACGTTCTTCGAACGCGCCTTCAGGTTCTCGACGATCTTCAGCACGGCCATGTCGATGCCGCGCTTCAGGTCCATCGGGTTCATGCCGGCCGCGACCGACTTCAGCCCCTCGCGCGCAATCGCCTGGGCGAGCACGGTGGCGGTGGTGGTGCCGTCGCCAGCGTTGTCGTTGGTCTTCGAAGCGACTTCGCGCAGCAGCTGCGCGCCGATATTCTGGTAGCGGTCCTTGAGCTCGATCTCCTTCGCGACCGTCACACCGTCCTTGGTGATGCGCGGTGCGCCGAAGCTCTTCTCGATGACGACGTTACGGCCCTTGGGGCCCAGCGTCACCTTGACGGCGTCGGCGAGGATGTCGACGCCCTGCATGATGCGCTCACGCGCATCGCGGCCAAAACGTACGTCCTTGGCTGCCATAATCTGTGTCTCCTTGCGTTCGTGGAACCGGACTTAGTTGACCGAGGGCTGCGCGCCCGCGCCGGCCGACTGGTGGGCGGCGCTGCTGTCAAGCACGCCCAGAATGTCCGATTCCTTCATGATGATGAGGTCTTCGCCACCCAGCTTGACCTCGGTCCCGCTCCACTTGCCGAACAGAATGCGGTCGCCCTGTTTCACGTCCATGCGGACATAGTCGCCGTCCTCGTCACGAGCGCCCGGGCCGACAGCGATCACTTCGCCTTCCTGCGGCTTCTCCTTGGCGGTGTCCGGAATGATGATGCCGCCGGCCGACTTCTCTTCGGCCTCGATGCGGCGCACGAGCACGCGATCGCCCAACGGGCGGAAATTGTGCATGGGTCTGCTCCCTGCGCTAAGCTGATGAACTGGCGTTAGCACTCTCGAACGAGGAGTGCCAACACTGCTGCACATAGGGTGCGTTCACGGCCGGTCAAGGGGATGGCGCGATGATCCGCGATTGACACTCGCGCGGGCTGTCACCGTTCGCCGGCCCGCTGGATCGAACCAAATCGCCGATTGGTCGCCCCGGATAGGCGGCGGCCGAGCCATCCGGCCCGCGCAGTGCTGCGGTCGCCGCGGAGCCGCGCTGAGGCGCCGCGCATGGACAGCGCGGCCGCTCCGGCATAACCCAGTCCCATGGCTTTCCTTCGCGGTTTCTGGCGCGCCCTGGTCTTCTTCAAGGACCTGATGGTGCTGACGCTTCTCCTGCTGTTCTTCATCGGCTTGTGGGCCGCGATCCACGCCCGCGGCACGGCGGCCAACCAGATACCCGCCGAGGGCGCGCTGGTTGTCGACCTTTCCGGCACGCTGGTGGAGCAGTCGAAGGACAGCGACCTGTTCACGCTCGCCTCCAGCCGGCAGCTGCCGTCCGAGACGCAGGTGCGCGACGTGATCCGCGCGGTGCGCGCCGCCGCCGATGACGGGCGCATCAAGGCGATCGTGCTCAACCTCGATAACTTCATCGGCGGCGGTCAGGCGAATGTGACCGCGATCGGGCGCGAGCTCGATCGCTTCAAGGCGAAGGGCAAGCCGGTTTACGCATACGCGACCGGCTATCTCGACGACGGCTATTTGCTCGCCGCCCACGCGAATGAGGTGTGGCTGAACCCGCTCGGCGCGGTGCTGGTGACGGGTCCGGGCGGCGTCAGCCCATATTTCGGCGCGGCGCTGGAAAAGCTGGGCGTCAAGGTGAACGTGTTTCGCGTGGGCACGTACAAGAGCTTCGTCGAGCCGTTCACACGCACCGAGCAGAGCCCCGAGGCGAAACAGGCCGACCAGGCGCTCGTCGACACGCTGTGGCGCGTCTATGTCGAGGAAGCGCGGCGCGCTCGGCCCAAGGCGGATATTCCGGCATACCTCCAAACGCTTCCGGCGCGAATCAACGGTGCCGGCGGAGACCTTGCGCAGGCGAGCGTCGCTGGCGGTCTCGTCGACCGGCTGGGCGATTACAACGCGCTCGGCCTGCGGTTGCAGCAGACGCTGCCCGCCGCGAAGGACAAGGCCGCGCCGGGCGGCTTCGCGCAAGTGGAGCTGCGCGACTATCTTGGCACGCTGCGCGCGAGCGACGCTGGCACCGGCCCGGCGGTCGGCGTGGTCTATGTCGCCGGGAACATCGTCGACGGCGATGCCGATCGCGGCAGCGCGGGCGGCGACACGATTTCGGGACTGATCCGCAAGACGGTCGCCGAGAACCCGGTCAAGGCGCTGGTCGTGCGCGTCGACAGCCCGGGCGGCTCGGCCCTTGCCTCGGAAAAGATCCGCCAGGCGCTCCTCGCCGCCAAGGCGCGCGGCATCCCGGTCGTCACCTCGATGGGTCCGGTCGCGGCGTCGGGCGGCTATTGGGTATCGACTGCGGGCGACACGATTTTCGCCGATCCGGCGACGATTACCGGATCAATCGGCGTCTTCGCCATCCTGCCCTCGTTCGAAGGCAGCCTGAAGAAGCTTAAGATCGGCGCCGACGGCGTGCGCGCGACGCCCTATGCCGGCGAGCCCGATCTGCTGCGCGGGATCGGGCCGGAGACGCAGCTTGTGCTGCAGGCGGGCGTCAACGACATCTACCGGCGGTTCCTGAAAATCGTCGCGGACAACCGCCACAGCTCGCCCGACAGGATCGATCCCATCGCGCAGGGTCGCGTGTGGGCGGGGTCGACCGCCTCGGACCTGCATCTTGTCGACCGGATGGGCGGTCTTGACGCAGCCGTCGCCGAGGCGCGGCGGTTGGCGAAACTGCCGGGCGACGCGCGCGTGATCGAAATCGAGCCCAAGCCGTTCGCGCCCAAGGAACTGGTCGCCTCGCTGCTCGGCCGCCCGAGAAGCGATGCCGCGACCGACGTGGTCGCGAAGGCCGCGGCGCGCAGCCGGATCCGGCTGGAAAGCGCGGCGGCGACCGCCTTGTCGGTGAGCGCTCGGCCGGGCGTGATGGCGCTGTGCGCGATGTGCGTCGACGCAGGGTGGTCCGCACCATCGCCGCCCGCTCCCGGTTGGCTGGAGCTGGCGCTGGCGCGGCTGAAATAATCCGCGCCGGATCGCGGCCCGGCGCTAGGCCGCCGGTTCGGCGAGCAACGCTTCGATCCTCGGGCTGAGCGCTTCAGGCTTCACCTGCGGGCCGTGGCGGCTGACGGGCACGCCGCGGCGGTTCACGAGGAACTTGGTGAAGTTCCACTTGACCGCCCGCGTGCCGAGCAGCCCCGGCTGTGCCGCGGTCAGGTCGCGCCACAGCGGGTGCGCCGCCGGGCCGTTCACCTCGATCTTCGAGAAGATCGGGAAGCTCGCCCGGAAGCGCAGGTCGCAGAAGCCCGCGATCTCGGCATCGGTTCCCGGCTCCTGTCCGCCGAACTGATTGCACGGGAATGCCAGCACCGCGAAGCCCTGCGGGCCGTAGCGTTCGTAGAGCTGCTGCAGCCCGGCATATTGCGGCGTGAATCCGCACTGGCTGGCGGTGTTGACGATCAGCAGCACCTGCCCGCGCCAACGATCGAGCCCGACGCTATCGCCGTTGGCGAGCCTGGCCTGATGGTCGAGCAGCATCGCGGCTACCACGTCCGCGCAGCCGCGGCGGGTTGCGCGTCATGCGGTCGCTCGCCGCCATATTGGTTATAGTGGTCCACGCGCTCCATCACGTCGTCGGCCACCTCGGCCACGTTCGCCAGCTCCACATGCCGGCTGGGCGAGCCGAGCACACCCGCTGCGATGACGTCATGGTCCTCGCCCGCCAGCAGCGTGTAGCCCACGACCGCCATCGCGAACGCGTGGGTGTTGGCGCCGCCCGCGATATTCAGGAACACGCCCTCGCGCGAGGTGAGCGTGCCGCCCTCGGCCACCACACGGACGTACAGCGCAGCGCCGGTCTTCAGCCGATCGCGGAGCGCCCACTGCGCGATGACCGCGTCGATCGCCGGGCTGCCACCGTCGGCCTTCATCAGCGCAGCAGCGAAGTCGCGCGCCGCGCTTGCCGCCGCCGCGGCGGTTTGCGATCCCGCCGTGTCACCCGCTGCCGACAGGTCGGCGGCCAGGTGTTCGGCCTGCCGCGCCTGATCCAGCAAGTCCTGCAGTTGCTGCATCACGGCCAACGCCGCGCGACGCGTCCCGACGGGCGCGACGGCCACCCCCGGCCGGACTTCGCTCTTTCGCCGGTCCGCGCGCAGCAGCGCGCCAGCAACCGCTGCGGCCAGCACCGAATCCTGTGCCGTCAGCGTGACTGCGTCGAGCTTGGTCTTGATCGCGAAATACTGCGCTGCCACCGCCGCAGCGCTCAGCACCGCACCGATCGGATTGGCTGCGGCGAGCGCCGCGGCGATCGATCGCGTGGCACCGGGAGGCGGCGGCGACCCGCTCACCAGGCTGATATCGCGTGTGCCCGCGCCCGGCCCCGGAGGCGCCGGCGGCGTGCGAGCGAGCAGGTCGGCAAGCGCGTTGCTCAGCAGCCCCGAGACCGAATCAAAACGGTCGAGCGCAGTGAAGTCGAGCTTTGGCTCGCCACAAAAAACCACGACGGGTCCGTGGTGAACCGCGCGCACCTGGCGGGCGATCTCCCGCGCGGCCTGATTCAACTCGCGCGTGACGAGCAGCGTCACCTCAGCCGAGCCAACCCCCGAGCCCACCGTCACGCCGCCCTTCGCATCGGGCGCCGACGGAACGCTCAGCGACGCCGCCGCGCCGCCCGAACCCGGAGCCCCTCGATCCGCTGTCGCCATCGCCGCCCTCCGATCTACGGCCGACCCTAGCATCGCTGCCACGTCCAAGCGAGGCAGGGCTTTGTGACGGAACGGCTTTGGCGTAGCTAACTCAATCGGGGCGAAAGGACGGCGGGCAATGGGTCGGGTTCATGCGCTCATCGCAGCCATCAACGCCTACCCGCCCAACCCGCGCGTGCCGCAGCTGACCGGGTGCCTTGCCGACGCCGAGAATGTCGCCGCCTATCTGAAGGACCGTGTCGGCCCGTCGCTGGCGCTGGAAATGCTGACCGACGCCGAGGCCGCGCGCCCTGCGATCATGGAGCAGTTCCGCACGCTGCTTGGCCGCGCCGGGCCGGGCGACGTCGCGCTGTTCCACTACTCGGGCCACGGCGTCCCGGCGGGCACGGCGCCCGACTTCGCCGACTATTTCCCCGCCGCCATGGACGAGTCGCTGCTCTGCTATGACAGCTACGCCGACGGCGGCTTGGTGCTGGCGGACAAGGAGCTCGCGGTGCTCGTCGAGCACGTCGCCGCCTCCGGCGCCGAGGTCTGCGTGACGCTCGATTGCTGCCACTCCGGATCGGGCACGCGCGACATCGGCGACGAGGACGCGCTGGTGCGTTCTGCTGCCACGACGAGACGACGAACCGTGCGCTGCTGCGGCTGAACGCCGACGTGGATACGGCGCTGACGGTGTCAGACGACGTCTATCCCGAGGTGCGAGACGCGGTCCGGGACTTGCTCGCCGCGCTGTTGGCCGAGCCCGCGCAGGTGCAGCAGGCTGCGTGATGCTCAAAGAACTCGACACGAAGCCGCACGAACCCCCCGCCCGACGCTCGGCCGCCGCCGAAAAGCCCGTTCAAGTTGCTCGACGCCCACGGGCCGGAGGACCAGACGATCTTCTTCGGCCGCGACAGCGAGATCAAGGCGCTGCATAAGCTGTCGTTCCAATCCTACCTTGTTCTCGTCTATGGGCCATCGGGCACCGGCAAGACCAGCCTGGTCCAGTGCGGGCTGTCCAGCCGCTTCAAATCGTCCGCCTGGCTGCCGCTGACGATCCGCCGCTGTGACGACATCAACCGGGCGCTGATCGAGGCGCTCCGCGGTGCCGCATCGCGCGAGGCCGAAATGGAGGGGCTCGATGCAGTGGGCGCGGTCAGGGAGCTGTTCCTCGATCAGCTGCGGCCGATCTACCTGATCTTCGACCAGTTCGAGAAGCTGTTCACCTTCGGCACGCAGGAGGAGCGCGACGACTTCTTCGTGACCTTGAAGCAGATCATCGACACGGCAGTCAACGCCAAGGTGATCATTTTCATGCGAGAGGAGTTTTTGGCGCGCCTCGACCGCTATGAAGACTTGATCCCGACGATCTTTTCAAAGCGCCTACGTGTCGATCCGATGTTTACCTCGCAACTGTGCGCAGTGATCAACGGGACGGCTGCGAAGATGGTGCCGCCGATCACTCTTGAGCGGCCGCTGTGGCCCGCGGCGGCGGAGCGCCTGCGTGAGCGGCGCGAGGCACGGCGGCCACCCATGCAGCCGTTCGACCAGGCCGCGGTTGTGGCGGAGATCGTCGCGGCGCTGGAACAGGCGCGCCTGATCCGCGAGGTCGGCGGCTTCTACGAGCTCGCCCACGACAGCCTCGCAGCGCAGGTTGCGGCCATGCGCTCGGCCGAACGGGCGGCGGTGCTGCGCGCCGAAAAGATGGTGCGCGATTGCGTCCAGCAATCCCTCGATCGGCCTGCGCGACATGCTGATGGCGTGCCGGCGGCTTGAAGCCGAGCTTGGGCCGCCGGCCTGACGCGCAGGCCGCAGCGCTACAGCGGAATATTGTCGTGCTTTTTCCAAGGGTTCTTTAGCTGCTTGCCGCGTAGTTTGCGCAAGCCCAGCGCGATGCGGCGGCGGGTGGAGTGCGGCAGGATCACCTCGTCGATGAAGCCCTTGGAGGCCGCGACGAACGGGTTGGCGAAGCGTGCTTCATACTCGGCCGTGCGCTCGGCGATCTTGGCGGGGTTGGCGATGTCCTCGCGGAAGATGATCTCCACCGCACCTTTGGCGCCCATCACGGCGATCTCGGCGGTGGGCCAGGCATAGTTCAGGTCGCCGCGCAGATGCTTGGACGCCATCACGTCATAGGCACCGCCATAGGCCTTGCGCGTGATGACGGTGATCTTCGGCACCGTCGCTTCGGCGTAGGCGAACAGCAGCTTGGCGCCGTGCTTGATGATGCCTGAATGCTCCTGGCCGACTCCGGGGAGGAAGCCGGGCACATCGACGAAGGTGACGATCGGGATTTCGAACGCATCGCAGAAGCGCACGAAGCGCGCGGCTTTCTTCGATGCATTGATGTCGAGGCAGCCCGCCAGCACCATCGGTTGGTTGGCGACGACTCCCACCGTGCGCCCCTCGATCCGCCCGAAGCCGACGAGAATGTTGCCGGCGTGCGCCGGTTGCAGCTCGAAGAAATCGCCTTCGTCCAGCACCTTGAAGATCAGCTCGTGCATGTCGTACGGCTGATTGGCGCTGGGCGGGATCAGCGTGTCGAGGCTGTTCTCGATCCGGTCCCACGGGTCGCTGGTCGGCCGCTCGGGTGCGTGCTCGCGGTTCGATGCTGGCAGAAAATCGATGAAATCGCGCGCGGCGAGCAGGGCTTCGATGTCATTCTCGAACGCAACATCGGCCACGGACGACTTGGTGGTGTGCGTGATCGCGCCGCCGAGTTCTTCCTGCGTGACGATCTCGTTGGTAACCGTTTTGACGACGTCCGGGCCGGTGACGAACATGTACGACGAGTCCTTCACCATGAAGATGAAGTCGGTCATCGCGGGCGAGTAGACCGCTCCGCCCGCGCATGGGCCCATGATGAGGCTGAGCTGCGGGATTACGCCGCTTGCCAGCACATTGCGCTGGAACACCTCGGCATAGCCGCCGAGGCTTGCCACGCCTTCCTGGATGCGCGCGCCGCCACTGTCGTTGAGGCCGATGACGGGCGCCCCGACCTTCATCGCCATGTCCATGATCTTGCAGACTTTCTGCGCATGGCGTTCGCTGAGCGACCCGCCGAACACGGTGAAGTCCTGACTGAACACGAACACCAGCCGCCCGTTGATCGTGCCACTGCCGGTGACGACCCCGTCGCCGGGGATGACGGACGCGTCCATGCCGAAATCGGTGCAGTTGTGCTCGACGAACATATCGAGCTCCTCAAAACTGCCTTCGTCGAGCAGCACCTCCAGCCGCTCGCGCGCGGTCAGCTTGCCCTTGCGATGCTGCGCCTCGATCCGCTTGGTGCCGCCACCCAGGCGCGCTGCGGCGCGGCGGCGTTCGAGTTCAGCGATGGTCGAGGACATGGGAGCGCTCCGGCTGGGTCAGGCGCCGAGGCTTACCCGCGTCCCGCGCCATCGGGAAGCGGCTGGAAGCGCGACGAAGTCGACGCCTCGATGGAGGGTAGCCACTGTCGACTTCGGCTTAGCTCGTGACTCCCGCCCGACGGGCGCCCACGAAAGAGCGGCTGCAACGCACCAAGCGCAGAAAGCCCAGACAAATCCTGCAATGGAAGCGTCGCCGTCTGAATGCAAGAACGGCCCCGCAGCAGGTCGCTGCAGGGCCGCCCGTCATCGCCATCTGACGAATGCCAGTCGCTTACTTCGTCTGGCGCGCCTTCAATGCTGCGCCCAGGATATCGCCCAGCGAGGCGCCCGAGTCCGAAGAGCCGAACTTCTCGATGGCTTCCTTGTCCTCGGCGAGCTGCAGCGCCTTCACCGACAGGTTGGGGCGGCGGCCCTTTTCGAAGCCGGTCACCATCGCATCCAGCTTCTGGCCCACCTGGAATCGTTCGGGGCGCTGCTCGTCGCGATCGCGGCTGAGGTCCGCGCGCTTGATGAAGCCGATCGGCCCATCCTCGCCCACCTGAACTTCGACACCGCCCGAGTTGGTGCCGACGACGATGACGGTGACGGTCTCGCCCTTCTTCGGCCCAGTCGCTGCATCAACGCCGATTGCGGCCGGCTTCGACGCGCCCGGCGCCGCTTCCAGCTGCTTCATGCCCAGGCTGATGCGCTCCTTCTCGGGATCGACATCGAGCACGACCGCCTTCACGATCTCGCCTTTGCGGTGCAGCGCCAAGGCTTCCTCGCCGCCCAGTCCCCACGCGACATCGGACATGTGGACCATGCCGTCGACATCGTTGTCGAGCCCGATGAACAGGCCGAACTCGGTTGCGTTCTTGACCTCGCCCTCAACGACCGAACCCACCGGGTGCTGCTCTGCAAACAGCTCCCACGGATTGCGTTGCGCCTGCTTCAGGCCGAGCGAAATGCGCCGCTTTTCCTCATCGACCTCGAGCACCACCACTTCGACCTCCTGCGAGGTCGACACGATCTTGCCGGGGTGCGCGTTCTTCTTGGTCCAGCTCATTTCAGAGACGTGGACCAGACCCTCAACGCCCGGCTCCAGCTCCACGAACGCGCCGTATTCGGTGATATTGGTCACGCGACCGGTGAACTTGCCGCCGACCGGATACTTGGCCGCAGCCGCCGCCCACGGATCCGTCTCCAGCTGCTTCATGCCAAGGCTGATGCGCTGGGTGTCGCGATTGATGCGGATGATCTGTACCCGCACGTGATCGCCGATGTTCATCACCTCGGACGGGTGGTTGACGCGCTTGTAGCTCATGTCGGTGACGTGCAGCAGGCCGTCGATGCCGCCCAAGTCGACGAACGCACCATAGTCGGTGATGTTCTTGACGACGCCGTCGATGATCTGCCCTTCGGCGAGGCTCTGGATCAGGCCGGTGCGCTGTTCGGCTCGCGTCTCTTCGAGCACCGCGCGGCGGCTGACGACAATGTTGCCGCGCTTCCGGTCCATCTTCAGGATCTGGAACGGCTGCGGCATGTTCATCAGCGGCGTCACATCGCGCACCGGGCGGATATCGACCTGGCTGCCGGGGAGGAACGCGACCGCGCCGCTGAGGTCGACGGTAAAGCCACCCTTCACGCGGCCGAAGATGATGCCCTCCACCCGCTCCTGGGCGCTGAACTGACCCTCCAGCTTGTCCCACGCCGCCTCGCGGCGCGCGCTGTCACGGCTGAGCATCGCCTCGCCCGCTGCGTTCTCGACGCGGACGACATAGACGTCGACGATGTCGCCGACCTTCACCTCGGGCGTGCCGCCGGGCGGGGTGAATTCGCGGATCGGCACGCGGCCTTCGGCCTTCAGGCCGACGTCGATCACCACCAGATCGTTTTCGATCGCGGTGACGGTGCCGGGCACCACCTTGCCTTCGAAGCTGTCGCCGCCGAACGTCTGTTCAAGCAGCGCAGCGAAATCGTCCCGGGTGGGGTTCAAACTCTCAGCGGCGGCAGTCGCCATTCAATGTCCTTCTCGTGTTCGTCTGTTGCAGGCCGGGCGGTTGTCTCCGCCGGTCTTGCTATGCCCGGTACCGCACCATGCGGTCTCGGGTGCCGATCGCGCCGCTGAACGGCAAAAAAGCGGGTCCGGAGCCGAAGCACCGCCCGCGTATCCGTCCGCCCGGGCTACGAAGAGCTTCGGCGCAATCGAGTCTCGACAAGCGCGATGGCCTGCCGGACGGCCTCGTCTATAGTCAAACCGCCGGTATCCAGCAAGTCCGCGTTGTCCGCGCATGCGAGCGGGGCGATGGCGCGGCCGCTGTCGCGCGTGTCGCGCGCGCGGATGTCGGCGAGCACCGCGTCATAGTCGCCGCCGCCCTCGCGCCAGCGCCGCTCCGCGCGCACCTCGGCCGGGGCGGTCACGAACAACTTGGCGGGTGCGTCGGGCACAATCACCGTGCCGATGTCGCGCCCATCGAGCACCGCACCGCCCGGCTGCGCCGCAAAGGCGCGCTGCATGGCGAGCAACGCCGCGCGCACGCCCGGATGCGCCGACACAACCGACGCCAGCCGCGACGCCGCTTCGCCGCGCAGATCGGGCGCATCGAGCCAGGTGGGCCTCAGCGCACGCGCTACACGCTCCGCCGCCGCCGGGTCGGCAGGGTCGCCGCCGCCACGCGCCAACTCAATACCCACCGCGCGGTATAGCAGTCCGGTATCGAGATGCGGCAGGCCGTAATGGCGCGCCAGTGCGCGCGCGATTGTGCCCTTGCCGCTGGCGGCGGGACCATCGACCGCAATAACGAGGGATACTCCGCGCACCGCGGCGCGCTATAGCAGCGGCGCCAACCGATGCGAGGGGGAGCGACCGATGATCCTGCAATCGACGCCCGTGCTGATCGTGCCCAAGGTGGAGGACAGCGAGCCGTTCTTCGAGCGGCTGGGCTTCCGCCGCACCACCGAGGTGCCGCATAACGGCACGATCGGCTTCGTCATCATGACGCAGGATTCGGACGCGGGCGGTGATGCGTCGCTGTCGGTGATGCTGCAGACGCCCGAAGCTGCGGCCGCCGACACCGGGCTCGACGAGGAACGCTTCCCCACTGGCGGCGCGCACCTGTTCCTGACCACACCCGACATCGGCCATATCGAGCGCGTGCTCGACGGATTCGAGGTGTTCCTGCCGCGCCGCGACACCTTCTACGGCGCGCGCGAGACCGGCTGGCGCGAGCCCGGCGGCAATTACGTCACCGTCGCCCAGTTCGCCGCCAACTCCCCGGACGAGGCGTGAGTGAGGGGCGGCGGCGCATCGGCTGGTTCGTCGCGATCTATGCTGCAAGCATCGCTGCGCTGGGCGCGGTGGCGTGGCTGATCCGGCTCGCGCTGAAGCCGTAAGCCGCAGGCAGGCGCTGCTGCTCGCGGCGGCTTGCGCCGGAGCAGCGGCAGCGCCAAGCGCTGGGGCGATGCAGCGCCGCCCCATCGTCATCGCGCATCGCGGCGCCAGCGGGGAGCGACCTGAGCATACGCTCGCCGCGTACGAGCTGGCGATCGAACAGCGCGCCGACTTCATCGAGCCCGACCTGGTGATGACGAGCGACGGCGTGCTCGTCGCACGCCACGAGCCGTATCTCGGCGGGGACAACCCGGATTTCGCGGGCGCGGACACCACCGACGTCGCCGGTCACCCGAATTTCGCCGGGCGCAAGCGGACTGTGACGATCGATGGTGTGCGGCTGACCGGCTGGTTCGCGTGCGACTTCACGCTGACCGAACTGAAAACGCTGCGCGCGCGCGAGCGGCTGCCACAGCTGCGGCCCGGCAACACCGCCTATGATGGCCGCTTCGAGGTGCCGACGCTTGCCGAGATCATCGCGCTCGCCCGGGCGGCGGAGGCGCGCACCGGCCGCGCCATCGGCATTTACCCCGAAACCAAGCATCCCAGCTGGCACGCAAGCCTGGGCCTGCCGATGGAGGCCGCACTTGTCCGCCAACTGCACGCGGCTGGCTATGACCGGCAGCGCGAGCGCGTATTCATCCAGAGCTTCGAGGTCGGAAACCTGAACGCGCTGCGCGCGATGACTCCGATCCCGCTGGTGCAGCTGATGGGCGACGACACCGAGCAACCCGCCGATTTCGCGATCGCCGGAGACCACCGCACCTATGCCGACCTCGCGACGCCCGAAGGACTGCGCGCCGTCGCCGCCTATGCCACCGCGGTCGGGCCGTCGAAGGCGCGCGTGCTGGCCGTCGGCTCCGACGGAACCCCCCGCGATACCGGCTTCGCCCGCGCAGCGCACGCTGCCGGGCTGAAGGTCCACCCCTGGACGTTCCGAGCCGAGAACCAGTTTCTGCCCCCCGCCCTGCGTCGCGGCACCGACCCCGCCGCCCATGGCGATCTTACCGCCGAGCTGCAGGCGGCGTTCGCGGCCGGGGTTGACGGCGTTTTCGCCGACTTCCCGGCTACGGCCGTAGCCGCGCGGGACCAGGCGTTGCAGTCGGTGGGCTGAGACGCAACCGTCGCCCCGCGCTGTGGCGCCGGGTGGCGAGGCCGCGCTCGCGTCGCCCGCCCACAACGCTCGTCGCCGCCGCTGCGACGCTCGCAGCATCGGCCTTGCTATCGCACCCCGCAGCGCGCAGCGTTCGCGGTACGATGCCAGCCCTGCTGACCGCCCTGTTGCTCGCTGCCGGATCGCCGCCCGTTCTCAACCTTCCCGAGCGCGAGCTGCGCCCGCCGCGCATCCCGCCCGCCGAGATCGACAATGCGCTTGAGGTGACGGGCGAGGCGCTGAAGGCGCGCGAGGCCGATACGCGCCTGACGATCGATGTGGCGCTGAACGGGCAGGGGCCGTTCCGGTTTCTGGTCGACAGCGGAGCCGACCGCACCGTCGTCGGACGCAACCTCGCCGCGCAGCTGGCACTGGAGCCGGGGCCGAGCGTGCGAGTGGTGACGATGGCCGACGCGAGCGACGTTGCGACCGTCCGCGTCGGGTCGCTGGGCATGGGACGCTCAAGCGTCGACGGCCTCACCGCGCCCGCGCTCGCCGAGGAGCATCTCGGCGCACAAGGGATTCTCGGGATCGACGCGCTGGCCGAGCAACGCGTCAGTCTGGACTTCGATGCGCGGCGCATCACCATCCAGCACCGCCGCATCCCCGTTGTTAGCGATCCGCACGAGATCGTGGTGGTCGCACGGCGTCGGAACGGCCAGTTGATCATCACGCGCGCGGCTGCCGCAGGCAATCCCGTCTATGCGATCATCGACACGGGATCGGAGATTACGCTCGGCAACTCGGCGCTGCGCCAGCGCATCTTCGGCGCACGGCGCGCGTTGAAGTCGGAACCGATCGAGATCACTGCGGTCAGCGGCCAGAAGATTACTGCCGACCTTGTTGTCCTGCCCGAGGTGCAGGTCGGCGACATCACGCTGACCGACGTGCCCCTCGCGTTCGCCGACGTGCCCCCTTTCGCGCTGTTCGGCCTCGATCGCCAGCCATCGATGTTGCTCGGCACGGACGTGCTGCGCGCGTTCAAGCGGGTTAGTCTGGATTTCGCCTCGCGGCGCGTGCGCTTCCAGGTGCGACGGCGGTAGGCTCGAGGCGCGCACGGGCGAGCACCGCGGCGCCCGCGAGCGCCGACAGCAGTGACCCGCCGAGGACGCCGAGCTTGAGTTCGGTTTCCAGTACTACGTCGACAGGGAAGGCGAGGCCGCCGATGAACAGGCTCATCGTAAAGCCGATCCCGCACAGGACCGCGACACCATAAGCCTGCGCCCACGAAGCGCCCGCAGGCAGCCCGCGCCCGTCGCGGCCGCCGAACAGCCGCAGCGCTGCAAACACGCCCAGCTGCTTGCCGACGAACAGGCCGATCAACACGCCGAGGGTGACGCCGTGGGTGAGCGCGGCAGGAGCGATCCCGCCAAGCGCGACACCCGCGTTTAGAAAGCCGAACAGCGGTAGAATCGCGTAGTTCACGATTGGCGCCAGCGCGTGTTCCAGCCGGTGTAGCGGCGAGTGCGCAGCATCGGGCGTGCCATGCGAGGCGTCGAGCGGTACTGTGAGCGCAATCGCGACACCGGCAATCGTTGCATGCACGCCCGATTCGTGCATCGCGAACCAGATCGCCGGCGCGGGCAACAGATAGACCCAAAGTTGTCGCGCGCCGAGCCGGTTCAGCAGTAGCAATGCCGCGATCCCGCCGAACGCCAGCCCGAGCGCGGCGAAGTCGATCCCCGCCGAATAGAACAGCGCGATGATTAGAATTGCGCCGAGATCGTCGATGATCGCGACCGCCGTCAGAAAGACCTTCAGGCTGGCCGGCGCGCGCCGCCCCGCCAGCGCCAATACGCCGAGCGCAAAGGCGATATCGGTCGCGGAAGGAATCGCCCAGCCACGCATCGCGCCCGCGTCGCCCCGGTTCAGCGCCATATAGAGCAGCGCGGGGACCGCCATGCCCAGCACCGCCGCGGTGCCGGGGAGCGCGCGCCGTCTCCAGCTGGAGAGCTCGCCGTCGACCAGCTCGCGCTTCACCTCCAGCCCCACCATCAGGAAGAACACCGCCATAAGCCCGTCATTCACCCAGCCGAGCAGGCTGAGCGGGCCGAGCTGCTGGTCACGGACTACAAAGTAGGTCGGCGCGGCGGGCGAGTTCGCCGCAATGATCGCCAGCGCGGCCGCCGCCATCAGCAGCAGTCCGCCGCCCGCGCCCGATCGCAGCAGCGCGCGCATGGCCGAAAGCGGGCGGACCAGGGTCTTCGACGCGGTCATGGAAGCGCGAGCCTAGGCCGGGCGAGAAGCCGGTTCAACACAGACCCTCGCGAACGAACAAGGGTTCAGAAGCTCTCTTCGTCGTAGACATGAGCAACGTCGCCCTGCCAGCGGTGATGATAGGCTTCGAGCATCCGGTCGGCGGGCGTCATCCCCGATCGCGCGATTTCGCGTAAGGGGTCGAGGAACCCCTGTTCGCTGTCGCCGGCACCGTTCAGGCGCGCACGCGCTTTCAGCCCGGAGTCGGCGATCTCCAGCACCTCGCCAGCCAGATCGCGCAAGGTGCCCCCGCCCGGCCGGCCCGCGCGCAGCCCCAGCCGGGGCACCTCGGCGCGCAGCCGCTGGTGATCGTCTCGCGTCCAGCCGCGCACCAGCGCCCACGCCGCCGCCAGCGCCGCCCGATCGTAGAGCAGCCCGACCCACAGCGCCGGAAGCGCGCAGATGCGGTTCCACGGGCCGCCGTCGGCGCCGCGCATCTCAAGATAGGACTTCATCCGCACTTCGGGAAACGCGGTCGAAAGATGGTCTCTCCAGTCGTCGAGCGTCGGCAACTGGCCCGGGAGCGCTGCAAGCCGCCCGGCGAGGAAATCGCGGAAGCTCAGGCCAGCCGCGTCGATGTAACGTCCATCTCGATAAACGAAATACATCGGGACATCAAGCGCGTAGTCGCAGTATCGCTCAAAGCCAAAGCCGTCCTCGAACACGAACGGCAGCATTCCGGTCCGCGACGGGTCAGTATCGGTCCAGATGTGGCTGCGGAAGCTAAGAAAGTCGTTGGGCTTGCCTTCGGTGAACGGCGACGACGCAAACAATGCCGTCGCCAACGGCTGCAGGGCGAGGCTTACCCGGAACTTCTGCACCATGTCGGCTTCGCTGGCATAATCCAGGTTCGTCTGGATCGTGCAGGTGCGGAGCATCATGTCGAGCCCGAGCGAACCGACCTGCGGCATCCAGCGACGCATGATGTCATAGCGGCCCTTGGGCATCACAGGCAGCTCGTCGCGGCGCTTGTCAGGCCAGAAACCGACGCCCAGGAAGCCCAGCCCGAGCGCGTCGCCAGCCTCGCGGCACTGGCGCAGATGCCGCCCGGCCTCGGCGCAGGTCTCGTGCAGATTGTCGAGCGGCGCGCCCGAAAGCTCGAACTGCCCGGCCGGCTCGAGGCTGATCGCACCGTCGGCGCCGGTCAATGCGATCACGTTGCCGTTCTCGGTCACCGGCTGCCAGCCGTGCTCGGTCATCGCTTCCAGCAGCTCGCGGATGCCGCCGGGCTCGTCATAGGTAGGCGCACGGTGGTCGGCGCGGCGATAGACGAACTTCTCGTGCTCGGTGCCGATCCGCCATCGCTCGCGCGGCTTGGCGCCCATCTCAAAGACGGAAATCAGCTGGTCGCGGCGCTCGATCCGCTCGGCAGCCTGGGGTTCGTCCGTGCGGGTCGTCATGGCCCGGCGCCTTAGCCGGGCGGTTCAGCTTGCGCCAGTCTTGTTACGAAACCGGGCGAGGCCAGTCGCCCGATTGCGCCATCCACAAGCTGACCGCCGCGACGGCCGCAGTGTCCGCGCGCAGGACGCGGGGGCCAAGCCCCACCGCGCGAGCGAGCGGGTGCGCGCGGATCGCAGCGCGTTCGGCGTCGTTGAACCCGCCCTCCGGCCCGATCAGGATCGCGGCGGGCGCTGGGGTGGGCGGCATCGGGTCGCCGCCCTCCTCGTCGCAGAACAGCAGCGAGCGATCCTCTGGCCACTGGCCGAGCAGAGTTATGAGGTCGATCGGATCGGCGACTTCGGGCAGCGCGGTGCGGCCGCATTGCTCGGCGGCTTCGATCATATGGGCGACGAGGCGGCCGAGATTGGGACCCCCGACAACCGTCCGGCGCGTGATCACTGGCACCAGGCGTGCCACGCCGAGCTCGCAGGCTTTTTCTGCCACCCAGTCGATGCGGCCTTTCTTCAGCGGCGCCGCGCACAGCCACAGGTCGGGCGGGGTCTCGCGCGGGCGAAGATGGCGCAGAACCCGCAGTTCGGCCGAACGGCGCGCGACGTCGATGACTTCGGCCTCCCACTCGCCGGAACGGTCATCGAACAGTTGGACAAGGCCGCCCCGCTGAACGCGCATGACCGCGGCGAGATAATGCGCTTGCGCCGAGTCCAGCCGGAGCATCGCCCCGCTGCACAGCACCTGATTGACGAACAAGCGAATCATCGCGCCACGACCTGTCGATTGAGCTTACGCCGCCCAAGCCGCCGCATCGGTTGCGGGCCAAGCCGACCATAATTGATTCCATTGCCTTAACAGAGCGCGGTCGGCGGAGCGAGCCATGCGAGCATCGCTGCAACTGCGAGCGGAGCGTCGGTTCCGCTTACAATCGCCTGAGCGCAGTCCGCTTACCTTTCTTACACATATGGCGGCTTTGGCGCCATATGGCGGGTTGGCACAGGCCTTGCTAGCAAGCGGCTTGGGAGGCCACTCGATTATAGGATTACATGTAATGCGTAACTTTCTTTCTGCTCTAGCGTTTATCGGCGCTTCGACCGCTGCGCAGGCCGGTTTCGTCGTGACGATCGAAGATCCCAGCGTGCAGTCGTCCACGGCCAATTTCACATATCGGGGCGTAGAGACGTTCGATGGACGCGCCACAGGTACGGGAAAGACATTTACAACTACTTTCGGCGGTAACCAGATTACCGGCGAATACAGGAACGTGCAAATCATCAACGCCGATCAATATGGCGGCGCGGGTGGCACCGGACAGTATGCCGTAACGTTTGAGTATCTTGGTAGCTATTCCCTCAATCTATCGACGCTTGATCCACGTGGCATCAACTTCTTCGGCTTCTGGCTGTCCGCTCTTGATAGCGGTAACTATGTAAGACTATTCAAGGGAAATAATCAGGTCTTCCAGTTTACCCCCACGGACGTCCTCAACGCGGTCAGCGGAAATGTAAGCTATTACTGTAATCCGAATGCTCAATACCGCACGAGTAACTGCGGTGAGCCATACGTATTTGTGAATATCTACGATGTCGGCGATACGTTCGACCGGATCGAGTTTGCGGAGGTAAACTCCGGCGGCGGATATGAGAGCGACAACCACACGGTCGGTTTCTGGGCTCCGCCGATCAGGGGCAGGGTGGTGTCGGGCGTACTGCCCACCCCCGCACCTGCCACGCTGGCGATCTTCGGGCTTGGTCTGATCGGGCTTGGCGCGGCGCGTCGGCGCGCCTGAGCGCAATCGGCAGGAGGCCACCGTGGCCTCCTGCCTTCTAACCTGCGGTCAACGGCGCGCCGATGTGCGCGGGGCGTCAGCGGTTGGTCGTGCAGCCGCCGGGCGTCGGAGCGACAGCGCGCGGCGGATGCAGCGATCGGGCGATGCGGTCGGCCGCGCTCAGCCGATTTCCGGCGGCCGCCGTGGCGCGCTCGATCAGCACCACCGTCCACGCCGTGCTCTTGCGCAACGCGATCGCCTGCGCGGCCAGCTTCGCGTCTGGCGAAGGCTGGTAGATCGCGGTCTGTCGCTCGTCCCAGCCATTACGCGCCGAGGCCGGCCCGATCGCCCTCAGCGCCGGGGACCAGCGCGGCCCGTAGCACGCCAATGCTACATCGATCGCAGCGGGCGCGTCATTCGCGGGCCCGACATCGACGATCGCCACTCGCAGACTGTCGTCGGGTGCGATTATCTGCACGACGCTTGCCATCGGCAATACGGACCACGCCGCGGGTGCTGTAAATGTCGTACCGGCGGCAGTGGCGCCCGTCTGATCGGCGGCGAGCGGTCCCGGAGTCTGTGCGACAGCGGCCGCGCCGAGCGTCAGCAAACCCAGCGCAATCGTCGCTGCCCGCACCCGTAACTCCAGTCGGCTTCCAACGACGTTCAGCCGTGCGCACGATGCGGGTCAAGCCTCGACCGCGGCGTCTCCGATCGCGCTCATCACCATACGCCCCTCTCTGACCGCGAAGCCCAGCCGCCCTTCCACCAGCGCCAGCGCATCGCGGCCGAATGCGGCGAGGCGCCAGCCGCTTAGCACCGCCAGCCCCTCGCGCTGTCCTGCGGCGAGCGCCTCCAGCTCCTCGCCGCGCGCCAGCAGCCGCGGCGCGACGCCCGCTTCCTTGGCGCGGACTTTCAGCAGCAGCTTCAAGAGGTCGGCGACCAGTGCGCTGTCTTGTGTCAGCCCCGGTCGCCGCGGCTCCTTCGCCGGCAGCTCGTCGGCAGGGAGCGGTTCGGCATTGCGTAGCGCCGACATCAGCCGCTCGCCGATCGCGTTGTTGGCCCACGCAGTCGACAGCCCGCGCACCTTGGGCAGCTCCTCCTGCCGTCGCGGGGGCTGGGCGGCAAGGTCGGCCAGCGTCTCGTCCTTGACGATGCGGCCGCGCGGCACGTCCTTGTCCTGCGCCTCGCGCTCGCGCCACGCAGCCAGCGCCTTCAGCCGCCCCAGCACCACCGGGTTGCGCGAGGGCGCGCGCAGCCGCTGCCACGCGGTCTCGGGATTGTTGGCATAGGTCGCGGGGTCGGCGAGCCGCTCCATCTCCTCGTCGAGCCACTCGCCGCGCCCGGTGCGCCGCAGCCGAGCAACCATCTTCGGGAACAGCGCGGCGAGATGGGTGACGTCGCCGATCGCATAGTCGATCTGGCGCTGATCGAGCGGGCGGCGACCCCAATCGGTAAAGCGCGCACCCTTGTCGATCTGGATGCCCAGCATCGTCTCGACGAGGCCGGTATAGCCAACCTGCTCGCCCATGCCCAACGCCATCGCCGCGATCTGCGTATCGAAAAGCGGATGTGGCGTGCGGCCGGTGAGGTTGTAGATGATTTCCAAATCCTGCCCGCCGGCGTGAAACACCTTCAACACCGGCTCGCCGACCAGCAGATCAAGCAGCGGATCCAGGTTCAGGCTGGCCTTGGGATCGATCGCTGCGGCTTCTTCGGGCGAGGCGAGCTGCACCAGGCACAAATCCGGCCAGAAGGTATTCTCGCGCATGAATTCGGTATCGACCGCCACGAAAGGCGCGTCGGCGAGGCGTCGGCAGAAGTCGGCAAGCGTCTTGCTGTCGGTGATCAGCGGGTGAACGTACACCCGTCGGCCTTACGCCTGCCGCGCGCGACTCGCAAAGGTCGCCGCTGCGCTGCTCGGTCCTCACCCACGTGCAGGGGTTGACCGCCGCGCGTCAGGCTTCGATCGCGGGTTCTTCGGGCTGCTCGGGCTCCTCGGCGGCGCCCTTTCTCCTGCGCTTGGGTGCAGCGGGCGTGATCTCGAACGCGATCTCGCCGTCAACCAGATCGACCCGCACCTCGCCACCGTTCACCAGTTTGCCGAACAGCAGCTCCTCGGCGAGCGGCTGCTTGATCTTGTCCTGGATGAGGCGGCCCATCGGGCGCGCGCCATAGAGCCGGTCGTAACCGCGCTCGGTGAGCCACGCCTTCGCCGGATCGGTGAGGCTGATGTGCACGTCGCGGTCGGCCAGCTGCAGCTCAAGCTCGAGGATGAACTTGTCGACGACGCGGGCAACAACCTCGGCCGGCAGGTAGGCGAAGGGCACCACGGCATCGAGGCGGTTGCGGAACTCTGGCGCGAACATGCGCTTGATCGCTTCCTCCTGGTCGCCCTCGCGCGCCGACGCTCCGAAGCCGATCGCCTCGCGCGCCATGTCGGCGGCACCTGCGTTCGTCGTCATGATCAGGATGACGTTCCGGAAATCGACCGTCTTGCCGTGGTGGTCGGTCAGCTTGCCGTTGTCCATCACCTGCAACAGAATGTTGAACAGGTCCGGGTGCGCCTTCTCGATCTCGTCGAGCAGCAGCACCGAGTGCGGGTGCTGGTCGACCGCATCGGTCAGCTGCCCGCCCTGATCGAATCCGACATAGCCCGGAGGCGCGCCGATTAGGCGGCTGACGCTGTGCCGCTCCATATATTCGGACATGTCGAATCGGGTGAGCGGGATACCCATGATCGAGGCAAGCTGCTTCGCGACTTCGGTCTTACCAACACCGGTCGGGCCACTGAACAGGTAGCAGCCGATCGGCTTGTTCGGCTCGCGCAGGCCCGCGCGAGCCATCTTGATCGCAGCCGACAGCCGCTCGATCGCTTGGTCCTGCCCGAACACTACGCGCTTCAGGTCCGCTTCCAAAGTCGCCAGCGCGGCCTTGTCGTCGGAGCTGACCGACTTCGGCGGAATGCGAGCAATCGAGGCCACGACGGCCTCGACTTCGGCCTGGCCGATGGTCTTCTTGCGCTTCTTTGGCTCTAGCAGCATCTGGCTCGCGCCCGCTTCGTCAATCACGTCGATCGCCTTGTCGGGCAGCTTGCGGTCATGGATGTAGCGCGCCGACAGTTCCACCGCCGACTTGATCGCATCCGTGGTGTATTTCAGCTGATGGTGCTCCTCGAAGTACGGCTTCAGCCCTTCCATGATCTTGACCGCATCCTCGACCGACGGCTCGTTCACGTCGATCTTCTGGAAGCGGCGCAGAAGGGCGCGGTCTTTCTCGAAATGGCTGCGGAACTCCTTGTAGGTCGTCGATCCGATGCAGCGGATCGCGCCCGATGACAGCGCGGGCTTCAGCAGGTTCGATGCATCCATCGCGCCGCCGCTGGTTGCGCCCGCGCCGATGACGGTGTGGATCTCGTCGATGAACAAAATCGCCCCGGGCAGCTTCTCCAGCTCGGAGACGACCGACTTCAGCCGCTCCTCGAAGTCGCCGCGATAGCGCGTGCCAGCAAGCAGCGCGCCCATATCGAGCGCGTAGATAACCGCGTCGGCGAGTACCTCTGGCACCTCGCCTTCGACGATCTTGCGCGCAAGACCCTCGGCGATCGCGGTCTTACCCACACCCGGATCACCCACATAGAGCGGGTTATTCTTGGACCGGCGGCAGAGGATTTGGATCGTCCGCTCGACCTCGGCCTGGCGCCCGATCAGCGGATCGACCTTCCCGACCTTGGCCTTTTCATTGAGGTTCACGCAAAACTGCTTCAGCGCCGACTCGCCCTTGCCGGCGCTCGATTTGCCGTGCGGCTTCTCGTTCTCGCCCTCCTCGGTCGCCGACCCCTTGGCCGCGCGCGCCTCGCCGCCCGATCCGGTCTTGGCGATCCCGTGGCTGATGAAGCTCACCGCGTCGAGGCGCGTCATGTCCTGCTGCTGCAGGAAGTAGACTGCGTGGCTCTCCCGCTCGCTGAACAGCGCCACCAGCACGTTTGCGCCGGTCACTTCCTCGCGGCCCGACGACTGCACGTGCAAGATCGCGCGCTGGACAACGCGCTGGAACCCGGCTGTGGGGTTGGGGTCGACCTGCGCATCGGCCCGCAGGCTGTTGAGTTCGGTATCAAGATAATGCGTCAGCGTGGTCGCAAGCTCGTCGAGGTCGACCGCGCAGGCGCGCATCACTGCGCTCGCGTGGCTATCGCCGACGAGCGCGAGCAGCAGATGCTCAAGCGTTGCATATTCGTGGCGGCGGCGGCTCGCCTCGGCGAGTGCATTGTGGAGCGTGTGCTCAAGCTCCCGGGCGAATGACGGCATCCCGATAACCTCCGAACTCAGACTTGACGCAGAACCGCGCGTCTCTTCCCCCATGGTTACGGAATGTCACCCCGCTTGGCTGCGCACGCAAGCCCTTGACATGAAACGGCAGTGAAACAGCTTCGCGCTATTTTTGGACTGTCAGTCCCGATGGTGGCGGAATAACGCATTCGCGGCAGCCTTCACCGATCCGCTCTCTGCCAGCCGCGCTTCGCAGAGCGCGATCTCCGCCCTAAGCGACGTGATGCGCGCCTGCACCTCATCGACACTGAGGCGCCCCAGATCCTCGCGAGTGAGCGCCGTCAGCGCGTCAGATGGCTTGGGGCGGGGCAGGTCGTCATCGGTCATCGACCTCATTTAGCGCCGATCGGCGAAGGCGGAAATGGCGCCTTCGCTGCTGCGCTGGTCGGCTCCTCGCACGCCCGCTGGCGCGCGATCTCACCGAGACCGCACGCCACGCGGGCGGCAACCTCACGCGGGAGGACATCGGCGGCACCCTCGCCGCGGATGCGCAAGTGAACGGTTCGGCCGCGCCGCCGAGCCAAGCGGCCGTCGACAGCCGGCTCACCGCAACCGACCAGAGCGTGCTGCCCGTCGGCACCAGTTGCGGGCGGCACGCTAGAACCGCACATTCCTTCCCAATCTCTGGTTGGGGAGGAGACCGTGCGCGGCACGGTGGAGTGTCGAGCCGTTGTGCGGGAGCGGCGCCGGAAACTCACGCCCAACCGTTAGGCCCTTGACCATCCTGCTGCGCAGGACGGTCCCCTCGCCAAGGCGAGCTTGGAGCGGGTTCCATCCCCCGGGCGATTTCACCGTGTCGCAATCAACTTCGCGCCCGCGACTGCAAGCACCACGCCAAGCGCCTTCAGGATGATGGCTGGGCCGCTGCGGATGGCGACCGTGGTGCCCCCCACCCCGCCGATCAGCACCGCGCCCGCGTAGAGCGGCAGCGCGGATGGCAGCGAGGCGGTTGCGGCGGACAGGTTGCCCAGCAGGCCGGCGGTCGAGTTCGCCATGATGAACAGGCTCGCGACGCCGACGGTGCGCTTGGTATCGCTCCAGCCCAGGAACAGCAGCAGCGGCGACAGGAAAATGCCTCCGCCCGTCCCCGTCAGTCCCGCGAGCAGGCCTAGGCCCGCTCCCAGCCCAACGCCCAGCACGATCGGCGGATCACATGGATCAAGCGCGGCGCGGATCGGGTGCGGCCACAGCAGGCGGACCGCCGACAGGATCAGCACGCCGCCGATGAGCGGCCGATACCAGTGCGCGGGCAGCTGGATGCCGCCGCCGATGAACGCAAACGGTAGCGCGCCGACGAGGAAAGGCCACAGCGTCCGCCACCGGAACAGCCCCGCGCGCACGTAGCGAACCGACCCCATCGACGCGACGATCAGGTTCAGCACCAGCGCGGTCGGCTTCATCGTGGGCGGCGCGATGCCCCACAGCGCCATCAGCCCGATATAGGCCGACGCGCCGGCATGCCCCACCGTCGAATAGAGCGCCGCCGCTACCCCCATCGCCAGCGCCAGCGATAGCTCGTGCGGGGTCGGCGCCATGCCCCGCCCCTAGCCAACCGCCGCTGCTCGCGCCAATGCGGCGCCCATGCTCCCGTCATCCATGCGTGCCATCGATCCAGCCGGGCCGGGCGGGCCCGAGGTGCTGGAGCTTGTGGACCGTCCCGTCCCCGCCCCGCGAGACAGCCAGCTGCTGATCCGCGTGGCAGCCGCGGGCGTGAACCGGCCCGACGTGCTGCAGCGGCTGGGCAAGTATCCGATGCCGCCCGGTGCGCCCACGATCCCTGGCCTCGAAGTCTCGGGCGAGGTTGTCCTCGCCCAGCCGTCAGTCGAGCGCTGGCGCGTGGGCGACCGCGTGACCGCGCTGCTGCCCGGCGGCGGCTATGCGGAATATGCGGTCGCCGACGAGCAATGCTGTCTGCCCTGGCCTGCGGATCTCAGCGCAGCCGAGGCGGCCGGCCTGCCCGAGACCTTCTTCACCGTGTGGGCGAACGTTTTCGAGCGTGGCGCGCTGAGGGCGGGCGAGCGCATCCTGGTTCACGGCGGCAGCAGCGGCATCGGCGTCACCGCGATCCAGCTTGCAAAGGCGTTCGGCGCGGAAGTTCTGGTGACCGCGGGCAACCCCGACAAGTGCGCCGCCGCGCGCGCGCTCGGCGCCGACCACGCGATCGACTACCGCGCGAGCGACTTCGAGGCCGAGGTGCAGCGCATCACCGGCGGGGAGGGCGTGGAAGTCGTCCTCGACATGATCGGCGGCGATTACGTGCCGCGCAACCTGCGCTGCCTTTCGCGATTCGGCCGCCATCTTTCGATCGCCACGCAGCGCGGGCGCACGACCGAGCTGGACCTGGGCCTGGTGATGGCGCGCGAGCTGCGGCTGACGGGGGGGCTGCTGCGGCCGCAGCCGGTGGCGGTAAAAGGCCGCATCGCACGTGCGCTGGAGCGCGAGGTTTGGCCGTTGATCGCAAACGGCAGCGTGCGCGCGGTGGTCGACAGCATCTATCCGCTCGCCGAAGCCGCCGACGCGCACCGCCGGATGGAGGCGGGCGAGCATGTCGGAAAGATCATCCTGGTGGCGGCCAAGTGACTGAGCTGATCCTGCACGAATATGCCGCCAGCAGAAACTGCTACAAAATCCGCCTCGCGCTCGCGCATATCGGCCGCAGCTACGAGCGGCGCGAATACGACATTCTGAAGGGCGAGACGCGCACGCCCCGGTTCCTCGCGACCGTCAATGCCAACGGGCGCATCCCGGTGTTGCAGGTGGGATCCAACTTTCTGCCCGAATCAAACGCAGCGCTGTGGTTCCTCGCCGAGGGCACCGACCTGCTGCCCGATGGAGCGTTCGGCCGCGCCGACGTGCTGCGCTGGCTGTTCTGGGAACAGTATAATCACGAGCCCAACATTGCGACGCTGCGCTTCTGGCGCACCTACGGCGGCGGCTTCGACGAGCAGAGCCCGGCGCGCCAGGCAACGATCCCCGACAAGCAGGCTGCGGGCGAGGCCGCGCTGAAGCTGATGGACGATCATCTGGCAGGCCGCGCATGGTTCGTCGGCGACCGGCTGTCGATCGCCGATATCGCACTTTACGCCTATACGCATGTCGCCGCGGATGGCGGATTTGCTCTTGAACCCTACCGCCATCTGCGCGCTTGGCTGGAGCGGGTCGCGGCGCAGCCCGGGCATGTGACGATCACCGGCTGACGCCGCCCGCAGCGTCACAATCCCGCAACACTCGCGCTGCACGAGCGGGCGATGCGCACCGCCCTGATCGTCGCCGCCCTGCTCCTCAGCCCGCACGCCGCCCATGCGTGGGGACAGGAGGGGCACCGCGTCATCGGCACCATCGCCGACAAATACCTGACACCCTCGGCGCGCGCCGGGGTGATGCGCATCCTGCCCGCTGGCGAGAGCATCGCCGAGGCTTCGACCTGGCCCGACTTCATGCGATCGGACCCGAGCGCCTTCTGGCAGAAGGATGCCTCTCCCTTCCACTATGTGACCGTGCCGCCGGGGAAGACCTACGCTGAGGTCGGCGCTCCGCCCGAGGGCGACGCCGTGACCGCCCTGAAGCACTTTGCCGCGACAGTGCGCGATCCCCGCGCCAAGCCCGCCGACAAGGCGCTGGCGCTGCGGTTCATCATCCACATCGTCGGCGACCTGCACCAGCCGTTCCATGCCGGTAACGGTTCCGACAAGGGTGGCAACGACGTTAAAATCCGCTTCAATGGGCGCGAAACCAACCTCCACGCGCTATGGGACTCGGGGTTGGTGGAGGACGAGGGGCTGAGTTTCAGCGAGAAAGCGGCATGGCTGGGCGCCAAGCTGACGCCCGACGAGCTCACGCAGTGGGACGTTGCGGACCCGCTGGTGTGGATCGGCGAATCGGCGGCGCTGCGCGACGGCCTCTACCCGGAAGGCGAGCAGGTAGGGTTCGCCTATGTTTACAGGCACCGCGCGACTGTCGACCGGCGGCTGGCGCAGGGCGGCGTGCGGCTGGCGGCCTATCTCAACTGGCTGTTCGCGCCGCCGAAATAAGGGTCCGCGTCGCGCGGGTTGCCGCCCCTCCGTTCGATGCACTGCGCCGCGCTGCGTTGGCGCTGCCGCTCGCAGCGGCCGCCATCGGTGCGCCCGGAGCGCGCATCAGCGAGCAGGCGGTCGCGATCGCGCCGGCCGGGTAGTCCGTGTTCCCGGGAGGTCGGCGACAGCGGGTCATCGAATGCGCTGGGCGACGGCTCGGATCGCGCTCAACGGCCTCCGGAACGGCCGACGCGCGAGCCGCAGAGCCAGCGCGAGCTGCTGCGCGGCTGGGTGCCCGGGTGCGTCGCGGCGGTGATCCCGGGCTGCTCCCCGTCTGGGTTGCCCCGTGGCGCGCGCGTGACTAACTGCGACGCACCATCCCGCAAGCTGCCAGGCACCCCTTGTCCTACGTCATCCCCTTCGTCCTCATCGTCCACACCCTGATCGCCGCCGCCCTCGTCGGCGTGATCCTGCTGCAGCGCTCCGAAGGCGGGGCCTTGGGCATCGGGCAGACGACGGGCGGACTGGTCAGCGCGCGCGGTGCGGCGGACCTGCTGACGCGGTCGACCTCGATCCTTGGCGCAGTTTTCGTGATTACCTCGCTCGGCTTGGCGGTGCTCTATGGCCATTCGGGCAAGACGCGCGTCATCAATCCCAATGCCGCGTCGGTGCCCGCGCCGCTCAACCCCGGTGCGCCGCGGCCTGTGCCGACCGCGCCCGCGGCTCCGGGTGGGGTGCCGATTTTCGGTGGCCCAAGCGAACCCGCCTCGCCGCTGGAGGTTGGGCCGACGCAGCCGCCCGTGACGAACCCGAGCGGCGCGCCCAGAGGCGCGACGCCGGCGGCGCCCGCGCCGGCACCCGCCAACTAAGCGCACCCGCGGCGGCGTCCACGGCGCCAGCTGTCACGCTACGCACTCGCCGCGTGACAGCGGCTGCAACCCCCGCCTAAGGTGGCCGCCCATGACGCGGTATGTCTTCATCACCGGCGGCGTGGTCTCCTCGCTTGGCAAGGGCCTGATGGCCGCCTCGCTCGGCGCGCTGTTGCAGGCGCGCGGCTACAGCGTGCGGCTGCGCAAGTTCGACCCGTATCTGAACGTCGACCCTGGCACGATGAGCCCGTATCAGCACGGCGAAGTGTATGTGACCGACGACGGGGCGGAGACCGATCTCGATCTCGGTCATTACGAACGCTTCACCGGCGTTGCCACCAGCCGCGCCGACAACATCACGACAGGCCGCATCTATTCGGACATCATCGCGCGCGAGCGGCGCGGCGACTATCTGGGAGCGACCGTGCAGGTGATCCCGCACGTCACCGACGCGATCAAGGCCTTCGCGCTGTGCGACGCCGGCGGCGCAGATTTTGTGCTGTGCGAGATCGGCGGCACGGTTGGCGACATCGAATCGCTGCCCTTCATCGAAGCGCTGCGCCAGCTGGGAAACGAGCTCGGCCGCAGCCGCGCGGTGTTTATCCACGTCACGCTGGTGCCGTTCATCGCAGCCGCGGGCGAGCTCAAGACCAAGCCCACGCAGCACAGCGTCTCCGAACTGCGGGCGCTGGGCATCCAGCCGCAGCTGCTTGTCTGCCGCAGCGAACACCCGATCCCGCAGGCCGAGCGCGCCAAGATCGCGCTGTTCACGAATGTCCGCGCCGAGGCGGTTATCCCCGCTTTGGATGCGCCGTCGATCTACTCGGTGCCGCTGCAATATCACGCTGCGGGCCTCGACACGCAGGTGCTGGAGGCGTTCGGCCTCAGCGATGCACCCGCGCCCGAGCTGGGCCGCTGGCTTGCCATTCGCGACGCGCTCCACAGCCCCGAGGGCGAGGTGACGATCGGCGTGGTCGGCAAATATGTCGGGCTGAAGGACGCGTATAAATCGCTGGTCGAAGCACTGGTGCACGGTGGCATCGCCAACCGCGTGAAGGTCAATCTGAAATGGGTCGATGCCGAGGCGTTCGAGCGCGACGACGTCGCCGCAACGCTGGAGCCGATGCACGGCATCCTGGTCCCGGGCGGCTTCGGCGAGCGCGGGTCCGAGGGCAAGATCGCCGCGGTAAGGTTCGCGCGCGAACGCCGCGTGCCGTTCTTCGGCATCTGCTTGGGCATGCAGATGGCCGTGATCGAGGCCGCGCGGAATCAGGCGGGCCTGCCCGGCGCGGGCTCAACCGAGTTTGGCGCGGCGACTGAGCCGGTCGTGGGCCTTGCGACCGAGTGGATGGGCGCCGACGGCCTGCAGCGCCGCGCCGAGGGCGGCGACCTGGGCGGCACGATGCGGCTGGGCGCGTATGAGGCGGTGCTGGGCGGCAACAGCGTCGCCGCGTCGGTCTACGGTGCCACGCGCGTCAGCGAACGTCACCGCCACCGCTATGAGGTGAACCTTGGCTACCGCGAGCGTTTGGAACGCGAGGGCCTGGTCTTTAGCGGCCTCTCTCCCGACGGCCTGCTGCCCGAGGTGGTCGAGCGCCCCGACCACCCGTGGTTCATCGGCGTGCAGTTCCACCCGGAACTGAAAAGCAAGCCGTTCGCGCCGCACCCGCTGTTCGCGGGATTTGTGGGGGCGGCAGTGGCGCAGAGTCGGTTGGTGTGAATCCGCACACGCAGCCCCCATCGGGGCGGTATAACCCGCTAAACGGGAACTCGTCACTCTCACAAGCTGTTACCGGTTGTTTCGCGAAGCCAGCAAGCAGCCAAACTCGCGAAGCCAAACAGCAAAGACAACTTTGTAGATGGTCTTGGGAAAAATCGCTGTAGAATATATCAACTTTACGACGCTTCTTCGCCGATCTGGATATCGACATCTCAACCTGCGGCGCGCGTTGTGCACCGTGATGAATACTTATTGCCGTACACGATGAGAACGCCCGGTCATGCGATCTTCACGATTTCTAGCCTTACCGACGCTGAGGTCGTCCCGTTCGACGGGTTCTTCGACAAAGTCGAAAAGGCGCTCGCACTGTTTCAGACGAGCCCGTTCGAACGGCCACCGGGTTAGACGCTGAGCTGCCCCAACGCCTCCAGCGCCCTCCGCCGCGCTGCGCCATGCTCTACTACGCGCTCCGGGTAGGTCTCGCCCAGGCGCACGCCTGCTTGCTCCAGTTCCAGCGGGGAGGCTTCCCATGGGGCGTGGATCACGCTGTCGGGCAGCGCGGCCAGCTCCGGCACCCAGCGCCTCACATAGGCGCCGGTGGGATCGTGGCGGCGGCCTTGGGCGACGGGCTCGAATATCCGGAAGAAAGGTTGCGCGTCGTAGCCCGAGCCCATGATCCACTGCCATCCCAGCGTGTTGTTGGCGAGGTCGGCGTCCACCAGCGTGTCCCAGAACCATTCGGAGCCGCGCCGCCAGTCGACGAGCAGGTGCTTTACCAGGAAGGACGAGGCGATCATCCGCACACGGTTGTGCATCCAGCCGGTCCGCCACAGCTGGCGCATGCCTGCGTCGACGATCGGATAGCCGGTCAGCCCGCGCTGCCACGCGCGCAGACCCGCCGAGTCGTCGCGGTGCGGGAAGCGGGCGAATTTGGGCGAAAGCGGCGTGTCGGGTGAGGACGGCTCGGCATCGAGCGCCTGGATCGCGAAGTCGCGCCAGCCGATTTCGCGCAGGAAGGGTTCGGCGATGTCGGGCTCGGCGGCGGCGGCCACGCGGTGCCACACCTCGGCGGCGCTGACCTCGCCCCAGTGGAGATGGGGCGAGAGCGCCGAGGTCCGCGGCTCGGCGGGGAGGTTGCGCCCCTCTGCATAGCCCGCGACCAGCCCGGTGAAGCGGTCGAGCGTCGCGCGCCCGCCCTCCTCGCCGGGGGACCAGTGGTCGGCGAACTCGGCTGCCCAGTTGGGGTGGGTGGGAAGCAGGCCCCAGTCCTCCAGCAGGTCGCCGGCCGGCGCATGGTCGGCCATCGTCAGGCGCTTCGGCGCCGGCTTGGGCGGGGCCGGAGGCATTTGCTCCTGCAGCGCGCGCCAGAAGGGTGAGAACACGCGGAAGCGCCCGCCGGACTTGGTCAGCACCGCGGGGGGAGAGCTGAGCGTCTGGCCCGGGTGCAGCGTCAGCCGCTCGCCGATCTCGGCCTCCTGGATGGCGGCCCACGGCTCGTGCAGCTTGATCGCGTGGACCTGCGCGCCCAGTTCGTCCGCCAGCCGCGCCACCAGCGGCCCCGCTCGCCCGCGCAACAGCACCAGCCGCGCGCCCAGGCTCTGAAGCGCAGCCGCCAGCGCGGCGACGCTGTGGTGCAGCCACCAGCGCCCGGCGCTGCCGGTGCGCCATTTGCCGGGCGTGTCGTCGTCCAGCACGAACAGCGGCAGCACCGAGCCGGCGGCGGCGGCCGCCACTAGCGCGGCGTGATCGTGGACGCGGAGGTCCTGACGGAACAGCACGATTTGCGGGTTGGGCATCGCCGCAGCATAACGCCGCCGCACCCCACAGGAACGCACGAGGGCTGTTTTGCCGCGCACCGCTTACGTCAATGGCCGCTATCTGCCGCTGCGCGAGGCTGCGGTCAGCGTCGAGGACCGCGGCTACCAGTTCGCCGACGGAGTCTACGAAGTTGCGGCGCTGATGAACGGGCGGCTGCTCGATTGGCCCGCGCACCTCGCCCGGCTGGAGCGTTCGGCGCGCGAACTGGCGATGGCACCACCCGCCGCAGCCCGCCTGTCGCTGGTGGCCGGGCGGTTGCTGGCAGCAAACGCGCTGCGCGACGGCCTGCTATACATCCAGTGGTCGCGCGGCGTGGCGCGGCGCGACCACGGCGTGCCCGCAGGCGTGCGGCCGTCGCTGGTGATGACCGTCCGGCCGTTCGATTTCGCAGCCAAGCGGCGCGCGCTCGATTCAGGCATCGGCGTCGCGCTGGTCCCCGACGAGCGCTGGCTACGACCGGACATCAAGTCGGTGTCGCTGCTGCCCAACGTGCTGGCGAAGGAGGCTGCGCGCGCAGCGGGCGCGGCCGAGGGTTGGATGGTACGCGATGGGTTGGTGACCGAGGGCGGATCAACCAATGCCTGGATCGTGACCTCCTCAGGCGCGGTGGTGACGCGCGCGGCCGACCGATCGATCCTGCGCGGCGTGATGCGCGACACGCTGATGCGCCTGCAGAACGAGGCGGGCGTACGCATTGAGGAGCGGCCGTTCACGCCCGACGAGGCAAGGCGGGCGGCCGAGGCGTTCATCACCTCGACAACCAACCCGTGCGTGCCGGTGGTCCGGATCGACGGCGCGGCCGTCGGCAACGGCACGCCCGGTCCGGTCACCCGCCGCCTCGCAGACGCGCTGTGGGCCGAGATCGAGCGGCAGACGGGCTGGCGCACGGCGGCATGACGGGATCCAGTCCCTCCCCAATCGGTGATTGGGGTGGGAAGATTACAGCCCCGGCGGCGGCGGTGGTATGAACTGGCCGTTGCCGAGCCGATCGCGGAAGCGCTGCAGCCGGTTCTGCACCATGGCGCGGCCCTGGTTCGCCGCCTGCGCCAGCACGCGCCGGTCGGCGGCGCTCATACGCGAGTAGGCTGCAAGCAGCGCGGCCTGGCGGCGCTGCTGCTGTCCCGTAACAAGATTGCGCTCGGCCATCTGCGCGCGCTGCATCGCAGCGGCGTCGAACGTCTCTGCGCCCAGAATGTCCAGCTGCTGCTGGCGCGCGGCCTGGATCTGCTCGCGCGTACCGTCGCCGCGCAGCGACTGCATCGCCTGCTTCAGCGCTTGGCGGCCTTCGGGCGACAATTGACTCATCGTGCCGCGCAGCCCGCCGGGGCGGCCGGGGTTACCCAAGCCCGGTGCCGGGGGCGGCGGCATGTCCTGGGCGGCAGCGGGCAGTGCCGCTGCGCCGACCAGCGCAGCGAGCGCGGCGGTGCGCAGTGCTGAGATCATAAGACGTCCTCTTCGTCTGGAGTTGGTACGAATAGCAGCTGGAAGGCTTCGGCCTTCGCCTGTTCGGATCCGGCCTGCGCTGCGAGCTGCACTTGGTGCGGCTGCGGCGTGGGGGTGTGTTCGCGGGGCGTGAGGAGGAAGGCCGCAGCAGCGACGCTCGCCGCAACGCCCAGGCCGCCGCCCCACAGTTGCCACGGACGCCGCCGCGCGTCCTGCCGCGGCAGGTTGGCCACCACGCGCGCTGCGAGCGCATCGGCGAGGGCTTCGGCGGCTTCGGGCGAGCGGGCCCAGGCGGCGATGCTGCGGTCTAGCGGGAAGGCGGCGTTCGCACGGGCGCGCAATGCCTTATCGCCGCGCAGCAGCGCCTCGGCATCGGCGCGCTCGTTTGCGGGCCAGCGCGCAGGATCGGAGCCATAGGCTTCGATCAGTTCGTTAACGCGGTCCGGAGTCACGTGTCGGTCCTCATACCCGTTAAGATACGCGCGAGATCGGCCCTCGCCCTCGCCAGCAGTCCTTCGACTGCCTTGGGAGTGGCGCCGATCGCTTCGGCGACCTCGGCGGTTGAGGAATCCTCGCCGTAGAAAAGCGCAATCGCGGCGCGCTGGCGCGGGTTCAGCCGCGCAATGGCCGCGCGCAGGCGCGCCACCTCGTCGGCGGCCTCGGCCCGCTCGCCGGGATCGGGTTCCGGCGAGACCGCATCGAAGGCGGCCTCGATCGGCTGCACGGGCTTCAGCGTCCGCCGCCGGTCGAGCGCGGCGTTGACGACCAGCCGCCGGAACCAGCTCTCCGCGGTGCCGCGGCCTGCATCGAAGCTCGCCGCCTTGCGCCACACGTTCAGCAGCGCGGCCTGGGCAGCGTCCTCGGCCTCGGCGACATCGGGCAGCACCTTCGCGGCGATGCGCAGCGCGAGCGGGCTCCACTGGCGCGCGAGCGCCTGGAACGCGGCGCGGTCGCCCGCCGCGACACGGCTGAGTAGGATGGTGGCGCTGACGGGCGTCACGGCGAGCACGGAGGCATTACGGGGGGCGGCGGCGCTTTCCCCCACGGCGACGCCAGGCGACAGCGCCAGACGTCAGCGCGGGGCGGGCGGGCTGAAGCCTTCCTTGGCGATGCGGTCGGCCGACGCGCGGAACTGGCGCGACAGCAGCATCCGGTCGGCAGCGGAGAGTTTCTTCAACCCGTCCAGCTGCGCCGACGCGACGACGTTCGTGATCTCGGACGTCAGCGCCTGCTGCGTGGTGATCGCGCGCTGCGCCTTGGCTGCATCGAAGGGCGTCGCTGCAAGCGCGTCGGCGAGGTCGATCTGCGCGGCGCGCAGCTGCGGCCCCCGGCGCTGCAGGATGGAGCGCAGCCGCTCCATGCCCGCCTTCTGCGCGGCCTCCATCGTGGCCCGGCCCGCGGGCGAGAGGCTGGGTGCGGCGGGAGCAGGGACCGCGGCGGGCTGCGCGGGGCGGAGCTGCGCGGTGGCGGCAATGGGCAGCGTCATCAGCAGGGCGGCAACGAACAGGCGCATGGGCGGTGGGTCTCCGTCAGAGCTTGGCTCGAGCGCGCCGAGCGGGCGCGGGCTTCATCGCGACCCGTCTGCCCGCCCGCGCACGGCGCGGCAAGTCAGGCAGCCGTCACGCCGCCGCCACCTCGCGCGCGAGCGTCAGAATCGTCGCGGCGTGGCGGCGCGCGACGGCCATGCGATCGGCGCCATAGCCGCCGCCCAGCACGCTCGCGAGCGCGGCCCCCACACGCCGCGCGGTGCCCATCACGAACCGGTCGCGCGCCGCAAGCCCCGCATCGGTCAGCGCCAGACGGCCGAGCTTGTCATCGACATGGCAGTCGACGCCTGCCTGATACAGCACGAGGTCGGGCCGAAACCGCTCGAGCGCAGGCGGCAGCGTTTCGGCGAGCGCGTCCAGATAGGCCGCGTCGCCCGTGCCGTCGGGCAGGCCCACGTCGACGTCCGACACGGCCTTGCGCGCGGGAAAATTTTTCTCGGCGTGCATCGAATAGGTCAGCGCGCGCGGCTCGTCTGCCAAGAGCGCCGCGGTGCCGTCGCCCTGGTGGACGTCCAGATCGACGATCGCGATGCGGCGCACATGCCCCTCTGCCAGCAGCCGCGTGGCCGCGATCGCGAGGTCATTCAGCACGCAATAGCCCGCGCCCGTCTCGGCGAGCGCGTGGTGCGACCCGCCCGCGGCGTTCGCAGCATAGCCGCGCGCGAGCGCAAGCCGCGCCGCGCCATGCGTGCCGCCGACCGACAGCACCGACCGGCGGGTGACGCGGGGGGTGACCGGAAATCCGATGCGGCGCTCGATCCGCGGATCGACCGCGCTTGCCAGCACCGCGTCGGTGTAGGCCGGCGTGTGCACGCGCGCGATCCACTCGCGCTCCATCGCATCGGGCAGATGCGGCTCGATCTCCGTCCCCGCCTCGGCGAGCGCATCCACGACGAGCCGGTATTTGCTCATCGGGAAGCTCACGTGGCCCGGCAGCTCGGCGACGTATTCGGGATGATGAAAAACGGGGATCACTCGCGCCGAGATAGGCAGCGCGCTTGCCGCCGGGTAGCGGCGCGCTGTAGCGGTACGCGCTGGGGGAGCGAGGGATGCGGCAAGGGTTGGGGTTGATGGTGGGCGGCGCGGCGCTGCTGCTGTGCGTGCCCGCGCTGGCGCAGGTACCGTTCGATCCCGACGCAGCGACGCGCGCCTACATGTCGACGCTGCAGGGCGCGGCTCGGGCACGATCGGACGCGTATTTCGAGGGCGGCTACTGGCTGATCCTGTGGGGCGCCCTCGTCGGCATCGGAGTGGACCTGCTTCTTCTGGAAACCGGCGTGATCCGGCGGCTGTCGGCCTTCGCGGCCCGTCTGCGGCGCTCGCTCGCGGGCCGCACGCTGGTGTTCGGGCTGGTCTATGGCCTGCTGACCGCGCTGCTGACGCTGCCCTACACGATCTACGAAGGTTTCTGGCGCGAGCATGATTACGGGCTGTCCAATCAGACGTTCGCCGCGTTCATGGGCGATTGGGGCAAGCAGCTGGTGATCGGCACGATTCTTGGCGCGTTGGTGTTCATCCCCATCCTGCTGCTGGTCCGCCGCCGTCCGAACAGCTGGTGGGCGTGGAGCACGCTCGTCGTCATGGCCGCGTTCACCTTCGGCATCGCGCTCGCGCCGGTGTTCATCGAGCCGCTGTTCAACAAATACGCTCCGATGGCCGAGGGGCCGCTGCGCGAGCAGATCCTGAGCTTGGCGCGCGAGAACGGCGTGCCCGCGACGAACGTATTCGTTGTCGACGCCAGCCGCCAGACCAAGAAGATCCGCGCCAATGTGTCCGGGCTTGGCGGAACGACGCGCATTGCGTTGAACGACAACCTGCTCAACACGCGCGATCCGGCGGTGATCAAGGCGGTGATGGGGCACGAGATGGGCCACTATGTGCTGGGCCACGTCTGGAAATCGCTGATCCAGTTCCTGTTGCTGATCGGCACCATGCTGTTCCTCATCAGCCGCGCGGTCCCGGCATTGCTCCGCTGGCGTGGCGAGCACTGGGGCGTGACCACGATCGCCGACCCGGCGGTGATCTCGGTCGCGGCGCTGGTGCTGACGCTGCTGTTCGCCGCCGCGCGCCCTGTCATCAACCGGATCGTCTACACGCAGGAGGCCGAGGCCGACATCTTCGGCCTCAACGCCGCGCGCGAGCCGGATGGTTTCGCGCGCGTGGCGATGATGCTGAGCCAATATCGCAAGATCGAACCCGGCGTGTGGGAGGAGCGGCTGTTCTTCGATCACCCGAGCGGCCGCGCGCGCGTCGCGATGGCGATGCGCTGGAAGGCCGAGGAACTGCGCCGCGCGGGCCAGCCGGTGGTGCCGCCGAAATAGCCCGGATCGTCCCGGTTCCGGGGACGAGCTAGTGCCAGCCGCGGTTACGCGCCCTATCTCGCCCGCACATGCACGCTTTCGCCCGCCTGCTCGACCGCCTGATCTACACGCCCGCGCGCAACGCCAAGCTGAAGCTGATCGCGGACTATCTGATCGCCGCGCCCGATCCCGAGCGCGGCTGGGCGCTCGCCGCGCTGACTGGCGGGCTCAAGCTCCCCGCCGTCAAGGCCAGCCAGATCCGCGCCGCGGTCGAGGGCCGCGTCGACCCCGAGCTGTTTTATATGAGCTACAGCTTCGTCGGCGACCTCGCCGAGACGACCGCGCTCATCTGGCCCGCGCCGCCGATTCCGGCCGGCCCCGAACCCACATTGCCCGAAGTCATCGACGCGATGCTCTCCGCGACGCGCGCCGAGGCCCCGCGGGTGCTGACCGGCTTCCTAGACCGATTGGACGCCGACGGCCGCTTCGCGCTGTTGAAGCTGGTGACGGGCGAGCTGCGCGTCGGCGTCTCCGCGCGCCTTGCGCGCACTGCCTTTGCGCAGGCGTTCGGTGTGGCGCTCGACGACGTGGAGGAGGTGTGGAGCTGCGTGCACGCGCCCTACCCGACGCTGTTCGCCTGGGCGCTGGGCCACGCGGACAAGCCGCACTCGCCCGACCGGCCCGTGTTCCGCCCGTTCATGCTCGCGCATCCGCTGGAAGGCGCCACGATCGACCTCAAGGACTACGCCGCCGAGTGGAAGTGGGACGGGATCCGCGTCCAGGCGCAGCATGTCGGCCGGGAAACGCGTCTGTTCAGCCGCGCGGGCGACGATATCACCGCGGGTTTTCCCGATGTCGCCGAGGCGTTCCGGGTTGAGGGCGTCGTCGATGGCGAGCTGATGATCCGCGGGAGTGTCCAGGGCGGCGAGGCGGGAAGCTTCAATGCGCTCCAGCAACGCCTCAATCGCAAGTCGGTCTCGGCAAAGGCGCTGATGGAAAGCCCCGCCTTCGTGCGCCTCTACGACATCCTGTTCGATGGCGACGAGGACCTACGGGCGTTGCCGTGGGCGGAGCGCCGCGCCCGGCTCGAGGCGTTCGCGCACCGGCTGCCGCCCGAACGGTTCGACGTGTCGACACTCGTTCAGGTCGCCTCGATGGAGGATCTGGAGCGTCACCGCTCGGGCGCGCGCGACGCCGCGATCGAGGGGCTGATGCTGAAGCGCCGCGACAGCCCGTATGTCGCCGGGCGCAAGACCGGCCTGTGGTGGAAGTGGAAACGCGATCCGCTGACCGCCGACTGCGTGGTGATGTACGCGCAGCGCGGCCACGGCCGCCGGTCGAGCTTTTACAGCGACTACACCTTCGGCTGCTGGACCGCCGACGGCAAGCTGCTGCCCGTCGGCAAGGCCTATTCGGGCATCACCGACGAGGAGCTGGCGATGCTCGACCGGTGGGTGAGGAATCACACGACGTCCCGCTTCGGCCCGGTGCGCGAGGTTGAAAAGACGATGGTCTTTGAAATCGCGTTCGATTCGATCCACGAAAGCCCCCGCCACAAAAGCGGGGTCGCCATGCGCTTCCCCCGCATCGCTCGCATCCGCCTCGACAAGCCCGCCGCCGAGGCGGACACCGTGGAGGGGTTGCGCAAGCTCATCACGTAGCGGAAGCGACCAATCTCTCGACGACACCCTATCATGCCAGCGGGAAGCTGGCGCCAGACCCAGTCACTCGCAGCGAGTGCGACACCGGGAGGGCCTGGCTTTCGCCGGGGCGACGGGCGGGGCGCGTCCTACCAATCCAGGTCGCTCAGCAAACCCGCATAGACCGCGATCCCTTCCCACAGATTGCCCAGCCGGATGTTCTCGTTCTCGGCGTGCTGGTTGTCGTCATAGTTGGCGATCGAGACGCCGATCATCGGCGTGCCGAGCGTCTTTGTCGCATCCGCGATGCCCGAGCTGCCGCCCGAGGTGGGCGACAGGATCGGCTGATAGCCGACCGTCCGCGCGATCGAGCCGATGACCGCCTGCGCGGCGGGGAGGTCGAGCGGGGTGCGCGCCGCCTCCGACGCGCCCTCGTCCCAGCGGAGCTTCAGGACCTTCGCATTCGCGCCGCGAAACGCCGCGTCGGGCGTTGCCGTCACCACCGTCCAGCCCTCGGCCTTCAGCCAGTCCTCCACCGCACGCTTCACCGCTTCCGGCTTCTGCCCCGCCGCCAGCCGCAGATCGAAGCTCGCGTGCCCCTCGGTGGCGATCGCGTTCGCTGCATTCGGCCCGTCGTCCCCCGCATGGATCGCGCGCACGTTGAGCGTCGGCGCGAGATAGCCCTCCGGCAGCCGCGCGGGGCCGATGCTGCGGCCCAGCCCCAGCGCGCGGCGCACCTCTGCCTCGTTCGCCGGCATCGCGGCGATCGCCGCGCGGTCGGCTGCCGTCACCGGTGCCACGCCCGCCAGCACGCCGGGGATGCGGATCGTGCCGTCCTCGTCGCGCATCCGCGCGACCAGATGCGCCAGCATCACCGTCGGGCTGGGCGCGAAGCTGCCATAATGGCCGTCGTGCAGCGGCTTCATTGGGCCGTAGACCGTCGCCGTGAACCCGACGATGCCGCGATTGCCGAAGGTGAGGATCTGGCGGCCCGATTGGTGCATCGGGCCGTCGCCCATGATGAGCGCATCGGCCTTCAGCAGCGCTGCGTTCTGTTCGACGATCGTCCCGAAATGCGGCGAGCCCTGCTCCTCCTCGCCCTCATAGAGCAGCTTGATGTTGACCGACGGCTTCGCGCTTGTGGCCTTCAGCGCATCGAGCGCCGACAGCATCGCCTGGATCGACAGCTTGTCGTCGCCAGTGCCGCGTCCGAACACGCGCCACTCCGGATCGAGCGCAGGCGCCGCGCGCCAGTCGACGCGCTTCGCTTCGGGCAGCGCGGTGCGGACCTCGGGCGCGAAGGGCTTCAGGATCCAGCCCTTCTGGCCGATCGGCTGGCCGTCATAGTGGGCGTAGAACAGCATGGTCCGCTTCGCACCGGCCGTGCGGCGTTCGGCGAACACCGATGGCGGCGTGCCCGGCGCGGCCGAGAGCAGGCGCGTTGTGAACCCGCGCTTTTCCAGCTCGGCGCGGATGTAGGCGGCGTTCCGTTCAACATCGGGCAGCGTGGTCGCGACGTTTGGTATCGCGGTGAACGCGAGGAAGTCGCTGAGAACGGCGCGCTGGTTCGCGTTGACCCACGCTTTCACCGCAGCGCGCGGCGGCGGCGCGGCGGCGTGCGCTGCGCCGGCAAGCGACAGCGCAAGAGCGGCGGCGGGGAGATGGCGGAAACGCATCGGATCGGCCTCTACGATTGTTCCGGGCGAGGTTACACGAGGAGCGCGGCCTGGCCAGCGCAGGCTTCATTTTGCCCTTGCCCGCCGCGCTCCGGGCCCGGAAACGGCACCGCATGCCCGATCCCGCCTCGATCCGCCGTCTCTACGGCCGCCGCCAGGGCCACGCGCTGCGCCCGGGCCAGCAGCGCCTGCTCGACGAGCTGCTGCCGCGCGTCTCGGTGCCCGCCGCCGGTCCGCTCGGCGCCGGGGCGTTGTTCGGCGACGACCGCCCGCTTGCACTCGAGATCGGCTTTGGCGCGGGCGAGCATCTGGCCGCGCAGGCCGAAGCCGCGCCGGACACCGGCTTCATCGGCTGCGAGCCGTTCCTGAACGGCGTCGTCGGCGCGCTCGCGCAGATCGATCGGCGCGGGCTGGCCAACGTGCGGCTCTATATGGGCGACGCGCTCGACGTGCTCGAACGCCTGCCCGATGCGAGCCTTGCGCGCGTGTTCCTGCTGCATCCCGATCCGTGGCCGAAGGCGCGCCACGCCAAACGGCGCTTCGTCAATCCCGGCCCGCTCGAGCTGCTGGCGGCCAAGCTGATGCCCGGCGCGGAGCTGCGCATCGGCACCGACCACCCGGTCTACCTCCGCTGGACGCTGATGCAGATGGCCGCCCATCCGGCCTTCCGCTGGCGCGCCGCCACGCCCGCCGACTGGCAGCACCGCCCCGCCGACTGGCCCGAGACCCGCTATGGGGCCAAAGCGCGGCGGCTGGGCCACGAGCTGTGGTACCTGCGCTACGAATACCGCCCGGGCTGAGCGATCAGCGCCGCGATGCCTCGGCGGCAAGCGCTCGCACGCGCTCCCAGTCGCCCGCGCGGACGGCCTCGTCGGGCGCCATCCAGCTGCCGCCGACCGCGAGCACGCTCGAGACCGATCGGTAGCTGGCAGCATTGGAGCGGGTAATCCCTCCGGTCGGGCAGAAGCGCAGATCGGCGAGCGGCTGAGAGAGCGCTTGCAAGGCAGCGGCGCCGCCACTTGCTTCGGCGGGGAAGAACTTCAGCGCCGTGAAGCCATGCTCGCGCGCCGCCATCGCTTCGGAGGCGGTGGCGCAGCCAGGGTAGAAGGGCCGTCGCCACACGCGCGCCGCCGCCGCTAGGCGCGGCGTCAGGCCGGGCGACACACCGAACAGCGCGCCGGCATCGTGCGCGGCCTTGAGGTCGTCGGGGCTGAGCACGGTGCCGGCGCCGACAATCGCCTCGGGCACATCGCGGGCGATCGCTGCGATCGCGCCCAGCGCAGCGGGGGTGCGCAGCGTCACTTCAAGGACGGTCAGGCCGCCCCCGGCGAGCGCGCGCGCGAGCGGGACGGCGTGCTCGACCTCGTGGATCACCAGCACGGGCAGCGTATGCGCGCGGATCAGCAGCTCGTGCGGGGTCATGCTTCGGCCTCGAAGGCGGCGGCCGCGCCCAGCAGGCCCGGCTCGGGGTGGATGCAGACACGGACGGGGATCGAACCCATCATCGCCTCAAAACGGCCCTTGGCGCGGAAGCGCTGCTCGAAGCCGCCGCTCAGCAGCTGCGGCAGAATGCGCGGCGGCAGCCCGCCCGCGAGCACGACCGCCTTGGCGCCGTGCGCGAGCGCCAGATTGCCGGCGACGCAGCCGAGCGCGAGGCACCAGCGCTCGAGCGCCCGCGCGGCGAGGTCGTCCGATCCCTCGCTCGCTGCCGCCCACAGCTCGGCATCGCCCGACAGCTTCACCGGACGGCCCTCATGCGCTGCGAGCGCCTCGTAGATGTGCGCAAGGCCCGGGCCCGACACGATGCGCTCGACCGACACGCGGCCATAGTGCTGGCGCAGGCGGACGAGCAGCGCGTCCTCGATCGCGTCGACGGGGGCGAAGTCCATGTGGCCGCCCTCGGTCTCGACGACGTGGGTGTGGCCGTCGCGGCGCAGCAGCAGCCCGACGCCGAGGCCCGTGCCAGGGCCGACGACCGCGATCGGGCCGTTGCCGGGGAGCGGACTATCGGGGCCGCAGAGGTGGAGGAGCGCGTCGGGTTCGAGGCGCGGGATGGCATGGGTGACCGCGCCGAAATCGTTCAAGACCAGCAGCCGTTCAAGGCCAAGCTCGGCCGGCAGCGCCGACGTGCGCAGCACCCACGGGCTGTTGGTGAGCTTGAGCAGATCGCCATCGACCGGGCAGGCGACCGCGAGCGCGGCGCGCGGCGGCAGCTTGCCCCCCGCCTGCGCCGCGAACGCATGGTAGGCCGCGCCGAGCGTCGGGAAGTCGGCGGCCTTGAGCTTGACCGTGGTGCCCAGCGTTGGCGGCGCGCCGGGGCGCAGCGCGGCGACGGCGAAGCGCGCGTGAGTACCCCCGACGTCGATCGCGACGAGAGCGGTCATGCGTGCGCCGCCGTCGCCGAGGCCGACCTCACGGCGCTAGCCGCCGCTCGGCCCCCTCTCCAGCATGTGGGAGAGAGACAGCCGGGTCGGCGGGAGGGAGAGGGGAGCGTGCGGCGAACATGGAGTCCATCGCATCGAGGATCGCGCTCGCGCCTGTCTCCGCGCTGCCAGAGTGCATGCGGAACAGCGCAAACAGCTCGCGGCCGACGCCGGGCGTGTCGATCTGCGTCTCAATGACTGGGCGGCTCGACAGGTCGGCGGTGGTCGACAGCGTGCCGTTCACCGCGTCGACGCGCACCACGTCGCCGTCGCGCAGCCGCGCCAGCGGCCCGCCGTGGAACGCCTCGGGCGTCACGTGAATCGCGGCGGGCACCTTGCCGGACGCGCCGCTCATCCGCCCGTCGGTCACCAGCGCGACCTTGAAGCCGCGATCCTGGAGCACGCCGAGTGACGGCGTCAGCTTGTGCAGCTCGGGCATGCCGTTCGCCGCCGGGCCCTGGAAGCGGACCACCACCACGGTATCCTGCGAAAGTTCGCCAGCCTTGAACGCGCGCAGCACGTCCTCCTGAGCCGAAAACACGCGGCACGGCGCTTCCACGACCCAGCGCTCGCGGTCGACCGCGCTCGTCTTGATGATGCAGCGGCCCAGATTGCCTTCCAGCAGCCGCATCCCGCCGTCCGCCCTGAACGGCTGGCCCACCCCGCGCAGGATCGTCTCGTCGCCGCTCTCCGCCGGAGCATCGCGCCACACAAGCGCACCGTCCTCCAGCGCCGGCTCGCGCGTGTAGTCGGCGAACCCGCCCGCGCTCACGGTCAGGATATCGCCGTGCAGCAGTCCCGCATTGAGCAGCTCGCGCGCGACGAAGCCGAGCCCGCCGGCGGCGTGGAAGCCGTTCACGTCGGCCGAGCCGTTGGGGTAGACGCGAGCCAGCAGCGGCACCGCGGACGACAGCTCGTCCATGTCGGTCCAGTCGATCACGATCCCCGCCGCGCGCGCGATCGCGGGCAGGTGGATGGCGTGGTTGGTCGAGCCGCCCGTCGCGTGCAGGCCGACAATCGCGTTCACGATCGCGCGTTCGTCGACGCACAGCCCCAGCGGCCGGTAGTCGGCGCCGAAGGCCGTGATCTCGGCGCAGCGATGCGCGGCCGCCGCGGTCAGCTTGGGGCGCAGCGCTGATTGGGGCTGGACGAACGCCGTGCCGGGGATGTGGAGGCCCATCAGCTCCATCATCATCTGGTTCGAGTTGGCGGTGCCGTAGAAGGTGCAGGTGCCGGGCGAATGGTAGCTCGCGCTTTCGGCGGCCAGCAGCTCCTCTCGCCCCACCTTGCCCTCGGCATAGAGCTGGCGAACGCGCGCCTTCTCCCGGTTCGGAATGCCCGTCGGCATCGGGCCGCCGGGGACGAGGATTGTGGGCAAATGACCGAACCGCAGGGCTCCGATCAGCAGGCCCGGCACGATCTTGTCGCAGACGCCCAGCAGCAGCGCGCCGTCAAACATCGCGTGAGAGAGCGCGACTGCGGTTCCCAGAGCGATGGTGTCGCGGCTGAACAGGCTCAGCTCCATGCCCAACTGGCCCTGGGTGACGCCATCGCACATCGCGGGGACGCCGCCCGCGACCTGCGCAGTCGCGCCCCGCTCGCGCGCTGCGATCTTCAGGATCTCGGGATAGCGCCCGAGCGGCTGATGCGCGCTCAGCATATCGTTGTAGCTGGTGACGATGCCCAGATTGGGCATGCGGTTGCCACTGAGCGCGGGCTTGTCCTCCAGCGCTGCTGCGAAGCCGTGGGCGAGGTTCCCGCAGCTCAAGCGCTGCCGCTGCACGCCAGCGTCGCGGGCGCGCTCGATCAGGTCGAGATAGGTGCGGCGGGAGGGGGCGCTGCGCTGGGCGATGCGCTCGGTGACGCGCTCGATGGTGGGGTGGAGGGTCATGGCGCCCAATGCACCTGGGTTTGGGGGAAGCTTAGCAGATGGGCCACCGGCAGGGCTTTATCAGCAGCCGTTTCGAGGACGGCACGCTTCGGATGGCCGGTCGCGGCGAGGATAATCGTGTGCGCGCGGGCGGCGGCGGTGCGGGTCAGCGTCAGGCGCGGCACCGATCCGGTGGAGGCGGGCGGCGGATCGGGGCGCACGCGCGCGACGCCAGAGGAGCCCTCCTCCCACGCTGCGCGGTCGGGGCCGTGGAACCAGCCCAGCGCGTGCCCGTCCTCGCCGCACCCGGCCCAGATGAGGTCGTATCTCCCCCCGTCGGCGCGGACCTGGCCCGCGCCCGGGCGGCCGCCCAGCGGCGCCGCCGTTCCGGCGGCAAGGGGGCCGGCCCCGGCTTCAGGCCGGGCTAACGTTTCAAGGGAAACGATGTGCGCCGCTGCCGCCAGCGTCCCCGCCGCCGCCCGCCGCAGCGCGCCGATGTTGCTGAGCGGATCGTCCTCGGACACCACGCGCTCGTCGGATACGGTCAACTCCACCGCTGCCCAGTTCAGGCGCATCGCGAACAGCAGCGGGTAGACGGCGGCCGGAGTTGAGCCTCCCGCCAGCGCCGCCCGAGCCGGGCGCTTGTGCTCGTAGCCGCGCTCGATCGCCCACGCGCAGGCGCGCGCTACGCCCTCCGCCCATGCGGAGCGGTCAGCGTATTCCACCCACTCACTCATGCCATGAGTGCCCGAATCGTTCTGGCAGCGCGATCGACGCGCTCGGGCCAAAGCTGCCTGATGCATAAGGCCTGGGTGCCACTTCCGCCTCCGCCCACGCCGCATAAATCGAGTCGACCCACGCCCACGCAGCCTCGACCTCGTCGCGCCGCACGAAGAGGGTCTGGTTGCCCGCCAGCGCATCGAGCAGCAGCCGCTCGTAGGCGATCCGCCGCCGAGCGTCCGGGAACGCCTGGGCTAGGCTGAGGTCGAGCGGGAGCTCGCGCAGCCGCGCTCCGTCCTGCTCGAGACCGGGCTCCTTGGCCATCAGCGTCAGCTGAATGTCCTCGTCGGGCTGCAGGTTAAGGATCAGCTTGTTCGGGCTCAGCCGTCCGCCCGCGCGCTCGAAGATCGAGTGCGGAACGGGCCGAAAATGGACAACAATTTCGGTGAAGCGGCGCGCCATGCGCTTGCCCGTGCGCAGGTAGAAGGGCACGCCCGCCCAGCGCCAGTTCTCGATGTCGGCGCGCACCGCTGCAAACGTCTCGGTGCGGCTGGCGCGGCCCAGTTCGTCGGCGTAGCCGCGCACGCTTTGCCCGTCGCTCGTCCCCGGCCCGTACTGCCCGGCCACCGCCAGCTTCTCGACGCTCGCTGCAGTCAGCGGGCGCAGGCAGCGCAGCACCTTCACCTTCTCGTTGCGGATGGCGGGCGCGTCGATGCTCGCGGGCGGCTCCATCGCGACCAGCGCGAGCAGCTGGAGCACATGGTTTTGCATCATGTCGCGCAGCGCACCCGCGCCCTCGTAATAGCCGGCGCGGTCCTCCAGCCCCACGGTCTCAGCGACTGTGATCTCCACATAGGCCACGCCCTGCGCGCCCCAGAGCGGCTCAAACAGCGCATTGCCGAAGCGCAGCGCCAACAGGTTCTGGACGGTCTCTTTGCCGAGATAATGGTCGACGCGGAAAATCTGCTCTTCACTGAAGACGGCTGCCAGCGCGTCGTTCACCAGCATCGAGCTGGCGAGATCGCGGCCGATCGGTTTTTCGACCATTACGCGCGTGTCCCGCCCGGCGAGGCCGGCCGCGGCGAGCGCCTGCGCGATCGGGCCGAACAGCTGCGGCGCGGTGGCGAGATAGTAGAGCGCGGGCGGAGCGGATTCGCCGAGCGCGGACTTGAGCGGCGCGAGGCCATCCGGCTTCTCGGCGTCTGCCGCGACGTAGCACCATCGCGCCGCGAATTCGCGGATCGCTGCGTCGTCGGCCAGCTGGGGCGCAGCGCGCTTGCTCAGCGAATCGGCGACGCGGCCGCGGAAACTGTCATCCGAAAGCTCCGACCGCGCGGCGCCCACGAAGCGCAAACCGGCTGACAGCCGCCCTTCGCGCCAGAGATGGTAAAGGGCCGGAAATAGCATGCGCTGCGCGAGGTCGCCGGTCGCGCCGAACAGGACGAGCGTGGTGGGGGCGGACACGGCGGGTCTCCGGACTGGCGCCACATAAAAAGGCGTTCAACCGCTGAACGCAAGCGACGCGTCCGGCGGTGCATGTCGTTTCAGCAGTCCGGGGGGCGCTCAGTGCGCCGGAACTTCAGCCCAGCCCGCCACTCCGCAGCTTGTCCATCACCTGGCGGTGCAGCCAGATGTTCATCTCGGCCGACCCGTTGAGCTCGCCGCTATAGCCCAGCTCGTGCGCCAGCTCCTTGCGGTTTTCCAAGCTTGGATCGAGGTCGATCAGCTTCATCAGGTCAACAATCGAGTTGCGCCAGTTGAGATCGACACCCTTCTGCCGCTCCATGTCCTCTAGCGTCGCCTCGATATCCACCTGACGCGCGGGCGCGTGCTGCGCCTCCTGCACCTGCTGCGTCGGCGCGGGGGCGGCCTGAGCCGGCGCGGGCTGGGCCTGCTGCGCCTCGGCATGGCCGAGGATCGCATCCTTGATGCGGCCGAAGATGCTCATCTGTTCATTGCTCCATCGTTGCTGTTCCGTCCCAACGCGCCCCGCGCGCAAACGCTCCGTCGCCACCCCGTAGTTGCCCGATGTTGCAATTGTGCGGCGCCGTGGCTAATGGCACCCACATCCCACAGCGCGGGCAACATAGCCGGTGCCCCGGATTTCGGTCCGGGGCTCCGCCCGCGTGAGGACAAACTGGCGAGGAGAGACAACCTATGGCAGCCGCACCGGCCGTCACGATGACCCAGCTTATCGAAGCGGGCGCGCACTTCGGGCACCAGACGCACCGCTGGAACCCGCGCATGGCCCCCTACATCTTTGGGGACCGCAACGGTGTTCATATTATCGACCTGTCGCAGACCGTGCCGCTGTTCGCGCGCGCGCTAGATTTCGTGCGCTCCACAGTGCAGGCAGGCGGCAAGGTGCTGTTCGTCGGCACCAAACGCCAGGCGCAAGAGCCGATTGCCGAGGCGGCGCGCCGTTCGGGCCAGCATTTCGTCAACCACCGCTGGCTGGGCGGAATGCTCACCAACTGGAAGACGATCAGCGGCTCGATCAAGCGTTTCAAGCAGCTGGAGGAGCAGCTGAGCGGCGACACCGCGGGCCTGACCAAGAAGGAAGTGCTGAAGCTCACGCGCGAGCGCGACAAGTTCGAAGCGTCACTGGGCGGCATCCGCGACATGGGCGGGCTACCGGACGTGATGTTCGTGATCGACGTCAACAAGGAGGCGCTCGCGGTCAAGGAAGCGAATACGCTGGGCATTCCGGTGATCGCGATCCTCGATACGAACGTGTCGCCCGAAGGGATCGCTTTCCCGGTTCCGGGCAATGACGACGCCAGCCGCGCCGTGAAGCTCTATTGCGAGGCGGTCGCCGACGCGATCCTCAGCGGCCGCACCGATCGCCAGCGCGATTTCGGCGTCGACATGGGTGCGGCGGCCGAACCGATGCCCGAACCGGTTCTGGCAGCCGAGCCTGCGCCCGAGTTCGTGCCGGCAGAGCCGCAGGGCGAACCGGTCGCGGCCTAGTTGAGCGCCGCTGCGCGCTCGGATAGGGCGCGGCGGAGTTTGCAGTCCTCAGCCGTCATCCCGGCGCAAGCTTGGATCTGACCTCGCGACGTGCGCCTGAGGGTGCGCGTGGAGGCGCCAGTCCCCAGCTTGCGCTGGGATGACGCAAACATTTGAACCGAGGTAAGTCACAATGGCCGAGATCACCGCGGCGACGGTCCGCGACCTGCGCGAGCGCACCGGCGCCGGTATGATGGATTGCAAGAAGGCGCTTGCCGAGAATGACGGCGACATGGAGAAGGCGGTCGATTGGCTGCGCTCCAAGGGATTGGCAGCTGCGCAGAAGAAGGCGGGCCGCACCGCTGCCGAGGGGCTGGTCGGCGTCGTCGTCGACGGGCTGAAGGGCGCGGCGGTCGAGGTCAATTCCGAGACCGATTTCGTCGCCAAGAATGCGCAGTTCCAAGAGTTCGTGCGCGCCGCGACTGCGGTTGCGCTCGATGTCGGCTCGGACGTCGAGGCGATCCTCAACGCCGCCTATCCGGGCGGCGAGGGCACCGTGCGCGACAAGCTGACGAACAACGTGCTGACGATCGGCGAGCACCAGACGCTGCGTCGCGCGGCGACCGTCGAGGTCGGCCAGGGTCTCGTGGCAAGCTACGTCCACAACCCGGCGGCCGACGGGCTGGGCAAGATCGGCGTGCTGATCGGGCTGGAGTCGGCTGCTCCGCGCGAGGCGCTGGAGACGCTTGGCCGTCAGCTGGCGATGCACGCGGCGGCTGCCTTTCCGGTCGCACTGTCCCCCGACGACCTCGACCCGGCGGTGCTGGAGCGTGAGCGCGCGGTGGCGCGCGAGAAGGCGGCCGAGAGCGGCAAACCGGCCGACATTATCGAAAAGATGATCGAGGGGGGCGTGCGCAAGTTCGCGCAGGAGAACGCACTGCTGACGCAGATTTTCGTGATTGACGGCAAGACGAAGGTGCAAGACGTGGTAGCGGGCGCAGCCAAGCAGGCGGGTGCGCCGATCACGATCACGGCCTTCGCTCGCCTGCAGCTGGGCGAAGGCATCGAAAAGCAAGCCTCCGACTTCGCCGCCGAGGTTGCGGCAGCCGCTGGGCAGGCTTAAGGCTTCCGCCGTTTTGGACCCTTCGGGCGCGGGGCTTGTCGGCCTTGCGCCCGTTCACAGCCGCACGGTGCCCATGCCCCCCTACGCCCGCGTTCTTTTGAAACTTTCGGGCGAGGTGCTGATGGGTTCGGGTCAGTATGGCATCGAGCCCGCGACCGCTGCACGTGTGGCGGGCGAGATTCGCGATGCGCGTGCGCTGGGCATCGAGGTCTGCGTCGTCGTCGGTGGCGGCAACATCTTCCGTGGGCTGGCGGCTTCGGCGCAGGGCTTCGAGCGGGCGCAGGCGGATTATATGGGCATGCTCGCCACCGTCATGAACGCCCTCGCGCTGCAGAACGCGCTGGAACAGGCTGGTGTCGACACGCGTGTCCAGTCGGCGATCGCGATGCCCGCGGTGTGCGAGCCCTACATCCGCCGCCGCGCGATCCGGCACATGGAGAAGGGCCGCGTCGTCGTGTTCGCGGCGGGCGTGGGTGCGCCCTTCTTCTCAACCGATACCGGCGCGGCGCTGCGCGCGGCCGAGATGGGCGTCGACGCGCTGTTCAAGGGAACGAGCGTCGACGGCGTCTACACTGCTGACCCCAAGCGCGATCCCGAGGCGACGCGGTTCAACGAGGTCAGCTATTCGCGCGTCCTTACGGACGACCTCAAAGTGATGGACGCCACCGCCGTCGCTTTGTGCCGCGAGAACTCCATCCCGATCATCGTGTTCAACATCCGCGAGCACGGCAACTTCGCACGCGTCCTTCAGGGGCAGGGCGTGTCGACGACCGTGCGCCAGGCAGCCTGAGGGTTAGGACGACCAATGCCGAAATTCGATAAAGCCGACATCGAGCGCCGCATGGGGAGTGCGGTTGAGAGCCTGAAGCACGATCTGGGCGGCCTGCGCACGGGCCGTGCGAGCGTCAGCCTGCTCGATCCGATCACCGTCGAGGTCTACGGCAGCCACATGCCGTTGAACCAGCTCGCAACGGTCACCTCGCCCGAGCCGCGGATGCTGTCGGTGCAGGTGTGGGACCGTTCGAACGTTCAGCCGGTGGAGAAAGCGATCCGCGCCGCTGGCCTCGGCCTCAACCCGATCACCGATGGCCAGACGCTACGGCTGCCTATTCCCGACCTGACCGAGGAGCGCCGGAAGGAACTCGCCAAGCTCGCCAGCCAATATGCCGAGAAAGCGCGCGTCGCCATCCGCAACGTGCGCCGCGACGGGATGGAGGCGATCAAGTCGGATGAAAAGAAGGGAGAGATCAGCCAGGACGAACAGAAGAAGCTGGAAGAGCAGGTCCAGAAGTTGACCGACAAGCATATCGCCGACGCCGACGCGGCTGCGTCCGCCAAGGAGAAGGAGATTCTCGGCAAGTGACGCTCGCCGCTGCCCGCGCGGCCGTGCCCGCCGCCGGGCAGCGTGCAGCCGTGCCGGCACACGTCGCGATTATCATGGACGGCAACGGCCGCTGGGCGAAGCGGCGCTTCCTGCCGCGCGTCGCCGGCCACCGTGCGGGGATTGAGGCGGTGCGGCGTACGATCCGCGCGGCGGGTGACATGGGCGTGGGCGTGCTGACGCTCTACGCCTTCAGCAGCGAGAACTGGCGCCGCCCGCAGGATGAGGTCAGCGACCTGATGGGGCTGTTGCGCCATTTCCTGCGCAGCGAGCTCGATGAACTCCACCGTGAGGGCGCGTGTCTGCGCTTCATCGGCGACCTCAGCCGACTGTCGGCGGACATCGTCGCGCTGATCGACGAGGCGCGGGCGCGGACGCGCGACAATACGCGGCTGACGGTTGTCATCGCGCTGAATTACGGCAGCCACGACGAGCTGACCCGCGCTGCCCGCGCGCTGGCGGCCGACGCGAAGGCGGGGCGGATCGACCCGGCCGCGATCACCGCCGAGGCGATCGAGGCGCGGCTCGACACCGCCGGGCTGCCGCCGGTGGACCTGATGATCCGCACCAGCGGCGAGCAGCGCATCAGCAACTTCCTTCTGTGGCAGGCAGCGTACGCCGAACTCGTGTTCGTCGACACGCTGTGGCCCGATTTCGATCGCACGGCGCTTGCCGCTGCGCTCGCCACCTTCGCCGCGCGGGAGCGGCGCTTTGGCGGCCGCTAGCTTGGCGTTCCGCGACCGCCGCCCGGTCACGACGCGGGTGCTGGTCGGCGTCGCGCTCGCGGTGCTGGCGCTGGCATGCCTTCATGCGGGGCCGCGGGCGTTCGCGGCGCTGGCCGCGGTAACGGTCGCGCTGGGCTGGCGAGAGTGGGTCCGCATGCACCAACTCTCGCCCATCCTGCTGCTGCCTGGTATCGCCGTGCTGGCCGTCGCCGCGCTGCTTGCCGCGATCGGCAAGCTCGTGCTCGCAGCCTCGGTGCTGGTCGCCGCGAGCGCAGCCGCAGCCGCCGCGTCGCTTTGGCACCCGCAGACTGGCGATCGGCGCGCGCGCCAGGACCTGAGCGAGGCGGGGCTCATCTATCTGGGACTGCCGGCGATCGGCCTGATTTGGCTGCTGGCTCGGCCGACCGGGCTGGAGTGGATCGAATATACCGTCGGCATCGTCTGCGCGGCGGACATCGCAGCTTTCGCGTGCGGGCGGCTGATCGGCGGTCCGAAGCTGGCGCCCGCGCTCAGTCCCAACAAGACATGGGCTGGGTTCATCGGGGCGGTGTTAGCGGCGGGCGCGGCTTCGGCAGCGCTGGGCTCGCAACTGGGAATGAACGGCATCGCAGCGGGTGGCGTGGGGCTTGGCCTCGGCGTTCTCGCGATGGGGGGAGACTTGTTCGAAAGCTGGTTGAAGCGGCGCGCGGGAGTCAAAGACTCGGGCTCGATCCTGCCCGGCCATGGCGGCGTGCTCGATCGCATGGACGGGTTAGCGCCTGTGTCGGTGGTGGTGGCGAGCGCGGTCGCAGCTGGGTGGCTGCCGTGAGGAGCCTCTCGATCCTCGGTGCGACGGGCTCGATCGGGCGCTCGACGCTCGATCTCGTAAAGCGCGCGCCCGGCAGCTGGCGGGTCCATGCGTTGACCGCGAACCGCGATGTCGACTCGCTTGCCGAATCGGCGGTCGCCGTCCGCGCCGAACGCGCGGTGGTGGCCGACGACGCAGCCTATGGCGCGCTGAAGGAGCGGCTGTGGGGCACCGGCATCGAAGCGGCGGCGGGTTCGGCGGCGATCGAGGAAGCCGCCGAGGCAGACGTGGTGATGGCAGCGATCGTCGGTGCAGCGGGGCTGCCCTCGACGCTCCGCGCCGTCCGGCGCGGGGCGACCGTGGCGCTTGCGAACAAGGAAACGCTCGTCTGTGCGGGCGACCTGGTGAACCGCGAGGTCGAGCGATCCAAGGCGACGCTGCTTCCGGTCGACTCCGAGCATAACGCGATCTTCCAGTGCTTCGATCATGCGCGCCCAGAGCGGGTGGCGCGCGTCATTCTCACCTGCTCGGGCGGGCCATTCCGCAATGCCGACATGGCGACGATGCGCGCGGCCACGCCCGCGCAGGCAGTGAAGCACCCCGTCTGGTCGATGGGCGGCAAGATCAGCGTCGATTCGGCAACGCTGATGAACAAGGGGCTGGAACTGATCGAGGCATTCCACCTGTTCCCGATCAGCGCCGACCAGCTTTCCGTCGTCATCCACCCGCAGTCGATCATCCATTCGATGGTCGAATATGTCGATGGATCGGTGCTCGCCCAGATGGGTACGCCCGATATGCGGACGCCCATCTCCTATGCGCTCGCTTGGCCCGATCGCATGGAGACGCCGTGCGAGCGGCTTGACCTGGTGAAGGTCGGGCGGCTGGAGTTCTTTGAGCCCGATCCGGAGCGTTTCCCGGCGCTGCGGCTCGCTTGGGCGGCGCTGCGCGCGGGTGGCGACCGGCCCGCGGTGCTGAACGCAGCGAACGAGATCGCGGTGGCGGCCTTCCTGGCGGGGCGGCTGCCGTTTCTGGGGATCGCGGCGGTCGTCGAGGATACGCTCGATCGCTTGCCTGTATCGCGGCTATTCAGCATTGCGGACGTAATCCACGTCGACGGGGCAGCCCGTGACTACGCCAGGACCGCAGTGGAGGCCCACGCAATATGACGCTCGCCCAGCCGGGTTTCCTCAGCCAGGCGCTCCATTTCGTGGTGGTCATCGGCATCATCGTGACAATCCATGAATTCGGCCACTATCTCGCCGGGCGGCTGTTCGGGGTGAAGGCGGACGCCTTTTCGGTGGGTTTCGGCCGCGAGCTGTTCGGCTGGACCGACCGGCGTGGCACGCGCTGGCGGCTGTCGGCGCTGCCGCTGGGCGGCTACGTCAAGTTCGCGGGAGACGGCGACGTCACCGGCACGACCGAGGGCGACGTGTCATCGCTCAGTCACGAGGAGCGGCAGCACACGCTGCAGGCCAAGCCGCTGTGGCAGCGTGCGATCATCGTCGCGGCGGGGCCGGTTACCAACTTCGCCTTCGCGATTGCGATTTTCGCAGGGTTCTTTCTGATGCTTGGCCATCCCTACACGCCCGCGGTCGTCTGCGGCGCGGCACAGGGATCGGCTGCGGCCGACGCCGGGCTGGCGCGCGGCGACCGGATCGTCATGATGAACGGCTCGGCGGTGTCGCGCTTCGAGGACGTGATGGGCCAGATGCAACTCAACACCGGCCAGCCCGTGCCGATCGTCATCGAGCGCGCGGGCGCGCGGAGGGCGCTGGTGCTGCAACCGAAGCAGGTGACCGAGCGCGACGCGTTCGGTCAAAGCTACAAGGTTAATCGCATCGGGCTGGCGGGCTGCCAGCGCATTGCCGAACGGGTCGGCCCGGTCGGCGCCGTCCGGTGGGCGGTGATCGAGGTGGCGCGCCTGGTCGGCGCCATGTGGCACGGCATCGGCCAGATTTTCGCGGGCGAGCGCGGGCTGTCCGAGCTTGGTGGGCCGCTGAAGGTCGCGCAGATGAGCGGGCAGGCAGCACAGATCGGCTGGGAGCGCTTCGTTCAGTTCCTTGCGCTCATTTCCATCAACATTGGGTTCATCAATCTCTTGCCAGTCCCTGTGCTGGACGGAGGGCACCTGCTTCTCTATGCCGTGGAAGGTCTGCGGCGGCGGCCGCTGAGCCAGCGGGCGCAGGAGCTGGCGTTCCTGTCCGGCTTCGCGGCGATCCTGACGCTGATGGTTGTCCTGACCTGGAACGATCTTTCGTCGTTCGGCGTGTGGCAGCGCTTGGTGGGCTGAGGTTACAGGCGGACGGATCGGCGGTGCCGGGCGGCTCGCGGGGAGTGGAATTGAGCGACTACAGCCACCGTCCGCGCACGCGGACGCTTTTCATGGCAGCGTTGATGACCGGATCGGCGGGCGCACCCGCGTGGGCGCAGGACGCTGGCCCGGCGCCGCAGCAAGGCCCCCAGCGCGCCCCGGCGGCGGCGCAGGGCGCTCCAGCACCGGCCGGCTCCGCGCAGCAGGCGCCCGCGGGGCCGGCCGCGCCGACCGGGGCGGGGCCGCGGATCGGTATGCCCGAAACTCTGGCAGCGCCCGTTACGGCAGCCGGACCCGAGCAGGCGGTGACGATCACCTCGATTGAAGTGCGCGGTGCTGAGCGCGTCGAGCCCGAGACCGTCCGCAGCTATATCGATCTGCGCGTCGGCGACTCCTACACGCGCGCCAAGGGCGACGCGGTGCTGCGCGCGCTCTACGACACCGGCCTGTTTGCCGACGTGACGGTGGGCAACGAGGGCGGCGCGGTCGTCATCAACGTTCGCGAGAACCCGGTCGTCAACCGCGTTGTGTTTGAAGGCGCAAAGCGGATCAAGGAAGACAAGCTCACGAAAGAAGTGCGCTTGGCACCGCGGCAGGTCTTCACCCGTCCGCGGGTGGCCTCCGACGTTGGCCGGATACTCGAACTCTATCGGCGCAGTGGCCGGTTCGCGGCCAGTGTAGAGCCGAAAATTGTTCAGCTTGAGCAAAACCGGGTCGACGTAATCTTTGAGATCCGCGAAGGTCCGCGCTCTAAGGTTCGACAGATCAATATTCTTGGTAACAAGATTTTTGGCGACTCAAAGATACGACGCCAGATGGCGACCAAGCAGGCGCGCTGGTACCACTTGTTTACTTCAAACGATACCTACGATCCTGATCGATTGAGTTACGATCAGCAGAAGCTGCGGCAATTCTATCTGACGAACGGCTATGCTGACTTCCGCGTAGTCAGCGCGACCGCTGAGCTGACGCCGGATCGCAAGGATTTCATCATCACTTACGTGGTTGAGGAAGGCGAGCGCTACCGTTTTGGCGATGTGGAACTGGATAGCAAGATCCGGGATTTCAAGGCGGAGACGTTCAAGCCGCTGATCAGTTTTACGAAGGGTGACTGGTATAATGCGCAGAAGGTCGAGGACTCGGTCAACGCACTGAGCGAGGCGGCCGGTTTGCTGGGCTATGCGTTCGCCGACGTCAGGCCGCGTTTCGATCGCGACAAGCAAAAGCGCGAGATGAACGTCACGTTCGTGCTGAACGACGCTCCGCGCGTCTATGTGGAACGTATCGATATCAACGGCAATACTATCACTGCGGATAAGGTTATTCGTCGGGAGTTCCGGTTGGCGGAAGGCGATGCCTTCAACACCGTGCTGGTGAAGCGCAGCCGAGATCGCATCCAGAGTCTTGGATTCTTCCAGGATAAACTGGAGGTGAAGCAGAACCCCGGATCGGGACCCGACCGCGTGATCCTGACGACCGATCTGGAAGACAAGCCGACCGGCGAGTTGCAGCTGTCGGCGGGCTACAGCTCGATCGAGAACCTGATCATCAACGCCTCGATCCGCCAGCGCAATTTCCGCGGTCTGGGGCAAGAGCTTCGGCTTTCGGGCAGCTATTCGGCCTTTGCTGCCTCGGTGGAAGCGGGATTTACTGAGCCGTACTTATTCGAACGCAACATCAGCTTCGGCGTCGACATCTTCCGGCGCGACTACTCGCAGTTCCGCTTCCAAAGCCTGTCGACGAATGCGCGCGACACGATCTACAGCCAGGTCATCACCGGAACGCAGGCGCGCGTCGGCTTCCCGCTCACCGAATATATCCTCGCGCAGCTTCGTTATGGCATCAGTCAGGAGGACGTGCGGCTCGATCGCGGGCAATTCTATACCGATACCAACGGCGACGGCATTCTCGGCAACAGCGCTGCGGACACTTGCGACCCACTGCTCGCCGGGCGCTATCTGTGCGACGCTGAGGGCTCGCGCTTCGTGTCGTCGGCGGGTTTCAGCCTAGTCTACGATACCACCAACAACCGCATCCGCCCGACGCGCGGCCAGCGCTTCTCGATCAGCCAGGACGTTGCGGGGCTGGGTGGAGACGTCAACTACGTCCGTACGATCGTGGACGTAGCGAAGTACTTCACGCTGCCGCGCGCCTTCGTCTTCGGGCTTACCGCACGCTTCGGCTATATCTTCGGGTTCGCCGGGCAGAACGTCCGCCTCGTCGATCGGTTCTACCTTGGCCAGCCGACCATCCGCGGCTTCGATATCCGCGGTGTCGGGCCGCGCGTGCTTCGGACGTTCCTCGATCCGAATGGCGTGCCGTCGGCCGACCGCAACCAGCGCCAAGACGACGCCATCGGCGGCAACGCCTATTATGTCGGCCGGGCCGAACTGCAGATCCCGCTCGGCACGGGTGCGCGCGACCTGGGCCTGCGCCCATCGATCTTCGCCGATGTCGGCGCACTGTGGGACGTGAACCGCCCGGCGCTTGTCTGCGAGAACCCGCCGCTCACGACGAACGGCGGCGTGCTCGCCCCGCAGTTCCGGCCGCCTGGCGTCACCTGCGCGGCCAACCGCTCGGGCTCGCCGGGGTTTACCGAGCAGTTCCTGGGCGATTCGCCCTCGCCGCGTCTGGCAGTGGGCGCGGGCGTCAGCTGGAACTCGCCATTCGGCCCGCTGCGGATTGACATCGCCAAAGACCTGCTGCGCCAACCGGGTGACCGGCCGCGGCTCATCCAATTCAATATCGGAGGACAGTTCTGATCATGACCCGCTTTGCCCTTGCCGCGCTGTTCGCGGCCGCCGCGCCCGTCGCGGCCTATGCACAGGCGCCCGCTCAGGGCGCGGTGCTCGTCGTCGACGTGAACCGCGTGCTGACCGAATCGGCCGCCGGCCAGTCGCTACAGGCGCAGCTGAAGCCGCAGCTCGATCAGGCGCAGGCTCGCCAACAGCAGCTGCAGCAGCAGTTTCGCACCGAGCAGGAAAATCTGGAGCGAGCAGCGGCTGCGAAGTCGGTCGCGCCCGAGACGCTGCAGCAGCAGGCGCGTGACCTGCAGCAGCGCGCCGCCACCGCCGAGACGGAACTTCAGGGGCGCGGCCAAGCGCTGCAAAACGCGCAGAACCAGGGCCTGCAGCAGATCATCAACGCGATGAACCCGGTCGTGTCGACGCTGTTGAAGGAGCGGAACGCGCAGATTGTGCTCAATCGCAGTGCGACGTTGCAAACGATCGCGGGCGTGGACATCACCAATGACGTGATCGCGCGCCTCAACCAGTCGCTGCCGCGCGTCGCGGTGAACGTGTCGGCGGCTCCAGCCGCGAGCGCTCCGGCTCCGGCCGCGGCAACGCCCGCTCCGGCTCCCCGCAAGAAGTGAGCGGGGGCGCACCGGCGCCAGCGGCAGACGGCGTGGCCGGGCAGGCGCTCGGCCCCGTCGACATCCTCGCCGTGATGGCGCTGCTGCCGCACCGTTTCCCGATGCTGCTCGTCGACCGTGTGGTGGACCTCGTCCCCAACCGATCGGCGCGCGGCATCAAGGGTGTGACGATCAACGAGCCCTTCTTCCAGGGCCACTTCCCACAGCGCCCGATCATGCCCGGCGTGCTGATCGTCGAGGCGCTCGCGCAGACCGCGGGCGTGCTCGCGCTGGTGTCGATCGGCGAGGCGGCGCGCGGCAAGCTCCTCTATTTCATGGCGATCGAAGAGGCGAAGTTTCGTGCTCCGGTCGAGCCGGGTGCTCTCCTCGAGCTGAAGGTCGAGGTGACGCAGGCGCGCGGGCGCGTGTGGAAGTTTGAAGCCAAGGCCGAGGTGGAGGGCCGCCTGTGCGCGCAGGCGTGCTTCACCGCCATGGTCGCCGACCCGCCGGTGGCTTCGGTCTAAACCGCGCGCCACCCCGTTAGCGCAGCAGCCGCCTCCCCGTTCCGGGGAGGGGTTTGCGGTCAGCGCACATTGCCGGCCGTCCCTTGCACGCGGAGGTGCCGACCCCGGCCGCACAGGCGGGGTGAGCCGTTTGCCCCGCACGGCAATCCTGCGCCCGCGCCGCAACGATGCTGGCGTCGTGCCCCCGCGCTGTGGCATCCCTCGGTCGATGCGCGCCCTCCTGCCGATCGCGCTCACAGCGCTGTCCTCCGGCCCAGGCCCCGAGCCGTCGGCCGCGCCCGCCGCCCAGCCCGCGCGAGCGGCTTCGGCCGCAGCGATACCGGCCCCGCCGACGCCAGCGCCCGAAAGCGCGCAAGCCGACTTCACCGACTATCTCGGCCAGGTGCGCGCGAAGGCGCTCGCGCAGGGCGTGTCGGCCACCACGCTCGATCGCGAACTGGGCGCCCTGACGCCCAACCCCCGCGTGATCGAACTGGACCGCGCGCAGCCAGACGACAGCGCGCGCGTGCGGCCCAGCTTCCGCAGCTATCTCGCAAGCCATGTCGACGAAGCGCGGGTCCGCCGCGGGCAGTCGCTCGCCGCCACGCACGCCGCGCAGCTGAGCGTGATCGAGGCGCGCTACGGCGTGCCCGCGCCGCTGCTACTGGCGCTTTGGGGCATCGAGACAAGCTACGGCGCCAATACGGGCAGCTTCGATTTGGTGCGCAGCCTTGCGACGCTTGCGTGGGAGGGCCGCCGCCGCGCGTTGTTCGAACGCGAGCTGATCGTGTCTTTGAAGCTGATCGACCAGGGCCAGGTGACGCGCGCGCGCCTCGTCGGCAGCTGGGCGGGCGCGACCGGGCAGCCGCAGTTCCTGCCCTCCTCGATCCCGCGCTACGCAGTCGATGGCGACGGCGACGGACGCGCCGACCTTTGGGCGAGCGGGCCCGATACGCTCGCTTCCATCGCCAACTATCTGCGCGACAACGGCTGGACCGCGGGCGGGGACTGGGGCGTGCCCGCTTACGTGCCGCCGACGGTGGAACGCTGGCGGCTGCGCTCGATCAGCCCGCCACGCAGCTGCGCGCGGCCGCTCGCGGCGCATTCGCGGTGGATAAGTGTGGGAGATTGGCGCGCGCTGGGCGTCGTCCCCCTTGGCAAGCCGTTCCCGTCGGACGACACGATGGCGACGCTCATCGAACCCGATGGTGAAGGGAACGGAGCCTATCTGACCTATGGCGGCTACCGCGCCATCCTCGCTTACAACTGCGCGAACTTCTACGCGCTGTCGGCCGGCCTCTTGGCGGATCGCATCGCCGGGCCAGATCGCGCCGCTGGTGTTGTCGCTGGCGGCGGCGGCGTGCAGCAGCCGGGCACCGTTGCCGCCGCCGCGCAGCGCTGAGGCGCCGCCGCGTGCCGCTCCGGCGATGCCCGCGATCAGCCAGGCCCCGCCCGCCTCGCCCGCGCCGTGGGACCGCGTGGTCAAGATCGGCAAGCCCTATGAGGTGATGGGGCGCAGCTACGTGCCAGTCGACGATCCCACCTATGACGAGGTGGGGCTGGCGAGCTGGTACGGCCCGGGGTTCCACGCGCTGTCGACCGCGAACGGCGAGCCCTACGACCAGGACGCGCTGTCGGCCGCGCACAAGACGCTGCCGCTGCCGAGCTATGTCGAGGTTGAGAATCTGGAGAACGGGCGGCGTCTGGTGCTGCGCGTGAATGACCGCGGGCCGTTTGTCGATGGGCGCATCCTCGATCTGTCGCGGCGTGCGGCGCGCGAGCTGGGAGTGTACGGCCCCGGGACCGCCCGCGTCCGCGTGCGCCGCGTTCAGCCGACCGAGAGCCAGGTCGCTGCGCTGAAGCCGCCGCATTGGGGCGACGCGCCGGTGCTGCTGGCGGCGGCGTCCTCTCTCCCGGCTTCGCCTGCGGCGCGGCCACCCGCTGCCGCACAGCGGGAGAGGGAGAGCGCGCGCAGCGCGCAGGGAGAGGGCGCTGCGCCCCCTGCAGCCACCGCCCCACCCGTCGCGGTCACCGCCGTCACCACGGCCGCCGCGCCCGTGGTCGCAAGCGTCGAGATTCCCGCAGCGCGGCTCGCCCCGCAGCAGGTTGCCCCGCAGCCGGGCGCGGTGCTGATCCAGGTCGCCGCGGTCAGCGACGAAGCGCGCGCGACATGGCTGGCGGGCTATCTCTCCGCGATCGCGCCCGCGCGCATCGAGAAGACCGCTGCCGGGCTGCACCGCGTGCGCCTGGGGCCGTTCGAGTCACGCGACGCAGCGGCCGCCGCGCTCGGCCGCGTGCGCGCGGCGGGCTATGGCGCGGCGTGGATCGTTGGTGCAGAAGCTGCGCCAGTCAGTTGAAGTCGTCCCGAGGGGTTACATGCACCGATTTCTGGTCATTACGGCGTTGCTCGCCAGTTCCGCAGCGTCTGCGCAAGGTTTCGAGACTCCGGCGCGCTTCGCATTTCTGAAAGACTTGTCGACGGGCACCGTGCTGATGGCAAAGAATGCCGATGAGCGCGTGCCCCCCGCGTCGATGGGCAAGATGATGACCGTCTACGTGGCGTTCGATCTCATCAGCCGTGGCAAGGCGAGCCTCGACCAGAGGCTGATCGTCAGCCCCGAGACCTGGCGCAAGTGGCACAGCCAGGGTTCGACGATGTTCCTCGGCGTCGGCGAGCAGCCGACGGTGCGCGATCTGCTGCACGGCATCGTCACGCTCAGCGGCAATGACGCGTGCGTGGTGCTGGCGGAGGGGTTGGCGGGAACCGAGGCAAACTACGTCCAGCTGATGAACCAGGCAGCTGCGAAGATGGGTCTGCAGAACAGCCACTTCGCCAACACGAACGGCTGGCCCGATGCCGCGGAATATGTTTCGGCGCGCGATCTCGCGACGATCGCCGAGCGCACGATCACCGATCACCCGCAACTCTACAAGGCGTTCTACGGTCTGCCGAACTTCACCTGGGGCAAGACGCTAGGCGCTGGACGCGACATCAAGCAGGACAACCGCAATCCGATCCTGGGCAAGGTGCCCGGAGCCGATGGCCTGAAGACCGGCCACACCGAGGAGGCGGGATACGGTTTCACCGGATCGGCCGAGCAGAACGGGCGGCGGCTGATCATGGTGATCGGCGGGCTGACCAGCTGGAACGACCGCGTCACGCAATCGATCGCATTCATGAACTGGGGCTTCAACGCGTTCGAGGCAGCGCCCGTTGTCAAGGCGGGCAAGGTGGTCGCGACGGCTCCGGTCTACATGGGTTCGGCGTCGACGGTGCAGCTCGTCGCGCCCAGGGACGTGCGCGTGTCGGTGCCGCGCGGCCAGGACGCGAATGTGCGCGTGCGCGTTGAATATACGCAGCCGATCAAGGCGCCGATCGCCAAGGGTGCTCCGGTCGCGACGATGGTGGTGATGGGCGGCAACGGCGCGGAGGCACGGGTGCCGCTGGTCGCGGGCGCGCAGGTTGACAAGGCGGGGCTGTTCGGGCGCATCGGAGCCAATGTCCGCTCGCTGATCGGCGGATGAGCGGACGGCTGATCGCGTTCGAGGGCGGCGAGGGCACGGGAAAGACGACCCAGGCCCGGTTGCTCGCCGAACGGCTGCGATCGGCGGGGCACGAGGTGGTGCTGACGCGCGAGCCCGGCGGCACGCCCGAGGCCGAGGCGATCCGCGGGCTGCTGCTGGGCGGCAGCTGGACGCCCGTGACCGAGGCGCTGCTCGTCAACGCCGCGCGCGCCGAGCATGTGGAGCGGCTGATCCGCCCGGCGATCGAGCGCGGCGCGTGGGTGGTGGTCGATCGCTATGTCGACTCGACGCTCGCCTACCAGGGCGCGGGCCGGGGGCTGCCGACCGAGCGGCTGCGCTTGCTGCACGAGATCGCGACGGGCGGGCTGTGGCCCGATCGCGTGATACTGCTGGACCTGCCGACCGACGCCGCGCTGGCCCGCGCCAAGGGCCGCGGCGACGCCAACCGGTTCGAGGACGAGGCCGACAGCTTCCACGTCCGCGTGCGCCGGGGCTTCTCAGCGCTCGCCGAAGCCGCGCCCGACCGTTACGCGCTGATCGAGAGCGGTGGCAGCGTCGAGGACACCGCCGAGCGCGTGTGGGCGAGCTTGGCGGATTTGCTGTCACAAAGCTGACGGAGCGCCGCAAAGCTGGCGCCGACTTGCCGTCTTTCCCGGCTGTGCCCGTCAGGCCGTTGGCGGGCCGCCAGGAATCCGGCGCCGCTGATGATCGCGTTCCAATCCCGCCTGCTCGCGAGCGCGCCCGTCCGGCTGTCGCTTGGGCCGGTCGGTGCCGAGGCGGCGGGCGCCGCGCAGAATGCACGCTTCTCTCCCGATGGCACGCGGATGGTCTTCGAATCGCTCGCGGCGTTGGCGCCCGCCGATCAGAACGGCAGCTGGGACCTCTACGAGCGCGAGCTTGCGACGGGGCGCGTCACGCTCATTTCGGCCAATCGATGGGGCGAGGGCGGATCGGGCGGGTCGCTCAACGCACGATATGGCGCTGGCGGGCGTATCGTATTCGATAGCGCGGCCTATAATCTCGCAGGCTATGACGAGGACGCGAACGGCGCGCGCGACGTGTTCGTGCGGGCGGGCGATGGCACGATCGCGCGCGTATCGGTGAGCGCCGCGGGCGTGGCAGGCAACGCCGACAGCGTGGCGCCGATATTGTCGCCCGATGGCCGCCTCGTGCTGTTCGAAAGTCTTGCGACCAACCTGGTGCCCGGCGACACCAACGGCGCGCGCGACCTGTTCGTGAAGGATCTGGTGACGGGCGAGCTGACCCGCGTATCGGTGGGCGCCGCCGGGCAGCAGGCGGCGGGCCAGTCGGGCGGCGGCAGCTTCTCGCCCGATGGCACCAAAATCCTGTTCGAAAGCAACGCGTCCAATCTTGTCCCCGGTGACACCAACGCGGCCTACGACGTGTTCCTGAAGGACCTCGCCAGCGGCACGGTCACGCGCGTGTCGACCGGTGCAAGCGGCGAGCAGGGCAACGGCCACAGCCTGCGCGCGAGTTTCACGCCCGATGGCCGCGGCGTGGTGTTCGAGAGCACCGCCAGCAACCTCGTTCCCGGCGACCGCAACGCGACGCGCGACGTGTTTCTGAAAGACCTGGCGACGGGCGCAGTCACGCGGCTGTCGGTCGGTGCCGGCGGCGAGGAGCTGAACGGCGCATCGCAGAACGCGATGGTGGCAGGCGGGCGCGTGATCTTCGAGAGCACCGCCACCAACGCCGTGCCCGGCGACGCCAACGCCCGCCGCGACGTGTTCGTCCGCGATCTGGCGAGCGGCGTCGTCGTCCGCGTCTCGGTCGGCCCGGGCGGCGTCGAGGGCAACGGCGACAGCCTCAACGGGCGCCTGTCGCCCGATGGCACCGCGGTGGTGTTCGACAGCTTTTCGTCGAACCTCGTGCCCGGCGACACGAACGGCCAGCGCGACGTGTTCATGGTGCAGTTGCAGGCCGAAGCGGCCGATACCAGCGGGCGCTACACCGATCACGGTCCAGCGACCATGGGCCGGATCGGCTTCACGTCGCTCGACGGCTCGCCGGTCGCGCGCGTCTGGGCCGACGCTCCGGCCGGCGCTGTTGGCAGCCTCATCGCCACCGTCGTCAGCGCTCCGGCCGGTGCCGGAGCGGGCGAGGTCGCGTGGAGCTTCCTGCCCGGACCCGGCGTCACGCGCCTGGCCGAGGGCGAGACGCGGACCGAGCGCTATCAGCTCACAATCGAGGACCGATCCGGCGCGCGCGCGACAACGCCGATCAGCGTGACAGTCGTTGGCGCGAACGACGCGCCGACCGCGCGCGACGACCGGGTGCTGCTGGCCGGGCCGGGGCGCAGCATGGACCTTGCGCCGCTCGCGCTGGCGAACGACCGCGACCCTGACGACGGCGACGCCATCCACGTCGTCGCAGCGGGCGGCGCGCGATATGGGACGGTCGAGCTCAACGCGCAGACCGGCGCGCTGCACTACACCCCAGCCGGCCTTGCGGCGCAGCTCACCCCCGGATCGATGTGGAGCGACCGCATCAGCTACACGATCGCCGACCGCAGCGGCGCGACCGCCAGCGCGTGGATCGACGTGACGCTTGTCGCCGCCCCCGGCGGCCCGAGCGAGCCACCGCCGATCAACCAGCGCGCCGAAGTGCCGACGAACACACGCCTGATCGGCGGCGCTGGCAGCGACGTGCTGATCGGCGGGCCGGGCCATGACATGATCGACGGCGGCGCGGGCGAGGACCGGATGGCGGGCGGGCCAGGCAACGACATCTATGTCGTCGACCGGCTGGGCGACAGCGTTGTCGAGCTCGACGGGGAGGGCTGGGACACGATCCGCACCGCGCTCACCTCCTACCGACTGCCCGCCAATGTCGAGGAACTGGCCTATAGCGGCACCAACCCCTCGGTCGGCTTCGAAGGCGCGGGGAACGAGCTTGGCAACCGTCTCACCGGCGGGCCTGGGCCGGACCGGCTCTACGGCTTCGGCGGCAATGATTATCTGATCGGCGGCGGGGGCAGCGACCAGCTTGACGGCGGCCCCGGCGACGACTGGCTGGACGGCGGGCCCGGCGCCGATAGGCTGCGCGGCGGTCCGGGTGCCGACACCTTTGTGTTGCGCAAGGGCGAGGGCGACGGCGACACGATCGAGGATTTCCGTCGCGCCGAGGGCGACCGCATCCTGCTGACCGGCTGGGGCGCAGACACGCGCGTCGCCTACGACGCTGCGAGCCGCACGCTGACCATCACCGACCCGGCTGATGGAGCGCGCGAGCGCGTGACGCTGCTGGGCGACGCGCCCGACGGGGTGATCCTTCTCGGCACGCTCGACTCGGTCAGCGCGGTCGCAAATATGGCTCCGCTTGGCGGCGGCCCGGCGCAAACCCACGCGATCTTTGGTGACGCACTCTCGGCTCCGATCTGGTGAGGCGCTGGCCGAACCCATGCGGCTGCGCTACGGGGCGCCGATGCTGATCCGGATGCACGTGAACGGCGCCGCCGTCGAACGCGAGACCGAGCCGACGCGGTTGCTCGTCGACCTGCTGCGCGACGATCTGGGCCTGACCGGCACGCATATCGGCTGCGACACCAGTCAGTGCGGCGCCTGCACGATCCATCTGGACGGGGTGCCGGTCAAAAGCTGCACCGTCCTCGCCGCCCAGGCCGATGGCGCGCGCGTGACGACGATCGAAGGCATCGGCTCTCCGGGCCACCTGCACCCGATGCAGGCGGCCTTCAGCGCGCACCACGGGCTGCAGTGCGGCTTCTGCACGCCGGGCATGATCATGGCGGGCATCGGCATTGCCGAGCGTCTTGGCCCCGATGCCTCGCGCGAGGCCGTCGCGCACGAGCTTGAGGGCAATCTGTGCCGCTGCACGGGATATCTGAACATCGTCACCGCGATTATCGAGGGCGCGAAGGCGATGAACGCCGAACCGGCGCGGGCGGCGGCATGACGATCGCCTTCCACCGGCCCGCGACCTTGAGCGAAGCCGCGGCGCTGCTCGACGGCGACTCGGCTTTATTGGCAGGCGGCCATACGCTCATTCCGGCGATGAAGGCTGGGCTGCGCGCGCCGACCGCGCTCATCGACCTCACCGCCGTGCCCGGCCTGATGGGGATCGCGCTGGAGGGAGAACGCCTGCGCGCGGGAGCGATGACGCGGCACGCCGAGCTCGCGGCGGCCGACCTCATCCATACGCACGCGCCCGGACTGGCCGACGCCGCCGCCCTGGTGGGCGATCCGATGGTCCGGGCGCGCGGCACGCTGGGCGGGGCGCTGGCGAACAACGATCCCGCTGCCGATTACCCGGCGGCGCTGCTCGCGTTTGACGCTGAGATCGAGACCAACCGGCGCCGCATCGCGGCCGACGCGTTCATCCTCGGCATGTTCACGACCGCGCTCGACGAGGGTGAGATCATCGCGTCGGTCAGCTTCCGCACATGCGGGCAATCGGCCTACGCCAAGTTCCGCCACCCCGCGTCGCGTTATGCGATGGCTGGCGTGTGCGTCGCGCGCTGGGGCAGCGAAATCCGCGTCGGCGTCGCCGGCGCGCTGACCCACGCGCAGCGCTGGCCGGAAGCCGAGCAGGCGCTTGCCGCCGACTTCCGGTGCGAGGCGGTCGCAGGGCTGACGCTTGATCCCGCCGATTGCCTGGGCGACATCCACGGCTCGGCAGAGTTCCGCGCGCATCTGGCGGGCGTCATGCTCGCCCGCGCGGTGAGCGCCGCGGCCGCCCGCGGCGCCTAGGCCGCTTGCGCGGCAGGCTGCGGCGCCGCCAGTGCCGCAGCGATCGCCGGGCGCGTCCGCACTCGCTCGCGCCAGCCATCGAGCCAGGCGCCGTGGGGGTAAAGCTCCTCCTGCTTGCCGCGCCGCCCGAAAAACTCCAGGAAGCTGAACAGCGGCAGGTCTGCCCAGCTGAAGCGCGCGCCGCACACCCAGTCGCGCCCCGCCATCGTTCCTTCCAGCCACGCCAGCCGCTCGCAGCCGATCTTCAGGAAGTCCTCCGCCGCCTGCTCGCAGGGGAGCGTCTTGCGGCCCACGAAGAACTGTCGCGCTCGGCCAGCTTGGAAGCCGATGCCCAGCGGCATGCAGATTTCCAGGTCCAGCCGGCGCGCCCACATGCGCGTCTCGGCGCGCTCGCGGACCGTGGCGCCGATCAGCGCAGGCTCGGGATGCGCTTCGTCCAGCCACTCGGCGATCGCGGTGATCTCGGACAGGACGAAGCCGTCCTCGAACTCCAGCGCGGGCAGCGTGCCGGTCGGCACCTTGGCGTAGAATTCGGGCGTGCGGTTCTCCTTCGCCACCATGTCGACGAAGGCGGTATCGAGCGTCACGCCCTTTTCGGCCAGCGCCAGCCGCACGGCTAGCGGATTGGGGCCAAGACCGTCATAGAACCGCATGGGGTCCGTCTCCGTTCAGACGAGTGATGCAGTCGCCTAACCCCGCCAGCCCGCCGCCGCAAACCGAAGCTCCCACCGGCGGCGCACCCGGCTTCGGCCTGATCTTTCTGGTGCTGCTGGTGATCGCCGCCGGAAACACCGCGCTGCAGTCGGTGCTCCCCGCGCTCGGCCGTCAGCTGCATCTGCGCGACATCTCGGTGGCGCTGTTCTTCTCGCTGTCGGCGCTCGTCTGGACTTTCAGCGCCCCCTACTGGGCGCGCCGCTCGGACCGCGAAGGGCGCAAGCACATTCTGCTGACCGGGCTGATCGGCTTCACGGTCGCGACCGCGCTCGGCGCCGTCATCATGCTCGTCGGGCTGCGCGGGATGATTCCCACGGCTGCGTTCATCGCAGCGCTGGCGCTGGCGCGCGCGGTGTTCGGGCTGTTCGGATCGGCGACGATGCCAAGCGCGCAGGCCTACGTCGCCGCGCGCACCTCGCGCGTCAACCGCACCGACGCGCTCGCCAAGCTCAACTCGGCGTTCGGTCTGGGAACGATCATCGGCCCGGCGCTGGCGCCGTTCTTCGTGCTGCCGCTCCTGGGGCTTAGCGGACCGCTGCTCGTGTTCGCAGCCGTCGGCCTCATCGTGCTGATTCTCGTCCGCGCGCGCCTGCCGAGCGACCACGGGATGATCGACGATCTGGCCGCCACCGGCGCGCCCGCTAGCCAGCCCAGCGTCGGCGGCGCACCGACCGGAGCGACGGCGGTGGCTGCGGCCGAGGGGCGCGGCCGCCTCAACTGGCGCGATCCGCGGGTGAAGCCGTTCATCATCTTCGGAGCGCTCTCCGCCAACGCTCAGGCCGCGGCGAGCCAGACGCTGGGCTTCCTCGTGATTGACCGATTGCACATGGCGCCCGAGCCTGCGCAGCGCTTCATCGGCATCGCACTCATGGCCGGAGCGGTCGCTGCGCTGCTGGTTCAATGGGGCCTGATCCAGACCTTCCACCTGAAGCCCAGTGCGCTGCTGCGTTGGGGGGCGCTCGCCTCGGCGCTGGGGCTGGCGGGCGTGGCGCTGGCGCAGGACTACCACGCGATCGTCGTGGCATTCGCGCTGGCGAACGCCGGCTTCGGTTGCACGAGGCCGGGATTTGCTGCGGGCTGTTCGCTGGCGGTGCGGCCCTGGGAGCAGGGCGCGGTCGCGGGCGCGGTCACCGCCGCGAACGGCGGCGCGTTCATTCTGGCGCCCGCGATCGGCATCGGCCTCTACGAGATCGACCCGCATCTGCCGTTTGTCATGTCGGCGCTCGTCCTTGCTGCCCTGTTTGTCTATTCGGCGCTCAATCGGCGGCTGGCGGTGTCGGGCGTGGACGTTTCGTCGGCTCGCGCGTAACCGCGCACGTCATGATCACGCTCTATACCGCAGACACGCCGAACGGCTGGAAGGCTTCGATCACGCTTGAGGAGATCGGGCTGCCCTACGAGCTCCGCACGCTCGACCTCACGACGAATGAGCAGAAGGAGCCGTGGTTTTTGGCGATCAACCCCAACGGGCGCATCCCCGCGCTGACCGATGGCGATATCGCGGTGTTCGAAAGCGGCGCCATCATGGTGTATCTGGCCGAAAAGGTCGGCTCGCCGCTGCTGCCTGCTGACGCAGCTAAGAAAGCGCGGGTGATGAGCTGGCTGATGTTCCAGATGGGCGGCGTGGGGCCGATGATGGGGCAGGCGAACGTATTCTTCCGCTATTTTACCGAAAAGATCCAGCCAGCGATTGATCGTTATCAGCGCGAATGCCGTCGCTTGTTTGGAGTGCTTGACCGGCGTCTTGGCGAGAACGAGTGGCTGGCAGACGACTACTCGCTTGCCGACATCGCCAACTGGAGCTGGGTGCACACGCACACATGGTCGGGCGTCGACGTGACTGGCTTGGACAACCTCGAGCGCTGGATCGAGGCGGTGCGCGCGCGCCCGGCGGTGCAGCGCGGCCGCGCGATCCCCGGCCGCCGCGAGGCGACCGACGAGGAGCGCTCCAGGGCAGCCGCCAAGTTGCTGGCGTGAGCGTCCGGGTCGAAGTGCGGGTGCTCGACGAGCGTCTGCACGGCTGGGGCCTGCCAGCCTATCAGAGCGATTGGGCGGCCGGCATCGACCTGCGCGCCTGCGTTCCAGAGCCGCTGGCGCTGGCGCCCGGCGGCCCGGCGGTCTTGGTGCCGAGCGGGCTGGCGGTCGCAATGCCCTCCGAACACATGGTCGCCTTTGTGCTCGCGCGCAGCGGTCTGGGGCATCGGAACGGCGTGGTGTTGGGCCAGGCGGTCGGCACCATCGACGCGGATTATCACGGAGAAATCATGGTCTCCGTCTGGCTTCGCCCCGGCGCCGAGGCGTTCACGATCAACCCCGGCGACCGCATCGCGCAGCTGGTATTCCTGCCGGTGCTGCGGCCGGAATTCGCGCTGGTCGAAACGTTCTCCGGCACGACAACCCGCGGCAGCGGGGGTTTCGGATCGACGGGCGTGGCGTGATATAGCCCCGTGATGGCGACGCGCACGCTTGGGCCCTGCTGGAGCGGAGGCTGATCCCGATGGCTGGGCCGGCAGGAAGAGCTGATCCCGAGCACGCGATCGAGGACCTTCGGGCTTTGGCGACCACTCCTGTTCCGGAACGGTTCTGACCCTCTCCGACTCCCAACTCGAACGCTACGCGCGCCACATCGTGCTGCCCGAAATCGGCGGCGCGGGGCAGCGGCGGCTGTTGTCAGCGCGGGTCGCGGTCGTCGGCGCGGGCGGGTTGGGGGCGGGTCTGCTGCCCTATCTGGCGGCGGCCGGCGTCGGGCGCATCCGGCTGATCGACGACGACGTGGTCAGCCTGTCGAACCTGCAGCGCCAGACGCTCTACCTCACCGCCGATGTCGGGCGCCTGAAGGTCGAGGCCGCGGCCGAGCGGCTTCACGCGCTGAACCCCGACGTGTGCATCGAGCCCGTCGCGGTGCGGGTGACGGCTGGCAATGCCGCGGCGCTGATCGCCGGGTGCGAGGTGGTCGCCGACGGATCGGATAATTTCGCCTGCCGCCTCGCCGTCGCCGACGCCGCGCTCGCCGCGCACGTGTCGCTGGTCTCGGCGGCGCTGGGGCCGTTTGATGGCCAGCTCGGCATCTTCCGCGGGTGGGAGGCCGACAAGCCCTGCTACCGTTGCCTCGTCGGAGCCGATCCCGCCGCCGCCGCGCGCAGCTGCGCCGACGCTGGCGTCATCGGCGCGCTGGCAGGCCTGATGGGCGCCGCGCAGGCGTTGGAGGTGATCCGCGCGCTGGTGCCGTTCGGCGGCGATCCCGCGGGCCAGCTGCTGCTTTGGGATGCGCTGGGTTCGAGATCGCGTGTCGTGCGGCTGCGGAAGGATCCGGGCTGTTGCGGGTGCGGTGGGGGACAATCGTGACGCTCGCGCGCTGCTCGCACCGTGATCCGGGAAGCCTACCCCTAGTTCGGGAGCGATTTCGGCGGCCGTGACAGCCCGAGCATCAGCAACTTGCAGCCGTTGGAGCCGGCCACGCTGGCTCGAGTGGGCCGCCCGAAACGACGGCGGCGGCGTTCAGCTGTCGAAAGGCAAATCTGATCCGCCAGCCAAATCGTAGCGACGCTGAAAGCAGAACCAGGCTGTGGCTATTGCACGCCGTCTATAGCTCCGGAAGCCAGTAAACCCCGTGGCGACCGCAGCACCAGAGGTCAGAGAACGCTCACCCTACCACCTCGGTCGGATATACGCCCCAGATCTCCTGGCGGAGGATATAGCCGCTTTTGCCGTCGACGCTCATGCGGCACCAGGCGCGCGCGCAGAAGAGCAGGCGGCCCGTGACGCCCGGCTCCACGCGCCAGACGACCTTGGCGTTGACGTCCGCCCGCTCGCGCAAGGCGCGCACGCTGCGCGTGACGTAGGCGGTGCGCTCGCCCGTCAGCAGGTTCTTGTTGACCCAGCCGGTTTCGCCATCGGGATCGCGCACCTGCCGCCAAATGCAATATTCCTTGATGATCTCTACCGGCAGCCCCCGGCGCTTGTAGGTCCAGCTGACCGGATATTGCTCGCCCGGGCCGGTGCGCATGTTGACTTCGCCCTTCTTCAGCGAAGCGAAGCGCGGCACCGGCGCGGGCGGCGGCGCCTCGCCGGGGCGGCACTCGGCAGCCACGGCAGGCATTGTCGAGATCAGCAGCAACGCAAGCGAAAGCCTTAGCATGCGCGCCGGCTTAGCATTCGAGGCCCACGGCCGCCATGTCAGCGGCCGAAGAACTGCGTGGGGGTCCCTTCGGCATCGGACACCGCGGAACTGCGCAGCGGATTCCCGGTGGGTTGGACGATGCCGTGCGCGAAGCGTGCACCCTTGGCCCGCAATGCTGTCTCCACGGCATCGAGATCGTCGACCCGATCGCTGACGATCCCCGGCGGACGGCCACCGGGCCCGCGGCCGTGCCACAGTGCCGGGCGGCTGGACGATCCCGCGCGCGGGCCGCCGCGGTCGGAGCCCGGTTGCCGCACCTTGGCTGGACTCGGCTTGCGCCGGAGCGCATGGTCCCCACCTCCAGCGACAAGACGTTTGCCTGTGCGGAGTGCTCGAACACCGTGTCTGAACCAAACCCCAAGAAGCCAACGCCCCCCTGGGGCAAGTCGATTGCGCTGTGGATCGTGGTCCTGATCGGCCTCGTCATGGCGGTCAGCCTGTTCAGCCGCCCCGAGGGCAGCACGCCGAACACGATCGCCTATTCGAAATTCCTGCAGAAGGTTGACGAAGGGTCGGTCAGCGCGGTCGAAATCCGCGGCTCGACGATCAACGGCGCGTTGACCGACGGCACGCAGTTCAACACGCTCAATCCTGGCGATCTGCAACTCGTCGATCGCCTGCGCGCCAAAAGCGTGGTGTTCACCGCGAAGCCTGCCGAAAAGCAGTCGATCATCATGGTGATCCTCATTCAGATGCTGCCGTTCCTGGTGATCCTCGGCCTTTGGGTGTTCGTCATGCGCCAGATGCAGAACGGCGCGGGTCGCGGCGCGATGGGCTTCGGCAAGAGCCGCGCCAAGCTGCTGACCGAGAAGCAGGGCCGCGTAACATTCGACGATGTGGCTGGCATCGACGAAGCCCGCGAGGAACTGCAGGAGATTGTCGACTTCCTGAAGGATCCCTCGCGCTTTGCGCGGCTGGGCGGGAAGATCCCGAAGGGCGCGCTGCTGGTGGGCTCGCCCGGCACCGGCAAGACGCTGCTCGCGCGCGCCATCGCGGGCGAGGCGAACGTGCCGTTCTTCACGATCTCTGGCTCGGATTTCGTCGAGATGTTCGTCGGCGTCGGCGCGAGCCGCGTGCGCGACATGTTCGAACAGGCGAAGAAGTCCGCGCCGTGCATCATCTTCATCGACGAGATTGACGCGGTCGGCCGCCATCGTGGCGCTGGCCTCGGCGGCGGCAATGACGAGCGCGAGCAGACGCTCAATCAGCTGCTTGTCGAGATGGATGGCTTCGACGCGAACGAGGGCATCATCATCATCGCGGCGACCAACCGTCCCGATGTGCTCGATCCCGCGCTGCTGCGTCCGGGCCGGTTCGACCGCCAGATCGTGGTGCCGCGGCCCGATATCGACGGGCGCGAGAAGATCCTCGCCGTCCACATGAAGAAGGTGCCGCTGGCGAACGACGTCGTCCCGCGGGTGATCGCGCGCGGCACGCCGGGCTTCTCGGGCGCCGATCTCGCGAACCTGGTGAACGAGGCTGCGTTGATGGCCGCGCGCAAGGGCAAGCGGCTGGTCGGCATGGCCGAGTTCGAGCACGCTAAGGACAAGGTGATGATGGGGACTCAGTGGAAGTCCCTCGCCATGACCGAAGACGAGAAGAAGATGACCGCCTATCATGAGGCCGGCCACGCGCTCGTCAGCATGTTCGAGCCTGCGTCCGATCCGATCCACAAGGCGACCATCATCCCGCGCGGCCGTGCGCTGGGCATGGTGGTGCGGCTGCCGGAGCGTGATCAGTATAGCTACCATCGCGACAAGATGTATGCCAATCTCGCGGTCGCGATGGGTGGCCGCGTCGCCGAGGAGCTGGTGTTCGGCTACGACAAGGTCTCCAGCGGCGCGAGCGGCGACATCCAGCAGGCGACCAGCCTGGCGCGCGACATGGTCACGCGCTGGGGGATGAGCGAGAGGTTGGGGCCGCTGCAGTATGCCGAGAATCAGGAGGAAGTGTTTCTGGGTCATTCGGTGACGCGGACGCAGAATGTCTCCGAGAAGACCGCGCAGCTGATCGACGAGGAGATCAAAGTGCTTGTCGAGGGTGGCCTCGCCCGCGCCCGTGAGGTGCTGGGCACGCATATCGACAAGCTGCACGCTCTCGCCGGGGCGCTGCTGGAGTTTGAGACGCTGACCGGTGACGAGATCAAGACGTTGCTCGACGGCGGCACGATCGATCGCGGCGACGGAGCGGTTCGCCCGGCGCTGCCGCAATTGACCGGCGGATCGGCGATCCCCAAGATCGGCCGCAAGCGCCCCGGCGACGGCCTTGGTGGAGCAGCGCCGCAGCCCGCGGCCTGACTCTGCGGCCAAGACCGGCACCAGACCGCCGCGGGTTGCGACGCCCGCGGCGGTTGTCGTTTGGGCGCCCGGTGTCGCCCGGCTGCACCGGTAGCGACGCCCCAAACCTCTGGACGCGATCACCGCCGCGTGGCATCCCGCCGGCGTAGGCCGTACGCCCGGCGTCTGGACTGTGACACGGTCCGGAAGCTTGGCGATGCGGCTGACCCACGCGGGCGTGGCGAAACGGTAGACGCAGCGGACTCAAAAAGCGGTTTGTCTACCCCATCCACAGGTTTTGCGACGAACGGAAAGTGGTTAGAGTTGAAGGGGTTACGAGAGTAGGAAAATTCGCCGCGACGAAGCTGAAATAGCTCTGGGTGTCATATAGGTGTCAGCAGCTATCGCAGAGTCGGCGCCAAAAATGCGGGCGTGGTGAAATTGGTAGACGCGCGGGATTCAAAATCCCGTTCCGAGAGGAGTGTCGGTTCGAGCCCGACCGCCCGCACCAACTTATTGATCTTTCAGGTGGTGCTGCTCAGATAGGCACGCTTAGCTGGCTTTCGGTACTGCCCATGCGCAGCCGACAGGAGCCGCAGACGGCTGTAGGTGCGCAATGGCGTCCGACACGAAGCTGACGAAACCGATTAGTCCGGACCTCCTGTCTGTTCGATTGGCATTGTTGATCGCAGATCATCGCAGTCTTCGCCGCGCGGCAAAGGCGATTGGGATGAGCGAGTCGTCCCTGAGCCATCGTCTGAGATCGCTGGAAGACACGCTTACCGTTGCGCTGTTTCATCGGTCATCCGAAGGCGTCGAGCCGACGAACGCGGGACAAGAGTTCTTCGCACGATCACGGGAAGCGTTGCGCATTTTCGACCTCGCGATGGCTGATGCCGCGGCTAGCGGCCGTGGCGCGGCGGGTCGGTTTAAAATCGGCCTTTACACGTCCCTCTCTGACGGAAAGCTTAGGGACGCGATCCGGGAGTTTTCTTACCAACACCCCGAGACCGAGCTTGAATTTATTGAAGGCAGCCGTTCGCGGATGGTCGAGGGGTTGAACGCACGGACGATCGATTTGACTGTGTTGATCGGTCCCCCGGAATCCGTTCTCGGCGAGGCGCTCCCTCTTTGGCGAGAGCAGGCCTTTGCGATCGTCCCCGCGTCCGACCTGCCCCCGTCGAGTGGACCGGGTTGATTGTTAGTGGATTATGCTCGCCGCC
>JAVVHE010000012.1:0-94419 GCA_032249695.1 Sphingomonadaceae bacterium | reverse complement strand
TTGCCGGTGCCCTTGAACTCCTCGAAGATCACCTCGTCCATGCGGCTGCCGGTATCGATCAGCGCGGTCGCGATGATCGACAGCGACCCGCCCTCCTCGATGTTGCGCGCGGCACCGAAGAACCGCTTTGGCCGCTGCAGCGCGTTCGCGTCGACACCGCCCGTCAGCACCTTGCCGCTGGACGGTACCACCGTGTTGTAGGCGCGGCCCAGGCGCGTGATGCTGTCCAGCAGGATCACCACGTCCTTCTTGTGCTCGACCAGCCGCTTGGCCTTCTCGATCACCATCTCGGCGACCTGCACGTGCCGCGTTGCGGGCTCGTCGAAGGTGGAACTGACCACCTCGCCCTTCACGCTGCGCTGCATGTCGGTGACTTCCTCGGGCCGCTCGTCGATCAGCAGCACGATCAGGAACACCTCCGGGTGGTTGTCGGTGATCGCGCGAGCGATGTTCTGAAGGAGCACAGTCTTGCCGGTCCGCGGCGGCGCCACGATCAGCGCGCGCTGTCCCTTGCCCTGCGGACTGATGATATCGATGACCCGCGCAGACTTGTCTTTGAGCGTCGGATCGATGATGCCCAGCTGCAACTTCCGCTCGGGGTAAAGCGGCGTCAGATTATCGAAATTGACGCGGTGCCGCACCGTTTCGGGCGCGTCGAAATTGATCGTCGTGACGCCCGTCAGCGCGAAATAGCGCTCGCCATCCTTCGGGGCGCGGATCTCGCCTTCCACTGTGTCGCCCGTGCGCAGCCCGAAGCGCCGCACCAGCGCTGGCGCGACATAGATGTCGTCCGGCCCGGCAAGATAGTTGGCTTCCGGGCTGCGCAGGAAGCCGAAACCGTCCTGCATCACCTCGATGACGCCCGCTCCGACGATCGTATTGTCCTGCTCGGCCATTCCCTTCAGGATCGAGAACAGCAGATCCTGCTTGCGGAGCGTGGAGGCGGCTTCGACTCCATACTCCTCGGCCATCTGGACAAGATCGGCCGGGGTGCGGCGCTTGAGGTCTGACAGGTGCATTTGCATATGTGGATGTCCTGGGCGGCGCCACCAGGACGGGGCGCGGAAATCAGGCTTGAAGGAAATGCGGCGGGCGGACGCGCTCCGGTGCACGCGAACTTACCGAACGCAGGGCCAACAAGTCAACGCGCCGCGATTGCGAAGCGCGCCGCTTCGGCGCACGGTTGGCCCCGATGGCTACACAGATGGGATCGGCCGAAAGCCTCGTCCAGGCCGCGATCGCGCGATTGCAGGTCGGCGACGCTGCCCGAGCGCTGCCGCTGTTGCGCGAGGCGGCGGCCTTGGGCGCGCAACCCTGGCTGCTGATCGCACAAGCCTGCCGGTCGCTGGGCGACGAGGCCGGTGAGGATGAGAGCCTCACCCGCTCGCTGGCGATCGAGCCGGGCAACGTGCGCGCGAACCTGATGCGCGGCGACTGGTCGCTGCGGGCGGGCGACGAGGGGCGCGCGATAGGCCACTACCGCGCCGCGCTTGCCGCCGCCGAGCCGGGTGCGCCGATGATGCCCGATCTGCCGCCGATGCTGCGCCGCGCCGAACAGTGGCTGGCGCAGAAATATCGCGATTACGGACGTTATCTGGAGCGGCGGCTGGGCGAGGCGGGCCACGCCGTCGAGCGCGCGCCCGTTGCGCTGCAGGAAAGCCTCGCGATCCTGCTTGGCCGCGCCGTGCCGCACGTGCAGCAGCCCAAGGCGTTTTACTATCCCGGCCTGCCGCAGATCGCCTTCTACCCGCGCCAGCCGTGGTTCGATGCGCTGGAAGCCGCAACCGACGCGATCCGCGGCGAGCTGGCCGCCGCCGAAGCGCACGAGTTCAGCCCCTATGTGCAGCGCGTGGCGCGCCGCGAGGGGCGCACGCACCCCCTGCTCGACAAGCCCGATTGGAGCGCGATGCACCTGACCGAGCTGGGCGCGGTCAAGCCGGGCGTCGCCGAACGCTTCCCGATGACGATGGCGGCGGTGCGCGCAGCGCCGATCCCGTACATCCGCGGCCAGTCGCCGATGATCCTGTTTTCCCGGCTGAAGCCCGGCACGCACATCCCGCCGCACCACGGCCAGTATAACACCCGCCTGATCGTCCACCTGCCGCTGGTCGTCCCCGGCGGCTGCCGCTTGCGCGTCGGCAACCACACGCGCGCGGTGGAGACCGGACGGGCCTGGGCATTCGACGATTCGATCGAGCACGAGGCATGGAACGACGGGCCGGCAGACCGCACCATCCTGCTGTTCGAAATCTGGCGTCCCGAGCTCAGCGCCGAGGAACGCGCCGCGCTGACCGCGCTCTTCGAAGCGGTCAGCGATTACGGCGTCCCCGTCCCCAGCGAAGCATAAGCGGCGCTCAGCCAGATCGACGAGGCAATCGCCGGGGGCCAAGGTCGGCAACTGACTGCGGCGGGCCGGAGCGGTGGCGGTTCCAGCCCGCCTTAACGTTCGGGGCTGGCCGGGAAGCTCACCTCGGCGAGCGTCTCCTCGACACCCTCGGGATCGGATTCGGCAAGATCCCCGAGGCTGAGGATCCCGACGAGCCGGCCAGTGCTGTCGACGACGGGCAAGCGCTGGACCTGCTGGTCCGACATGATCCGCTGCGCCTCGGCGACGTCGTCCTCGGGCGAGACCGTGCGCGGATTGGCGCTCATCGCCTCGCTCACAAACGCGTCATCGGGCGCCAACCCCGCCGCGGTCGCGCGAACGGTGATGTCGCGGTCGGTGATCACGCCCAGCAGCCGACCGTCGCCGACGACGGGCAGCACCCCGACGTTCAGCTCATCCATCAGCTCCGCCGCGCGCTTCAGCGTGTCCTGGGGCGCGACCGTCTCGGGCGCGGGCGTCATGATATCGGCGATCTGCATGTCGGGCTGAACCGCCGCGCGGGCCGGCGGGTTCCGAAAGATGCGCGCTGGGGTGCGTGGTCTGGACGGTTATCTAGTCTGCGCGGCGACGGTCATTGGCACCTGCGGAGCGAAGACGCACTTCGCGGTCCTGATCGCTCGTGTGGCGCGGCTTGCCGCCGACCTCGATCTGGCAATGCGGCGCTGGACTGGCCACGGTTTATTGGAAGCTTCCGCCGCCGCAAGCCCTCAGGGCGATGCTGTCTTCGGCCACTAGCGCGTCGGTACCGGCTGCGCGCCGGAATAATCGTAAAAGCCGCGGCCCGATTTGCGCCCGAACCAACCCGCTTCTACATATTTCCGCAACAGCGGCGCGGGGCGGTATTTGTCGTCTCCAAGATCGCGGTGCAGCACTTCCATCACCGCCAGCAGCGTGTCGAGGCCAACATAGTCGGCAAGCGTCAGCGGGCCCATCGGGTGCGAGGCGCCGAGCCGCATCCCGAGGTCGATGTCCTCGACGCTGCCAAGGCCTTCATCGAGCGCGAAGATCGCCTCGTTCACCATCGGGCACAGGATGCGGTTGACGATAAAACCCGCCCGGTCGCCCGCGCTGATCGCCTGTTTGCCCAGCCCGCGCACGTAGGCCTCAGCGCGCGCGTAGGTCTCGTCGGATGTGGCGAGGCCGCGGATGATCTCAACGAGCGCCATCAGCGGCACGGGGTTGAAAAAATGCACGCCGATGAAGCGATCGGCGCGGCCCGAGGCGGCGGCCATGCGCGTGATGCTGATGGACGAGGTGTTCGACGCGAGCACTGCGTCGTCGCGCATCACCTTGGCCACATCGGCGAAGATGCGCGCCTTCAGTTCCTCGCGCTCGGTCGCGGCTTCGATGACAAGCTCGCATTCGCCGAACCGCGCGGTGCTGCCCTGGCATTCGATCCGCGCCAGCGCCGCTTCGGCCGCCGCAGCCTCGATGTGGCCCTTGCCGACCTGACGCGCGATGTTCCTGGCCGCAGTTGCCTTCCCGGCCTCGGCGCGCTCGACGCTCACGTCGGCGAGCAGCACGCGGTGCCCCGCCAGCGCCGACACGTGCGCGATTCCGTTCCCCATCAACCCGGCGCCGATCACGCCGACCGTCAGGCTCTCCGTCATGCCCCGGGCTTAGCGGTCGCGCGCGGGCGTGTGAACCGGCCGGTCTCCATCCACCGCGCGACGGGCATCAGCAGCGGCACCCACGCGATGCCGAGCACGAGGTAGATCGGCAGCTCCAGCAGCACGTGCAGCTGGCCGATCCAGCCAGACAGGCTTGCGACGGCGAGCGCGTAGGCCGCGATACCGAACACGATCACCATGATGCCGACCGGCTTGCGGACGTTCGGGCTCATGCGCGGCAGCGGATCAGGCGGGTGGGGGTGGCAATCCAGTCGAGCGCCATGTCGTGCGGCTCCGTGGGCAGGTCGTCGACCACTTGGCAGTCCCACGCACATCCGACCACCGTCATGTCGCCGCGGTCGGCGCGCGCCGCGAGATAGCGGTCATAAAAGCCACCGCCCTGGCCGAGGCGGATGCCAGCGGGCGTGCAGGCGAGCAGCGGCACGAGCAGCGTCATGGGTTCGACGAGCGGCGCGTCCGGGCCGGGCTGCGGGCCGAAGCGGTGCTGGTGCGTCGGCGGGCCGAGGCGGAACCGCATCGGCGGCCCCTCATGCTCGAACCACGGCAGCGCCGCCCCGGGCGCAGCTGGCGCGGGGTCGATCTCGTCGCCGGCGGCTGCATAGGCGCCGACCGGCGCGCGGAGCAGCGGACGCACGTATTCGGCCACAGCCTCGGCCGCGGCGCCGCGCTGGGCGGCGTCCAGCCCGGCGACGGCAGCCGCCCGCACCGCGCGCAGATCGCGCCGCAGCGCGCGCTTCAGCCCGCCGGGTGCAGCGCCGGCGCCGGTCAACGGAAGCAGCGGGTGGCGGGACCGCGTGGGCCGTTGGCCGCAAGATCCTCTGACGCCATAGGCATCAGGTGGGAACCGTGTGCCTCGGGCCAAGACCCGGACAGGGACAGTCCCCGTTCATGTTTGTATCGCCTCAGGGATGTTCGCAAAGGCTCGCACCCGGCAGTACCCGCCGCGGCCAAGCTAAGCCTCGCCAGCCGCGGCTTCAAGCAGCGCCGCGAGCGCCTCGACCGAGGCGGCCGCCTCCTCCAGCCCAGCCTCGGCGCGCTGCAGCCGGTCGGCGAGGTTCAGCGCAGCTGCGAGCAGCAGCTGCCCTTCCGCCATCGGCCCCAGCGTTGCGGTCAGCCGCTGCGTCTCCTCATCAACCGCCGACGCCAGCGCCGCGATCCGCCCCTCGCCGCCGGGCTTGCAGGCGAGCGCATAGCTGCGCCCGCCGACGCGCACCGTCACCTCAGCCATCGGCGCTGTCCCGATCGTGCTCGGCCGCCAGCAGCTGCTCGATCCGCGCGAGTGCGCTTGCGGCCGCCGCTTCGATCGCCGCCGCGCGTTCGGCCCGCGCAAGAAGCCGCTCGGCGGCGACGCGGGCGCGCCCGGCCGCGCTCCGCAGCCGCCCCACCGGCTCCGCGTCCTGATCGGCTGCACCCATGCCGAACGCTAGGCCCGGCCCGCGTGCGCCGCAACGACTGGCGAGCAAGCGCAAGCCCATGTCGCCGCATCCCCGCCGATCCTGCGTAGCGCGGGCGGAACGCGGCCATTAAGGTTCGACGCAATGTCGGCGCCGCCCCCTACTCCACCGCCCGATCCGGCCGTGGACCGGGCGTTCGCCGAGCTGCTGCGCGCGGGCGACATCCAGCGCGCGCTGCCGCCGGCGCTGATCGACAAGCCGAAGTCTCCCACTTGGCTCGACCGGCTGATCGAGTGGCTCGGCCACAAGCCGATGGCGGTCCAGCTGCTGTTCTGGGCGGGCGTGGCCGTGCTGGTGGCGGTGATCCTGACGGCGGCCTACCGCTATGTCTCGGCGCGCCGCCTGTCATTCGGCGTAGCCGCGCGCGGCCGCCCCACTGCGGACTGGTGGCGGCCGGAGGGGCGCGCTGCTGCGGTTGCGCTCGCCGACGCCGACCGGCTCGCCGCCGAGGGCCGCTATGGCGAGGCGGCGCATCTGCTGCTGCTGAAGAGCGTCGCCGACATCGACCGCGGCCGCCCCGGTGAGGTGCGGCGCAGCCTCACCGCGCGCGAGATCGCCCGCCTGCCCGTGCTGCCTCCCGACGTGGCTGGTGCCTTCGGCCAGATCGCGACGGTCGCCGAGGCGGGGCTGTTCGCAGGGTTGGAGGTGGCGCGCGACGGGTGGGAGCGGGCGCGCGCGGCCTATGCGGGCGTCGCGGGGCTGAAGGCGGCATGAGCCAACCCGCCACCGCCTCGCCCGGCCCGCCGGCCTTCCTCAGCCGCATCGGTCTGGCGGCTGCCGCTGCGGCCGCGATCGGGGCGGCGGCGCTGATCCTGCTGATGGCATTCGGCGACGAGTTCCGCTCTGGCGAGGACGGCAATGCCCACGCGCTCGCGATCAACGGCACCGGATTCCAGGGCGTCGCGCGCCTGCTCGCCGCGTCAGAGGGAGAATCGTCGCCCCGCATCGTCCGCAATCGCGGCGCGGCGGTCGCGGCTCCGCTGCTGATCGTCACCCCGCAATCGCAATCGAGCGCCGACGCGCTCATCGGCCTGCGCCCGGGCAAGCCGACGCTGGTCATTCTCGACAAATGGTTCGTCGGGATGGATCCCAACCGTCGCGGCTGGGTGCGAGTGAATGGCCCGGCGCAGACCGATGTCCTGCCGATCACCGCGGGCGGCGCGACGTTCAACGTCACCTACCGCGACGCGCGTAAGGGTGAGCGGCTCGTCTGGCCCGCCGCCCGCCTCAGCTTCCCGGCCCCGCGCAAGCTGCTCCTGATCCGCACCTCGCCACCACCGCCGCGCAAGCTGCCCGACGGCATCGCTCCGCAGGTGCGGCCATTGGTGCCCGGCGATGGCGAGGACCAGCCGCCCTACGGCAGGCTGGAACCGCTGATCGCGACCGATGGCGGCATCGTGCTGGGCAAGGTGCCGGGCAAGCCGGTGTGGGTGCTGGCCGACCCGGACCTGATTTCGAACCAGGCGCTCACCTCGCCCGAAGCCGCGCGGCGCGCAGTAGCGCTGATCCACGCGCTCCCGAACGGCAACCGCGCGGTGTGGGACGTGACATTCGTGGGCCTGGGGCGCACGCCCAATCTCGCACGGCTGGCGCTGGAGCCGCCCTATCTCGGAGTGACGCTCGCACTTGGCGCTGCAGCGCTCGCCGCGCTGTGGCGCGCGTCGGCGCGCTTCGGGCCGATCGACCGCGAGCGCGAGCGCGCCTATGGTTTCGGGCCGGGCCAGCTGATCGAAAACGCCGCCGACCTTGCAGCGCAGGCGCGCGCCGAGGCCCAGTTCGCGACCCGCTATGAAGCGATGATCGGCGAGCGCTACAGCCGCCGCCGCGCGCCCGACGCGCTCGTCACGCTGAGCGCCGCCGCGCGCGACGCGCAAACGCCCGCCGCGGCGCTCAAGGCCGCGCAGGACCTCTGGGATTGGACTCGATCGCATGACCGTCGCTGAAGCAGGCATCCTCGCGCAGGCGATCGAAGCGCAGGTGGCGAAGGCGGTCGTCGGCCAGCGCGGCGTCACCCGGCTGCTGCTGACTGCCTTGTTCGCGGGCGGGCACGTGCTGATGGAAGGCCCGCCGGGCGTGGGCAAGACGCTGCTTGCGGGCAGCTTCGCGCGCGCGCTGGGGCTGGAGTTCGGCCGCATCCAGTTCACGCCCGATCTGATGCCGGGCGACATCCTGGGATCGAACCTGTTCAACTTCCAGACGAGCCAGTTCACGCTGACCCGCGGACCGATCTTCACCGAGATCCTGCTCGCCGACGAGATCAACCGCACGCCGCCCAAAACTCAGGCTGCGCTTCTGGAAGCGATGCAGGAGCGCGCGGTGACGATCGACGGCACCACTCATTCGCTCAGCCCGCGCTTCCTGGTCATCGCGACGCAGAATCCCATTGAGCATCAGGGCGTCTATCCGCTGCCCGAGGCGCAGCTCGATCGTTTCCTGTTCAAGCTGACCGTCAGCTATCCCAGCGCCGAGGAGGAGCTGTCGATCGTCACCGGCCACGGCTCGGCGACCGCACGGCGCAGCGCGGGCGACTGGGGAGTCGAGCCGGCCGCCGACGCTGCGAGCCTGGCTGCCGCCGCCTGCGCGATCTCGCAGCTGACGCTCGCCCCGCCGGTCGCGGACTATATCGTGCGCATCATCCGCGCGACTCGCGAGACGCAGGACCTGGCCGTCGGCGCCTCGCCGCGAGCGGGGGCGATGCTGGCGGCGGCTGCGCGCGCGGCGGCTGCGCTTGATGGGCGGGAATATGTGCTGCCCGATGACGTCAAGGCGCTCGCCCCCGCGCTGCTGCGCCACCGCCTGATCCTGTCGCCCGCAGCCGAGATTGACGGCCGCACGGTCGACCAGATCGTCGCCGACCTGCTGGAGCGGGTGGACGCGCCGCGGTGATCTACCCGAGCGAGCGGCTGATCCTGATGATGGCGCTCGGCGCACCGCTGGCGCTCGGCATCGCCGGGGCCCGGCCCGATCTGTGGCTGCTGCCCGTCGGCTGGATCGCCTTCTGCCTCGCGCTGGGCGGAGCCGACGCACTGCTCGCTCCCGGCCGCCGCTCGCTGGACGCCACGCTGCACGTGCCGGCGACGCTGTTCGTCGGCGAAACCGGGCATGTGCTGCTGCGCTGGGCGTGGACGGGGCGCGCCGCGCCCGCGGAGGCCGCGCTCATGGCAAGCGCGCGCCTCAGCGCACCCGATTGCGGGCGGATCGCTGTGCCGGGCGCCACCGCTGGCGAAACCCATGTCCGTGTCACCGCCCGGCGCCGCGGCCCCGCGGCCGCTGGCCCCGCCGACCTGCGCTGGCGTGGGCCGCTCGGCCTCGCTTGGCGGCAGCGCCGGGCGGGGGAGCCCCAGCCCGTCAGCGTGCTCCCCGACATCCGTCCCGTCCGGCAGGAAGCGCCGCGCCTGCTCGCGATGGACGCAGAGGTCGGCCAGCATGTCGAGCCGATACGCGGCGACAGCCTGGAGTTCGATGCGCTAGGCCCCTGGCGCGCGGGCGAGGACAAGCGCCGCATCGACTGGAAGACGAGCGCGCGCCACGTCCAGCTGATCGCCAAGGAGACTCGGGTCGAGCGTGACGCTGCGGTGATGCTCGCGATCGATTGCGGGCGGCTGATGGCGCAACCCCTCGCGGGCGTCGCGCGGCTCGATCGCGCGATCACCGCCGCGCTGTTGACGGGCTACGTCGCGCTGCGATCGGGCGACCGCGTCGGGCTGTTCGGCTTTGACCGCACCCCGCGCGCGCATCTGCCGCCTACCCACGGCGCGCACGCCTTCGCGCAGCTGCAGGCCGCGACGGGCGGGCTCGATTATGCCGAGGCGGAGACCAATTTCACGCTCGGCCTGTCAAGGCTGGGGCAGGCGCTGACCCGCCCGACGCTGATCCTGCTGTTCACCGATTTCGTCGACCCGATCGGCGCCGAACTGATGCTGCGCGCCGCGGCACCGCTCTTGAAGCGCCACCGGCTGCTCGCGGTCACCTTCGCCGACGAGGAGCTGGGCGGCCACGTCGCGCGCCGCCCCGAGCGCCCGGCCGACGTCACCCGCGCAGTCGTCGCGGCCGGACTGCTGCGCGAGCGGCGGATCGTGCTCGAACGCCTGCGCCGCATGGGCGCCGAGGTTGTGGAAGCGCCGTGGTCGCGGCTGGGGCCTGCGGTCGCGCGTCGCTATCTGGAACTGAAGCGCGTAAGGCCGCTGTGATCGCCGCCGACCTTGCGCTGACGCAGAGCGCGCGCCGCTTCCGCGCCGAGCGCGAGCCGGTGTGGATCAAGCTCGATGAACTGATCGGGCGGGCGGAGAAGCGCGGGCTGAAGGACCTCGATGCGGGCGAGCTCGCCGAACTGCCCGTGCTCTACCGTGCGACGCTGTCGTCGCTGTCGATCGCGCGCGACACCAGCCTCGATGCAGCGCTGGTCGCGTATCTGGAGGCGCTCGCCGCGCGCGCCTATTTCTTCGTCTACGGCACCCGCGCCCGCGTGCTGGCCGAGGCGCGGCGCTTTTTCGCTTGGGGCTGGCCCACCGCCGCGCAATCGCTGTGGCGCGAGACGCTGGTCGCTCTGACGCTGCTGCTGGTCGGGGCGGTGGCGGGCTGGTCGCTGTGCGCGGGCGACAGCAGCTGGTTTTCCACCTTCGTGCCCGGCGAGCTCGCGGGCGGCCGGGACCCGAGCGCGACGGCCGGGATGCTGCGCGACGGTCTCTACGAACGCGGCGGCCACGGCGCGCAGGGGCTCGGCCTGTTCTCGGCGTGGCTGTTCCAGCACAATGCGGGTATCGCGATCCTGTGCTTCGCGCTCGGCTTCGCGCTGGGCGTGCCGACGATGCTGCTGCTGCTGCAGACGGGCGGGATGCTGGGTGCGATCCTGTGGCTCTACGGGTCGAAAGGGCTGCTCCCGAACATCGTTGGCTGGCTGATGGTGCATGGGTCGACCGAGCTTTTGGCGATCGTGCTCGCAGGCGGGGCCGGGCTCGCGATTGCGCGTGCGATTGCTCTCCCCGGCGCCGCCACGCGCCGCGCCGCGCTGGGCCGGGCGGGGCGGATGGCCGGCGCGCAGATGCTGGGCGTGGTGGTGATGCTGTTCGTCGCCGGCGGGCTGGAGGGCTATGCGCGCCAGCTGATCACGTCGGACGCCGTGCGCTGGTCGATCGCGACCGGCATGGGGCTGTTCTGGTTGGTCTATCTCTATCTGCCGCGGCGGCGGAGCTCGTGAACAGCCCCGTTCGCACACTGCGGACGCCCGAGGGCGTCGCGATCGAATTGCAGCTTGCGGGCGGCGGCGACCGTGTCGCTGCCTTCATCCTCGATCAGCTGGTCATCGCGGGGACGCTGCTGCTGCTGACGATCGCCGCGGTCTCGGCGCTTGCGTCGGTGCGGCAGGGGTTTGAGCCCGTCGGCATCATCTGGATCGTCGGCGGCTTCGTGCTGCGGAACTTCTATTTCACGCTGTTCGAGGCGGGCTGGCGCGGCGCCACGCCGGGCAAGCGCGCGATGAAGATCCGCGTCGCAGCGCGCGACGGCGGGCGGCTGGGCTTCGCCAGCGTCGCTGCGCGCAACATGATGCGCGAGCTGGAAGTGTTCCTGCCGCTGTCGCTGTTGGCGCAGGGCATTTCGGGCGAGCAGGTCGACCGCTGGACGGCTGGCGCAGGCGTGCTGTGGGTTGCGGTGTTCGTGCTGTTCCCGTGGCTCAACCGCGACCGGCTGCGCGCGGGCGATCTCGTGGCGGGCAGTTGGGTCGTCCGCGCGCCGCGCCCGGCGCTGCTGCCCGACATGGGCGACCGCGGCCTCGCCCGCCTCGTGCGCTGCGCCTTCACCGACGCCCAGCTCGATGCCTATGGCGTGTACGAGCTGCAGACGCTTGAGCGCGTGCTGCGCGAGGACGACCCCGCCGCGATCGACGTGACCGCGATGACCATCCGCCGCCGGATCGGGTGGACCGGCAGCGAGCCGCCGAGTGCGTTCCTCCAAGCCTATTACGCCGCGCTGCGATCGCGGCAGGAACGCAACCTGCTGTTCGGCCGCCGCCGCGCGAACAAGAGCGACGGTTCTACGCCGCCGTCTCGCGATAGGCTGGATCGGGCGGCGGCCTCAGCGAAACCACCGTGAATACAAGGCTGAGCGTCAGGCCGACATAGGCGTTGACGAAGCTGAGCGCGAAGGCCGCAAGGATTCCATACAGGCCGAAGCGGTAGAAGCCCGCCAGGCGGGTCAGATATTCGGGCTCAACTGCGTGATCGATGAGCCCGCGGCGGCGCATATAGCGAAACAGCAGGTTCCAGGCGAGCGAGCTGGCAGCGAGCGAGCCGATATAGAGGACGCTCGCCAGCTTGAGTTCGTGCTGGTCGATCAGCGCTCGCGCGAGGATCGCGGTCGGGTAGGGCACCACGGCGATCGTCAGCAAGAGCAACAGGCTGAGCAGATTCGCCCAATGGTCGGTGCGCGCGATCAGCTTGAACGCGAAATGATGGTTCAGCCAGTAGATGCCGATCCGCATGAAGCTGAGCAGGAATGCAGCGAGGATCGGCCACTGGTGGCGGATGGCGCTGCCGAGCGATCCGTTCTCCGGCCGAGCCTGCAACAGCGAGAACGCCAGCGCCGTGATCGCGATCGCCATCACCCCGTCCGAAAAGCTCTCGAGCCTTGAGGTCGGCCGCGTGTTGTCGGGGCTGCGGTCGCCATGCTCGGTCGGATCGGGCGGGAGCCGGTAGGTCATGCGCGGGAGGCGCTGTAACGCGCTGCGAGCGGAGTGCGCCAAGCTTTTCCCGGCGCGGGCATCCGCCGCGCCCCCGCATCATCGCGAACGCGCTTCAAGACCCCACGTCGCCGCCCGCGAACTCCGCCTCCGTGAGGAACGGGCCGCCGGTCCCGAACCCTAGAAGCTCAGCGCCCGGACCGTCCGCACGCCGGGCAGGCGGCAGACCGTTCCAAGCAGCGGCTCGGGTATCGGCTGGTCGACCGAGAGCAGCAGCACCGCCTCGCCACCCTCGGCGCGACGGCCGAGGTGGAAGGTGCCGATATTGACGCCCGCGTCGCCCAGCGCTGCGCCCAGGCGGCCGATGAAGCCGGGCTTGTCCTCGTTGGCGATGAACAGCATCCGCCCGGTCAGCGCCGCCTCCACCTTGACGCCGAACAGCTCGGTCAGTCGCGGCTCGCGGTTGGTGAACAGCGTGCCCGCGACCGATCGGTCGCCGTCGGCCGTCGCAGCGGTGAGGCGGATGAGCGCTGCATAGTCGCCCTCGCGCGTCGAGCGGGTTTCGCTCACCGCGACGTTGCGCTCGCGCGCCAGGAACGGAGCGTTGACCATGTTCACCGTGTCCGAATGCGGCCGCATCAGCCCCGCGAGCGCAGCAGCGACGATCGGCTTCAGATTGAGCTCGGCCGCGTCGCCCTCCGCCGTCACGCTGACGGCGGTGAGGCCGGCCGGGCTCAGCTGGCCGAGCAGCGCTCCGAGCTTCTCGGCGAGCGCCATGAACGGGCGCAGCCGCGGCGCATCCTCGGCCGACACGCTCGCCATGTTGATCGCGTTCGAAACCGCGCCGGTCAGCAGGAAGTCGCTCATCTGCTCGGCGACCTGGATGGCGACATTCACCTGCGCCTCCTCGGTCGAGGCGCCCAGATGCGGCGTGCAGATGAGGTTTCTGGTGCCGAACAACGGGTTCGCCTTGGCCGGCTCCTCGGCGAACACGTCGAGCGCGGCGCCCGCAACATGCCCGCTCTCCAACCCAAGCTTCAGCGCCGCCTCGTCGATCAGCCCGCCGCGCGCGCAGTTGATGATGCGCACGCCCGGCTTGGTCGCCTGCAGCGCCGCTGCCGACAGGATGTTGCGCGTGGCGTCGGTGAGCGGAGTGTGCAGCGTGATGAAGTCCGCTCGCGCCAGCAGGTCGGGCAGTTCGACCTTTTCCACACCCAGCTCGATTGCCCGCTCGGGGCTGAGGAACGGGTCATAGGCGACCACCTTCATCTTGAGGCCGATCGCTCGATCGGAGACGATCGAACCGATATTGCCGCAGCCGATCAGCCCGAGCGTCTTGCCGAACAGTTCGACGCCCATGAAGCGGTTCTTCTCCCACTTCCCCGCCTGCGTGCTGAGGTCAGCCTGCGGCAGGTCGCGAGCGAGCGCGAACATCAGGGCGATCGCGTGCTCGGCGGTGGTGATCGAATTGCCGAACGGCGTGTTCATGACGACGACGCCGCGCGCCGATGCAGCGGGCACATCGACGTTATCGACGCCGATCCCGGCGCGGCCGATCACTTTCAGGCGCGGCGCGGCGTCCAGCAGCCTCGGCGTGACCTTGGTCGACGAGCGGATCGCGAGCCCGTCATAGGCGGGGAGGATCGCCGCGAGCTGGTCGGCGCTGAGGCCTGGGCGCTCGTCGGCGTCGATCCCGCGCGCGCGGAAGGTGGCCACCGCGAGCGGCGACATGCTGTCCGAGATGAGGACTTTGGGCATCGGAATTCCTTGCAAAATTGTGAGCGTGCCCTGTTCCGGCCCCCGGGGGGCGGGGCAGCCCTCCGCCGCTTGCGGTAGAGGGTGGTCGAGCGGCAGCGAGACCGGGAGGGGGAATCAGGCCGCCGCTGCGGCCGTCACTTCGGCATGGGCCCAATCGAGCCAGTGCGTCAGCGCGATGACGTCGGCGGTTTCGACCGTCGCGCCGCACCACACTCGCAGGCCCGGCGGCGCATCGCGATAGGCGCCGATGTCGAACGCCACGCCCTCGCGCTCCAGCAGCGCGGTCAGGCGCTTCGGAACATCGGGCGAGGCGTGCGGCAGCCTCAGGCACACGCTCGTCGTCGATCGGGTCGCGGGCTCCACCGCGAGCGGCTCGATCCACGGGGTTCGCTCAACCCAGTCGTACAGCGCGCGGGCGTTCGTTTCGGTGCGCGCGATCAGCGCGGGCAGGCCGCCCAGCCCCTGCGCCCATTCCAGCGCATCGATCCAATCCTCGATGACCAGCATCGACGGCGTGTTGATCGTCTCGCCCTCGAAGATGCCCTCGATCAGCTCGCCGCCCTTCATCAGCCGGAAGATCTTGGGCAGCGGCCAGGCGGGCTTGTAGCTCTCTAAGCGCTCAACTGCGCGAGGGCCGAGCACAATGACACCGTGGCCGCCCTCGCCGCCCATCACCTTCTGGAAGCTGAAGGTGGTCACGTCGAGTTTGTCCCACGGCATCGCCATCGCGAACGCAGCGCTCGTCGCGTCGTTGATGCTGAGACCCTCGCGGTCGTCGGCGATCCACGCGCCGTCGGGCACTCGGACCCCGCTCGTGGTGCCGTTCCACGTGAACACCACATCGTGGTCCCACGGCACCGAGCCGAGATCGGGCAGCTGGCCGTAGTCGGCGTTCAGCACCATGGGATGAAGCTTCAGCTGCTTGACCGCATCGGTTACCCAGGCCTCGCCAAAGCTCTCCCATGCCAGCACGCAGGTTCGTCGCGCACCCAGCATGGTCCACATCGCCATCTCGACCGCGCCGGTGTCGCTTGCGGGGACGATGCCGATGCGGTGCGTCGGCGGCACCTGCAGCACCGCGCGCGTCAGGTCAATCGCGTGCTTCAGCCGCGATTTGCCCAGTTTGGACCGGTGCGAACGGCCGAGGCTGTCGGATTTGAGCTTGTCGGGGGACCAGCCGGGGCGCTTGGCGCAGGGGCCGGACGAGAATAGCGGACGCTCAGGGCGCACCGCGGGAGGCGGGGTCATCACAGTCAGTCTCTCCTTCCAGAGAGCGCGCGCCGCGTTGGGACGGCGTGGCCCGCTGCCGACCGTAGCGGCGCGCCGTGACGCGTCAAGCGCGGGCGGCGCACCAGCGCCGTCTTGGCTGGATCGGGCTGAGCAATCTACCATCGGCTGCGGAGCACAAACGGCGGCGATGGCGCGGGGATCGGGATTGAAGCGCGGTAGGACTGCGGATCGGCGGGGAGCGGCGATCGACGCGGCGGCGGCGCGGGCTGCGGCGGCGGCGGGGGCTGCGGCGGCCGAGCGTGTCCGACCCGCCCGCCGCAGATCCGAAGGCGACGACGCTACCTTTGGCTGCCGGGGATGGCCGAGCCCAGCGGAGCCATGAACGTCTGCCTGCTCGGCGCTACCGGCACGATCGGCCGGGCAACGCTTGCTGCGCTCATCGTGCGCGGACACGACGTGACCTGCATCGTGCGGCGCGCGCCGCCGGGTGGCTGGGGGTTGGGTGCGGTGCGGACGGCCGTTGCCAACGTAACCGACGCCGCCGCCGTGATGCACGTGTTCCGGTCGCGGCGCTTCGATGCGGTCCTATCGTGCATGGCGAGCCGGACCGGAGCGGCCGCCGACGCGTGGGCGATCGACTACCGCGCGCACCGCACCGTGCTTGCCGGGGCGACGGCAGCGGGCGTGGGGCGGTTCGTGCTGCTCTCGGCGATCTGCGTGCAAAAGCCGCGGCTCGCGTTTCAGCACGCCAAGCTGGCGTTTGAGGCCGAGCTTGCTGCCTCGGGCCTCACTCACGCGATCGTTCGGCCGACGGCGTTCTTCAAGTCGCTCTCGGGCCAGGTGGAAAGGGTGCGGCAGGGCAAGCCATTTGTGCTGTTCGGCGACGGGCGGCTGACCGCGTGCAAGCCGGTCAGCGACGGCGACATCGCCGCCTATCTGGCCGATTGCCTGACGAGTCCCGAGCGCTCAAACCGCGTTCTTCCCATTGGCGGCCCCGGTCCCGCGCAGACCCCGCGCGAGCAGGGCGAGACGCTGTTCGAGCTGGTCGGCAAGGTCCCGCGCTTCCGGCGGGTGCCGATCGGCCTGATGGACGGGATCGTCGGCGCATTGTCGCTCGCAGGTCGCCTGTCGCCGCGCGCTGCCGCGAAGGCCGAGCTGGCACGCATCGGCCGCTATTACGCAAGCGAATCGATGCTGCTGTGGGACGCGGCAGCCGAGCGCTATGACGCGGACGGAACGCCCGAAACCGGCAGCGAGCGGCTGAGGGACTATTGGCGCGCGCTGCTGAGCGGCGCGGTGACACTCGATCGCGGCGACCACCGGGTGTTCTGACCCGAGCGCGGACTCAGTCGGCCGGCGACATCTCCCGCCGCAGCCGATCGAGCGCGCTACGCTTGATCTGGCACACCCGCGCAGCGCCGACTCCGAGCGCGTCGCCAATCTGTTCGAGCGTCCACTCCTCGATGAAATAGAGCTGCAGCACCATCGCGTGTCGATGCGGCAGGCGCGCGATGGCTGCGGCGAGCTCGGCGCGGTCGCTCTCGGCCGCGAGCTGCTCCTCGGCGTTGGGCAGCTCGCAGGCGAACCAGCCCGCGCGGTCCGAGTAGATCGCGTCGAGCGGCTCCAGAAAAACCGGCTGCGCGCCGTCGACCGCCGCGCGCAGCTCGGGAGCGCTCAGCCCCAGGGCGTCGGCCAGCTCCGCTGTCGTGGGCGCCCGGCCCAGGCGCGCAGTCAGCTCGGCCTCGGCCTGCTTCAGCTTGCGGCGGCGGCGCATCGCGGCTCGGCTGATCGTCGCGGAGCCGCGCAGCACGTCGATCATCGCCCCGCGCGCGCGCAGCAGCGCATAGGCGGTGAACGATCCCTCGCCGCGCGGCACGAACCCGCGCGAAGCCTGCACCAGCGCGAGCAGCCCGGTCTGCACCAGTTCGTCCAGCTCCACCGCCGCGCTCGCCGAACGATGGACCTGGCGCGCGATGCGGCGCACCAGCGGCTCGTAGAGCAGAAGCGCCTCGGGCGAGGGCGGAGCGACGCCGACCTCCGCTGCACCGGACGTCATCGCGCCGCCTCACGGGCGGCGGCGGAGTGACGCGCGGCGGAAACTTGGCGGTGTTGTTGATCGGATCGAACGGCGTTTGGCTGATCGTGCATGGGTCACCGGGCGGTTGCACCCGGTGCCTCGCAACCCGCGCGCCAAACGGCCCGATCAGTCCGAAACGGAGCCGATCAGCTCGGCCGCTGCTCCTCGACGCGCGGCTTCTTGCTCGCGCTGTCGGCGGAGGCCGCAGCCCCCGCCGCAGCGAGCGTCTGGATCATCTGTAGCAGATGCGGATCGCCCCGCTCGCCCTGCGGCCAGCAGCGCGGCGGGGCAAACACCGTGCGCGCGGCGCGCAAGGCGATCCGGCAGCTCACTCGGCGGCGACCGCCAGGTGCGAACCCGCGGCCGGAGCGCTGACGAGCCTGCCGCGAGCCGGCACCGTTTCCTCGATCCGCCGGAACGTCGCGAGCGCCTGGCCGACGACCTGATCCATATTATAGTAGCGATAGGTCGCCAGCCGCCCGACGAACCACACGTCGGGCGTGTTCATCGCGAGCGTCTCGTATTTCTTATAGAGCGCCGCGTTCTCCGGCCTTGGAATCGGGTAATAGGGATCGCCCTCGGCGCTTGGATATTCGTAGGTCAGCGCGGTCTTTGCGTGGACCTGCCCGGTCAGATGCTTGTATTCCGTGACGCGGGTATAGTCCTCGGTCTGCGGGAAGTTGACCACGCCGACGGGCTGGAACCATTCCTGATCGAGCGTCACATGCTCGAATTGCAGCGAGCGGTAGGGCAGCTTGCCATAGCGGAAGCCGAAATACTCATCGACCGGACCGGTAAAGATCAGCCGCTTGAACGGCACGAACTTCGCAATGTCGCGATAGTCGGTCTGGAGCATGACGCTGATGTTCGGATGATCGAGCATCCGCTCGAACATGCGCGTATAGCCGTGGAGTGGCATATACTGGAACTTGTCGCCGAAATAGCGGTCGTCGCGATTGGTCCGCGTCGGCACGCGCGCGGTGACGCTTTTATCGAGTTCGCTCGGGTCCATGCCCCACTGCTTGCACGTGTAGCCCTGGAAGAATTTCTCGTACAGCTCGCGGCCGACGACCGACACGACCACGTCCTCCGACGTGCGGATCTCGGCGACCTTCTCGGCGCGCGCCTCGAACCACGCAGGGAGTTCCTCGCTGGTCAGGCTCAGACCGTAAAGCTTGTTGACGGTATCGAGATTGATCGGGATCGGCACCAGTTGGCCGTCGACCTGCGCGAGCACGCGATGCTCGTAGGGGCGCCATTCGGTGAATTGCGAGAGGTGGGCGAAAATCTGCTCGCTGTTGGTATGGAAGATGTGCGGACCATATTGGTGGATCAGCAGTCCGTGCTCGTCGTAGCGGTCGTAGGCGTTGCCGCCGATATGGTTGCGCCGGTCGATGACCAGCACTTTCTCGCCCCGCTGGGTGGCAATCCGCTCGGCAAGCGTTGAACCGGCGAAGCCAGCGCCGACGATCAACCAATCAAACATATTCTGATTCCTTGTGGGGGGTGGTGGCGGCGAGCGCGTCCTCGATCAGTCCGCGCATCGCGTCCCAGGTGCGGTCCCACGATCCAAGGGCGAGCCGCGCATCGACGCGCGTGCGCCAGTTGTCGCTCTGCGGCGTCAGACACCGCTCGAGCAGGGCGACCGCCTGTTCGGGTGTGCTGGCGATCCAGACGAGGCCGTCGACGCCGTAGGGGCGGACGACGTCGGTGATCGGCGTCGAGACGACCGGCAGGCCGGCTGCCAGAAACTCGGGGGTCTTGGTCGGCGAAATGAACTTCGTCGCGTCGTTCATCGCAAACGGCATCCATCCAGCGTCCCAATGGGCAAGATAGGCCGGCAGATCGGCGTATTTTTTGCTGCCAAGCCAGTGGATATTGGGCGCCTGTGGCAGCGAAGCGGGGTCGATCTTGGCGGTTGGGCCGAGGAAGAGGAACTGCCAATCGGGCTTCAGCGCGGCGGTCGCGGCGATCAAGTCGAGGTCGATCCGTTCATCGATGACGCCGAAGAAACCGATCCGCGGGTGCGCGATGTTGGCCTGGTCGGCCGGATCGGGCAGCGCACGCTCGCGGGCACGCGCGAAATGCGCGGTGTCGATCGACGATGGGAAGCAGTGCAGGTTCGGGTGGCGGCCCTGTGCCGCCTCGAACATCGCCTGGCCGCCGGTGAACACCACATCGGCGGCCGCCACCACCTCCGCCTCCCGCGCCCGCAACCCCGCCGGCGCAAACGCAAAAGCGCTTAGTTCGTCCATCTTGTCGAAGACGATCGCGTCGGGGCTGACGACCCCGAGCGTGGGTGCGAACATAGGCGAATAGAACCAAAGAACAAGGCGGGCCGCGCCCTTGGCACACTCAGCGGCGATGACGGCGAGTTCATGCGCTTCAACCGCGTCGGGCGCGGAGCCTTCGGGTACCACCGGCTGAACCACCGTCACACCTCCGCGGTTGAGGCGCCGCACGTCGAAATTGGTGCCCTCGAACACAGGCTCTTCGATGAAGCTTACCCGGTAGTCACGTGACGCCCGCGTCAACAGGTGCTGCGGGCGCTGGAAGACAAAGTCCCAACGGAGATGCGACAGAGCGACGAGGCGATCGCGGCCGTCAGTGCCCTGATAAGCTGGCGCATTCTGCAAGCGTCACCGCCTTCAGCCGAAATTATGACCATGTGAGATCGGTCCTGAGCGGACGCTTGGACCGAAGATGCTGCATGAACGCGGCATTTCACCATTCGTTCCAGCAGCCATATCGGTTCCCTCCAGAGTTCGCGAGGAACCCCGCTGATGCGGGGGTGTTTCGAGGCGGAACGCAACCCACATGGAGAACTGACATGGCAGCCGAACCGCGTGCGCTTACGCTCGTGCAGGAGGAGCATCGCGCCATCCTCAACCTCTTCGACCAGCTTGGGGCTGGTGACGGCGGGCGGGCGGAGGTGGTGGAGGAGGCACTCGTCCGCCTCGACGTGCTTCAGGCGCTGAAGCGCGAGCTGCTCTATCCCGCGCTTGGCGCGGTCGACGAGGACGCCGTCGAGGAGCTGATGGACGGCTCAGATGAGATCGAGGATCTACTCGACGAGCTCGACGAGGCCGACGAGCCCGAGGAGGACGAGGACAGCGACGGCCCCGATTTCGCGGGCGTTGCCGACCAGCTGCGCGCGCATTTCGAGCGCGAGGAGGAAACGCTGAAGGAGCTTGCAGGCCGCGGCGGCGTCGATCTTGACGCGCTGGGCGCCGAAATGGAGCAGCGGCGCGACGAATTACGGCGCGAAATCGGCGAAACCGGGCAGCTCCGCGAAGACGCCTGAGACCTTCGAAACTCGGCCAACGCACCCCGATGGCACCCGCTGGCAAGGATCAGGCGGCGGCCATCAGCCCTTCGAACAACCGGCGCCCGTCGATCCCGCCCTGCGCGGGGTCGGCGAGGCGCTCGGGGTGCGGCATCATGCCGAGCACCCGACCGTTCGCGCTAAGCACGCCGGCGATGTCGTGCGCGCTGCCGTTCGGATTGTCGCCCGGCGCGTAGCGCCACGCCACGCGCCCCTCGCCCTCCAGCCGGTCGAGCGTCGCATCGTCGGCGGTGTAATTCCCGTCGTGATGCCCCACCGGAATGCGCACCGCCTCGCCGGGCGCGTAGGCACGTGTGAACGGCGTGTCGGTGTTGGCCGGCACCAGCGCCACGTCGCGGCACACATAGGCCAGCCCCGCATTCCGGAGCAGCGCTCCGGGCAGCAGCCCCGCCTCCGTCAAAATCTGGAAGCCGTTGCACAGGCCAAGCACCAGCCCGCCGCGCGCAGCATGGGCGGCGACCGCGGGCATGATCGCCGATCGCGCAGCCATCGCGCCGCAGCGCAGATAGTCGCCATGCGCGAAGCCGCCCGGCGCCACGACCAGATCGGTCCGCGCGGGCAGCTCGGTCCCGGCATGCCACGTCATGGTGACTTCAGCGCCAACATCGCGCAACGCCACCGCCACATCGCGGTCGCAGTTTGAGCCGGGAAAGACGAGGACCGCAGCGCGCATCGCCTTCAAATCTCGACGCGCCAGCTTTCGATGACGGGGTTGGCCAGCAGCTTCGCCGCCATCGCGTCGGCTGCCGCGCGCGCGCGCTCGGGATCGGTCTCGTCCAGATCGAGCTCGATCAGCTTGCCCTGCCGCACCGCGCTGATCCCGCCGAAGCCAAGCCCCTCCAGCGCATGGTGGATGGCACGGCCCTGCGGATCGAGCACGCCGGGCTTCAGGAACACATGCACCTTAGCCTTCATCGCGCCGGGGCTAACGGGTGCACGCCGGGGTGACAAGGCCGGACGCCCGTCTCGTCGACGGCAGCTTGCGCGCGGCGGCACGGGTTGGCCCGCCGTCCGAGCGCCACCTTCAGCCGACGCCGACGAGCGTCGACGAGACCGGACGCAAGACCTCTAGCCCGGCGACTGGCGGTCGCAGCGATCGAGGTTCAGCAAGCGACAGCCGTTTACCAGGGCTGACGACGAGACAAACCGCATCGTCTTTGCGGCCGTGCTGGCGACAGCCGAAACAAGCGCCTGAACCCGAGCTATTCCACCGCCTTCAGCAGCCGCCGCGCCACCGGCGCCAGCACCGCTGCGAGGTCGGAGCCGCGTTTGACGATCTGGCCGTGCTCGCCGACCAGCGCGTAGAGCTGGCCCTTGGCGCGGAGCTCGGGGCGCTTCCAAAGCTGCAGTTCGGGCCGCTCGCTGGCGCGGCGGAAGGCCGCGAAGACCGCGTGGTCGCGGCCAAACGTGATCGCGTAGTCGCGCCACTGCCCGGCGGCGACCATGCGGCCGTAGATGTCCAGAATGCGGCTCAGCTCGGTGCGGTCGAAGACCGTCTGGCGCTGGCGGGCGTGGGCCGGGTGCAGCGGCGTGACGGTAGCCGTCATCAGGCGGCGCGGTCCTCCGGGCTGGTGCGGCGCGCGCGCTCGGCGCGCAGCTCGGCGCGCAGCCGCTCCAACTCCTCGGTCAGGCGGTCGATGCGGCAGGCGATCGGATCGGGCGCATTGTCGCAGGGCGTGCCGTAGGGCAGGAAACCGCGCTTGGCCTCGGCATTCATCGGCAGCGGGCGCGCGGGGATGCCGACCATCACCGCGCCGGGCGGCACATGGCCGGTGACGACCGAGTTCGCTCCGATGCGCGCGCCGCGGCCGACCGTGATCGGCCCCAGCACCTGCGCGCCCGAACCGATCACGACGTCGTCCTCGATCGTCGGGTGGCGCTTACCGGGGACGCCGCTCGATGGATCGGTGCCGCCCAGCGTGACGCATTGATAAATCGTCACGTTGCGGCCGATTTCGGCGGTTTCGCCGATGACGGTGAAGCCGTGATCGATGAAGAAGCCTTCACCCAGCCGCGCTCCGGGATGGATGTCGATGCCCGTGAACGCACGGGCGATGTGGTTGATCAGCCGGGCCGCGAAGAACAGCCGCGCGCGGTAGAGCGGATGCGCCAGCCGGTGCGCGGCGAGCGCCCAGAGACCGGGATAGAGCAGCACCTCGGCCCGGCTGCGCGCCGCCGGATCGCGGGCCTTCACCGATTCGATGTAGCGGACAAGGCCAAGCATGACGACGGTCCATACCTTAGCGGACGCCGGACGGAACCGCCCCGCGCGCCTCCCGGTTTCGTGCAGCTATAGTCGGCAGGATGGGACCCGATTGCAATGGATGCGCAGCGAACGACGAGCGAGGCCACGCAGCTGTCCGACCTGCCCGAGCCGGTGGACGGCGCCGGGCGCGACCGCAGCGGAGCGGTCAACACCGAGGAAACGCACAAGCTGATCGACGCCGCCAAGGTGGCGGGCACGGCGGTCTACAATGCCGATGGCGACCGGCTGGGCACGATCGAGCGAGTGCTCATCAACAAGCTGTCGGGAAAAGTGGCGTTTGTCGTGCTGGGTTCGGGCGGCTTCCTGGGGCTGGGCGAGCGCTATACGCCGCTGCCGTGGCATGTGCTGACCTATGACGAGAGCCGCGGCGGGTACAATATCGATCTGCCCGGCGAGCGCCTGTCAGCCGCGCCGCATTATGCGCGGGAGGAGCTTGACGGGGTCAACTGGCCGCACATCGATCGAGCCTTCGGCATCGAGGGGGAGTAGCGCCTAGCGCTGGGCGGCGGATTCGCCTTGGGGCAGCGCGATCCGCGCGATTTCCGATCGGGCGCGCGCCAACGCGCCGGGGCTGGCGAACGGAACGGCGCCAATGATCGCGGCGATGGCGAGCGCGGCGCCGACCGGGGCGAGCGCTGGACGGCGCACCGGTCCGGCTTCGGCCGGGGCCGCGCGCCTGCGACGCTGCCCCCGCACCAGCCCGTCGAACAGCACCAGATAGCGCCGCGCCGAGCCCGGCCAGGTCGCGAGCTTGACCGCGGCGCGAATCGCGGTGCGATCGGGCGCGATGAGCGCAGCGGCGGTCAGCGCGTCGGCGAGCGCGCGTTCGTCGTCGCGCGGAACGATGCGGCCGAGCACTGGGCTCGTCAGCAGGTCGTGGAAGGCGGGCGTGCAATCGGTGGTGACGACCGGCGTGCCGGCGGCGAGCGCCTCGATCGCTACCGCCGGCAGCCCTTCATAGTCCGAGCTGAGGACGAGCGCGCGGGCGCGGGTGACCATCGCGCTGGGATCGGGCAGGAAGCCGTGGAACGTCACGCGGTGGGCGATGCCAAGCCCCGCAGCCAGCTCGACGAGCGCGGGCAGGTCCGGCCCGTCGCCGATCAGATCGAGCGCGATCGGACGCGGCGTGCGGGCGAGCGCGCGCAGCAGCCGGTCGAAGCGCTTCTGCGGGGTGCAGCGCCCGACCGCGACCAACCGCGCGGCCGAATCGCTCAGCCCCTGCGGCGCGGCGGTGATCGAGGGGGGATCGGCGACGACGCTGAGCCGCGGGGCCGCGAACCCGCCGAAGCGCTGCGCCTCGGCCGACAGCCCCGGCGACATCGCGACCGCGTGATCGAACAGCTTCGCCTGCAGCCGCAGGAAGCAGCGATAGACCGATCGCTTGAGGCTGCCGCTCTGGGCAAGCTCTAGGCTGTTCGACAGCTTCACCACAAACGGCGGCGCGGCGCGGCCGAGCGCGATCTTCAGGATGAGGCCGATCGCGGTGTAGCGGTTGCCGGGCACGAAGATGAGATCGGGCCGGGCCGCGCGCGCCGCACGGATCACGGGCGCGAACATGCCCGTGTAGCTCTCGATCTCGCGCTCGGGCGTGACCAGTTCAACTCCGTCGGGGATGTGCGCCTGCAGCGGGCCATCGGCCGCACCGACGAACAGCGTCACATGCCGTCCGGCCGCGAGCCATTCGCGAATGTAGTTGAGCGCGGACAACTCGACCCCGCCGAGCGCGAAGCATTCGAAGAACACGAAGATGCGCCCGGCTGTGACCGCTGCCATAATCCCGCCCAATTCCCCGCGGCGGATTGGACGGATCATCTGCGGAACGCAAGCTCTTTTACGAACTCGTTCGGAGCACGATGCGATTACGCTCGCTTGAACATTACCGCCGCCCGATCGAGCTGTAGCGGAAGCCCGCTTCGATCATGTCGGCGGGGCGGTAGACATTGCGTAGATCGACGAACACCGGCTCGCGCATCAGCCCGCGCATGCGGACAAGGTCGAGCGCGCGGAACTCGTTCCATTCGGTCAGCAAGACGCATGCATGCGCACCGTCCGCCGCTGCATAAGCGGACGTGGCGAACTCGGTCTCGGGCAGCAGCGGCTCGGCCTGCGCGCGGCCGACCGGATCGAACGCCACCACGCGCGCACCCGCCGCCTGCAGCGCGGGCACGATCGCCAGCGAGGGCGATTCGCGCATGTCGTCGGTGTTGGGCTTGAACGTCAGCCCCAGCACCGCGACCGTCTTGCCCTCGACCGATCCGCCGCACGCCTCGATCACCCGCCGCGCCATCTCGGCCTTGCGCTGATCGTTGACGCGGATGGTCGTGTCGATCAGCTGGATCGGTCGGCCGGCTTCCTCGCTGATGCGCAGCAGCGCCAGCGTGTCCTTGGGGAAGCAGCTGCCGCCGTAGCCGGGGCCGGGGTGCAGGAACTTGTCGCCGATGCGCCGATCAAGCCCGATGCCCTTCGCCACCTGCTGCACGTCGGCACCGACCGCCTCGCACAGGTTCGCGATTTCGTTGATGAAACTGATCTTCATCGCGAGGAAGCCATTCGCGGCGTATTTGATCAGTTCGGCGGTTTCGCGGCCGGTAAAGACAATCGGCGTCTCGCGCAGATAGAGCGGGCGGTAGATCGCCTGGAGGACGGCGCGGGCGTGTTCGCTGTTGACGCCGCAGACCACGCGGTCGGGGCGCATGAAATCCTCGATCGCTGAACCCTCGCGCAGGAATTCGGGGTTGGACGCGACATGGATGTCCTTGCCCGGCCCCGCCTCGCGCGCGATCCGCTCTACCGCAGTCGCCGTGCCGACGGGGACGGTCGATTTGTTGACGATGACGGCCGGCGCGGTCACCGCCTCGGCAACCTGCCGCGCGGCTTCGTAGACATAGGTCAGATCGGCATGGCCGTCGCCGCGGCGCGACGGCGTGCCGACCGCGATGAAGATCGCGTCGGCTCCGGGCACGCCCTCGGCGACGCTCCCGGTAAACGTCAGCCGCCCCGCCGCAGCGTTGCGCGCGACGACATCGTCGAGCCCGGGCTCGTAGATCGGAATCTCGCCGCGCCGCAGCCGGTCGACCACCGCCGGGTTGGCATCGACGCACGTCACATGGTGGCCGAACTCCGAAAAGCAGGCGCCAGACACCAGGCCGACATAGCCGGTGCCGATCATCGTCAGTCTCATGGGATCCTGTCAGCGAATGTGGGACCGCAACGGTTCCCGTGGCGCGCAACTCCGGCGGGATTGCGGCGGGGCCGCGTGGTTGTGCTAGGCGCAAGCCAATGAACGACGCAACCCCGGTCCGGCGCGAGCGGCCCTTTCCACCCGCGCGCGAGGACGCCGCGGCTGCATCCCGCCACGGCGGGCCGCAGCCAAGCCCGCAGACCGCCAGCAGCGCCTATCGCCTGGCGTTCCAGGACCTCGATTTCCTACTGCGCGAGGATTTGCGCCCGGTGCGCTTCCAGCTGGAGCTGCTGAAGCCCGAGCTGATGCTCGCCGAAGCCGGCGTGCACTCGACGCTGGTGTTCTACGGCTCGGCTCGCATCCCGCCGCCCGAAGCAGCAGCGGGGATCGTCAATGCAACCGAGGGCCCCGGCCGGGCGGTCGCCGAACGTCTGGCAGCCAAGTCTCGCTATTATGCGGAGGCGCGCGAGTTGGCGCGGCTTGCGAGCCTTGAAGGCAAAGGCGAGCATTATGTCGTCTGCTCGGGCGGCGGCCCATCGATCATGGAGGCAGCCAATCGCGGCGCGAGCGACGTTGGCGCGCCGTCGATCGGCCTCAACATCGTGCTGCCGCACGAGCAGCGCCCGAACGAATACATCACTCCCGAGCTGAGCTTCCAGTTCCACTATTTCGCGCTGAGGAAGATGCACTTCTTGCTGCGCGCGCGCGCGGTGGCGGTGTTCCCGGGCGGGTTCGGCACGTTCGACGAGATGTTTGAGCTGCTGACGCTCATCCAGACCGGCAAGATGAAGCCCATTCCGGTGCTGCTGTTCGGCCGGGAGTACTGGGAACGCGTCGTCGGCTGGGACGCGCTCGTCGAGGAGGGCGTGATCAGCGCTTGGGACCTGAAGCTGATTGAGTGGGTTGAAACCGCAGCGGAGGCGTGGAGCGCAATCCGGAGCGCGGACGTGTAGCGGGCGCACGGCCGATGGTTGGCCGCAGCGCCTTCAGCGGACAGCGTGGCGTCTGACCGGGCCGCTCGCGGACGCTTGGCAGACCTCCGCCACCCCTACGCTGTTCGGCCCGGCCTGCACGATGTCGACGGTGACGATCTCACCGATCCGCGCGTCCGTCGTCAGGTGCGCCGACTGGAGCCAGGGTGTTTTGCCGACGAGCTGGCCGGGGCGCCGGCCAGCGCGCTCAAGCAACACCTCGCAGCGACGGCCGAGCGTCGCTGCGTTGAACGCGGCCTGCCAGCGACTCAGCCGCTCCTGCAAACACTGCAGGCGCTCGTCCGCAATCTCGGGCGCGACCTGCTCGTCCATCGTCGCGGCCGGCGTGCCGGGTCGCGGCGAATATTTGAAGCTGAAGGCGTGCGCGTAACGGACCTCGTCGACGATGCTCAGCGTCTCGGCGAACTCGGCCTCGGTTTCGCCGGGGAAGCCGACGATGAAGTCGCCGGAGAGCGCAATGTCGGGCCGCGCGGCGCGGACGCGCTCCAGCAGGCGCAGATAGCCGTCGCGCGTGTGGCGGCGGTTCATCGCGTGGAGCACGCGGTCGCTGCCCGCCTGCACGGGCAGGTGCAGATAGGGCATCAGCTTGTCCACCTCGGCATGCGCGCGGATCAGCCCGTCGCTCATGTCGTTCGGGTGGCTGGTGGTGTAGCGGATGCGGTGCAAGCCCGGCAGCCGGTCGAGCGCGCGGATCAGGCTGTCGAGGCCGGCTGCACGGCCGCTCTCGTCCTCCCCCGCCCAGGCGTTCACATTCTGGCCGAGAAGCGTGATTTCCTTCGCGCCACGATCGATCAGCTGGCGCGCCTCGTCGATCACCTGCGCGAACGGACGGCTGACCTCCGCTCCCCGCGTGTAGGGGACAACGCAATAGGTGCAGAACTTGTCGCAGCCTTCCATCACGGTCAGGAACGCCGTCGGCGCGCTCGACCGGCGCTTGGGCAGCGCGGCGAATTTCGGCACCGTCGGCATATCAAGATCGACCGGCCGCTCGCCCAGCCGCGCGACCATCGCGGGCAGCCGGTGGTAGGCCTGCGGGCCGACCACCAGGTCGACGGGCGCGCGCCGCAGCACCTCGGCGCCCTCGGCCTGCGCGACGCAGCCGGCGACCGCGACGTGGGCCACGCCCGCCTTCTTCAGGCGGCCGATCTCGGAATAGACCTTCTCGGTCGCTTTCTCGCGGATATGGCAGGTGTTGAGCACGACGAGGTCGGGCGCGGCGTCGTCGGCGGTCAGCCCCGCGGCGCTCAACGCCTCGGCCATGCGCTCGCCGTCATAGACGTTCATCTGGCAGCCGAAGCTGCGGACGGAAAAGCTGCGAGGTGGAGCGTGCACCGGGCGCAGATAGCGCGCGGGCCGACGAAGCCAAAGCCCGGCATCCTCAGCGCGCGCTAGCAGGCCGCGCTCGGCCCCGCCAGCGAGCGTGCCGCCGCCGGCGAACGACGCTAGCGGCTGACCGCCGCGCCGCTAGGCCGCGCGCGCCGCGTCCCCATAGTCGCCGCGCATCAGTTGGGCATAGCCGTTGGCGACGATCTCCTGCGCGACGCGCGCCAGTTCCTTGCGGCTGGGGAAGTCCGATCGGCGCAGCGGCGGGTGAACCAGGATCTCGGCGGTGATCGCGCCGAGCCGCATGAAATCGGCGATGTGCGGGCTGAGCTCAACCTCGCCCACCCACGCCAGCTGCGGCAGCATCGCGCGCGTGACGGGCACCCCGTTCACGCGCGTGTAGGCGAGGCTGACGGGCTGGACGAGGAAGTCCTCCGAACCCGGCCCCTCGAGCACCGAGAACAGCGACGACTTGAACGGCAGCACGCGCGTGCCGTCCGAATTGGTGCCTTCCGGAAACAGGATCACGCGCCCGCCGGCAGCAAGCCGGTTGGATATGGCGTCGCGCTGCTCGCCGGCCGCCTGACGGCGCTGGCGCTCGACGTAGATCGTATCGTCGAGGCGGCTAAGATAGCCGAGAATGCCCCAGCCGCCGACCTCGGCCTTCGACACGAAGCTCGCCGCCAGCTTCGAGCCGAGCACGGGAATGTCGCTCCAGCTGAGGTGGTTCGACACGAACAGAACCGCGCCGCGCGGCAGCGGTGTCCCATGCAGCCGCACCTTGATGCCGAGCGACTGGCAGGTCAGCCGGTGGAACAGAATCGGCAGTCGCGAGCGCGATTTGGGCGCAACACCCTTCACCATCGCCTGCGCCGGGATGATGAACGCGCCCGCTGCGCTGATCGCGCCGAGCTTGCGCGCAACCGCCCAGCGCTTCTTGCGCGGCGGGCGGACGGGCTTCAGTCCGAGCCGCCGCTTGCGCGAACCGAGGCGCAGCCGGAGCTTGGGCGGTTTCACGTGCCCTCGCGCTTCAGCGGCACCCCGTAAAGCTCCATCCGGTGGTCTACGAGCCGGTAGCCCAGCCGCTCGGCGATGACGCGCTGCAGTTCCTCAAGCGCATCATCGTTGAACTCGATCACCTGGCCGCTCTCGATATCGATCAGGTGGTCGTGATGCTCCTCAGTCGTCGGCTCATAGCGCGTGCGGCCGCCCTTGAACTCGCGCCGCTCAAGGATGCCCTCATCCTCGAACAGCTTCACGGTCCGGTAGACCGTCGCAATCGAGATGCGAGGATCGAGCGCGACCGCGCGGCGATGCAGTTCCTCGACATCCGGATGATCGCTCGAATCGGAGATGACGCGAGCGATCACCCGCCGCTGCTCGGTGATCCGCACGCCCTTATCGGCACTCAGGGTTTCAAGATCGATCCGGCCGGGCATTGCTCGGCCTCCTTACCTTGCCAGCCTGTCGCGCGGAAGGGCTGGGCTAACGGCAGATGCGGACGCCGAAACGGTTGATGTGGCAGCGCGCTCGGTAGGCGTAGGCGCGGCGGGCGCGCCAGTCGCGGCGGGCCTCGCGGCGCGCCAGGCGGCGCTCGAACCGGCGCTCGGCGCGCCATTCGCGGCGCGCTTCGTGCGCGCGGTAGCCGTAGGCGGGCGCCCAGGGCGGCGGTGCGGCCTGCGCTTCCATGGTGCCGACCGCCAACAGGCCGGCAGCGGCGATTACCAGATGTCGCAGCATGAACGCGGACTCCTTGAACCGATCAGCACTGACGCTGGTGTTACGCTTGAGCGGCGGCCGGGTTTCCTGCCTGGCCCGGCCGAAGGACGCCCCGTGCGGCGCCCGCGCCCCTGCGCGCTGCGACGCGGGAGCGCTTGGCAGCGGCGCTCGCCGCGGAGGTCGCGGCGCGGCTTGATGATCTTCCGCAGCCGTTGACCGTCATGCGCCGTTGCGGCTATGCGCTGCGGCTTGCGACCGCCCGCGCCCGGGGCAGACCCTCGTGCGCCCGAACAGCTTTGGATCAGAACGATGTCCCGGATTTGCGAACTGACCGGCAAGGGCCGTCAGGTTGGCCACAATGTGTCCCACGCCAACAACAAGACCAAGCGCACCTTCCTGCCCAATTTGCAGAATGTGACGCTGCTTTCGGATTCGCTTGGCCGCGCGGTGCGGCTGCGCGTCAGCACGAACGGCCTGCGCTCGGTGGAGCATGTCGGCGGGCTTGACGCGTGGCTGCTGAAGACCGCGGACACCAAGCTGTCGCTGAAGGCGCGCCGCCTGAAGCGCGAGATCGAGAAGAAGCAGGCGCCGGCGGCCGCAGCGGCCTGAAACCTGACAGACGGCGCGCAGATCGCTGCCGCTGTCTTGGACGCGCCGACCCGCGCCTGGCAGCGGACCGACCCCAATGCTCGGCGCGCTTGGCGTCGGGCCGGACAGCACGTTCGTGGACGAGCTTGGCCGTCGCTTCGATCGGGACGGTCACCGGGCCCGCCACGCGCGCGTCCGGGCGACGATCTTTGAGGGCTTTGTCGCGGAGACTTGCTTCTTCTCTGCGCCGGCGCTTGGCGATCGCACCCTGCCCGTGATCGCCGATTTCCGTGCGACGGGCGTGACGGCGGCGCCGCCCGCCATCCGGACCGCCCCGGACGGAGCGACCGAAGCGCGGCTTATCCTCGGTCTTTCTCAGCACAGGGGCGCGTGGCGCGTCCTGTCCGCGCAGACGATATTCGACGCGCGCCTCTGCCCGCGCATCAGGCGCTCAGGGCAGCAGTTCGAACTTCAGCAGCAGCGTGCGCTGGAGTGGCGAGAAATTGTCGTCGCTCGCCAGATAGACGAACACGCGCCCGCCTTCGCGCTTCAGCGTGATCGCTTCCATATTGTCGACGCTGACCGGCGGCACGAGCTCGGCCACCGTCTCGGGCTTGCTGAGCGTCATCCGCATCGGATCGACCGCCACGCGCGTCAGCACCGCCGACATGCCGTCGCTGATCGTGAACCGCCGGTTGAGGACAAGCATCGTCCGGTCGTCGAGCGCAATTGCGTCGGTCGGCTTGTAGCCCAAGGGCGCCTGGTAGATCGTCCGGCCATAGCCGGTGGAGCGGCCGACGGGCCACAGCACCGCGTTGACGCCGTCCGCGCCGGTGTCTTCGGACAGGAAGACGCGCAAGCCTCCCACCCGCGCCATTGCTTCCAGCCCCCCATTCACCGGCAGGCTGGCGAGCCATGCCGGATCGGGGAACGGCACCAGATTGGGCGCGCCGCCGTCCGCTGGGTAGGCCAAAACCCGGTGCCGCCGCTCGAACGCCACCAGCCGCGTGCCGTCGGGCTCGATCTCCAGCGCCTCCGCATCGGACATCGTCTTGCCCAGCAGCGGCGCGCCGTCGATCCCCTCCATATGGCGGATGCTGAGCCCGTGCGCTCCCGTCAGCCGCCCGCCGGGCTCGTCGAGCGCCAGCGTCAACCAGTCGCCGCTGTCGCTGATTGCCAGCAGGCGGCCATCGGGCAGGAAGCGCATTCCCGACAGCCCACCGAAGCGGCGGTCACTCGATGCGAGCGCGATGCCGCCGACATAGCGCAGACGGCCGACGCGGTCGCGCGCAGGGTCCTGCGGATCGAGCGGGACGGGCCGCGCGGTCAGCCCCGCTGCCGTTTCGGGCAGCGGGCGGGCTGCCGCGAGCAGCGCCAGCGCCGCCGCCGCAGCGAGCGCGCGCGCGATCCTCAAACCAGCTCCACCGCGACCGCGGTTGCCTCGCCCCCGCCGATGCAGAGGCTGGCAATGCCGCGTTTGCCGCCGCGCGCCTTCAGCGAGTGGAGCAGCGTCACAAGAATGCGCGCGCCGCTGGCGCCGATCGGGTGGCCCAGCGCGGTGGCGCCGCCGTTGACGTTGACTTGGCCGGGATCGAGCCGCAGGTCGCGGATCGCAGCCATCGCGACGACGGCGAACGCCTCGTTCACCTCGAACAGATCGACGTCGGCCGCGCTCCAGCCGGTCCGGGCGTAGAGCTTTTGGATCGCGCCGATGGGAGCGGTGCAGAACTGGCTGGGCTTCGCCGCGTAGGTCGCGTGGCCGACGATGCGGGCGATCGGCCTGGCGCCGAGACTCTCTGCCGCCGAAGCGCGCGCCAGCACCAGCGCAGCAGCGCCGTCGCTGATCGACGAACTGTTGGCCGCAGTCACCGTGCCGTCCTTCGCGAAGGCGGGCTTCAGCGTCGGGATCTTGTCGCGCTTGGCCTTGCCGGGCTGCTCGTCGATGCTGACCGTTGTCTCTCCGCCGCGCCCCGGCACGACGACCGGCGTCACCTCGGTGGCGAAAGCGCCGCTGGTGATCGCGTCCTGCGCGCGCGTCAGGCTGCGGATCGCGTACTCGTCCTGCTCCCCCCGCGTGAACTGGTAGTCGCGCGCGGTGTCCTCGGCGAAGGTGCCCATCAGGCGGCCCTTGTCGTAGGCGTCCTCCAGCCCGTCGAGGAACATCGAGTCGACGACCGCGCCGTGACCCATGCGGTAGCCGCCGCGCGCCTTGGGCAGCAGGTAGGGGGCGTTCGTCATGCTCTCCATGCCGCCCGCGATCAGCATGTCGGCCGAACCCGCGGCGATCTGGTCGGTGGCATCCATCACCGCCTTCATCCCCGATCCGCACATCTTGTTGATGGTGACGCAGGGGACCGCCTCGGGCAGACCTGCCTTCAGCACCGCCTGGCGCGCCGGCGCCTGGCCCTGTCCCGCCGGAAGCACGCAGCCCATCAGCCCGCCATCGACGCGATCGCCCGGCACGCCAGCCTCTGCAAGCGCGGCGCGGATCGCCGCTGCCCCAAGCTCGGGCGCCGACAGGCCCGCAAGCTCGCCCTGAAAGCCGCCCATCGGCGTGCGCTTGGCTGCAAGGATATAGATCGGTTCGGCAGGCATGGGTTCTCCGGACGGCGTTTCGGCACTAGGTGGGGCGTGCCGCGCGCATAGGCCAGCGCGGCGCCTAGTTGGAAGAGCCGTGCGCCGCCTGATCCTTTCGATCCACGACGTCACCCCCGCGCACAACCGCCGCATCGGGGTGCTGGAAGCGCTGCTGGCCGAAACGTGCGGGCGCGATGCAGCGTGGGCGATGCTGGTCGTGCCCGAGTTCCACGGCGAGCATCATATCGGCCGCGATCGGGGGTTCCAGGCATGGCTGCGCGCGCGCGCAGCGGCGGGCGTGGAGATGCTGCTGCACGGCTGGAGCCACCGCGACGATGCGCCCGCCAGCTGGCGCGCGCGCCATATGACGGCGGGCGAGGGTGAGTTTTCCGGGCTGACGCACGCCGCCGCGCGCCAGCGCCTGCGTGACGGGCGGGCGCTGTTGGAGGACATCCTGGGTCAGAAGGTGCGCGCGTTCGTGGCGCCCGCATGGCTCTACAGCCCCGGCGCGCGCGCGGCGCTCGCGGCAGAGGGGTTTGCGATTGCCGAAGATCATTTCAGCGTCTGGTCGCCCGCGTCCGGCGCGCTGCTGAGCCGCGATCCGGTCATCAGCTACGCCTCGCGCTCGCGCGGGCGCATCCGGTCGTCGCTGGTCTGGTCGCGGATCGCGACCACGGTGCTGCAACCGTTCCGCACGGCGCGGCTGGCGCTCCACCCGCACGATACCGATGCGCCCGAATTGCTGACCGAAGCCCGCCGTGCGATCACCGCGCTCGGCCGTGGCCGCACGCTAGTGCGCTACGACAGCCTCGTGGCGTAGCGCCGCGCGCGCGGCGAGCTCTCGATAAATCCCGAACAGCCGCTCAAAATGACCGTGCGGTGTCGTCAGTTTCGCCTCGATCGCGGCCTGCCGCATCGCCTCGTGATCGCGCGACAGGAAACGGCGCAGAGCGTCGACCGCCGAATCGTGGTCGGCGGTCTTGTAGATCTCGGCAAAACCGGGCCGCGCGAGATCGAAGGCGCCGCCCGCATCCGGGACGATGATCGGGCAACCGCTTGCAATGCCCTCGGCGATCGCCAGACCGAAGGTTTCCGCCGCCGAGCCGTGGACGAGGCCGTCGGCCGACGCAAGGATGCGCGCGAGCGCTTCGTGCGGCACGCGCCCCGTCACGTGTACATGCCCCGCCTTTGCCGCAGCTTCCCACACGCCCGCGCGCTTCAGTCCCGCGCCGCAGATGACGAGGCCGATCGGGCGGCCGACGCGCGGATCCTGCGTCGCGCGCATCAGGAAGGGCCAGCGCTTGTCCGGGTGATGGCGGCCCACACCCACTAGCAGCGTCGCATCCTCGCCCAGCCCGCATTTGGCGAGCAGATCGCGCCGCAGATCGAGCGATCGCAGCGCCGGATCGAAGGCGCGCACGTCCACACCCAGGGGCGCAACCAGCGGTTCCTTCATGCCGCGGTCCGAAAGGCGGCGCGCCAGCCAGTCGCCTGACACGATCGTCGCATCGAAACGCTTGTCGAGCGCGCGCAGATGCGCCCAGAACCATGCGAACAGCTGGTCGATGCGCCGCTGCGACAGCAGGTTTCCGAACCAGCGATAGGGATAGGTGGCAACGGGGTCGCTGTGCATGAACAGCGATTTGATCGCGCGGCCGGGCCACGCCGCGACAATCCACGCCGCAGTCCACGGCGACGACGCCTCGATGACGTCGGGCTTCTCGGCGTCGAGGATCGCGTGGATGTGGCGGAAATTCCAGAACAGCCGGTAGTTGCCGTCCGCCACCAGCCGCTGCGACGGCACCCAGATCACGCGACCGCCGTGCCGCTCCTCGGTCGAGGCCGTCGCGCCCGGCGCGACGACGATCACGTCGACACCCAGCGTCGCGGCGGCAGCAAGCTTCTGGTCGATATAGGTCCGCACCCCACCCGCGGTCGGCGAGTAGAATTCCGCGATGTCAACGATCTTCAACGGTCGTCCGTGGTGTCTTTGACGGGCCCCATGCTGAGGAACCCATTGTAATATTGCATCGTCACGGCGATCTTGGTCACTCCCTCTCCCACCGTGACCCATGCCTTGCGCGCAGGGGGTTTGCCAAGGCCGAGCCGCGGGTTGCCCGGGAAGGCGACCCCGTCCTGCCGCCAGTTGAAATGCCGGTCGGCTGTTCGATCATGGATGATCGCCACCGAATAGCGGCCGGGTGTGGGCACGGGCAGGCAACCGGTCACCGCACCGCTGGCGGGGGGGTGAAAGATGATCCGGCGGAACGTCTTGCCTTCGTAGATCAGCTTGTCCTTGTCCGACAGGAAGTCGGGATCGTGATCGGGGTAGAGCTCGATGCGGATTTCTCCGTCGCGCGCCTTCAGGCCTGTAATCTCCACCTGAAGCCCCGGGTGACCGGCCGCGCAATGCGCAAGATCGTTCGTCGTCACCTCGGGCAGGCTGGGATATCGGCCCGGCGCGCCATGCGCAGCTGCGGGCCGCAGCGGCAGCGGGCGCGCGGGCTGTGCGGCAGCGGCAGCGGCGGCGAGAACGGCGAGCGTCAGCATCAGCGAAGCTCCACCGCGCGCGTCGGCGAACGCACGAGCGAGGTGGCGACCATGCTGACGACGTGCGCGGCGAGCGTTAGTGCGGCGGTCGACGCCAGCAGCGCCGCGACGTCCTTGCCGCCGCGTTCGGTCAGCGCGAGGATGGCGAGGTTCACGAACAGCAAGTCCTTGTTGGGCACCAGCGGCAGGCGCTGGAAGAACGCCCGCCACGCAGCGAGCGTCAGCCACAGCGCCCAGCTGTAGCCGGGAAGCGCAATCGCCCACATGCCGACGGTTGTCGCGATGCTGAACACCACCCGCCCGGCATGGACCGCCGACGCGTAGAGGAGCGCGGAGCGCGGCAAGCTGAACAGCCGCGGCTTCAGCGCGATGACCAGCAGCGCCGCGAGCATCACGATCAGCGCGACCGCGACCGCCGGGCCCGAGGACGCCACCGCGGCATTGGCCAGCCGCGCGCCCTCGGCGAGAAACAGAGTCAGCGCGAGAAGCATCACCGTCGACAGGATGCCGATGGCGGCCGACAGGATGTTGATGTCCCGAACCGCCGCCAGCGCCGCAGCACCCGGCACGCCGCGGGCGCGCGCCCAGAACACGGCATAGGCCTCGCCCGAATAGCCGAACAGCGCCTCGTTCATCACGCGCTTGCGGAAGAACATCGGCGCGGCGGTCCAGTTCAGATGCCACAGCTTCCTGTAGATCGACATCTCGGTGAAGATCGGGCCGATATAGGCTGCAGCGAAGATGAGATAAAACCACGGGCTGCGCGGGAAGACCCGGGCAATCGTGCTCCAGCCGATATCGGACGCCTGGTAGATCAGCGCGCCGATCATCGCTGCGCCGACGACCGGCGACAGCCAGCGCGACAGCGTCACGGCCAGCGGCGACGCGAGCGCTGCCCCCGCCCGCGCCCTCACCGTCTGCCAGCGCGTGCGGGTCAACTCAGCCAGCATCCCTTCCCCGGCCGCTCCGGCCGGTGCGGCGTTCCCGCTCGCGATCATCGAGCGCGGGGCTTCAGGCCGATGCCACGCGAGCCGCGGCTTCCCATGCCCGCTCGCGCAGTTTCGTATCGAGCTGCCCGCGCGCCACGAATCGCGGCTTCAAGTAATCGTTGAAAAACCAGTCGCGGCTGCGCGACGGATGCAGGTGATAGACCAGCCGCTCCCAGAGCGTCCAGCGCACATTGCTGCGGTCCTTGCGCCGGTCCGAAGAGCGGCACCAGAGCTGCGGATGATAGACCTGGCGGCCGTGCTTCAGCACGCGGTTGACCAGCTCGTGATCCTTGATGACGAAGGGCCAGATCGCTGGATCATAGCCCCCCGCCGCGCGCAGCGCCGCGGTGCGGAAGGTTTGCGCCGGGCCGCTGGTATGGTTCTGCCACGGCCATAGCTGCGAAACGACCAGCCGGTGCACGCGGCTCAACTGGCGGCGCACGGTGCCCTCGCCCCCTTTGTCGAGCCACGCCATCACCGCCGCCACCTCGGGCCCGCCGCGATCGAAACACAGCGCGGCCTGGCGCAGATAGTGGCGCGGATAGAGCGTGTCGGCGTCCCAGATCGCGACCAGTTCGGTGCGGACCGCATCCAGCCCGCGCTTCAGCGCGTGGACCTGGCCGGGCCGAGCCTCGCGGAGATATTCGACCTCGACATGCGGATAGTCCGCCATCACACGGCGGCAGACCGCTTCGGATCCGTCGGTCGACGCATTGTCGATAAGGATCAGGCGGAACGCTTCGCCCATCTGCTCGCCGGCGCAGCGCAGCGTTGCCTCGATGCCCGAGGCCTCGTTGTAATACGGAATGACGACTGACCAGCGCATGATGCGTGTAAACGCACCGCCGATGGCGGGATTGTGGCAGGCTGCGATGACAAACCCGACAGATCGCCGCAGCCCGTGCGCGGCCTAGCGCACCTCCAGCCGAATGCGGTCGAGCAACCGACCGTCCGCCGCCGCGAGCGCGAGGCTGTGACGGCCGGGCGAGGGCGCCCAGAACGGGCCGGTGAGCACGCGGCCGTCGGCGAGCAGGCGCGCGTCCGCCGGCGCGCCTTCGGTCGCGACCGCGATGCGCTGGCGCGAACGCGGAATATCGGGATCAAGGGCGATCCGTGCGCCGTCGGCGGGCGTGGTGATGCGCGGCGGGCGCTGCGGCGCGGCGGCGAGGCGAACGGTCGCGACCGCGGTGCCGGGCAGAAACCACTCGGCGCGCGCGGGCTCGATCGCGGGCGCAAAGCGAACCGGCGAGTGTTCCAGCCCGCGCGGGCGGTCGGGTGGCGGGGGCGGCGACCCGGCATGGAGCGCCAGCATGATCTCGCGCCATGCAGGCGCGGCGCCGGTGACGCCCGAAACGTTCGCCATCGACTCGCCCTCGAAATTGCCGACCCATACCGCGACCGTGAAGCGAGTGGTGAAGCCGACGCACCAATTGTCACGCATGGCCTTGGAGGTGCCGGTTTTGACCGCAGCCCAGAAGGGCAGCGCGATCGCCGAATTGGCACCAAACGTCGCCTCGCGCGCGGCGGGGTCGGCCATCATGTCGGCGACGATCCCAGCCGCCCCGGCGCTGAACACGCGCCTGTCCACGCCGCGCGGTCCGGGCGTCAGGCGCAGCGGGCCCGCGAGCCCGCCGCGGGCGAGCGCGCGGTAGGCCGCAGCCTGCTCCAAGAGCGTCACCTCGGCAGATCCGAGCGCAAGGCTGTAACCGTAGAACTCGCCCTCCTCGGTCAGGTGGCGGTAGCCGCTGTCGACCAGCAGGTCGCGGAAATCGTCGACGCCGACCAGCATCAGCGCGCGCACCGCGGGCACATTGAGGCTGTTGCCCAAGGCCGAGCGCACCGACACCGGGCCGCGGAACTGGCGGTCATAATCCTGCGGCATGTAGAGGCCCGACGCAGTCTCGAGGTGGACGGGCGAATCGTCGAGGATCGACGCCGCGGTCAGCAGCTGCCGGTCGATCGCGCGGGCGTAGAGAAATGGTTTCAGCGTCGATCCCGCCTGGCGCGGCGCATCGGCTCCATCGACCGCCGCCGAGCGGCTGAACGGCCCCGCCGACGCGACATAGGCGAGCACCTCGCCGCTGGCGTTGTCGACGACGATCGCGGCGCCGTCGCGCGCGTTCGCCGGATCGAGCTCGGCAAGGCGCCGCGACAGCGCCGAAGCGGCGAGCATCTGCACGCGCGCATCGAGCGTGGTGTGCAGCGCGCGCTGGCCGCGCTGGAGCAACTTGGCTGCAAGCTGCGGCGCAAGCGCCGCAGCGTCGCGGCGCGGCGGCCCGCCGAGCATCGAGAGCGTGGCGAGCTCCGCGGCGGCGCAGTCGGTCCCGGCGCGCCGGGCGGTGAGGCACGCTCGGCGCCGGAGCACGGCGGGCGACGCGCCGGGCGCGGGCAGCAGCGCGACGTAGGCGGCCGCCTGCGGCGCGGTGAGGCCAGCGGCGCCCGTCCCGAACAACGTGCGCGCGGTTGCGTCGAGTCCAATGAGCTCGCCGCGCGTGGGGGCGAGGTTCAGATAGGCTTCGAGGATCTGGTCCTTGCTCCAGCCGCGTTCGAGTGCGAGCGCTGCGCGACCCTGCGCGATCTTCTGGAGGAGCGTCCGCCGCCCCGCTCCGCCCAGCTCGGGCGCGAGGAGCGCGGCGAGCTGCATCGACAGCGTGTAGGCCCCGCGCGGATGCGCGCCGCCCGTCAGCCGCGCGTTGATCGCGCCGCCGATGGCGCGCCAGTCGACGCCGTGGTGCTGCCGGAAGCGCCGGTCCTCGGCGGCGATCAGCGTGGTGCCGAGCGCGGGCGACACCGTAGCGAGCGGCAGCCAGTCGCCGCGCCGAGCGCCGTAGTCGATCCGCACGCGGCCGAGTTCCTGGCCTCGGCGATCGAGCAGGAGCGCGTCCGACGGCACCCAGGCGGCACGCGCGTCGGCGTAGGACGGAAGCTCGGGCGGCGTCGTCCGCCACACAAGCCATGCGCTCGCTGCAAGGGCGAGGATGCCCAAGCTTCGTCCGAGGCTGGGCTTGGGAAAGGGAACCGCCCGGTGCAGCCGGGTGGTCAAGGGGCGCAGGCGCGGCGCGCGGGCGGCGTGGATGGTCCAGACACCCGGCCGCCGCGCCCCTTGACCATGCCGCCCATCGTCGCCCTCCCCAATCCGAGACCGGGGAGGACCTTCCCCTGTCACGGCCGCACCTCGATCGCCGCGTTCGGTATGAGCGCGATGGTGCCCGGCACGTACATCGCCTCGACGCGGGTCGGCGGCAGTGCGAAGCGGCCCGCGGTGCCGAGGCGCAACGTATATTCGTGAACGATCCGGCCGCGCGGAACCCAGTCGAAATACGCGCGCGTTGCCCCCTGCTTGCGCTCGACATAGGCGGGCTGCGGGCCGTCCGGACGGCTGGCGCCTTCGCTGTCGAGGATCTCCGAGCGGCCGCCCAGCCCACCACCCAGGATCGTCGCGCCCGCTGGCACGGGGTCGTCGATCACCGTCCAGTTGGCGTCGGCACGCGTATCGACCTCGACGCGCACGCGCATCACGTCGCCCCGCGTCCATACGCCGTCGGTCTTGCGGCTGACCGCCGTGACCGTGCGCCGGACCGCAAAGCCGGACTGGACGGGCGCCTTCAGCGGCACCGCGCCCCGCGCGCTCACCACCGCCCACGGTGCACCGGTGCCCTCGTGCTTCAGCACCAGCGGTTCCGCGCCGTTGCCCCACGGCAGAGCGACCGGCCGTGGATCGGGCCAGAGCACCGCGGCCGGGGCGGAGCCGCCGAGCGCCACCAGCGTCCGCCCGCCGACCGGCCCGCGCTCAAACCGCTCGCCGAACCGCTTCAGCGCGATCGTCGCCAGCGCGTTCGCAACCGTCGTATCCCACCCCCCGCGCCGCGTGCGCACGATCAGCCCGCGCGCCACGCGCGGCACATCGGCGGCCCACTCGCGACGGGGCACCGCTGCGAGCAGCACGCGCGCCGCCGTGCCGTCGCCCGATCCCAGCAGCCACCACAGCTGATCGCGCCGCGCCAGCACCAGCGCCGAGCCCTGGCTGTCCAGCCGCGCGCGCAAGACCGCGCTCGCCGCCGCCGCACGCGCGCCGCCCGGCTCCAGCCGGTTGAGCGCCGCCAGCCACTGCGCGACGGTGGAGGTCGGCCACGCATTCGGGTCCGCCGCGACGGTATCGAGCATCGCCGCCGACGCCTCGCCCGCCTCGGCGAGCGCGGCCAGCGCCGCCACGCGCCGCAGCGCCAGATCGCCCGCCAGATTGGCGCGGCCGACGATGCCCCGGCCCTTCTCCACCACCAGCACGTCCTCATGGCTGCTCCCGCCGCCGCCGATCACGCGTTTCAGGGCGGCGACCATCTTGCCGCGCGGGTCGTCGGGGATCGGCCAGCCGCTGCCGGCCGACAGCGTCAGGATGTAGGCCGTCAGGCTGTCGTCACCGCGCACCCAGTCCGCCGGGAAGAAGCGCACCAGCCCGGTGCCGTCCAGATATCGCGGCAGTTTCAGCATCAGCCGGTCCCACGCCGCGCGGTCGCTCAGCACCACCGCGCGCGAGGCGTCCTGCTCGAAGCAGTCATACGGATAGCGCCGCATGAAATCCTTGGCACCCGCAAGGTCGCCGCCGATGCTTGCTGACAGCGCCACCTGCACCCCGCCCTTCCCCGGCAGCGCGTCGGCGGGCGGAGCGACGGGCACGCTCGTCTGCCCGTTCACCTGCACGAACGTCGCCGCGAGCGTCTGCACCGGCACCGCCGCGCGCACCGTCTGCGCCACCTCGAGCCGGTCCGCCGCCGCGCCCGCCTGCGCTGCAAAGCTCCAGCGCACCTCGCCCTCGTCGCCGGGCGCCGCGACGCGCCAGCTGAGCGTGCGGTTCTCGCGCGGATTGAGCAGGACGTTCTGCGGCGGCAGCAGCGCGGTGCCCGCCCGCGCGGTCAGCCGCACCTTCAGCTCACGGCCGGTTGTGTTCCGGATCGTCACCGGCGCGTCGTACACGTCGCCCGTGCGCACCAGCGGCGGCAGGCCCGAAAGCAGGATCAGGTCCTGCGTCGTCGCAATGGTCGCCGCCCCGGTGCCGAACAGCCCCGCGCCAGCCGTCGCGACCGCCACCACGCGGAACGAGGACAGGCTGTCATTCAGCGGCACGCGGATCGAGGCGCGCCCGTTCGCGTCCAATGGCACCGAGCCCGCCCACAGCAACAGCGGCTTGAAGTCGGCGCGCGGCGGCGTTCCGCCCGTGCCGCCGCCCCCACCCGCGGCGACCGCCTTGCGGCCATAATGGCGCTTGCCGACCACCTGCGACTGCGCGGTCGAAAAGAACACATAGGTCGGCTGCTGCGCCATCAGCGGCGTCAGCACGTCCCAGCTTTCGTTTGGCTTCAAGTCCAGAAGCGCTTCGTCGACGGCTGCAACCGCGATCTCGGCACCCGTCGGCAGCGCCGCGCCCCTCGGCGGCGCGACCTCGATGCCGACGTCGGCCATCTGCCGCACCGCATAACGCTGCGCGGCTGGCCTCACCTTCACCGCCAGCCGGTGCTCGTCCCAGCCGACGCGGATCTTGGCGATCCCCAGCCGGTAGGCGGGCTTGGCGAGATCGATGAGCGCGGTGGGCGCGTGCGCCTCGCGCGGGGCGAGCCAATCGGGCAGGCCCCACTCGCGCGCAAGGTTCGCCAGCCACAGCCGCCAGCCGCTGACACGCCCGCGCACGGCCATTACGCTGACATAGATATTGGGCGACCAGCCGGGCTTCATCGCAACGTCGATCACCGGCTCGCGACCGTCCAGCTCGGTCACGAAGCTGTCCATCACGCCGTCGCGGCTAATCGTCACCAGCGCGGTCGCGTGGCGGAAGGGCATGCGCACCTGCAGCCTGGCGGTCTCGCCGGTCGCGTATTCGGGCCGCTCGGGCAGCACGTCCATGCGGTCGCCATTGTCGCCGCCGAACCACCAGTCGTCCCCGCCGGCGAGATAGAGCTGCGTCGACGCGCGTGCAGCGTGGCCGTCGCGGTCCTTGACGGTCGCGAGCGCGATCACCTCGCCCGACACGCCCGCGTCGATGCGGCAGGTGGCATAACCCCGGGCGTCGCTCGTCGCGCTGCAATCGGCCTTCAGGCGCTTGGTCTCGACGGTGTTGTCGAACGCGTAGAAGCCGCCGATCAGCCGCTTGCGGTAGCTGTATGTCTCACGACTGTAGAGCGCGACGTCGACATGCTGGCCGCCAAGCGGCCGCCCGGCGAGATCGAGCACCGCGAGCTTCAGCCGCACGTCGTCCGCCTTCATCAGCCAGCCATCGGTGCGAATGCCGACGCGCAGGCCGGCGGGTTCCAGCGGCACGCGCGTGCGGGCTGTGCGGCGCTCTCCGTTCGCGCCTTCGTAGTCCATCTCGGCAACGAGCGCGGAGGGCTGCTCCACTGCGGCGGCGACGGGCGCATCGACCTGCGCGCGGCCGTCGGCATCGAGCGCGACGGGCGTCACGTTGGCGCGCAGCTGCTCCGCGGGCGCGCCGTCGCCGTCGTCGCCGTCCATGCTCGCGGGCCGCACGCCCTCGACGATGCGGTCTGCGCTCCAGCTGAAGCCTGGATAGTCGGGCAGGTCGATCGAGCGCGTCTCCACTCGGCTGCGGACCGTCACCGCCGCGCCGCTCGCAGCGCCACCGCTGAAATAGGCGAGGGTGAGATCGAGCGGCGCGACCTTGGGCGCCACCAGCGGCTTGCCCGGCCCGCGCACCTCGGCGCGCATCGTCGGCAGGCGAAACTCCTCAACCTGGAACTCGCCAGCGGGCCGCCCATCGAGCGTCACGCGGTAGGTGCCGAGCGCAGCCTCCTTGGGCGCGGTCCATTCGGCGAGCGCGGCTCCCTGTGCGCCGAGCTTCACCGGCAGCGTCCACTTCGCGTCGGTCGCTTCGTGCGCGATGATCAGCGTTGCGTCGCCGCCCGGCGGCAGAGCAAAGCCCTTGTCGCTGCGCGCCCGCACCAGCAGCTTCATGTGGATGGTCTCGCCCGCGCGGATCAGCGTGCGATCGAAGACCGTGTGCGTCTGAACCGGATCGCGGGCACCATAGCCCTGATCCAGGTGGAAGTCGCCCGGCTGGATGCCACGGTTCCAGCTGGTGAGCGTGAAACTCATGTCGTCGCCCGCGCGTGCCGATACCATCAGCGGATGCGAGCTGCCCTCGCACGAGCCGTAGCCGTCGGGCTCGGGCAGCCCCTGCACCTGCAACCGGCCGCCCGGCCCCGTCCGCCCTTCGGCGATGAGCCGCCCGGTGCAGCTGTCAGTCACGCGCACCAGCGCGCCGACGACGGGTTGCGCGTCGGACAGGCGCGTCACCCACGCGAGGCTGCTGCCCACCCCCCACGCGAAATGCACCGACAGGTTGGTGACGAGCGCCCCGGTTGCGACATAGCGCGTCCGCCCCGGCCCCAAGAGCGCCGAACCCAGCCGCGGCGACGCCAGCTCCACCACATAGAAGCCGGGAGACTTCAGCGGGATGCCGACCACCTCGAACGCCTGCGCGCCCCCGGGCTTGGGCACGCTCAGCGCGCGCGTCGGCGCCGCGGCGGGAATGAGCGGCGTGCTGCGCGTCGTCTCGATGCGGCGCGTGGCGGGCTCGCCGTCCTCGTCCTTCATGCCCGCGATCGGCTCGTCGATATGCGTGTGCTCCTCGGCGCGGTCGAGCCTGCGCACCCAGTCTGCGATCTCGCCATCGGATTGGCCCAGCCGCAGCGCGCGTCCCGCGACAGCCTGCACGCGTCCGCCGACCGCGGGTTCGACATTGCGCATCGTGACGGGGAGCACCCCGCCCTCCTCGGCCTCGATGATGCCGAACGTGCCGGCAAACTTAACGAGCGGCGGCGCCTCGTCGGTGCGCACCGTCAGGGGAAAGCGCGCGGCATTCGCCAGCGCCCGGCCGGTCACGTCCCTGAGGCCGGGGGCGAGCGTCACGCGGTAGCTCATCTTCTCGGGAAACGGTCCCTTGAACTCGATCGCACTCAGCAGCGGCTCGCGTCTCTCGGGCTTCACGGGCTCGATCGCCGTGCCGTCGAGCGCGATCAGCCGTGCCTGCATCGCGGCTTCGAACGGCACCTGCTCGCCGAACTCCACGCGCATCGGCTCAACCGGCGAGCAGGCGGCGGCGGGACTGACCCGGCTGCAGCTGAACCGCGCCACAAAGGGCGCGCGCACCTGCACGCTGATCGCCACTGGCTTGCCGGTCGCCAGCCCCGATGCCGACGCGATCCCGGCGCCCCACTGCACCACCACGCGCGCCTTTGGCGGCAGCGTGCGGCGGCACTGGCCGAACAGCAGCGGCAGCTTGCGCCTGGGGCCAGGCTCGCCGCCATCTTGGGGATAGCGCGGCTCCAGCCACCCTGCGCGCTCAAGGAAGCTGCGCAGTTCGTAGTTGCGCGCCGCGTTCGCGACCAGCGCGCGGCTGTCGGCTTCGCTCAACGGATCGAACGGCACCTGTTCGCCGACGCCCTCGATGATGCAGCGCGCGTTCGCGGCAACCGACTGCGCGGTCGGCTGCGCGTTCAAGGCGAGCGCGAACACCTGGTCCTCGGCGACGCGGCCGCTGTCGCTTGCGGGTGCGCTGTGGAGGAGCGTCGGGCCGCCAGTATCGAAGCCGAAGCTGCGCTGGCCTTCGAGCGCCGTCCCAGCCAGCGTCTTCAGCCCGTCGGCCAGCTGCACCCGGCAGCGCAGCCCGCCCGCGAGCGCTTCGCTGAAATCGAAAGCCCATTCGCGCGTGTCGACCCAGCGTCCCGTGCCCTGGCCGCAGCTGACGCTGGCTGGCGCGGGCGCGCGCGGATCGCCAAGCGCCACCATCGGCTGCGAGAAGCGGATGCGAACCTGCTCGGGGCCCGCGACGCTGCCGCTCGGCGAGACCGTCTCCACCCGCGGCGGCCCTTCGGCGGCCGCGAGCAACGCCAGCGCGCAGGTCAGCAGGGCCTTACGGAGGAGACCGGCGCGCAGCGGAAGGATCCTGTAAAACGGTGTGGACGCGTCGCTAGCTGAGCGATGAAACGTTGTAAATCCGCGACGAACCGCTAGGCCGTCGGTTCGTCGCATCGCGTCGCTGCCGTGCTGGTTCGCGCGACGACCTTCGCGGCGGCGGGCGCAGCGCTCGATGGGGCGAAGCTGAGCGGAAGCGGGTCACCCGAGGGGCTGCGCCCGGAGACGCAGCAGCGTCCGAGCCTCAAGACCGCGAACGTTTCCACGTATCGCCTGCCGAACGCTGTGCCACCGGGCGGCTTCAAGCCCGCAAACTCGCTGCCAAAGCCCTCCAAACGGGCGGAATTACGCTGCCAAGAGCCGGCTTGAGCCACGAAACCGCCCCTTACGCCGCCGTTCAGGCGGCAGCGGAGCCTCCACGCATCGCGACGACCTGCTCGAACAGCGTGCCCGGCTTGGCGGCGGGAGTGTCATTGGCAGGCGGCGCGATCATGTCATCGAGGCTGAGCTCGAGCGCTCCGCTCGGCGCGCGCGGAGCCGGTGGCTCGGCGCTGAAGGGTGCCCCGGCCGGACCGGCGGGGGCAGCGGGCTGCGGCGCGATCACCGCCTGCGGGGCGGCGCTCTGCGCGTGCGCCGGGGCAGGCGCTGCACCCGCGGCGGCGCGCGCAGCGATCGGTGCGGGCTCGCCCGACAGCGTCGCGGGGGCCGACAGGCTGACGCTCGGCGGCGCAGCCGCCGCAGCGGCCGCCGCCCGGGCGGCGGTCGACAGATCGAGGCTGCGCTGCGCGGCCTCAATGCCGGTCGCAACCACCGAAACCCGCATTTTTCCGTCCAATTCCGGGTTGAATGCCGACCCCACGATGATGTTCGCGTCCGGATCGACGAGCCCCCGAATATGCTCGGCGGCTTCTTCGACTTCCATCAGCTTCAGGTCGTCGCCGCCCGTTATGTTGACGATGACTCCCTTCGCGCCGCGCATCGAAACCTCGTCGAGCAGCGGATTGGCGATGGCGCGGCTGGCGGCCTTGATCGCACGCCCCTCGCCCTCGGCCTCGCCGGTGCCCATCATCGCCTTGCCCATTTCACTCATAACGGTGCGGACGTCGGCGAAGTCCAGATTGATCAGTCCGGGCATCACCATGAGGTCGGTAATGCCGCGCACGCCCTGATTCAGCACCTGATCGGCCATCGCGAACGCCTGCTTGAACGTCGTATTCGCGTTCGCGATCAGGAACAGGTTCTGGTTGGGTATAATAATCAGCGTATCGACATGCTTCGACAGCTCGGCGATGCCAGCCTCGGCTGCTTTCATCCGACGAGCACCTTCGAAGTGGAACGGCTTGGTGACTACGCCGACCGTCAGGATTCCCATCTCGCGGGCCATCCGCGCGACCACCGGCGCCGCGCCCGTGCCCGTGCCCCCGCCCATCCCGGCCGCGATGAAGCACATGTGGCTGCCATCGAGCGCGCGCTCGATCTGGTCGGTCGTTTCCTCGGCGGCTGCCTTCCCGATCTCTGGCCGAGCACCCGCGCCCAGCCCCTGCGTAATCTTGATGCCAAGCTGGATGCGCGTCGCGGCGGGCGATTTCACCAGCGCCTGCGCGTCGGTGTTCGCGACCACAAACTCCACGCCCTCCAGCCCCGCCTCGATCATGTTCGAAACCGCGTTGCCGCCCGCGCCACCGACGCCGATGACGGTAATGCGCGGTTTCAGCTCGGTGAAATTCGGGCGGATCAGTTCGACCATGGTTGTCACTCCTGGGCGCCCGGAACGCTCAGCTGAGGCGGGCGGGATGGTGCCGTGCGGTCTACCATCGCACGGCGGCTTGGGGTGATGTGCGGTGCGGAGTTCTCCACAGCCAAGCTCACAGTCCCTGGCGCAAATTGTGGACAAGCCGCAGCAGCCCGGATTTGGGCGCTCCCGATTGCGCGCGGCGCGCCTGCGCCTCGGCGAGCGTCCAAAGATTGTCCGGATCGGCTGCGGCGAATGCGGCAAGGCCCGCGACCGTCGCCCACGCCGCGTTGCTGGAGCCGCCCGACAGCTGCGCAAGCCCGCGCGGTTTTCCAACCCGAACCGCGCGGCCAAGCGCGCTCTGCGCGAAATCGGCGATGCCCGCGAGCTCGGCGCCGCCGCCGGTCAGCACCACCTGCCGCCCGCTCTGGCCCGTGAAACCGATCGTCTTCAGCGCATCGTTCACTCGCCCGAACAGCTGATCGAGCCGCGCGCGGATGATCTGGTTGAGCTGCGCGGCAGTCGCGCGCGCCGGCTCGGCCGCGCCGTCCTCAACGATCGGCGGCACGTCGACGAACTCATGGCTGTCGCGCGGCGTCAGCGTTGCGCTACCGTGCACATTCTTCAGCTTTTCCGCGTGAATGCGCCGCGTTGCCAGCGTCGCTGCGATGTCGTCGGTGATATCCTGCCCGCCCATCGCCACCGACGCGATCGCCAACAATTGGTCTGAAGCATAGCAGCCGATCGTCGTCACCCCGGCGCCAAGCTCGATCAGCGCCACGCCGATGTCGCGCTCCTCGGGCTCCAGCACCGCCATGCCAGCCGCGACGGGCGAAGCGACGATCGTCTGGATGCCAAGATGCGCCGCGCGCACGCACTCGTCCAGATTGCGGATCGGCGGCGTGCTGGCGGTCACCACGTGGATGCCGACGCCCAGCTTCGCTGCATGGAAGCCGACCGGATCGCTCACTCGGTTGGTGCCGTCGATCACATACAGCGCCGGATGCGCGTGGAGCACGGTGCGGCCCGGCCCCTCGTCGATCGAGCGGCGGCCCTCTGCGAGCAGCCTCGCAACGTCATCGCGCGTCACCCGGCCCTCGGGCACTGGAAGCTCGACCTCGGCCACCTCGGACGCCAAGCCGCCCGCCGAAAGGCTGACGACGACATGCCCCGCCTGCATCCCCGCCTGGCGCTCGGCATCGTCCATCGCAGCGCGAATCGCTGCTTCGGTCGCGGCCATGTCGTTCACCAGCCCGCGTTTCACTCCGCGGCAGGCGCGCGCGCCGAGGCCAAGCGGCGTCACCGTTCCGTCCAATCCAGCCACGCCGACCAGCGCGGCGACCTTCGACGATCCGACATCGAGCGCCGCGATCGGGCGCGTGACCCCGGCGGGCGGGCGCGCGCTCAAATCTCGGTCCCCTGCGCCTTGCGCGGCGGCACGTCGGTGACGGGCAGCCGCACCACCATCTTGCCCGGCAGCCGGAAATCCAGCCGCGCATAGCCCTGCCCCAGCAGCGGCCGCTCGCCGTTCAGCCGCGCGAACTGCTTCAGCGCCGCCTGCGCCGCGCCGTAGCCCTCGGGCAGCATCACGGTCTCGCCGCTGCGCATCCGCAGATCCCAGCGCCGTCCGCTGATCCACGTCGCTGCGTCGACCTGCTGCGCGGTCTGCGGCTGCGTCGCGAGCAGAGCCTTGAGGCTGGGCCACTCGCTGTTCGCGCCCGGCCCCACGACGAGCGGCAGCCGCGCGAACGCGCCAAGGTCGGCGGGTTCAAGCAAATGGCCGGTGGGGTCGATGAGGTGCAGCTTGCCGCGATACTGCCACAGCGCGGCGGGCTGGCGCTCGGTGACGCTGATCACCAGCTTGTCGGGCAGCCGCCGCGCCACCGTCGCGTGCTCCACCCACGGCATCGCCTCCACCCGCGCGCGAACCGCGTCGAGATCGAGCGCGAGGATCGCGCCGGTCCTGCCCTCGACCGCCGCCGCGCGGACCGCGTCGCGGTCGGCATAGCGCACGCCGGTGACGGAAACGTCGTTCAGCTCGAAACCCGCGCTCGCCGTTGCAGCGACCGCGCGCTGGGCGACCAGCGAGGGCAGCTTCAGCACCAGCGACGCCGCAACCGCCGCCGCAACCGCAAGCACAACAACAGCGAACAGCAAAACCCGCCGCACCCTCGCCGGCGAGACCGGGATGACGACGCCGTCGCTCCAGCTGCGCGGAGGAGCGGCGCGTGCAGGCCGGCCCCGGTGGCGCAGTGGGACGGCGGCGCGCGAACGGGCGATGGTGGCTGCCATCACGCTCGCTCGCTCAGCGCGAGGTCGACGATCCGGCCGACCAGCTCGTCGAAGCCGATGCCCCGATAGCGCGCCTGTTCGGGGACGAGGCTGAGCTGCGTCATGCCGGGCTGGGTGTTCACCTCCAGCAGGAACAGCCCCTCGACGCCCCGGCTGTCGTCCCAGCGAAAGTCCGACCGCGTCACGCCCTTGCAGCCGAGCGCCCGATGCGCGAGCGCCGCAATGTCCATAGACGCCTGCGCGACATCGTCGGGGATCGGCGCGGGGCACCGATGCTCGGTCAGGCCGTCGGTGTATTTGGCGTCGTAATCGTAGAAGCCCTGCGCCGGCACCATTTCGGTCACCGCCAGCGCCTCGCCGCCCAACACTGCGACCGTCAGCTCGCGGCCGCGGATGAACGGTTCGGCGAGCAACTGCGCGTAGCGCCTCCAGGGCCCCTCGGCATCACGCGCGATGGGCTGGCCATAGTTGGAGTCTTGAGCGACGATCGCCACGCCGACGCTCGAGCCTTCGTTGACCGGCTTCAGCACGTACGGGCGGGGCAGCGGATCGCGTTCGTGCAGCGTGGCGCTCTTGACCACCAACCCGCCCGGCATCGGCAGGCCCAGCGGCGTCAGCACGGCCTTGGTCAGCTGCTTGTCGATTGCGATCGCTGAGGCGGTCAGGCCGGAGTGCGTGTAGGTGAGGCCCATCAGGTCCATGAGGCCCTGCACCGTCCCATCTTCGCCCGGCGTGCCGTGGAGCGCGTTGAAAACAACGTCCGGCCTGGCTTGCGTAAGCCGGGCGGCCACGTCGGGGCCGAGGTCGATTTCCGTCACAGCATGGCCGAGCCGCGCTAACGCGTCAGCGCAAGCACGGCCGCTTGTCAGCGACACCTCCCGCTCGGCCGACGGCCCGCCCATCAGCACCGCGATGTTCACGGCAGTTCCCCCCCAAGCTCGGCCTGGGAAGGAACGGGGTCCCCGACGCGCGCGATCTCCCACTCAAGTCTGACGCCGCTTTGCGCCGCCACCCGCGCGCGGACGTCCTCGCCCAGCGCTTCAAGGTCAGCGCTGGTGCAGCCGTCGAGCGCGAGTAGGAAATTGCAGTGCTTCTCGCTCACCTGCGCGCCGCCGCGGCGCAGGCCGCGGCACCCGGCGTCGTCAATCAGCTGCCAGGCCTTGCGCTCGGATGGGTTCTTGAAGGTGGAGCCGCCTGTCCGCGTGCGGAGCGGCTGTGACGCCTCGCGCTCTGTGGCAATGCGATCCATTTCAGCCTGGATCCCCGCCGGGTCGCCGTCGACCAGCTTCAGTTCGGCTTCGACAACGACACTGCCACGCGGCAGTTCAGAATGGCGGTAACTGTAGCGCAGATCCTCGCATGTCAGCCGTTCGATCCGGCCGTCGCGGGTGACAAGCGTGGCGCTGACAAGGATGTCCGCAATCTCGCGCCCATAGGCGCCCGCGTTCATCGCCACCACGCCGCCGATCGTCCCAGGAATGCCCCGCAGGAACTCCGCGCCGGCCAGACCAGCGTCGCGCGCGGCCGTCGCAACCGTGATTCCCATCGCCCCGGCGCCTGCGGTCACGCGGCGGCCCTCTACGCGCACGCCCGCAAAGGCTTTGGACAGCCGAACCGTCACGCCCGGCACACCGCCATCGCGGATGATGAGATTCGATCCGACGCCCACCGCCATCAGCGGCACGCCGCCCGGAAGGCGGGAGAGATAATCGCGCAGGTCGCTAGTGTTGGACGGGCGGAACATCACCTCCGCCGCGCCGCCGCAGCGGAACCAGATAAAGTCGGCAAAGCTCTGGCGCGGTTGCAGCGCGCCACGCACTGGGCCCGCGTCGAGCGCGGCGGCGAGCCAGCTACTGCCCTCTCTTTGGCCCGCCCGCGGCGTGCCTGCTCCTCTCCCACCCGCGCGGGAGGATGCCCCAAAGGCGGGAGAAGGCACGCCGCTGCTCACGCCCCAGCCCGCTCCTTCGCGATCTGGTCAGCCAGCCCAGCCGCCCACTTGGTGATGTCGCCCGCGCCCAGGCACACTACCATGTCGCCCTCGCGGATCACCTGCGCCAGTTGGTGCGCCAAATGCTCGGGGCCGTCCGTCGTCATCGCGAAGCGGTGGCCGCTGCGCTTAAGGCCGCTCACCAGATGGTCCGAATCCGCGCCGTCGATCGGTGCCTCGCCTGCGGAGTAGACAGGGGCGGCGAACACCAGGTCGGCATCGTTGAACGCGGTCTGAAACTCGCTCATCAGCGAAGACAGGCGCGTGTAGCGGTGCGGCTGCACCACAGCGATGACCCGGCCGCGCGCGCTCTCGCGCGCTGCGGCCAGCACCGCGCGGATCTCAACCGGGTGGTGGCCGTAATCGTCGATGATCGTCGCGCCGCCGACCTCGCCCACGCGCGTGAAGCGGCGCTTGACGCCGCCGAAGCCCGCGAACCCGGCGCGGATCGCGTCGTCGCCGATCTTCAGCTGGTCCGCCACCCCCACCGCGGCGAGCGCGTTCTGCACATTGTGCCGCCCCGGCATCGGCAGCTCCAGACCGTCGATCCGCCGCTCCCCGCCCGCGCGGTCGCGGATCATCACCGAAAAGCGGTTGCCGCCGGGCACTGGCGTCACGCCCACGCCCTGTATGTCCGCCTGCGCGGTGAAGCCGTAGGTGATGACGCGGCGATCGCCGAGGCGCGGCAGCAAGGCCTGCACTTCGGGGTGGTCGAGGCACATCAGCGCCGCGCCGTAGAAGGGCACATGCTCGACAAACTCCGCGAAGGCATCGCGGACGCGGTCGAACGATCCGTAATGATCGAGATGCTCCGGATCGATGTTGGTGACCACCGCGATCGTCGGCGGGAGGCGCAGGAAGCTGCCGTCGGATTCGTCGGCCTCCACGACCATCCACTCGCCCGCGCCCAGCCGCGCGTTCGATCCGTAGGTGTTGATGATGCCGCCATTGATGACGGTCGGGTCCAGCCCAGCCGCGTCGAGCAGCGCTGCAACCATTGACGTGGTCGTCGTTTTGCCGTGCGTGCCTGCCACCGCGACGGTCGACTTCAACCGCATCAGTTCCGCCAGCATCTCGGCGCGGCGGACGACGGGGATGCGGCGCTCGTGCGCCAGCTCGACCTCTGGGTTGCCGCGCTTGATCGCGGTGCTGGTGACGACGACGGCGGCGTCGCCCAGATTCTCCGCCGCGTGGCCGATATGGACGGCGATGCCTTTGGCGCGGAGGCCCGCGATGACGTAGCCCTCGGCCACGTCACTTCCCTGCACGCTGAAGCCCAGATTGTGCATCACCTCGGCGATGCCGGACATTCCGATCCCGCCGATGCCGACGAAGTGGATCGTGCCAAGATCGCGGGTGACGCCGGCCATCAGTCGCCCTGGGTCGACAGCTCGGCGGCGAGTGCGGCCTTGAGCGCCGCGTCGGCTGCCGAGAAGCGCGCAGCCTTGGGTGCGGAGACCGCGGCGGGCGCGCGACTGCGCGGCTCGGTGCCCGCCACGATCGGGCGGGAGGACACAGTGAGTGTTCGGCGTGGTGTATCGGTCAAAGGCTGATCTCCTCGATCAAGTCGGCAAGGGTCGACGCAGCGTCGGGCAACCGGAGCGAACGCGCAGCTGCGGCCATCGCCCCCAGACGCTCGGGCGTAAGCTCGGCGATGGTGGCGGACAGGCGTTCAGGCGTGAACTCGCGCTGCGAGATAAGTATGGCTCCCCCGGCGTCCGCCAGCGCCCGCGCGTTCGCGGTCTGGTGATCGTCCATCGAGCTGGGGAGTGGCACCAAGATGGACGGACGCCCCGCGCACGTCAACTCGGCGATTGTCGATGCGCCCGCGCGCGCGATGACCAGGTTGGCGCGGGAGAGCGCACCGGCCATGTCGGTGAAGAAGGGCGATACCTCGGCAGGGATGCCCGCCTCGCGATAGAGGTCGATGATCGCGGGCAGCTCGGCCGTGCGCGCCTGCTGGATGACGCGCAGCGGCCCGCTCTCGCTGAGGCTGACCAGCGCGCGCGGGACGATTGTCGAAAAGATGCTCGCGCCTTGGCTGCCGCCGATCACCAGGATCGTCCGGGCCGACGCTGGCGGCGGCGGCAGCGCAGCGATCTCGGGCCGCACCGGGTTGCCCGTCAGCCGCACCTTCAGCGCCCATTCGGGGCGCATGTGGCGGACGGTGGGATAGCTCGTCGCGATGCGTTGTACGCGGCCGCCAAAGCGCCGGTTGACGCGCCCGAGGACTGCGTTCTGCTCGTGGATGATGCTGGGGATACGCGCGCCCGTCGCCGCCCACAGGCCGGGGAGCGACGGATAGCCGCCGAACCCGGCGCACGCCGCGGGGCGCAGCCGCCGCACCAGCTCGGCCGCCCGCGCCCGCCCGCGCATGATGGTGAGCGCGGTTCGCGGCCATGACAGCACGCCGCCACGCCCGGGGGAGGCCGCGGGCAGCTCGTGCTTGTCGACGCCTTCGAATAGCCCCGGCAGCGTCAGTCCTCGCGCGTCGGAGAGCAGCACCACGCGCCGCCCGCGCCGCTGCAGCTCCTGCGACAGCGCATGCGCCGGGATCATGTGCCCGCCCGTGCCGCCCGCGCAGAGGAGGATGGGGCGGGTCATGGACGCAGCTCCGCAAGCCCCTCCCTGGAACGGGGAGGTGGACCGGCGCGCGAGCGGCGGGCCCGAGACATTATGACGCGACCACTCAACCCCAACGTCGCCGTCGGCGCGGCGACACGTCCCCGCGCCGGGAGGGGACTTGTGGCTTCGCTCTTCACGCCCTCGCTCCCACCGGCGTGAACCGGTATGGCGAAGCCTTGGCGTATGGATTGCGTCGCCCCAGCGCGAGCAGCAGGCCGGTTCCGAGGCAGAGCGCGACGAAGCTCGATCCGCCATGGCTGATGAAGGGAAGCGTCATGCCCTTCGATGGCAGCAGGTGAACGTTCACACCCATGTTGATCGCCGCCTGGAGCCCAAGCTGCGCAGCCAGCCCGATCGAGGCGAGGAACACGAACGGGTCCTCCTCATCGTGCGCCCGGCTCACCGCACGCACCACCACCGCCACGAACAGGCAGGCGATCGCGATGCAGGCGATGGCGCCGAACTCCTCGCCGATCACCGCGAAAATATAATCGGTTTGAGGCTCGGGCAGCTTCATCTTCATCTTGCCCGCTCCCGGCCCCACCCCGAACAGTCCGCCTGCGCGAAAGCAGTTGAGCGCTGCGTCGACCTGCGTGCGGTCGCCGCCGCCGGTCACATAGCTGACGATCCGCTCATGCACGTGGTGCAGCGTAAAGAACGCTGCGACGATGCCGCCCAGCCCAAGCGCCAAGGCACCGGCGATCAGCCGCCGTTCCAGCCCGGCGAGCGTCGCCAAGAGCAGCCAGATGCTGACGAATAGGATCGTCTGCCCCAGGTCGGGCTGCTTGATCAGGAACACCGCGATGATCGCGAGGAGGGCGGCCGACAACGCGAGCGCCGGCGCCTTCGCATCCTCGAAGCGGATCGACAGCAACGCTGCCATCGCGACGATGAACAGCGGCTTCAGGAACTCGGACGGCTGCACCTGCGCGGGGCCGAACACGAGCCAGCGCGTCGCGCCATTCACCGTGAAGCCGATCACTGGCACCAGCATCAGCGCCGCGAGTGCCACCGCTCCGCCGATCAAGCCGACCCGCTTCACATCGGCCTTGGATAGCATCGACACACCGAGCAGCACCGGCAGGCCGATCGTCACCCAGAACAGCTGGCGCTGAAAGTAATGCAGATCGGACACCGTATAGCCCTGGCCCGAATAGCGGTGCGCCGCGGCGGGCGAGGCGGCAGCGACTGCGATGAGGCCGATGCCGATCAGCACGACGATCATCGCCAGCAGCACATGGTCGATCGTCCAGAACCACTGGCTCAAACGGCTCTGGTCGGCGCGCGACAGACGCGTTCTCACGGCAACGCCTCCACCAGCGCGCGAAAGCGGTCGCCGCGCTCCTCATAATTCCGGAACTGGTCGTAGCTGGCGCAGGCGGGTGAGAGCAGCACGGTATCCCCCGGCTCGGCGAGCGCGACCGCGTCGGCGAGCGCCGCATCGAGCGTGCCGCACGGCCGCGCCGCAAGCTGCGGCGCGAGCAGGCGCTCGAACAGCGGCTCCGCCTCGCCGATCAGGTGCGCCGAACGGACGTGTGAGAGGTAGGGCTCGATTTCGGCGAGGCTGTCGGACTTCGCCTGCCCGCCGGCGATCCAGCGGATGGCGGGGTAGGCGCTGAGCGCGGGTGCGGCGGACGCCGGGTTGGTCGCCTTCGAATCGTTCACGAATCGCACTCCGCCGCGCGTGCCGACGATCTCCATTCGGTGCGGCAGCCCGCGATAGCTTTCCAGCCCCATGCGGATCGCGTCGTCGCTGATCCCAAGCGCCTGCGCCGCGGCGATCGCAGCCGCAGAGTTCTGAGCATTGTGCACGCCCTTAAGCGAGGGCCACGCGATCTGCGTGCCCCACGCCGCGCCGTCGACGAACGCAGTGCCACCGACGACGCTGACGCCCTTGGCCAGCACCTCGCGCCCCGATACGCGCACGACATGCGCGGGCGCTGCGTCCGCGACGGCGCGCGTGTGTTCGTCATCGACCGCGATGACGGCAGTCTGATCGCGACGCTGCATCGCGAACAGTCGCGCCTTCGCCGCTGCATAAGCCTTCAGCCCGTCATACCGGTCGAGATGATCGGCTGTGAGGTTGAGGTGCACCGCCACGTCGCAGGCAAGGCTCTTCGTCAGGTCGATCTGAAAGCTCGACAGCTCGAGGCAATAGACCCCGCCTTCGGGCAGCGGAGCCTCGCCGAGAATCGGCGCGCCGATATTGCCGCCGAGCAGCGCCGGGCGGCCCGATCCAATCACGATATGATAGAGCAGCGCCGTCGTGGTCGACTTGCCGTTGGTGCCCGTCACGCCCACGACCGCGGCGCGCGGCAGTTCGGGCAGCGCCTGCGCGAACAGTTCGGTATCGCCGATGACCGGCACGCCCGCGGCGCTCGCGCGCGCTGGGAGCGGGTGGCGGTTGAGCGGCACGCCGGGCGACACGACCAGCCCCGCCAGACCGGCGAGGTCCGCGCTGTTCAGATCAACGAGAGTCGCCGCGACGCCCTCGCGGGCGGCTGCATTGTCGTCCCATGCCCACACTTGCGCCCCGCTCGCATGCAGCGCCGCCACGACCGAGCGGCCCGTGCGTGCCAGGCCGAACACGCCGTAGCGCTTTCCCGCCCAGGCGCGCGCGGTGTTCACCGGATCTTCAGCGTCGACAGGCCCGCAAGTGCGAGCATGATCGATACGATCCAGAAGCGGATGACGACGGTCGATTCCTTCCAGCCCATCAGTTCGAAATGATGGTGGATCGGCGCCATGCGGAACACGCGACGGCCGGTGCGCTTGAACCACAGCACCTGGATCATCACCGACAGCGCCTCGGCGACGAACAGGCCACCGACGATCACCAGCACGATCTCGTGCTTGGCGACAACCGCGATCATCCCCAGCGCGCCACCCAGCGCGAGACTGCCCGTATCGCCCATGAAGACCGCGGCAGGCGGCGCGTTGAACCACAGGAAGCCCAGCCCGGCGCCGATCAAAGCCCAGCAGAAGATTGCGAGCGTGCCCGCTCCCGCGACGTAATGAACACCCAGATACTCTGCAAACTTCACGTTGCCGACCAGATAAGCAATCACGCCAAACGTGAGCGCCGCAATGATGACCGGCATCGTCGCGAGCCCATCCAAGCCATCGGTCAGATTGACAGCATTTCCCGAGCCTACGACGACAAATGCTGCGAATAGAATGTAGGCGTAGCCAAGGTCAATGCCCATATTTTTCAACAAGGGGAAATACACCGTCGTATTCGTCATCGATGCGGTCCACGCACAGGCAACGCCCGCGATCAGAAACTCGAGCAGCAGACGACGTTTGGCGGACAAGCCGCGATTTGATTGTTTTGTCACCTTGGCATAATCGTCCATAAAGCCGATCGCGCCGAAGCCGATAGTGACGAACAGGCAGGCCCACACAAAGCCGTTCGACAGCTCCATCCACAGGATTGTCGACAGGATCAGGCTCATCAGGATACCAAGCCCGCCCATCGTCGGCGTGCCCTTCTTGGCGACAAGGTGGCTCTGCGGCCCATCCTCGCGGATCGGCTGGCCCTTACCCTGCTTGATCCTCAGCCGGCTGATCAGGCGCGGCATCAGCCACATCATGCAAACGAGCGCGGTGATGACGGCTCCGCCCGCGCGGAACGTCAGATAGCGAAACAGATTGAGCGGTCCGGAAAACCCGGCCAGCTCGGCCAAGAGATAGAACATTCAGCGCCCCTCCAGCGCCGCGACGAGCCGGGCCAGCTCGACGCTGTTCGATCCCTTAACAAGCACCGCGTCTCCGTCTGCAAGCAGTTCGCTCACAGTGGCGAGCGCGTCCTGCCAGCCGCCGACATGCACCGCGCCGGGCAGTTCGGCGGCGAGCGGCTCCATCTCCGGCCCGACGAGGATCGCATGAGAAACGCCCGCGCGCTCGATCAGCGGCGCGAGCTCGCGGTGATATTGATCGGAGAAGCCGCCAAGCTCGCGCATCGCGCCCAGGACCGCGAGTTTGCGCGGCGCGGCGAGCGCTTCCAGCACCGCGAGCGCCGCTGCCATCGAAGCTGGGTTGGCATTGTAGCTCTCGTCGATCAGCAGCGCCTCGCCACCGCCGAAGAGCGCAATCGTGCGCCGCGCGCCGCGGCCGGCAAGCTCTGTCGATCGCCCGATCGCATCGACGGCCACGCCGACGTCTGCCCCCGCGGCGCTGACCGCAGCCAGCGCTGCGAGCGCGTTCAGCACGCGGTGGCGTCCGGGCTGCGGCACGCGCACGGAATAGCGCACACCATCGAACACCAGCTCGAAGAGCGATCCGTCCTCGGTCTCGATCAACGTCTCTGGCCGGATGTCCGCCGACGGGCCGAGGCCGAAGCTCAGGACGACGCTCGTTTTGTCACGCGCGCGCTTCAGAAGCAGATCGGCGTGCGGCGCCTCGGCCGGGTAGATCGCGGCGCCGCCCCGTTCGAGACCGAGAAAAATCTCTGCCTTGGCCTCGGCGATCGCCTCCAGCGAGCCGAGATTTTCGATATGCGCAGGAGCGATCCAGGTGATGACCGCAACGTCAGGCCGCACCTGCTCGGTCAATGCAGCGATCTCTCCCGCGTGGTTCATCCCCATCTCGAACACCGCCCAGCGCGTTTCCGACGGCATCCGGGCGAGGCTCAGCGGCACGCCGGTGTGGTTGTTGTAGCTTTTGACACTGGCGTGCGTGGGCCCCTGCGGCTCGAAGCACGCGCGGATCAGCTCCTTGGTGGTTGTCTTGCCGACGCTGCCCGTGACGCCGACCACCGCCGCGCTCAGCGCGCGTACGCGCCCAACCCGCCCCAGCGCCTCCAGCCCCGCCTGCGTGTCGGGGACGAGCACGTGAGGATGCGGCACCGGGCGGCTGACGAGCGCGCCAGCAGCGCCGCGCTCGATAGCCGAATCGATGTAGTCGTGCCCGTCAGCCTGCGTGCCCTTCAGCGCAACGAACAGCGCGCCGGGCGCCACTTCGCGGCTGTCAAAGGCGACATTGTTGCAAGCGAACCGGCCATGCCGCTCGCCGTCGCAGGCGTGCGCGATCTCCTCGCAGGTCCACAGCGGGTTCATGCAGCCGCTTCCTCGCGGGCCACCTCGGCGTCGTCAAAGGGCAGCACCTTGTTGCCCACAATCTGTCCCGTCTCGTGCCCCTTGCCTGCGATCAGCACGATGTCGCCCGCGCGCGCGTTCGCGATCGCCGCGCGGATTGCCGCACGCCGGTCGCCGATCTCGCGCGCGCCCGGCGCCGCGAGCAGGATCGAGGCGCGGATCGTCGCCGGGTCCTCGGAGCGGGGATTATCATCCGTGACGATCGCCACCTCGGCGTGCGCCGCCGCGACCGCGCCCATCGGCCCGCGCTTGCCCTGGTCGCGGTCCCCGCCCGCGCCGAACACCAGGATGACACGTCCGCTCGCGTGCGGTCTAAGCGCCGCGATCGCTGCCTCCAGCGCGTCGGGCGTGTGGGCGTAGTCCACATAGACCGGCGCCCCGGCGCGCGTCAGCACCGCGCGCTCCAGACGACCGCGGATCGGCGTCAGCCGCTCCAGATGCTGCAAGGTCTGGGCAGGGTCACCACCGGTCGCGACCGTCAGCGCCCCCGCGACCAGCGCGTTCGCGGCCTGGTAGGCTCCGATGAGCGGCAGCTTGACCGTCCGCTCCGCGCCACCGGCGCGCAGCCGCAGCACCTGCCCCAGCGCAGTCGGCTCGCGGCCGAGAAGCCTCCAATCCGCGCCCCGCTCGCCGACCGTCAGCACCTGCACTCCGGGGCGCTCCGCCGCCAGCAGCGCGGTAACCCGGTCGGACCACCGATCGTCCGCCCAGACGACCGCAGTGCCACCGTCAGCCAGCAGCTGGCGGAACAGGATCATCTTCGCCTCGAAGTAGGCCTCCATCGTTCCGTGATAATCAAGGTGGTCACGGCTGAGGTTCGTGAAGGCAGCCGCCGCTACATTGAACCCGCCGATGCGGCTCTGGTGCAGGCCGTGGCTGGACGCCTCGAACGCGACCGCATCGACCCCCTCGCGCGCCAGCCCGCCAAGGTTCGACAGGAAGGTGACGACGTCGGGCGTCGTCAGCCCGGTCGCGCGCCGGTCGTCGCCCACCGTCACGCCCAGCGTTCCGATCGATGCAGCGCGACGCCCGGCCAGCGTCCACAGCTGCCGCGTCAGCTCCACCGTCGAGGTCTTGCCGTTGGTGCCCGTGACCGCAACGCGCGTCGGCGGCAGCGGCTCGAAGAAGCGCGCGGCCAGCTCCGCGAAATAGGCGCGCGGCGGCAGCTTGTCGGACCACAGATGAACGGCGCCTTCCACCCGCGCCTCGCGCCGCGCCACCACGGCGACCGCGCCAGCTGCGATCGCGGCGGGGATGAAGTTCTCGCCATTGAAGCGAGTGCCCTCGAACGCGCCGAACACCGCGCCCGGGGCTATTTTGCGATGATCGATCGCGAAGCCGGTCACGGCGATGGGCGGAGCTGAGGAGATGAGCTCGGAGAGACGCACAGCCTATTCCCCCCCCGCCACGGGGGGGGGAACCACGCGAAGCGTGGTGGATGGGCCCGCGCCCAGCAGCCGCGGCGCGCGACGCACGCTTATGAGGCTCACCGCGCTGCGTCTTGCGACCCTCCGCCGCCTGCGGCGATCCCCCACCCCATGGAGGGGAGGAGCGGACGCACCGGTTCTCACTCTTCCGCCTTTGCGTCTGCGGGAAGAAGGCCGTTCACATCGACATCGCGCGCGGTATCGGCCTGCACGCCCAGCATCGGCCCTGCGCGCAGGATGACGTTCCTAACGATCGGCGCGCTGACCCAGCCGGCGGTTGCGAAACCGAAGGTATCCTTGGTGCCGCGCGGCTCATCCAGCATCGCGACGACAACATAGCGCGGATTGTCCATCGGGAACGCGCCCGCGAACGTGCTGATCAGCGCCTTGTGATTGTAGCGGCCCGCCTGCGGCTTCTCTGCGGTGCCGGTCTTGCCGCCGACGCGGTAGCCCGGCGCGTCGGCTTTCCGGCCCGTACCGCTCAGCACCACCAGCCGGAACAGGCGGCGCATCGCCTCGCTCGTCTCGGGCTTGAACACGCGCACCGGCTCGGGCCGCGCTATCCCGCGCACGATCGTCGCCGGGCGCCACAGCCCGCCATTCACCACCGACGCATAGGCCGTCGCCAGATGCAGAGGCGTGACCGCGATGCCGTGGCCGTATCCCACCGTCATCGTTTCGATCCTTCCCCAGCGCGAGGGATATTGCGGCGTCCGCAGCTCGTCCTTGCTGTATTCTAGCTGCACTCGGTCCATGAAGCCCAGCTTCTTCAGATAATCGCGCTGCCGGTCCGGTCCCAGCGCTTCGGCAAGCCGCGCTGTTGCGATGTTGGAGCTGTAGATGAACGTCTCTGGCACACTCAGGAAGCGCGACTTCGCATGATCGTCGTGAATCTTGAACCGGCCGATCTGCAGCGGGTGGCGCGCATCAAGCATCTGCTGCAAGTTGGTGACGCCCGTATCCAGCGCCATCGCGACCGTCATCGCCTTGAAGCACGATCCCAGTTCGTAGCGGCCGTAGGTGGCTCGGTTCATGCGGGCGTTGTCGGTTGGATCGAAGCTTGAGAGGTTCGGGTTGAACGCTGGCAGCGAGGCGAGCGCCAGCACCTCGCCGGTCTCTACGTCCATCACCACGCCCGCCGCGCCGATCGCCGAGTGCTTGGCCATGCCGGCGGCGAGCTCGGACTCGAGCGCCTGCTGGACGCGGCTGTCGATGGTGAGCGACACGTTCTTGCCGTCGGCGAGATCGTCCTCGAACGCGCGCTCGATCGCACCGCCACCCTCGCCGTCGCGATTGACGAAGCCCAGCACGTGGGCTCCGAGTTCACCATTCGGATAAACGCGGTCGGGCTCGCGCTGCACCTCGATCGCGGGCTCGCCGAGCGCGATCGCGGCCGCCGCGATCGACGGCGGCACGCGGCGCGCGAGATAGCGGAACTTGCCGGGCGGCTGCAGCAACCGCGCCGCATCGGCGGGAGGGATCGACAGCACCGCTGCGAGCTTGGGCGCGAGCGCCGCGCGATCCGAGATGACTCGATCCGGATGCACCGTCAGAGCGAACGCCTTGTAGCCTTGCGCGAGCACTAGCCCGTTGCGGTCGACGATGGTGCCGCGGGCAATCTGGGTGGCAGGTACAGGCCGAGTCGGCCGGTCGAACAGCGCGAGGTAGGCGAGCCGTGCGATGATGGATGCCACCGCGAGCAGCAGCAGCACGAGCGCCGCCCCGGCGCGGCGGCGTGCGTCCTCCAGGCTGGCGGGCACCGGCGGCACGGGCATGCGCGCAAGCGGGGCAGTCCACGGGCGCGGCGCATCGTCGGCGAGCGGGGGTGCGCCCGGCCGCAGGCGCGGCGCGAGGACGACAGCGGTCACCGGGCGAGCGCCTCGGCGGCGGCTGCCGCGCTTTCGGCGCGCGCCTGCGCTGCGAGCGAGTTGAGCTGCGCTGCCGCGAGCATCGTCGTCCGCCCCGCCGCGCGCTGCAGCGGGAGCTGCCCCGGAGCGGTAGTGATCACGGCAACCGTCGGCTTTGTTGAGGGAATCGGATCGGCCGTCGCGGCTGCCGCTGCCGGCGCCGCGCTGCCCGAAGCAGCCCCGGCTGCCGGAGGCAGGTGCAGGGCGGCCAGCTGGACGGGGCTGCCCAGCAGCTGCTGCGCACGCGGCGCCTCCAGCCGCAAGCTGACGTCGTTCCACCGTTGCAGCTCGGGCATCGGCGCCCGCGCGTGCAGCTCGGTCTGGAGCGCGTAGATGTCCGCCGTATCGCGCGCGATGTCGGCACGCAGCCGCTCCACATGCTCACGCTCGGCCGAAACCTTCAGGTTGACCATATAGAAGGCGAGCGCGGCCGCCATCGCCACTGCGATCAGGCCGATCGAGGTGAAATGCTTCCGCATCAGGCGGCATCCTTCCAGGCGGGAGCTGCGGTCCGGCGCGCTGCCCGGAGCGTTGCCGAGCGGGACCGGGGGTTGCGAGCGAGTTCGGCGTCACCCGGGCGGACGGGCTTCGCCGGGGGCTCGAACGTAGGGGCAGGGCCATGAGCGGCCTCAGGCAAGTGGCGGCTGACCGAGCGGTCGAGCCCCGCGCGGGCGCGCAGGAACTGCTTCACGATCCGGTCTTCGAGGCTGTGGAACGTCACCACCGCGATGCGCCCGCCCGGGCGCAGCACGCGCTCGGCGGCGCGCAGCCCGCGCTGAAGCTCGCCCAGCTCGTCGTTCACGTGGATGCGGATGGCCTGAAAGGTGCGCGTCGCGGGATCCTTCGGCATGCCCGGATGGTGACCCAGCGCCCGCCGCACCACGGCTGCGAGCTCGCCCGTGCGCGCCAGCGGGCGCGCGGCGACGATCGCGCGAGCGACACGGCCGGCGTTTCTCTCCTCGCCCAACTCGCGCAGCACGGTGGCGATCTCGGCCTCGCTCGCGCTGTTGACGAAGTCGGCCGCGCACTGCCCATCGTTTCCCATCCGCATGTCGAGCGGCCCGTCGGCCTTAAACGAGAAACCGCGCTCGGCCTCGTCGAGCTGGAACGAGGACACGCCGATATCGAGCGCGAGCGCGTCGACCTGAGTCACGCCGCGTTGCGCGAGCGCCTCGTCCATGCGGCTGAACTCGCCCAGGATCTTCGTCAGCCGCGCGTCGTCGGGCCCGCGGCTCAGCGCGGCAGGGTCACGATCGAAGGCGTAGGCGGCAGCGATGTCTGCCGTTAATGCCGCCGCAGTATAGCTGCCACCACCGTACGTGCCGTCGACGAAGATGTCCCCAGCTTTGAGCGCGAGTGCCGACATCGTTTCGGCTAGCAGCACCGGGATGTGTTGCCCGTTCATGCCGTGCGCCCTTTCAACAGGGCCTGCACGCGCCGCGCAGCAGTTGAGCCACCCTTCAGCTCGAGGAACACTGCCGGATCCCACAGCTCAAACTTGTCGAGCGCGCCGAGAAACAGTGCTTGCCGATTGATCCGCGCGTGGTCCTTGAATGCTGCGATCAGAACGATGCGGCCGTTCTCGTCGGGACTGGCCTTCTCCGACGCTGAGTAGAAATCGCGGATCAGGTCGTCGCGCGCCTCGTCGAAGCTGTCGGGGTATTTCTGCTCGATCCGCTCGGCGAAGGTGGCGAGATAGCTTTCGTCATAGCCGATGACGCAGGGAAGCGTCGCATGCGGCGCAAGGAAGACCGCGGCGGCGCCCGAGCGGTTCTGCGCGGCCGCGCGGAAGTCCGCGGGTACCGAGACCCGGTTCTTCGCATCCACCCCATTGAGGGCGAGGCCGTTGTAAAAACTGCTCACCAACGCTCCGGAGACGAGCCGTTCTGCCCGGTTCCGGCGGGCGCGCTTGGAATGCCGGCGCGGGTGTCAGCCCTCTCACTCGCGGGTCTACATGGGAAACCATGGTACAGCAAGGGAAACTATGGGTAGTTACGAAAGTTGCATCCGTCCCGGATTGAGTTCTTGGTCTGTTCACGCCGGGACTTGGCGGCGCCCGCCAGCCGGCTTATGCCTAGCGCCGGGTGACAGGGGATTTGCCATATCGTCCCGGCGTGGGAGTGATGCTGTTGTCGGCGGACAATCGCGTGTTCGTCGGCCAGCGCATCGATAGCACGCTGGAGGCATGGCAGATGCCGCAGGGCGGCATTGACGCCGGCGAGACGCCCGAACAGGCGGCGTGGCGCGAGCTGGCCGAGGAAACCGGCACCGACGCCGCCCAGATTGTCGCCGAAAGTCGCGAGTGGCTGACCTACGATCTGCCCGATGAGCTGATCGGTAAGCTGTGGCGCGGCCGGTGGCGCGGGCAGCGGCAGAAATGGTTCGCGATGCGCTTCACCGGTGTCGACAGCGATATCCATATCGACACCGCCGAGCCTGAGTTCCGCGCCTGGCGCTGGGCCGATCCGGACGAACTGCCGGGCATCATCGTCCCCTTCAAGCGCGATCTTTACCGCGCAATCCTCGACGAGTTCCGGCACGTGTTGCAGGCATGAGCGCCATCGACGAACCTACGCGTTTGCTCGCATTGACAGGCACCGGCGACCGCGCTGCTTTCGCGCAGCTCTACCGTGTCAGCGCTCCGAAACTGTTGGGCGTGGTCCGTCGTATAGTAAGCGATCCGGTCGAAGCCGAGGATGTGCTTCAAGATGTCTATGTGCGTATCTGGGCCGCGGCGCCCACCTATGATGCAACCCGCGGCCCAGCGCTGGCGTGGATGGCTGCGACCGCGCGCAACCGTGCGATCGATCGCGTGCGTCTGGCCTCGGTCAAGCGCACCCGCTCGTCCGCAGACCTCAAGCTGCCCGAACCGACCGAGGGCCACGGCAGCGACTGGCTCGCCGAGCGCGAGACGCTCGACCGCTGCCTCGGCGAGCTCGGCGAGGAGCCGCGACAGTGTGTCATGCTCGCCTATGTCGAAGGCTGGTCGCGCGATGATCTCGCCGCGCGCTTCGGCCGCCCGACCGGGACGATCAAAAGTTGGATCAGCCGCGCGCTCGTCGCGCTCAAAGCCTGCGTCGATGGGGAGGCTGTGTGATGGACGCTGACTCGGTCGCGCTTGCGGGTGAGCTCGTCATCGGCACGTTGCCGATGGCCGAGCGTGCCGCAGCCGCCGCCCGCGCCGCCGCCGACCCCGCCTTCGCCGCCGAGGTGCGCGCCTGGGAACAGCGGCTGTCGGGCCTGCTGACCTCCGCGGTTCCGATCCCGCCGTCCGATCTTGTCTGGAAGCGGATCAATCGCCGGCTCGATGGCGGTCCCTCTAGCCCCGGCCAGGTTCCGAAAGTGTGGCGAGGGCTGATGCTGACCACCTCGGCGATGGCTGCAGCCTTCGCTGCCATCATCGTGATCCGTCCACAGCCGGAGCCGCAGCAGCCGCGCGTCGTCCAGGTCGCGGCGAAGGCGCAGCCGCTGACGGTGGCCAGCCTGGCCGAGACCGGAGCGAAGACCGGACTGCTGCTGACGATCGACGAGAAAACCGGCGAAGTGTTCGCACAGCCCGTCGGCCTGCCCAGCCCCAAGGGCCGCAGCCTCGAGCTATGGACGATCGTCGGCACCGCGCCGCCACGCAGCCTCGGCCTGCTGAGCGCGACACAGGCCGCGCGCTTCCACCTGAACCCCGGCGAGGCGGTGCCCGGCGCCAAGTTCGCGATCTCGGTCGAGCCCGAAGGCGGCAGCCCCAAGCCGACCCCGACTGGCCCGGTGACGTTCATGGGCGAGGCCGTGCGCCTGCCCGCCCGGAGCTGATGCCCCCTCAGCCGAGCGGGACTGTAATCCGAAACGTTGCACCCTGAGCGCCGCTGGTCGGTTCGATCCGCCCGCCCAGCTGCTTCACCAGTGCGTTTGCGACGCGCAGGCCGAACCCGGCGCTCTTGCCGATCTGAAACCCGTCGGGCAGCCCCGCGCCGTCATCCGATAGCGTCAGCACCATCGCGCGCTCATGCCGTTCGATCGCCACGCGCAGCCGCTCGCCTCCGCTCTCCCAGGCATATTTGACGGCGTTCGTCGCAAGCTCGTTCAGCACGATTGCGAGCGGCACCGCGCGCGCCATTTCAAGCGTCAGGTCGCCGTGCGCGGTGAACTCCAGCACCGCGTCGGGCTCGACGCCCGAGGAGCGCAGCGCGTCGCTCAGCAGCTCGCGCGCGAACGGCCCGAAATCGAGCTCGCCGTGGCGCCCGGTCTGATACAGCCGCTCGTGGATCGCTGCGATCACCGCGATGCGGTTCTGCGCCTGCGTCAGCGCGCGCTTCCCCTCCCCCTCGCTCAAGCGCCCGGCGCTCAGGCTGATGAGCGCAGCCACGATCTGCAGGCTGTTCTTGATCCGATGGTTGACCTCGGTCAGCAAGAGGTCGCGCGCTGCGAGCGCGTCGGCGAGATCGCGCTGCGTCTCCCGGCTCTCGGTGACGTCGACCGCCGCGCCGAGGAACCTGAACGCGCGCCGCCCAACTTCCGTCGGCTCGAACATCACCCGTCCGCGCGCATCGATCCAGCGCACCGAGCCGCTGGGCAGCACCGCGCGATACGCGACGCTGTAGCCGTCGTCGGGCGTATCCGGATCGAGCGCGCGGGCGATCACCTGCCCAACCCAGGACCGGTCGTCCGGGTGCAGCAGCTCGTAAAAGCGTTCGATCGTCACCGGATCGTCGGGCGCCAGGCCGAACACGCGCTTGCATACGCCGTCCCAGCGCAGCTCGTCGGTCAGCAGATCCCAATCGAACATCCCGACGCCCGCCGCGTCCTGCGCCAGCCGCAGCACCAGCTCGCGCTCGGCGGCTGCGAACTGCGCCATCTTCTGGTCGTGAATGTCGGTGATCGCACCCAGAAAATACGGCGGCTGGCCGGGCCCGGCATCGAGCGGGACGCCGCGCGCCAGCTGCCAGCGCCACGCACCATCCGCCGTGCGCAGCCGGTATTCAGCTTCGAACGCGCCGCCGTCATTCGCGTCGTCGCCAGAGTTTGGCCGGAAGACCTTCAAGTCGCTTGGATGCAGCGCTTTCAGCCAGCGATGGCCGGACAGCTCGTCCTCGGTGAGCCCGGTGTAGCTGCAAAAGCGGGCATTGACGAAAATATTGCCCACCGGCTCCTGTGACACGAACACCAGGCACGGCAGATCTTCCAGAAACCTCCGATACGGAAGTTCCAACGTCGATCTGAGCTGCTCGACCACACCCACCATGCCCGACCCAGCGCGGCCTGTGCACCGCGCCGATGGCACATGCAAGCTTCGGTTGCGGTTTGGCGAGACCGGTGCTAGCGCCCTCCACTCCCTGACATTTTGCCGAGGACTGCCCCCGGATGGCGCGCGTCACCGTAGAAGATTGCGTCGACAAGGTTCCGAACCGCTTCGATCTCGTGCTGTTGGCCGCCCAGCGGGCACGCCAGATTTCAAGCGGTGCCGAGCTGACCGTCGACCGGGACCGCGACAAGAACCCGGTCGTCGCGCTGCGCGAGATCGCCGAGCGCACCGTTGCGCCCGATTCGCTGAAGGAGACGCTCGTCGCCTCGCTGCAGCGCGTGCTCGTCCCCGACGACGATGCGCCCGACAGCCACGGCAACCTGCACCAGGCCGCCGAGGCGCTGCGCCTCACCGCCGCCCAGCCCCCGCGCAATCAGAATCTCGGCCCGGAGTACGAGTAAGGGGGACCGCTTCGGGACCGCCCCCGCTTCCTGAAGCGCCCCCACGGCCGCCAGTCTGCCCGCGCGGCCCAACCGTAGGGACGCGGTGCCGGACCGGGTTCGGCATGGCCGGCTCCCTCGGCGGAACCGCTGCGCCCGACGGGCCGCACGCGCCCTACTCGTCCAACTCCACCAGCTCGGCGACCGCCAGCAGCGGCGCCGCGTCGGCTTCGGGCAGCGCTTCGACGCCGCGAAGCTTGCGGTCCACCGCCCGGCTGCGGCGCGATGCGTCCTCGACGACATTCTGCGCCTCCGACAGCTTCTTGCCGACCTTCTCCAGCACGCCCCCGAACTTGCCGAACTCGGTCTTCACCGCCCCAAGCACCTGCCAGACCTCGCTCGATCGCTTCTGGATCGCGAGCGTCCGGAACCCCATCCTCAGCGACGAGAGCAGAGCCATCAGCGTCGTCGGCCCAGCCACGATCACGCGGCACCCGCTCTGGATCGAATCGACCAGACCCGGCCGTCGCACCACCTCGGCGAACAGGCCTTCGGTCGGCAGAAACATGACAGCGAAATCGGTCGTGTGCGGCGGTTGGACGTATTTTTCGCTAATGTCCTTCGCGCACGCCCGGATCCGCCGCTCAAGCGCGTCGCCCGCCTGCTCCACGCCGGGCGCGTCGGCGCGCTCGGCCGCCTGCATCAGCCGCTCATAATCCTCGGTCGGCAGCTTGCAGTCGATCGGCAGCCACACCGGTGCGTCCGCCGCATCGCCGGGCAATCTGATCGCGTACTCCACTCGCGCCCCCGCTCCGGGCACGACCTCGACGTTCATTCGGAACTGATCGGGCGTCAGCGACTGTTCGATCAGCGTGCCGAGCGTCGTCTCGCCCCACGTGCCGCGCGACTTCACGTTCGTCAGCACGCGCTTCAGGTCGCCGACGCCGGTCGCCAGCTGCTGCATCTCGCCGACCGACTGAAACACGCGCTGCAGGTTCTCATTGACCTGATTGAAGCTCGCGCCCAGCCGCTGCTCCAGCGTCCCCTGCAGCTTCTCGTCAACCGTCGCGCGCATCGCTTCCAGCTTCTCGGCATTCTCGGTCCGGACCGCGTCCAGCCGCTGCTCGATCGTCTCGCGCACCGCGTCCAGCCGCTGCTCGACCGAGCCGCGCAGCCCCTCCTGGGCCTTGGCCGCGCTCTCGGTTGCCTGCCGCACCACGCCCGCGAGCTCGGTCAGCCGTTCGCCCTGCGCCCGCGCCGCGGCTCCGAGGTCCGCCTTCAGCGCCTCGCCCAACCGGCCGAGCGTCGCCTGCACCTCCTCGCGCAGCGCCTTGGCTGCCTGATCCGATCCAGCACGCGCCGCGGCCATCTGCTCGGCAAACCCGTCCAGCCGCTCGCCCTGCGCGCGCGCCGCGTCGGCCTGTGCGTCGCGCAGATCGCTGCCAAGCTGGCCGATGCGATCGCCCACCTCCTGCCGCAGTCCGCGCCCCGCCTCGCCCAGCGCCGTCTCCAGCCGGGCGAACCCGTCGCGCTGCAATTCGCGCGCGGCTGCGAGGTCGGCCGCGAGCGCGCGCAGTTCTGCCTCGCCGCCGCGGGCGGGCCGCGCCAGCAGCGCGATCACCGCCAGCAGGTTGAGCGCGCCCAAGGCCGCCAGCACCAGTTCGATCGTCGTCACGCGCCCGCTCCCAAATCCCGGCCGCCCTTACCAGATCGGCTGCCCGGAACACAGGGGGAACGTGGCGGCTAGTGCGCGCCCGGCTTCACCAGCCGCAAACCGAGCACGATCGCCCAGCCCAGCACCGCCCCGATCAGCCCGGCGAGCACAGCGTGCGCCAGCCACTCGACCGCGCCCTCCAGCGCCGGGACTGCGAGCGCAGCCACGCCGTGCGCTGCGTGGCCGACCACCTCCTCGGGCGCTGCGAGGCCCAGCTGAGCGGCGCTGTGCAGCACGATGCCGCCGCCCACCCACAGCATGGCCGCCGTCCCCAGCGCAGCGAGCGTCGACAGGATCCGCGGCGTCCCCGTCACCAGCCCGCGCCCGATCGCCCGCACCCAGCCCGGTCGCGCGGGCCGCGCCAGCGACACGCCGACGTCGTCCGCCTTCACGATCAGCGCGACCACGCCGTAGACCGCAGCGGTGATCGCCACCGCCACCGCGGTCAGCACCAGCGCGCGCTCCAGCAGCGAGGGCGCGGTCAGCGTGTTGAGCGCGATGACCATGATTTCCGCCGACAGGATCAGGTCGGTCTGGATCGCGCCCTTGACCCGCGCCCGCTCGATCTCCGCCGCACTGCCCTCGGCCGCCGACGTCGCGCCATGCTCGTGCTGGCTGATCGCTTCGGCGAGCTTCTCGGCGCCTTCGAAACACAGATACAGCCCGCCCACCAGCAGCAGCGGCGGGATCGCCCAGGGTGCGAATGCCGACAAGACCAGGCTCGCCGGCAGCAGGATCAGCAGTTTGTTCCGCAGCGAGCCGAGCGCGATCTTGCCGATGATCGGCAGCTCGCGCTTGGGGCTTAGGCTCGTCACATAAGCTGGCGTCACCGCCGTGTCGTCGATCACCACGCCCGCCGCCTTGGCGCTGGCCTTCAGCGTCTGCGCGGCGACGTCGTCCAGGCTGACGGCCGAAAGCTTGGCGATCGCGGCCACGTCATCCAGCAAGGCGAGAAGGCCCGAGGCCATGCGGTCTCCGTCCGGGTGGGATTACAGAACTGTCAGCTTGGGCGCCCGCCAATGGCCGAGCGCGCCGCCGCTGTCCAGCGCCCGCCGCGCCGGTTGACAGCGCGCGGCCCGGGCCGCACTTGGAGCACCGCAGACAAGCTCCCCGGCCCGATGGCGGAGTGGTGACGCAGCGGACTGCAAATCCGTGCACGCCGGTTCGATTCCGGCTCGGGCCTCCAGCGCTTGTCCCCGGCTTTCGGACGGTCGCCTGTGTGAGTGGCAATTAAATAGGGGGCCGGGATGGGGTGGGCCGAGGTGGGACAAACCGGGACGTAAACCCCTGTGAAACTTCCAATCATCATCGTAAAGACTGAATTATCTGCCACTGGGTCAGCCGCTGAGGCAGTGGCAAGTAATTGCCCAAAATCGGATGCGAAGACGGCTGATTTCCGTTTGTTGCAGTGCGGAAAGCGGGGGTATGTTTAACGATAACGCGTGACACCCCCTGTGCGCAGCGAAAAGCGCGCTGTTCTGCGGGTCTGGGCCTCCAGCGCCGACCGATCGGAGCGTCACCCTCCGCCGCCCCTAATCACCAGTCTGGTTATGGCGGTCGGGACGCCTCCGTCGATCGAATAGGGGACAGGTACGTCCTCCATCTCGAACCCGGCGAACAGCTCGCGCACCTCGGGCACGTCGTTTACAGACAGGATGAAGCGGCCCTTCAAGGCGCGCAGCTGATCGGCCATGCGGGATAAATCGGCGCGGCTGAAGAGGTCGTCGCCATAGTCTCCCTCGCTGCCCCAGCAGGGTGGATCGAGGTAGAACAGTGTCCCTGGCCGGTCGTAGCGGCGCAGGAACTCGGCCCACGGCAGGCGCTCGATCTTCACGCCAGCAAGCCGCTCGTGCACCGCGTGCCCCCGCCCTTCGGCGGGATCGGTGAAAGGGGGTTGCAGGCCGGTTTCACGAGGCGCTCAGCAGCAGTTCGGCGCCATCGAGCAGCAGCTTCAGCGCCGCGTCGTCGAGCCGGTCGACGCGGTCGATCGTCAGGCTGCGGCCGTCGAAGCTGGGGCGGATATAGGCCGCCAGCCAGCCGTCGCCGTCGCGCGCGATCACCACGCGGTCGGCGCCGAGCGCCACCACCTTCTCGGCGCCCTGGCCAAGGCCGGGGAGCTGCCGGACGATCGCTGCATCCAGCCCCGCGATCGCATCGGTCCCCATCCACGCCACGCGCTGCTCGCCGCCGCCCACCGCGGCCATCGCCGCGTCGTCGAGCAGCATCGCCGGGAAGCGCCCGGCAGGCGCGGCGACGAAGCGCTGGAACTCGGGCGCGGCCAGCAGCTCGGCGAGCATCTGCGTCGCCTGGCTCGCAGCGCCCGCCTGCGCGGCGTTCGCGGCCGAGGTGGCGGCCTTCTCGGCGGCGGCGCGCCACGCGGCCTCGCCGGGGTTGTACGCGAAGCCCGGATCGATGCCGTGGGGCACCAGCTCGGGCGCGCTCGCGCCGGGGCGCCAGAAGGGCCTGGGCGGGCCGAGATCGGGCGGCGGCTTCGCAGCGACGCTCCACCCGCGGCTCTTCAGCTCGTAATCCGAGACGCTGATCGTGGTGCAGCGGCAGTTCCAGCCGCAGGGCGGGAAGTGCGTCTGCCACCATGGGTGGTCGATCGGCAGGATCGTGCCGTGCCACGCGGCGTGCTCGGGCCGCGTGCGGTTGTCGAGCACCGCCGAGTAGCGGAGGTACGGCCGATACTCCTTCGTGGCCTGATAGCGCGCCCAGTCGCCCGCCGCGCGGCTGACGCGGAGGTTGGTATCATAGATCGTCCGCAGCCGGTTGGGGCCGACGAAGACGGGCTGCGTCGTGCCGGTCAATTCCGGTTTTTGAACGAGGCCCCACCAGCCCTGCCGCTGCAGCGTCGGCACCAGTCCCTTCTGGAACTGCTCGAACGTCTGGCCCTCGGCGATCGCCGCGACGACCGCCTGCCGGATCGCGACGAGCGTATCGAGCTGGGCGGCCTTGGCGACGGTGAAATCGCGCGCGTGCTCGTCGGCGGCCATCTCGCGCCAGCCGACGGTGGGCCGGAAGCCCTTCGCACGGAAAGCCTTCAGCGCGTCGCCGGGCGGCTGATCGAAGGTCGCGCCCAGTATCTGCGGATCGTCAGCCATCGGCGGCCGATTTCCGCACCAAAGTGCGGCTCTCCCGAATGATCGATGCGATCAAAGCCGCAGACGACATGAAATAGGATGCTGTCAATACTTCAGGCGCATCGAGATCGCAGGGGACATTCCAGAGCGCGCGGCGAACACCAGGCGGCAGAAGGTCGAAGGCCTTCATCTGCTCGGCAACCGTTCCTGGTGGCGCGACTTCAATCCCGAGACGATCGGCCGTCGCCTGGTCAATTGCGTTCGCGTCCATCCCGCCCTCCGCACAGCCCAGCGGCTGACGATGTGGCGGACGCCATCCTCGAACTCGATCAGCGCCGAGTTCATGCGCCCGTGCGCAGCCTCCCGGATCGGGCCGATCAGCTCGGCCGACAACGCTTCGCAGTAGGCGTGGTTGGCGCGGTCGACGGCGGGGATGCGGTGCTCTTTCATCACCGCCACTCCTGCGCTTCGGGGCGGGCGTGGGCGTGGGGGCCGTTGAGCGCGAGGTGGCAGTTGAGGTGGCGGACGATGCCGCCGCGCAGCGCCACATAGTGGCCCTGGATGAGGTTGCCGCAGGCGTTGCAGCGCAGCTGCAGGCATGCAGCGGGCCTGTCAGCCGAGGTCCGCATCGCCGCCTCCGGCCTCGATCGGGCGCACGTCCCCGGGCGTGCCGAGCAGCTGGTCGCGAAGGCTCAGATGCGCGAGCGCGGCCAGCTCGACCGACCGCGCGCAGAGCGCGGTGTGGCCGAAGGTGTAGTAGGCCTCGTCCGCTACCGGATCGATGACGACGGCCGCGACGACCACCTGCCGGCCGCCCGCTGCGAGCAGATCGGTGATCGCCACCACCTCCTCGCCAGCGAGCTTCTTCACCTCGTCGCTGATGGCGGGCGCGGTGCTCATTCGGTTAAGCCTGCGGCTGCGCTGACGGCGAAGGCTCCGACGATCTTGGCAGCCGCGTTCGCGTCCTGTCCTGCCGCAACCAGGGCCGACACCGCCGCCCGCGCAAGGCCCATCGCAAATGCGACCGATAGAGAAGGCCAGGGGCCGCCCGAGCCCGCGCGTGTGTGGGGCGGCCGGTCAGGGTGCAGGCCCACATACGGCCCGACGTTCGCGGCTTCGGGGTACTCTATGCGGCTCAGCGCACCGGCGACGTAGCCCTTCACGAGCGCGTCGCGGAACAGATCGGAGGCGATCGGGTGTGCGGTCCGCGACCAGGCGATCGCCTCATCGTTCAGCGTGATCATGCGCCAGATCCCTTCTTCTGGCTGTTGGCGAGCGCGCGGACGGCGAATCCTGCGCGTTCCAGCGCCTGCATCAGCGGCTCGTGATCGGTGTCCGGGAAGGCGGCATTCAGCGCCGCGTCGACCTCTTCGAAGCTGCCCGCCGCCTGCACCGCCGCGATCAGCGGCCCAAGCAGCGGATCGGTGACCTCCTGCCAGCCCGCGTCGAGCCGGGCGACGATCAGGTCGATCGCGTCCTGCGCCGCGGCCTGCGCGTCGGCGGCTGCCAGCTCGGTCACGTCGATCACCGGATCGTCGGCGCCGCCGCCAGCATCGCCACCAGCGCTGCCCACGCCAGCGCCGCCCGCATCGGCGGCTGCGCCCTTGGCCGGTGCGGGTGGCGTCACCCGCTCCCAGCCGTCGCCATAGACCTCCTGGAAGCTGTCCTCGCTGCGCTGCCAGCCCATCTGCCACAGCTTGTAGTCGGCGTCGGCGGTCAGCCCGATGTCGCGCTCCTCCTTCACCAGGCGCGCGACCATCGGCTTCGGGCAGTCGTTGCCGAAGTTCATGCGCGTCCAGAAGTCGAGGATGTCGGATGTGTTGAAGCTGTCGCACAGAAGGTCCGCGTCGGCCTTCACGATCTCCAGCTTAACCTCCTGGTGGGTCTGCGCCTGCGCGCGCGACGAGCCGTGATCGGTGGTCATCGTCTGCGAAAGGATGATCTTCGCGATGGCGCCGTCCATGTAGCGGCACAGCTCGCCGAAATCGCTGATCGAGCGCTTGGTCTCGAGCAGCTCGATGACCGTTTCGCTGGGCACCGCCATGCCGCTGTCGTTTGCCAGCTGGCGGATGGCCGACATGATCTTGTTGATCTCGTCGAGCGTCGCGCCCTGCCGGTATTTCGCGATGACCGTCGGCACGCCCAGCTTGTCGAGGAAGATGTTCCACGCCTTGATGCCGCCGCGCTTGAAATAGACCGGCCAGTAGAGCAGCTCGGCGAGCGACTGGCCGTAGAAGTCGGCGTCGCTCTCCATGCCGCTCGTCACCACCCAGAACTTGTTGGGCGGCAGCGCCTCGCCGGGCAGCATGTTCTCGCGGGTCAGCAGCCGGAGCGTGTCGTCGTCGCCCCAGCGGAAGCGGCGCGCGCGCTTGGGCACGATCTTCTTCCACGCCAGGCGGCGGGCGGCGTTCACCTCCCAGATCGCCTCGGCGACCGAGTAGCCGTAGAAGCGGCTCCACAGCATCGCCTCGCACAGCCGGTCCCAGCCGACGGCCTGCAGGTCCTCCTCCAGCGCATCGGCCGCTGCCTGGGCGAGCGGCGTCTCGTCGCCCGGGATCACCTCCCACGGGCGCGAGATGTGCGCGTAGATGCGCTGCTGCATGCAGCTGGCGACCTGGTCGTCCTGCCGCACGCGGGCATATTCGCCCCAGTTGATCGCGCCCCACAGCCGCCGGTCGCTGGGCTCGCGCAGCCGCCCCATCCACTGGACGGTGATGTCGCGGCCGTTGCCGGTGGTGGCGATTTCTTGGCTGAGCTCGCGCACGTTCGCGGCCGGGCGGCCGCGGCCGCCGAACATGCGCTGATAGTCGGCGGGCGAGGTGGCCATCAGAAACTCCCTCCGGACAGCCCGAACCCGTCGCCGCCGACGCCAAACCCGGCGAAGATGCTGTCGGGGTCAGCACCTGCGAGTCGGGGCGCGCGGAGCGCGTTGGCCGGGGTGAAATCGAACGGCTCGGACGCGTCGCGCACCGCCATCAGGAACAGCATGGAGGCGATCGCGGTGTCGCCGTGGCGCTTGCCCTTCGCGCCGTCGGCCTTGTCGGTGGTGCGGTCGACGATCATCGGCACGCCGCGCACCAGCTTCACCAGGCGGTGATCATCGAGCACGCCCTCGTCGCGCGGCAGCAGGAAGGTGCGATCTTCCAGCCCCGCCTTCAGCAGCGGCATGCCCGCCAGATAGGTGTTCTGGGTGGTCTGGACGCACTCGATCCGCGCCGCGCCGAACTCGCGGAGCAGCTCCTCGCTGATCTGCATGCCCAGCCCGCGCGCATCGAACTTCGCGCCGCAGAAGCGCGGCAGCGCGTGCAGGCTGCGCTTGGCGACCCACAGCTGCTCGCGGAAAGGGACGTTGCGCATCTCGACGATCACGCGCGCGCGGCGGGTGAGGTCGGGCTCGGTCTGGCCGAGCAGCAGCGCCGAGACGTCGCCGGTGCGCGCCCAGTCGCCGCCAGCGAAGCTGCGCTCACTCGTGGGGAAGTCGGCGAGCAGGGGGCGGACGTTCTCCTGCCACCACTCGGCGATCCACGCCTCGGCGCGGTCGGCGGGCCAGTGCACCAGCTCGTCGGGCGCGCGCAGGCGAACGACGTGGGCGTCGGCCACCATCGCGTCCTCGATCACCGCGCGGCTGAGATAGACGCCCGAGCCGCGCGCGGGGATCACGTCCAGCTCCTCCTCGGCGGCGGGGCCGTAGCGCGCGCGGAGCGAGCGCTCCCACTCCGCCTCGCCCTCGGGCGTCCATGCGGTGCCGGAAACGAGGCAAATTCGCTTGTAAAGGCCGTCGGCGAGCGCGTCCGCCAGGGTGACGCGCATCACGCATCCTTCGGTCTTTCCCGCCCGAATATCCTCAATGAGGATGTTGAACGGGTTGTCCGCACCGTCGTGGGTGGAGACGACGACGGTGCCCCCTCTCCCCCACATGCCGAGCGCCAGCGCCGCCTTGATCAGCTCGGGCAGGTTGTCGACGAAGGCTCCCTCGTCGATCCGGACCTTCCCCTGCTTGCCGCGGAGCGCGCGGGCCACCCCCGGCAGCGCGACGATCGATTTGCCGCTGGGAAAGTCGATCCGATAGACCTTGAAGGCGTCCGATCCGTCGACCTTCCAGAAGAACTCGCCCTGGGTGGCAGCGATGTTGAAGGCCCTGGCGAACGACGCGCAATAATCGATGTACTCGCGGGTCATCTCAAGGTTGTACGACGTGTAATAGACGTCCTCCGCGCCCTCGGCAGCGCTGGCGCTCAATACATCGTCGGCAGCAAGGGCGTAGGTGATGCCCGTCCGGCGGCTCTTTTCGATCACCAACAGCTTGTGCTGGTGGCTTAGCTCCACGGCCCGCTGCTGGTAGGGCAGGAACAGCGGTACGTCCATCAGGGCGGCGAGCGCGCTCACGACCGCACCCCGTGGCGGCGATGGTAATCGTCGATCGCGAGCTTGAGCGCGGCCGAGCCGAGCGCGGCCTTCTCGGCCCAGCCGCGCGGGGTCGGAGGCCGGGGCACGCGGCGCTCGCCGGTCAGCCCGTCGCCGTAATAGTGCAGCGCGTCCCTGATCCGCCGTGCCGTGGTGCCCAGCACGTCGGCAGCCTGGTTGTGGGTCGCACCGCGCGCCAGCAGCTCGGCCAGCTCGCGGCGACGCTCGACCGTCCAGAAGCCCGGGCGCGCCATCAGCGCAGCTCCACGCGCATCGAAAGGCGGCGGGCGCGGGCGATCAGCTCGGCGTCGGTCAGCAGCTCGCGGTTGACGCGCCAGCGGTCGGCCGGGCCGCCGTCGACGCTCGCGCGATAGACGGTGTGCCCGCGCCGCTGCAGCAGCTGGCGCGCCTCGCCCAGCTCGCCGTCGACCATCAAGGCTGGCTCGGCGGCGCGGCGCAGCAGGCTGGCGGCGCGCCGGCTGTTCAGGACGCGGCGCCGCTCGCGGAAGGCGGGGCCGACCGGGGCGGTGTAGAACTGGTCGCCCTGCTTGTAGCGCTCGACCCAGCCGAAGCCCGGTGACGTCGGGCGGCGATCTGCATCGCCTCCAGCGCCAGCGCGTGCGGCAGCCGCTCCATCAGCGCCAGCCAGCGCTCGGCGGTCTGCACCATCTCGGCCGCGTGCGTCAGCGTGTTCGGCTCCACGCCCAGCTTCCCCGCAGCCGTGATCGCGCGCCCCGCCGCGCCGATCTCCTGCGCCGCCCACGCATCGAGCAGCTGGTCGATCAGCGCGGCGATCGGGCTGGGCATCGTCGGCCTCCGGTGGGGTTGCAGCGTGGGTGAAGGCGGCTTGCAAAGCCGGTGCGACGACCGGGGCGGGAGCTGCGTCCGCATCCGGTTCAACCCTCCGGGCAGCGCCCGTCACAGTCTGCGGCTCATCCGCGTCCTCCGTCGCCGAGAGACGCGCCCCGCCGTTGTCCATGGCCGCGCATTCGGCGCGCGGCTCGGGGGCAGCCGGGGCCTGGGGCGGAACGCCCTCATCCCCTTCGCTCCCGGCGGAGTCTGGAATTGGTGTTACGCGGGCTTCGCCGTCACCAGCTCGCTGTTCGGGTCGGGCTGCGGAGCGGGCGGTGCATAGTCCGAGTGGCTCGGCTGGATTTCCTCGATCAGCAGGCCATGCATTTCGGTCAGATACGGATGACGCGAGGAATGTGCTTCGATGCGCTGCTGCTGTTGCCCGACATGGATCGGCCCCTTCGGATTCAGCGGTGTCACCCGCACCGGCCGGGTGTGCGTCGTGATCGTCACCGTCGTCGTCATGCTTCGTCTCCTCCGTGATGCCCGCGGCGCGGCGGCCTGCGGGGGTGAGTTCGAAGCTGGCGATGTCGATCAGCCCCGCGAAACGCAGCGCCTGGATCGCCTGGCCGAGCCGGTTCAGCGAAAGCCCGCGCGTCGCCTCGTGGCTGTCGATCGCGTGCGCCACGCGCAGCAGCACGGGCACGGCGGCGGGAGGCACGGGCGCGCTCATGGCAGAAATCCGGCGCGGCGGGCCTGCGCTTGGCTGTCACAAGCCACCGCGGCTTCTCCCACAGCGTTGACCGGGACCGGCAGCGCAGGCGGGTGACCCGGTGCCGCCGCGGCCACCGGGTGGAATGGGGAGAGCCGCAACGTCGCCCTCATGCCGCGGCCTTCAGGCCGAGCAACTGGGACTTGATCCGGTTGATCGTCTCGGGCGAGGCGCCGCCGTCGCGCGCGGCCTTCTCGGCCACCTTGCTCGCCTCGTCGAGCGCCTGCTTGCGCGCGGCGTCGCGGATCTTCTCGACGGTCTCCACGTCGAGCTTTCGGGCGCTCGCCAGATCCTTGCAGGCTTTCGCGAAGAAGTGCGCGTCCATCGCGCTGACGCCCGATCCCTCCTCGGCATCGTCGTCGTTGGCGGTGAGCGCCCTCAGGCCGAGCTTGGTGACGACGCTCGTGAAAATCTGCGTCAGCACGCGGACCTGGTCGTTGCCCTCGGCGCCGAACTCCGATCCGAACGCGCGAGCGACGGTCGCGATGTCGCGCTGCTGGTCGGCGACCTTGCGCCAGTTCTTGGCCCAGCGGCCGACCGCCGAGCGACTGACGTCGCCGCCCAGCTCGCCGATCGTCGCTGCGATCTCGTCGACCGTTGCGCCGCGCGCGATCGCGCTGACCGCGGCGGCCTTGATCTTCGGATCGAGCCGTTCGACCGTGCTGCGCGCCATCAGCGCACCCGCTCCACACCATCGACCGCCAGCCGCCGCGCTGCCACGTCGCGGCCGTCGTCGGTGATGTCGGCGACGAGATACGGCCCGGCCTCGGTGGTGGCGACGAGGCCGCGGTCGGCGAGCCATTCGAGCGCTTCGCGCACCGTGCGGCGCGCGGCGGGGTGGCCGACGCTCGACAGGCTGGCCGCGATCACCTCGTCGTTCATCGCGACGCCCGCGGCGTCGAGGAACTTCAGGATCGCGCCGCGCAGCACGGCCGCCACGATCTCGTTCACCTTCCGCCCCGCATCGCAGTCTCGACGACCGGGCGCAGATAATCGTGCAGCACGTCGACCTTGTCGCCGATCCCCTCGATCTTGCCGTCGAGCCGCTCGACCTTGCGGCTGACCTCGCTGATCTCCTTCGACAGCTCGCTGCGCGTGGGGCTGTCCTTCAGGTGCACCTCGATCAGCGCCAGCCGCTTGTCGGCGCCGTCGTGCCGCTCGCTGAGGCGCATGACCTCGGACTTCAGCAGCGTATCGGTCATGTCGACGCGGCCCTTCAGCTCGTCATGCTCGGCGCGCTTCGGGAACTTGGTGCCCAGCCATGCGAGCGTCGCCCACAGCGCCGCGCCGCCGACGGGCATCAGCAGGAACAGCACGATGTCGTCGAGATAGGTGATCCACCAGCCGGGCGAGCCGATGGGGGCGTTTGGGATCAGGTTCACGGGCGGATACCCCGCTCGGTGCCCCGCGAGCTGACGGTCAGCACGCTGCGGCGCAGGCGCCCGTCGCGGTAGGAGACATGGACCCAGCCCGATCGTGGCTGGCCGGGCGTGTGGAACTCCAGGATCAGCTGATCGAACTGGCAGTGCGCCTCGATCGCGCGCGCGAGCTCGACATTGTCGAGGGCCGGGCACTCGATGTCCGCCGCCTCGCCCAGGCAGTGCTGCGAGGTCGGCACGCCGCCCACCGCCTTGTTGACCGCGACCGAGCGGAAGCCCGAGTTGACGTAGATCGGCCCGACACGGGCGCGCAGCGGCTCCAGCACGCGCTCGCACAGCGTCGTCAGCGACGCGATTGCGGCTGGGCCGGGGATGTTGGGGAGGCCCCTTCGCGCCGCGACTTCGCTCCGCGTCAGCTCGGCGAGCGTGAAGTTGGGGCTGATGCGGGTGGCGAGGTCAATCACGCGCGCCCTCCCGCTGCTTGAGGCGGTAGAGGACGTCGATCAGCGCGCCGCCGGAGCGGCTGCAGGGATCGAGCGGCTGGGGCCTGAAGGCCGCCTGCAACGCCGCTGCAGCGCGGCTGAAGCGCTCGCCGCGCGGCTGCGGATCGGGGGTCGGGTGCGGCACGGGCGGTGGCTCCGGTTGGATGCGGAGCAACCCTCGCACGCGCGCGGGGCTGGCTTACCCCGGCGCGGACGCCGGGGTGTGACGGGCGGCGGCCGGGGGTAGTGAGGACGTCTTGTTGGGACTACCCTCCGGGTCCCGGGCGGGAGTGGCTTCGGCTGCTCCCGCCCCTTGCCCGTGCGCCTAAAGCTCCATCTCGAACTGGCGCAGGCGGAAGGCGAGGCCGCGTTCGAAGCGGTCGCGCGGCGACGCGGTGTCGCCCGCCTCGGCGAGCCAGCCGCGGATGGTCTTCTGCGAGGTGTGGGCGCGCCACGCAGCCTCCGCGAGGCTGATCGCGCCCGTCCGCGCCTCGGCGAGGATCGGCTGGCAGCGCGCGACGACGATCGCCTGCTTCGCGCACGGCACCGCGAGGCGCGTCCCGCACATCAGGTCGGCGATCGCCTGTGCGGCCTCCTCGCCCACCGTCCTGGGCACCGGGCTGCCGGGCTGCCAGCGCCGCGGCACGGTCAGCTCCAGCCCGCCCAGCGCGTCGCACAGCACCAGCGCCGCGCGCTCGCCGATCACGTCGGCCAGCTCGTGCATCACCGGCGTCCAGCGCTTGCAGCGGCGCGGCTTGTCCGGGATCGGCGGCAGCTCGGGGCGGTGCAGCCGGCTGAACGCGCGACTCATGAGGCTTCGCCCTTGCGAGCGGCCTTCCACGCGGTGCGCCGCCACAGCTTGCCGAGCGCGGTCACGCCGCGCTCCCAGTCGCGCGAGGTCCATTCGGGCGGGTGGCGGCTGCTGACCGCCGATCGCAGCCAGTTGGTCATCGGCTCGAACCCCTGCTCGCGCACCGCGTGCGCGTCGTAGAGCCTGGCCCACAGCGCCTCGCAGACCGCGGTCGCTGGCCAGACGCGCAGCAGCGCGGGCGGAGCGCTCCAGATGTTGCGCCACTCGCGCCGCTCGTCGTCGGCGGGCCATTGGACGCCCGCGCGCGTGCACCAGTCCTTCAGCGCCTCGATCACGCTGTGGCACTGGCGGGGCGGCAGGAATTTGAGCGCCGCCATCCCAGTCTGCCGCTCGACGAAGCGGTCGAGCGCCTTCAGCACCTGGCCGGGCTCCTCGGGCGCGATCTCGTTCAGCCAGTAGAGGTTCCACCAGAGCGCGACGGCCTTGGCGTGCGCGGGGCGCTGCGCCGCGCGGCCGTCGGGGCGCGGCAGGGCATTCACCGCATCGAGCGCGAGGCCGAGCTCGGCGAGGTCGCAGTCGGCGGCCGAGCGCTTGCCCGTCGCGCGTTCGAGGATGGAGCGGTAGTCCTCCTCGCAGATCTTCCGCACCGCGCAGGCGGCGCGCAACGCTTTGATGCGCGCGGCGCGGCTGTCCATCTTGCCCAGCGTCACCTGTAGCTTGCGGTGGGCAGCCAATCCGAGTGTGACGGCCATCAGTCTCTCCGGTAGTTGAGCCAGGGGCGGGGGGCGGTGGTCCAGCGGGCGCGATGGGCGTCGCCCAGCGCGCGGGCCTGGGCGATGCCGTCGGGGTCGACGCCGCGAAGGCGCTGGGCGAGGCGGTCGCGCGCGGCCTCGGCGACGTCGAAGCCGAGCGGGCGGCCGTCGTCGGCGTCGCGCAAGAGCCGCAGCCGCTCGGCGACAGCCACGCGGTTGAAGCGCGCGGCCGGGCAGGCGGCGGGGCGCGCGGGCTGCGCGGCAACGACCGACAGCCGCGCGCGGATGGCGGTGAGGGTCATGCTCCCTCCCTGATGGTGCGATGTGCGGGGCGGCGGCGCTGCGCCGCCCCGGGATCAGGCGCGCTGCGCTGTGCGCTCGCGCTCGGTTTCGAGGACGTCGTGCACCATGATGCCGACGCACGCGGCCTGCCGCTCCACACAGTGGAGCAGCGCCGACAGATCGGCGCCGGTGACGACGCTGGTTCCGGCCTCGGCGACGAGGACCGAGAGGCAGGAGATGGCTCCGGAGAGCTGCCCGGCCTCGAACTCCAGATCCATCGCCTCAGCCATGACGCGGCGTCCCGGTCCTGCGCACGCGCAGCTCCAGCGAAGTTGTCGACGATCAGGGCGCTCACGACCTCACCCCCGCTTCCCGGGCGTCGTGCGCGGCGGCGATGGTGCGGTAGCGATCGGCGTGGACGATCGCGAAGGCGAGGACGTGACTGTCGGCGTTCTCGCGCGCCCACTGGCTGGGCTCGGGCAGCGGATCGCGGAGCACGCCGTCCGCCTTCAGCTTCGCGACCTCGCGTTGCGCGCAGTGGCGCACCTGCTCGGGGAAGCCCTCCCACCAGTGCCAGCAGGCGACGAGCGCGATCAGGATCAGCGCCAGCAGCAGCGCGCCGATCAGGCGCATCCCCGCGCGACGGGCGCAGATGCGCTGGACGACGCGCGGGTTGCCCATGCAGCTCTCGCACAGCAGCAGCGGCGTCAGCGGGCGGATCAGCCCGCAGCCGTCGCACTGGATGAAGCCGGGCGCGCTCACAGCACCAGCTCCCCGCACCGCGCCTCGGCAGCGCGCAGCCAGTTGCGCAGCGCGCCCGCGTAGCTCGACGTGCTGGTCGAGCGGATGTCTGCGAAGCGCACCACGTGGTGGTGCGGCGGCGTCAGCGTGCAGCGGCCGCCATTCGCCTCGATCACCCCGGCGAGCGCCTTCTCGGCGCGGTCGTAGTTCTCGCGCCAGACGATGGAATAACGGTCGATGACCGCCGCGCAGTCGCGCTCATGATCGCGCAGCGCCTCGCGCGCGATGGCGACGGCGCGGTTGAGCGGGAGGTTCGGCGCGCTCATGCCCGCCCTCCCCAGATCGTGAGGGCGAGGTCGGTGAGGGCGAGCGCGAGCGTGAACCACGTCGCGCGGCGCAGCAGCGGATAGCCGGTCACCGGGCGCCTCCCATGATCGCGGTGGTCTGGGCGAGCACCTGGTCGGCGGCCTGGTCGAAGAAGGCCATGAACTCGGCCTCCGACAGCGTCACCGTCGCGCGGTGGCGCCAGAGCGGGCCGTCGCGGCCCTCGACGATCAGCGTCATGCCGTCGGTGCCGCGCGCGACGGCCTTCACCCGGCCGTTGGGCACGAACAGCGCGGGGAGCGCGGCCGGCGCCACGGGCGGCGCGGCCGATGTGGGAAGCGGATCAGGCATCGGTGGTCTCCGGTTGCAGGGAGGTTTCAATGGCGCGGGCGCTGCGGCGGCAGAGCGTCGGCGGCGGCAGCGCGAGGCCGCGGGCCACGGCGGGCGCGCGAACGATCAGCCCGCGCGCGACGAGGGCGGTGATGCGCTCGTGGAGGGCCTTGCGTTTGACGCCCAGCGCCGCCTGCATCTCGTCGTAGGTGGGCGGGCACCCGGCCCGCAGGCGCGGCTCCAGCCACGCCCACAGCTCGCGCTGCCGCGGGGTGAGGGGGATGTGCGTCATTGGATCGTCCCCCAGGACGGACCCTTGCGGCCGATCTTCCGTTCTTCCAGCCGATAGCCTTCGGTGAAGTTGGCGGTCATCGTAATGAAGGCCGCTGTCCGCGCGGCCCCGGCACCACCGACGAAGTGATCCGACAGGATCGCGTTCGTCCGGGCGGCTCGCGCTCCGGCGATCAGCCCACAGGCGGCATAGAACATCGACACATCGTCGAGGCTGGTATTGCCGTCCGGCGCGATGATCCTGCAGGCGGCCGCGTCCATCGCCCGCGCGATCTCGCGGATTTTCTTCGGGTCGAACTTCGCCTCGAAGGGCTCGCGCTTCGCGGCCCCGGCTCGTGCTTCGCGGCCCATCACGCGGCCTCCCTCAGCTCGGGGGTGGCGGGGTCGGCGGCCTCGATCGGCGAGACGAAGAACTCCTCCGTCTGCTCCAGCGTGAAGCCCAGCTTGCGCAGGAACGCGGCCTGCGGCGTATCGAGCTTCAGCGCCTCCATGATCGCGGGCTTGTCGAGCGCGGGGTGCAGCCGCACGAGCTGCCCCTGGAAATTGTCCTGCAGCACGCGGACCGCCTGCTCTTCGGTAAGGCCGGGGTGCGCGAGCTTCGGGTTCGACAGCCGGTCGCCGATCTGCAGCCCGGCGATCTCGGTGGACTTCTTCTTGCCGCCGGTCACCTCGGCCTTCGCGACCGCCCACCACGCCTGCAGGCGGCGGAAGCCTTCCTTCAGCGACAGCTCGACGGGCTTCAGCTGCCGGTCGCGCTCGGCGCGGATGCTCGCGATCGCCTCGTCGGCGACGAGCTTCAGCCGCCGCTTCTCCAGTTCCTGCGCGTGATAATGCGATGCGCAGAGCACCGCCTCGTTCCAGGTCGCGGGCGCATCGAGCGCACCCGCCTTCCGGCGCCTGGCCATCAGGTCCTCTCCTTCTCGTGCTTGTCGGTGTTGAAGCGGCAGGTGGGGCACGCGCGCGCGAAGACGTGCGCGCCCATCGACGTCGGCGTGTGCGTGGCGCGCCGGTTGCGGATGCAGGTCTTGAGCGCGATCGACGCGCCGACGGCGGGGCAATCGACGCGCGCTTCGACGAGGCGCGACATCACCTTGCGCTCGATCTCGTCGTAACCCGCGGCGTAGGTGTGGTTGATCACGCGGCTGACCGCGCCCGAGGACAGGCCGATCTTGTCGGCGACGATGCGCTGCGAGGTAGCGTCGCATGCGTCGGCGAGCTTCTTCACCCACTCGGGCGGCAGCGGAGCCCAGGCGGCGAGCGCCTTCTCGCGGTTGACCGGACCCTTCACGGGCGCCTCCGGCCGAGGATCGGGCCTTTCAGCCCCTCGGGCCTGCGCGTGACGTCGCAGAGATAGCCGGTGTTCGGATCATGGAAGTTGAGCGTGCGGCCACCAGCCTCGTCGGTCCGGTGCAGGAGAGAAGGCGGCTTCGCGCCGGTGTGCTTCAGCACCATCCAGCGTGTGGTCTCGCCCGGGCGATTGCCGGGTCCGCGCACCGGCCGGGTGTAGCCAGCGTAGTAGAGCCGGAGCAGGTAGGGCCGCGCGGTCGTCACGGGCACCTGTGAGACCGTCGCGAGCTGGTCGACATCGAACGGCCCGCGCAGGCGCAGCAGGCGCAGCGCGCGCCACATGCGCTCCTGGCCGGTGGTGCGCGGCGTGCAGCCGGGCCGCCTGACCGGGCTCTTGGCGCTGACGCCAGTCACGATCGGCAGCGTGCGCGGTGCACCGGCTTTCGCGCGCCAGCTGCGCCGCTCGCGCTGCCCGTCGGCGCGCTCGCCGCCCTCCGCCAGGACGAGCTCGACCAGGCCAGCGCGCTTCCACTTGTTGAGCGTGTTGCTGACCGAGCGCACCGAGGCGCTCCCGCCAGCGTGCGCCCAGAGCGCAGTCGCGGTCATCGGCTGCGCCGCGGCCACCAGCGCCGACCAGACGCCGTCCATGGAGGCGGGCGCGCGGCCCATCAGGCAGCAAGCCGCCGGGCCGGCAGCTCGCCGGTGAGGATCGGGCGGTCACCCCACCATGCGCGATCGATGTCGGTGACGCCGACGGCCTTCGCCGCGCTCTGCGCATTGAGGAGTGTCGTCACCAGTCGGCGGGCATTGCCGCCGCTGACGGTCAGGAAGTGGTGGAGCAGATCGTCGGCGATGCCGACGCGGCCCGACTTCAGGTCCTGCTCGCTCGGCGTGTCCTTCCACGCGCGGCAGCGGTTGTCGCGCAGCGCGCGGGCGTCCTCGAAATCGGTCGGCTGCGCCTTGACCCATGTACGAACGCGGTTGTGGACGTGACCCCAGCGGCGGATGCTTTCGGGGAAGGTGTCCTCGCCCACGAACAGGATCGGCATCTGCGAGCGGTCGGAGATCTTGCGCGCGACCTGGATTAGGTTGAGCTTCAGCAGGAAGTCGGCCTCGTCGAGGATGATCGGCCGCTGCTGCTCGACCAGCGCTTCGACGACCTGGTGAAACAGTCCTTCGAAGGTGCGCTCGGGCGACTTGATGTGCAGCTCACGCGCGAGCTCGGTCATCAGCCACTTCTTGCCGATGCCCTCATAAGCCTCGACATAGACGGCATCGAGCTGAGCGCCGCAGAAAAAAAACGCTCTCGGTCTTGCCGAGGCCGGAGCGGCCATAGAACACGCCGAAGCGTGGTGTTCCGAACTCGGCCCCGACCAACTCTTCCAGAGTCTGCAGCGCCAGTGTCATGTTGGTCGTCGGTGCAGGTGGTGGTCGCATCTTCACGATAGGTTACCTTCCGCCTTTGAGAACAGCTTCTCGATGCGCTTCTGCGCACGATATTCAGGTTCTCCGCGCATCATGTTCGCCCGCGCGAAGTCCCGTTCTTCGACGGGTTCACCCGCAGCTGCGCGCGCGAGGATGGAGTCGACCCAGCGCATCCGTTCGGCCGGGGTCATGGCTTCGAGCGTCGGTGCCGCTGGCTCGGCGGTCAGCGCCGACTTGACGCGCTCGGCGACGTCGGGCCGGATCGCGATCAGCTGCGGCTTGGGCCGGGGTGGCGCGATCGGCGCTAGCGGTTCGGGCGCACGATCGAGGGCTGGCGCCAGCATCTCCGCCTTGGCTGCGCGCGCCTCCCAGATGATCTCCTCGGGCCGCCAGCGCCTGGCCGCTGCGAGCAGTTCGGCCTGCAGCTCGGCGACCGCGCGCTCCTTCTTGCGGCCTGCCGCGATCGCGAAGTCACGCTTGGAAAGCCCGAGCGCCTCGTGGTTCAGCGCCTCCCCGATCAGGTTCCAGCGCTGATCGAAGACCAGGAGGCGACCGATATCGTCCTCCATGCGACGGACGCGGACGCGCTCTCCGTCGCGGCCGATCAGGCACTCGCTCCAGTAGCTGTGGCCCTGATGAACTAGACCCTGCTTGCCCCTCACGGTCTTCTCGCCCAGATCCTCGGCGAGCGCGGCGATCAGGATGTTGCGGTCGGGCAGCTCGGCCGGGCGATAGCCTTCGGGCCAGCGCAGCACGCGCTCGGCTGGCATCTCGCCGGTGGCGCCGTGCGGGCGCAGCCGGTAGCGCCCCGCCAGATACGCGTCGTAGAAGCGCTGCGCCTCCTGCGGGGTGTGGCTGCCGGTGATCACCGCGCGGCCGGTTTCGCGCTTGGCCTGCGAGCGCAGGCGCTGGGCGGCGGCGACGTTCGGGCCGGTATAGCCGGGGATCAGCCGCGACCCCGCGTGCATCAGCGTGCGGATGAACGCTTCGACGAATGGCTTCCGGTAGGGCTGCCCGGGGAGGCAGTAGCGCATCTCGATCCCCAGCAGCTTCGCGGCCGACTTGACCGACAGCGACGCAAGGCCCGAGCCGTTGTCGGTGCGGATCGCTTCCGGGACCGCGCGCCAGTAGAGGATCGCGGAGAGCAACAGCTTCCGGACCGCTTCCGAACTCTCGCTGTTGTCGACGATGACGACCGCGTCGCGGCTCCAGACGTCGACCGCGACGAGGACCGTCTTGCGCCCCTCGCTCGTCATCACGTCCATCTTGGTCGCGTCGATTTCCCACAGCTGGTGCGGGCGCGAGACCTCGGCCGCCATGTCGCCCGCCGCGAGCATGTGGCGGCTGCGATAGCCGTCGCTGTCGTGCAGGCGGGTCAGCACCTCGCCGTGGCGCGCGCGGAAGTCTGCGACGAAATAGCGGACGGTTCGGTAGGAAGGCGCGTCCCCGCCATAGCGCGCCTGCAGCAGCTCGTGCGCGTCGGCGGCCGAGGCGTGGGAGTTCCTGGTCAGCAGGCTGCGCACCATGCCCACCGCCTGCGGGTGCCGATCGAACCAGCCCGATCCAGCAGGGCGTCCACGGCCCGACCGCGGCTGCGCGGCAGGCGCGAAGTCCGCAGTGACGAGGCGGAGCAGCGGGCGGGTCATTGCGGCCCTGCCCTGCGGCCGCAGCGCGGGCGCGGCTGCGGCGACTTGCGCGAGCCGTCCGGATGATATCGTGACGGCCAGATAACTTCCGGGTGCAACCCGAGCGTCTTCGCGATGGCGCGTTCGGCCGGGCCATGCGGGCGGTGGAGTGCAAGGGAGATAACCTGACGATGCAGCAGATGAGCCTCCGCCACCTGCCGGAGGGTCACGTCGCGCTTTCGGATCGCTGCCTTGATGTCCTCGGGATGCCAGTCCCGGGCCCGCAGGCCGTCCCTCTCCATGGACATATGATGTGCCCTGCGGGACTTTGCTTTGTCAATGCGGTTCCACTAGCGCGCAAAAAAGTTTCGGAGGGCGCCCAGGCGGCATGAAGCCGGAGTGGAATTTCTCAGCTGACGCGAAAGATCGGCTGCGCCGCGCCGTCGAGCGCTGGGGCAACCAGGCGCGCGCCGCGGCGGCGTCGGGCCTCAACAAGCAGACGGTACAGCGACTGCTCGATCCGAAGGTGGAAAGCGATGTGTCGCTGACGCGTGTCGCAGCGCTTGCGCGAACCGTTGGCGTCAGTCTCGACTGGGTTATTCACGGGCGGCAGGAGCCCGCGTCCGGACCCGGAGAGGAGTTTGGCTTAGTGGCGCTCTACGATATCGAGTTGGCGGCTGGGCATGGCCGCCAGCCGATGACCGAGGAGCCGACGGGGTTTTTCGCGTTCAGGCAGGATTATCTGAACCGCTTCGCCGACCGGTCAGCACTCGCGGTCCTGACGGTCAGGGGCGACTCCATGACGCCTGAGCTGCAGGACGGCGATAATGTGCTAATCGACCGGGCGCAGTCCCGCGTGGGGGACGGCATCTATGCCGTGCGCCTCAGCGATCAGCTGCTGATCAAGCGGGTGCAGCAGATGGTTGGCGGCATCTGCCTGCGGAGCGACAACCGAGCCTATGAGCCTCTCTACCTGGCCAATGGCGATCCCGAGTGGGCGATCCTTGGCCGGGCCGTGTGGGTCGGCCGCAAGCTGGCAACCGATTAGAGGACCGTAGAGCGCTATTCCTGCGTGGGAAGGGGGTAAATCTTGTTAACGAGCGACGAGAGGGACCGCTTGCGGGAGGCGATCCGGCGTGCGGGCGGCTACGACCGTGTTCACGCGGCGACCGATATCCCTGTGTCGACGCTGAAGAAGATGGTTGGCGAGGCGAGCGATCCGGGGTTCAGCCGAACGGCGAGGGTTGCCCGTGCAATAGGTCTCGGGCTGGAGGAGTTGGCGTTTGGCGACGCTCCGGGCTCAAGCAAAAGCGGCATGTCTGAATTCGGGCACATCCCGCTCTATGACGTGGAAGTGTCTGCCGGAGATGGACGCACGGGAACCCTCGAGCGGCCAGTCGGCACGCTCGCATTCCGTGAGGACTATCTGCGAAGGTTCAGCGACCGGTCGAAGCTCGCTGTGCTGCTCGTGCGCGGCGATTCGATGGTGCCCGAGCTGCAGGACGGCGACCATCTGCTGATCGATCAGTCAGAGCGCCACGCGGCCGAGGGGCTTTGCGTGGTTCGGTGGGGCGACCTACTGATGGCGAAACGGATTGTTCGAACGTCGGCGAGCGGCATGCGACTGGTCAGCAGCAATCCCATCTACCCGCCGATCGAGATCGACCGCGACGCCGAGGGCGACAACTTCGCGATCATCGGCCGGGCCGTGTGGGTCGGCCGCAAGCTCTGAGCCGTTTTAAGGCCCGTGGAGCGCCTTCGAATCGCCGCCCGGTGTCTGACGCCAGACGACCCGCAAAAGGCGCCCAGTGGGGCTGGGCACGGCTGCACAGGGCTTTCCCGCCGGCACCCCCGTCCGGAGCCCGCTAGAGCGCGAGCGTGAAGCCAGACGAAGACGCTGCCGCACTGCCGGTGACGCCAACGGCGAGCCGATCGTTGCCCGCGCTTGCAACCGCCTCGCTCGTCGTGACGGCAGTGTCCACGGCGGCGATGGCGATCTGGCTCATTGCACCCGGCTCGCTGCGTCCCGGCATCTTCGGACCAAGCCAGGCGGTGTGCGCGAGAGCGGCGGGACAGGAAGCCGAAGCCCGCGCCAGGCTGCTTACCAGTCGCAACGACCCGTATAACGCCATGATCGCTGCCAGCGAGATCAAAAACCTTCAGGTGGTGCTGAGCCGCTGCGACTGACGGGTGGCGTTTGCGTCGGAGGCTTCCAACCGATTAGGCCGCGCAGAACCGCTCGCAAACTGCCTTAAGGTCCGTCCGTAGCGCGGCACCCCCCCGAAAAAGCGCTGGCGGGGCTGTGAAAGGGATTCCCAGGCCGATCGTTCGGCGCCGCGACCCTGCAAAGCTGGCAACGGCACCGCGAGCGGGCTACAACGCGCGCGTGAACGCCGTCCGGTCGATCATCGCGCTCGCCGCGGCGCTGGCGTTGGCCTCCTCTCCGGCGGGTGCCGCGCGCAAGGCGTCGGCCGCACGCAAGCTCTGCTGGCAGGGCTATTGCCCCTGCACCGGCCCGTACCGCGACGGCCCCGATTTCATGATCTGCCGCCAGCTGCGCGCGGGCATCCACGTGGAACCCCGCATCCTCGCTGCTGCGTCGGGCCTGCGCGACGCACGGCGGCAGATGGCGGAGTTCTCGTGGGGCGGCGATACGAGCCTCCGCGAGAAGCGGCGGATCACACGCGATCCCTGCCTGGGCATCGAGACCCCAAGCGAGATACGGCTGTGCGAGGCCGAGCACGATCAGCCCCGCCACTAGCGCCAGCCTCGCCACCGCGGCGCTGATCGGCTAAGCCCGCCCGCGCGCGGCGGGGAATTCCACACCCCGGCGTCGGTGCCGGGGTAAGCGTCGACGCGGCCCGCTCTACAGCCGTCTCCATGACGGCCCGCGTCCCTGTCCGCTTCCGGATCCTCCGGCCCCGCAAGACGGCGGACGTGCGCGGGCGTCCCGTCGAGTTCCGGTCCGAGCATCTCGACCAGGTCGTCGCGAACTTTGCCGCCGAGGGATCGAGGGTGCCCGTCGTCATCGGCCACCCGGAGACGAACGCCCCCTCCTACGGCTGGGTCAACAAGGTCGAGCGCGTCGGCGACGCGGTCTATGCGGACGCCGACGTCCACCCCTCCTTCGCGGCGGTGCTGAAGGACGGGTTCTACGGCCCTGTCAGCCCCTCGCTGTGGGGGCCGGAGCAGCCCGGCAACCCAAAGCCCGGCGAATGGACGCTGCGCCACATCGGCGTGCTCGGCGCCGCCGCCCCCGCCATCCCCGGCCTGGAACCGGTGGAGCTGAGCGGCGGCCACGAAGACTTTCAGCTCATCGAGGAGCAGGACCCCGTGACCTACAAGACCACCGACCTCGCCGCCGAGCTGGCGGCGAAGGAAGCCGCGCTCGCCGAGCGCGAGGCGAAGCTGGCCGATGCCGAGAAGGCAGCGGCTGCCGCCCAGGCCAGGGCCGTGCGCGACGGCGCGATGGCGTTCGCCGCCGGGCTGGTCGACGCGCACAGGCTGGCCCCGGCCGCGAAGGACGCGGTCGTCGAGCTGCAGGTCGCGCTCGCTGGTGCCGCGGTCGAGCCGTTCGCCTTCGCTGCGGGCGGCGACAAGGTCGACCCGCTGACCGCCTTCCGCAAGCTGTTCGAAGGCGCGCAGCCGCTGGTGCCGCTGGGCGAAGTCGCCGGTGCTGCGACCGATCCTGAAACAGGCTCGACATACACCTTCTCGGCGCCCGTCGGCGTCGCCGTCGAAGCGCGCGGCGCCAAAATCGATGCCGAGGCCAAGCGGCTGATGGCTGCCGACCCGAAGCTTTCCTACAGCGAGGCCGCCATCCGCGCCTCCAAGTCCATCGCCTGAGGAGCGCGATCCGATGAGCCAAGAAAATGTCGTCCTCCCGATCACGCTCAAGGCATCGGGCGTGGTCACCAAATTCCGCTTCGTTACCCCGGCGGGAGCGCAGGTCTCTGCGCTGAACACGCCCTCGATCGGCGTCAGCAAGTATGACGCCGCGACCGGCACCAACTTCGCCGCGACCGTGCTCGGCACGGCGCGCGTGGAGGCGGGCGGCGCGGTCAACGTCGGCGACAGTGTCGGCGCGGACACGAGCGGTCGCGCGATCGTCGCGAACGGCATCCTGATCCAGGGCATCGCCCTGCAGGCCGCCAGCGCGGCGGGCCAGTTGATCGAGGTGTTCCTGATGCATCAGCGCGAGCGCGGCAGCTTCCGCGTCGTGACCGCTGGTGCGGGCGGCCACACCGCAGGCGCCTTCGTTGCCTTCGATGCGACGACCCAGTCGGCCGCCGGTGCGGCCTGCCTCGGCATCGCGCTCGCAACCGTCGCGGCGGGCCAGCCCTCGGTCGTTCAGCTTTCGGGCGTCGGCCAGGCGCTCGCCGGAACCGGGGGTCTGGCGCTCGGCGGGCCGGTCAAGAGCGCGGCCGACGGCAGCGCCATCGCGCAGGGCGGTACCGGCGTCATCGCAGCCTACGCGCTCGCAGCCATCACCGCGGGCCAGCTCGGCCCCGTCCTCATCAAGTAACCGTCCGGCCAGGAGCCCGATCCCATGTCGATGACCCTAGCACAGGCCCGCGTTTCCGATCCGGTCCTGACCGAACACGCCCGCGGCTACACCAACGCGGATTTCGTCGGCGAGCGCGTGTTCCCGCGCGTCGACATGCCCACGCGCGCAGCCAAGCGCATCATCTTCGGCAAGGAGCATTTCCGCCGCTACAATGTGGAGCGCGCGCCCGGGGGCCAGATCCGCACCATCACTTTCGGCCTGGCGTCCGCGACTGTGTCGCTGACGCAGCGCGCGCTGGGCTGCGTCGTCCCGCGCGAGTGGGTTGAGGAGGCGCAGAACGTCCCCCAGCTCAACCTCCAGCTCGATGCGGTCGACGTGACGATGCAGGTCGTCAGCCTCGAGAAGGAAATCTCGATCGCGAACGTCGTGCGCGACGCGACGCGCTATGCCAACGCCAACAAAACGGTGCTCAGCGGCGCGAGCCAGTGGAGCCAGTCCACCTCGACGCCGCAGAAGGACGTGCTGACCGCGCAGGATGGGGTCCGCGCGGCGATCGGCCGCCGCCCCCAGTGCATCGTCATGGGTGGCAAGGTCTATTCGGCGCTGCGCTACCACCCGAGCGTGCGCGACTACTTCAAGTACACCTCCACCGAGGTGATCACCGAGTCGATGCTCGCCACCTATTTCGGCGTGTCCGAGGTGATTGTCGGCGACGGCGTTTACACCACCGACGGCGGCACCACGATGTTCGATATCTGGGGCGGCGACGTGGTGCTGTTCTTCAAGGCGCCCGCCCGCACCAACGGCCGCCGCTCGATGGCGATGCCGGGCTTCGGCTATCTCTACGGCCTGCTGAACTACCCGTATGTCGAGCCGATCCGCTTCGAGAAGGCCATCGCGAGCTGGCAGGCGGACTATTACGACGAGTGGTCGCCCGAGATGGTCGGCCCCGACGCAGGTGACCTGCCCCCGTCGAGTGGACCGGGTTGATTGTTGGTGGATTATGCTCGCCGC
>JAVVHE010000011.1:0-99142 GCA_032249695.1 Sphingomonadaceae bacterium | reverse complement strand
GACCTCGCCCGCTGGCGCGACCTGGCTGCGAAGGAGGTGCGGGGCCGCGAGCTTGGCTGGCACACGCCCGAAGGCATCGCGATCAAGCCGCTCTACACCGCCGCCGACGCACCCGCCGATCCCGGGCTGCCCGGCATCGACCCGTTCACGCGCGGCATCCGCGCGACGATGTACGCGGGGCGGCCGTGGACGATCCGACAATATGCGGGCTTTTCGACCGCCGAGGAATCGAACGCCTTCTACCGGCGCAATCTCGCAGCGGGTCAGAAGGGCCTCAGCGTCGCCTTCGATCTGGCCACCCACCGTGGCTATGACAGCGACCACCCGCGCGTCACCGGCGATGTGGGGAAGGCGGGCGTGGCGATCGACTCGGTCGAGGACATGAAGATCCTGTTCGACGGCATCCCGCTCGATCAGATGAGCGTCAGCATGACGATGAACGGCGCGGTCATCCCGATCCTCGCCTTCTTCGCGGTCGCCGCTGAAGAGCAGGGAGTTTCCCAGCACCAGCTCGACGGGACCATCCAGAACGACATCCTGAAGGAGTTCATGGTCCGCAATACGTACATCTATCCGCCCGATTCTTCGATGCGGATCGTCGCGGACATCATTGACTATACGAGCCGCCACTGGCCCAAGTTCAATTCGATCAGCATCTCCGGCTACCACATGCAGGAGGCCGGCGCGACCGCAGTGCAGGAACTCGCCTTCACGCTCGCTGATGGGCGCGAGTATGTGAAGACAGCGCTGGCGCGCGGGCTCGACATCGACGCTTTCGCCGGACGCCTGAGCTTCTTTTTCGGTATCGGCATGAACTTCTTCATGGAGGTCGCCAAGCTCCGCGCCGCGCGCCTGCTGTGGAGCGAGATCATGGGCTCATTGGGCGCCAAAGACCCGCGTAGCCGAATGCTTCGCACCCACTGCCAGACGAGCGGCGTCAGCCTCACCGAGAAGGACCCGTACAACAATATCGTGCGCACCGCCTTTGAGGCGCTGGCTGCGGTGCTGGGTGGCACGCAGTCGTTGCATACCAACAGCTTCGACGAGGCGATCGCGCTGCCGACGGACGTCTCGGCCCGCATAGCGCGCAATACCCAACTGATCCTGAGCCACGAGACCGGCATTACCAACGTCGTCGATCCACTCGGCGGCAGCTACTATGTCGAGGCGCTGACCGCCGAGCTCGCCACGCAGGCGCGTGCGCTGATGGCCGAGGTCGACGCGGCGGGCGGCATGACCAGGGCGATCGAGGCGGGGTTGCCGCAGCGTCGGATCGAGGAGGCTGCGGCGGGCCGTCAGGCGCGCGTCGACACGGGCGAGGACGTGGTCGTCGGAGTCAACCGCTTCGCGCAGGAGGCGGAATCGGGCGTCGAGATCCTGCGCGTGGACAACGTCGCCGTGCGCCGCCAGCAGATCGCGCGGCTGGAGGTGCTACGGGCCGCGCGCGGCGAGGATCGCACGCGCGCTACGCTGGCAGCCATCCGCGAGGGCGCGGCGGGCAAGGGCAACCTGCTCGCGCTGGCGATCGACGCAGCGCGCGCGCGCGCAACGCTCGGCGAGATCAGCGCCGCGATGGAGGAGGTGTTCGGCCGCCACGAGGCGCAGCCGACGACCGTGCGCGGCGTCTACGCGGCGGCGCATGGCGAAAGTGGGCGGCTTGCCCAGGTGCGCGATGGCATCGCTGCGGTCACGCGCCGCCTCGGCCGCACCCCGCGCGTGCTTGTCGCCAAGATGGGCCAGGACGGACACGACCGCGGCGCCAAGGTGGTTGCATCCGCCTACGCCGATTTCGGCTTCGACGTGACGCTGGGGCCGCTGTTTCAGAAGCCAGAGGAAGCCGCTGCACTCGCCATCGCGCGCGGGATCGATATCGTCGGTGCGTCGACGCTCGCCGCCGGCCACCTGACGCTGGTCCCCGAACTGATCGCCGCGCTGAAGGATGCGGGGCGTTCCGACATCCGCGTCGTGGCGGGCGGCGTGATCCCGGCCGAGGACTATCAGGCGCTGTTCGATGCGGGCGTGGCTGCGATCTACGGGCCGGGCACCAACCTGGTCGACGCTGCAGCCGATCTGCTGCGCCTGCTCGGCCACAACATGCCGCCCGCCGACGTCGCCGAGGCGGCGTGAAGCAACCTGTCCCCGCGTAGCCCGGAAGGCCGTGAGTTGACCCCCATCCCGCAAGCGCTTGATCTCCTGTCCTCGCTCGTCGCCCGCGCGCGTGCGCTCGGCGCCGACGCGGCCGACGCGGCGTGGTCGGTCAGCGCCAGCGAGAGCGTGTCGGTCCGGCTCGGCGCGCTGGAGGACGTGGCGCGGTCGGAGACGGCCGACATTAGCCTGCGCGTGTTCCTCGGCCAGCAGTCGGCGGCGGTCAGCGGATCGGACCTGCGGCCCGCGGCGCTGGGAGCGCTTGCCGAACGCGCGATCGCGATGGCGCGCGAGGCGTTGCCCGATCCCTATGCCGGGCTTGCCGACCCCGCGCTGCTGCTGCGCGGACCCGCCCCCGATCTCGCGCTCGCCGATCCGGACGAGCCCGGCGCCACGCGGCTGCGCGAGGATGCGCTCGCCGCCGAGGACGCAGCCCGCGCGGTGGCGGGCGTCACCAATTCCGAAGGTGCGGGCGCCAGCTTCGGGCGCGGCTCGGTCGCGCTGGTGACGTCGACCGGATTCGCGCAGGGCTATGTCTCCACGAGCCACAGCCTGTCGGCGGTCGTCATCGCAGGCGAGGGCGCCGACATGCAGCGGGACTATGCGATGCACAGCACGCGCCGTCGCGCCGCGCTCGACAACCCCGAGTTGATCGGCCGCCGCGCGGGCGAGCGCACGGTCGCACGGCTGAAGCCGGTCAAGATCGCCAGCGGCGCGATGCCCGTGGTGTTCGATCCGCGCGTGTCGGGGTCCCTGATCGGCCACCTGCTCGGCGCGATGAGCGGGCCGGGGATCGCGCGCCAGTCGTCCTTCCTGATCGGCAAGCTCGGCACGCGCGTGCTGCCCGCGGGCGTCAACCTGATCGAACAGCCGTTGCGGCTGTCGGGCCTGCGGTCGAAGCCGTTCGACGGCGAAGGGCTGGCAACGAACGATGGCAAGCTCATCGACGACGGCATGCTGACCGGCTGGTTGCTCGACAGCCCCTCGGCACGACAGCTCGGCCTCGCACCGAACGGTCACGCGGCGCGCGGCGGCGGCGTATCGTCGGCGAATGTGTATCTGGAGGCCGACCCGGTCAGCCGCGATGCGCTCATCGCCGGCATCTCGCGCGGCATCCTGGTGACTGAGCTGATCGGCATGGGCGTGAACGGCGTGACCGGCGACTATTCGCGCGGCGCGGCAGGTTTCCTGATCGAGAACGGCGCGATCGCCGGGCCGGTCGCCGAGATCACCATCGCTGGCAATCTGCTCGATATGTACGCCCGGCTGAGCGCGGCCGATGATCTTGAGTTCCGGCGCGGGGTCGATGCGCCGACGCTGCTGATCGAAGGCATGACGGTTGCGGGATCCTGAGCTTCTGGCCACCGCGATGCTGGAAGCCGCGGCCGAGGCGCACCGCATCTTCCATTCGGACTTCGACAGCTGGCAGAAGCGCCCGGGCGACCCCGTCACGGAAGCCGATTACGCGATCGACGCGCTGCTGAAGGCGCGTCTGCTGGAGGCGCGGCCGGCCTATGGCTGGCTGTCCGAGGAGACCGAGGATTCGGCCGAACGGCTGGCTTGCAGACGCGTATGGGTGGTCGATGCAATCGACGGCACGCGCGATTTCCTGCGCGGGCGCACGGGTTGGGCGGTGTCCGTCGCGCTGGTGGAGGACGGTGCGCCCATGCTCGCGGCGCTGACCGCGCCCGAGCGGGGACTGGTGTTCCAGGCCGAACGCGGCGCGGGCGCGACGCTGAATGGCGAGCGGCTGATGGTGCAGCCGCGCTCCGGCCTGCCGGGCTGCCGCGTCCCCGCCGACCCCGGCCCGGCGCGCATCGGCGGCGTGACGGTGGAGCGCGTCGTCAAGCCCAACGCGCTGGCGCTGCGGCTGGCGATGCTCGCCGCGGGCGAGGCCGACGCGGTGTTCCAGACGAAGCTGGTCCGCGAGATCGACATCGCCGCCGCGACGTTGATCGCCTCCGAAGCGGGTGCGCTGGTGACCGACAAGCTGGGGCAGCCGCTGGCGTTCAACAAGCCGCGCCCGGTAATGCCAGGCGTGGCCGCCGCCGGGCCGGGGCTACACGCCGAATTGCTTGCCGCGCTGGCGGGGGAGTGAGCGGCGCCGCCGTCGCCGGTTTTCACCCTTCCTTGGTCATCCCAGCGAAAGCTCAGACCTCTGCGTGGAGCGAGGCGCGAGGGTCGCCGGTCACGTGCCGGCTTTCGCTGGCATCACGCGTGGGGGCGATCGAAGCATATCCTCCGCGATGCCGCGGTCGGTCCCGCAGATCCGGTCCCAGAAGCGGAAGTAAAGTCCGAAGTTCGCCCGGTAATTGCGGTGGTGCAGTTCGTGGTGCGCGGCCGAGATGAGCGCGGCGCCGACGGGCCCCCGCACCACGCGGGCGGGGAGCATCTCCCAGCCCATGTGATTGGTCGTCCCGAACAGCGAGGCGATGAGCAGCACCAGCCCCAGCATCCCCACATGGATCGGCACCACCCATGCCAGCGCGGGGAACAGCACCGCGCCCGACAGCGCCTCCCACGGGTGGAAGCTCATCGCGGCCCAGGCGGTCGGCGGTCGGCTCTGATGGTGGACCGCGTGCGCCACGCGGAACCACCGGGGCCGGTGCATCAGCCGGTGCGTCCAATAGAACCAGGTATCGTGCACGAATAGATACAACAGCGGCGATGCCCAGAGCAGCCATAGCGGCTGCACACGCGGATCGACGTAAAGCTGCGTCAGCCCATGCCGATTCCACGCCCAGTAGGTTATCCCCGCCGGCGCGCCATAGATAAGCGCAGACAGTAGCGACCATTTGATCTCTGCCCGCACCTGGCCAACCGGGATCGCCCGTGCCCGCCCGGTACTCCGCGTGATCGCTGCGAACATGCCCGAGAGCATCAGATAGCGCAGCCCGACGATCAGGCTCATCAGCAGGGCGGCGGCGAGTGCTGGCATCGCCGCCCGGTTGGGGTCGTGGCGCGCGCAGGTCAATCGCGCCGATGCGCGCGGGGGTCGACTGTGTCGGCGGCGTTTACAGTTGGCTGTATTCGTCGGCAGCGCATTGATCGCGGGCGCCCGGATCTCCATCCCCTGTCCGTTCTGGCACGCGCCTTGCAAAGCCGCCTATCGGGAACCGCAGTCAAGACCGTTACAAAGAGGGAGCATACCGATGCGCGTACTGAAAGTCCTTCTGACGACCGCTGCTTCGGCAGTGCTGACGACTGCGAGCGCCGACGCCGCCTCGCTGCTGGTCTTCAAGCTCGGCAACGGCGCGAGCACGATCGGCTCGCTGAGCCAGCTCTACCTGAACGGTGGCGCGATCCGCGAGAACGAGGCCGCAGCCCAGTCGCTCAGCAACTCCAGCTTGGATTACCGTAACGCCACCTTCCTCGATACACCCGCCAACTGGGCGACGGTGCAGAGAGTCGACGTCCAGCTGTACAACCGCGGCACGCTGATGCGGACGATCAGCTTCAGCCCCGGCAGCAGCTATAGCAACTTCTTTACGCAGTCGAACGTGATCGGCGGCGATTACCCGAATCTTGCCACCGCAAACGTCAACTTCTTCTCGATCCCGGGTGACGCCAACTACAACCGGAACTTCTTTATCAACCAGAATTACGGCGGCTGCGGCAACGACGCCGGCTATCTCGTGGTTCTGGGGGTCGGGGGTGCGGCGTGCAGCTGGGAGTCGGATCGCTACAGCACCGCCAACCGGGCGTTCCTCTACTCCCGTAACAGCGGGCCGCAGAACTGGAACGACGAACGCATCGGCCAGGCCGACGTGTTCGCCATCAGCGTGAACGTGCCCGGAGTAGCGACGCCCGCGCCGACCGCGCTGGCGCTGTTCGGCCTGGGCGCGCTCGCACTGGGCCTCCGCCGCCGCTGAGCCGTGAAGCTGCTGCCAACACTGCCGTAATCGGGCGGCGCGGAATAGGCCGAAGTCGACGGTGTCCCGGTAAGAGGCGCTGTCGACTTCCCCTGCGTGCCATCAGCCGTGCGATTGACCCGGATCGAGGTGCGCCGCTGCAGCGGGCAGGAAGGCGGCACACGCAATCCTGCATTGCAAGCTGGGTGACTGGTTCTTGGTCGGGGCAGCCCCGGCTAACGGCCGCGCTACGCCGCCCCTTCGGTCAGCGCAGCCGCGATCCACGCGGCCAGCCGCCGCGCGACCTCGGCCTTGGCGAGCGCGGGCCATTGCTCGGTGCCAGCGCGGCCGACGAGCGCGACGGTGTTGACGCTGCCGCCCATCACGTCCCCCGATACGTCGTTCGCGACGATGAGGTCGGCGTTTTTGGTGGCGAGTTTCGAGCGTGCAGCGTCCACCGGACTGCCCGTTTCGGCGGCGAAGCCGATCACCAGCCGCGGGCGGCGCGGACCGGGAGAGGCGAGCTCGGCCAGGATGTCGGGGTTCGGCACCAGATCGAATGCGGGTGCGCCGTCGGCTTTCTTCATTTTGACGGGCGAGGGCTTGGCGATACCCCAGTCCGCGACGGCTGCGACCATCACCGCGATGTCGGCTGGCAGCGCTGCATCGACCGCCGCGGCCATCTCGCGCGCGGTCTCGACATCCACCCGCGTGCAGCCCGGCGGCGTTGGTAGCGCAACGGGGCCAGCGACCAGCGTCACGCGCGCTCCAGCCTGCGCCAGCGCGGCCGCGATCGCGAACCCCTGCCGCCCGCTCGATCGGTTACCGAGGTAGCGCACCGGGTCGATCGGCTCGTGCGTCGGCCCGGCGGTGACGACCGCGTGGCGGCCCGCCAGCGGCAGGTTGCCCGCCGCCCCGCCTCCGTCGGTATGGGGCAGCCTCGCACCGCCCGATGGCCGCAGCCCGGCCTCGCCGTCTCCACAGCGGATCATGCCGCTGTCGGGATCGAGCACCGGCCAGACGCGCCCGGCATCCTCGCCCGCATGGCTTCTCGGGTAGGAGCCGCAGCCCTGAAGCAGCCCCGGCACATCGAGAGCGCCCGCCAGCACCGCCTTCGCGGCTGCGAGAATTGCGGCCGGTTCGGGCAGCCGTCCAGCGCCATACTCGCCGCACGCCATCGCGCCCTCGCCGGGCTGCATCATCAGCACACCGTCGGCACACAGCTGCTCGACATTGCGCGCGGTGGCGGCGTGGCTCCACATCCGCCAGTTCATCGCCGGCGCGACAAGGACCGGCTTGTCGGCGGCAAGATACACCGCGTCGGCGAGATCCTGGCCCAGCCCCTGCGCCATCCGCGCGATGCGGCTGGCCGAGCAGGGAGCGACAACGATCAGGTCGGCCTCGCGGCTGAGGCGGATGTGGCCCATCTCGCTTTCGTCCTTGAGGCTCCACAGGTCGTCATAGACCTGATCCTCGGTCAGCGCCGCGAGGCTGAGCGGCGTCACGAACCGCGCGCCGCCCGCGGTCAGCACCGAGCGAACCTGAATGCCCTCGGCGCGCGCAAGCCGCGCGAATTCCAGCGCCTTATATCCGGCGATGCCACCCGCGACGATCAACAGGATGCGTTTGGCGCCGCCGCTCATGCCCCGCTGCTTACAGGAAAGCGGCGGCGATCCCCAACCCCGCCGCCAGCCCGCCCAGCCCGACGGCGCCGATTGTCCACCACGGCACGCGGACGGCGGCGCGGATTTCGAGCGGGCCGGGTTCGGCGACGGCGGGGCGACTGTTCTCGAACTCGGGCTCGGGCGGGGCGGCGAGCTCGGGGGGAATGAGCGCGATCAGGCGGCGGAGGATGGCGGGCACGTCGGCCAGCAGCGCAAGATTGCGCGTGATCGCGTCCGCCACGCGCGCCTCGGGCCCAAGCTCGCTGCGCATCCAGTCGCGGACATAAGGCTCGGCGATCTCCCAGCTGTTAATTTCGGGATCGAGCGCGGCCGCGACGCCTTCGACCATCACCATCGTCTTCTGCAGCAGCAGCAGATGCGGCTGCGTCGGCATATCGAACAGGCGGGTGATCGCGAACAGCCCGTCGAGCAGCCGCGCGACCGAAATGTCCTTGACCGGCAGCCCGCGGATCGGCTCGCCCACCGCCCGCAGCGCGGTCGCGAAATCCTCGACCGAATGATGCTTTGGCACGAAGCCGGCATCGAAATGCACGCGCGCAACGGTTTCGTAGTCGGCAGTCAGCAGGCCGTAGAGGATCCGCGCAAGGTCGACGCGCGCGCGGCGATCGAGGCGGCCCATGATGCCGAAATCAATGACCGCCACGCGGTTGCCGGGCAGCGCGAACAGGTTGCCCTGATGGAGGTCGGCGTGGAAGAAGCCGCGCGCGATCGCCTGGTGCAGAAAGCCCTGGAACACGATGACGGCGAGCTTGCGGCCATCGAGCCCGGCGGCGGCGACCGCCCGGGGATCGGAAAGCTTGATGCCGTCGATCCATTCAAGCGTGAGCACGCGCTTGCCGGTGCGCGCCCAATCGACCCGCGGCACGATCAGCGCGGGATCGCCACTGTCCTCGGCGAGTTCGGATGCGGCGGCGGCTTCGAGGCGCAGGTCGAGCTCGCGCTCGGTCCAGCGGCGAAAGGCGGCGATCGTCGCGCGCGGGCGCAGGCGCGCAGCCTCGCCGCCCTCGCGCTCGACTCGTTCAGCCGCCCATTCGTAGGTGGAGATGGCCCGGCGGAGCTGGTCCTCGATCCCCGGCCGCAGCACTTTTACTGCCACCGTGCGCCCGTCGCTGGTGACCGCGCGATAGACCTGCGCGATCGAGGCGGCGCCGATCGGCGTGGGATCGATGCTCTGGAACAGCTCGCTAAAGCGCGTGTCGAACGCGCGCTCCAGCATCTCGCGCACGTCGGCAAAGGGTGTCGGCGGCAGCTGGTCCTGCAGGCGCCGCAGGTCATGCGCGGCCTCCTCGCCGACGAGATCGGGGCGGGTGGACAGCGCCTGGCCAAGCTTGATCGCGGCTGGTCCCAGCGCCCGAAAGGCTTCGGCGAAACGCGGCTCGCGCGGTGCAAGCGCTGCGAGCGACGCGAACCAGGCAACGCGGCGCACCCACGCGGGCGTGCGAGGATCGCGTTCTAGCGGGCGCAGCGCTCCGTGCCGCGCAAGCGTCCGCCCCCAGCGGAACAGCCGCCACAGATGGACGGGGGCGGCGCTCAAACCTTCCAGCCGCGGTGGATGGCGACGGCTCCGCCCAGGATCGGCGTGTAGCTCACCTTCCCGAAACCGGCGGCGCGGATCATCGCTGCAAATTCGGGCATTGGCGGGAAGCGGCGGATCGATTCGACAAGATACTGATACGCAGCCCGGTCGCGCCCGATCACGGCGCCGACGCGGGGCACGACGGCAAAGCTGTAGCGGTCATAGAGTTCGGCAAAGCCCGGCCATTCGGTCGTCGAAAATTCGAGGCAGAAGAACCGACCGCCGAACCTCAGCACACGATAGGCCTCGCTCAGCGCGGCGGGAATGTCGGTGACGTTCCGGATGCCGAACGCGATCGTGTAGCCGTCGAACGCCGCGCTCGGGAAGCTCAGCCGCTCGGCATTCTCCTCGGCCCAGACGATGCCGGCGAGGCGGCGCTTCTCGGCGCGGCGCATGCCTTCGGCAAGCATCGCTGGGTTGATGTCGGCGACGGTGACCATTGCCCCCTTCGCCGCCAGCCGGAAGGCGATGTCGCCAGTGCCGCCCGCCATGTCGAGAATCGCCTCGCCCGCGCGGGGGCGCACGGCTGCCACAAAGCGATCCTTCCAGCGGCGATGGAGGCCGAGGCTCATCGCATCGTTCATCACGTCGTAGCGGCGCGCGACGCGGCGGAACACGTCGCCCACGCGCGCCGTCTTCTCTTCGGGCGCGACGTCCTCGAAACCGAAACTGGCCATATCGGCCGCTGTAAGCTGCGGGAAGGCTGGCGGCAAAGGGGCGCTACAGCGTGACGCGGCTAGCGGTCGATCAGCATCTCGGCCTGGGCAAGATCGACGCTCACCAGCTGGCTGACGCCGGGCTCGGCCATCGTCACGCCGAACAGCCGGTCCATGCGCGCCATGGTGAGCGGGTTGTGCGTGACGATCAGGAAGCGCGTCGGAGCCTCGGCGGAAACTGCGCGGATCAGATCGCAGAAGCGCTCGCTATTGGCATCGTCGAGCGGCGCGTCGACTTCGTCTAGCACGCAAATCGGCGAGGGATTGGCGAGGAAAAACGCGAAAATCAGGGCGATTGCGGTCAGCGCCTGCTCACCGCCCGATAGCAGCGACAGCGATCGCACCGCCTTGCCTGGCGGCTTGGCGTAGATCTCCAGGCCCGCGGCGAGCGGATCGTCGTCGTCGATCAGCTTCAGCTGCGCCTCGCCGCCGCCGAACAGCTGCGCAAACAGTTCGCCGAAGCGCTGGTTGACCGCAGCGAAGGTGGCGAGCAGCCGCTCGCGGCCGTCGCGGTTGAGCGCCCCGATCTGGCCGCGCAGGCGGTTGACGGCGGTGTCGACCTCCGCACGTTCGCGGCTGAGCGCCGCGTGGCGCTCGCTCACCTCGGCGAGTTCGTGCATCGCCCGCAGGTTGACCGCGCCGAGCCGCTCGCGCGCGGCACGTTCCGATTCAAGCGCGGCGCGGAGGTCTGCGGGCGTGGGGCCGGCTTCGAAGCCGAGCGCGGCGGGTAGGTCGGCGGGCGCGCAGGCGAACCGTTCGGCCGACTGACGCGCAAGTGCGGCCGCGCTCGCCAGCGCATGCTGTTCCCTGACCTCTGCGGCGGCGCGCGCTTCGCGCGCCTGGGCGAGCGCCTCGGCCGCGCTGCGGCGGTGACGTTCGCGCGCTGCGGAGGCGGCATCGGCTGCGGCGCGGTCGGCGCGGATCGATTCGGCGCGGGCATCGATCGCGGCGCGGTCGCGCTCGATGCGCTCGCGTTCGCTCGCCGCGCGCTCGGGGACGGCGGCGAGGCGCTGGCGCTCGTCGGCCAGAGCGGATGCGCGGCGCTGGAGGTCGGCGGCGCGCGTCTCGGCTGCCTCCGCGCGGGTGATGAGCGTCGCGGTCTCCCGCTCAAGGGTGGCGACGCGGCGCGCGGCGTCCTCGTCGGCGCGCTCGGCAGTGCGGCGCGCTTCGGCTGCGGCGGCGAGCGCGGCGCGGGTTGCGGTCGCAGCTGCACGTGCGGTTTCCGCGCGGGCTTCGGCGGGCGCGTCCTGGGCGGTGGCATGGCGGGCGCGGGCTTCGTCCAGCGTGCGGTCGGCGACCGCGCGGTCATCGGCTAGCCGGTGTAGCGCGGCGGCGAGCGTGGCGACGCGCGTTTCGGCACGCGCTGCGTCGTAACGTGCGCGTTCCAGCGCGGCGCTGGCGGCGGCGCGGTCCGCTTCGGCGCGGAGCAGCGCGTCGCGGCGCTCGGCGGCAACCCGCTCGGCTGCGAGCGTGCGCTGTCGTTCGGCTTCGGCAATGGCTGCTGCGCGCTCCGCCTCGGCGCGCTCCAGTGCGGCGGTCTCTGCGCGCCGCAGCGCTGAAGCCGCAGTGTCGTGCGCGGCTTCGGCCTGGGCGAGCGTGGCGCGCGCGACCGTCACGCGCGCGTCGGACTCGGCGAGCGCGCGGCGGGCGGCAGTGGCAGCGGCCTCGGCGTCGGCGAGCAACCGGCGCGCAGCGGCGAGGGCTGCGGCGGCGGTCTCGGCAGCCCGGACCGAAGCGTCGGCGGTTGCCTGCGCGGCGGCGAGTGCCTCCGCTGCCCGCGTCGCGCGCGCGGCCAGCGCATCCAGTGCGGCGGCGATTGCTGCCCGGCGGTTGGCGGCGCGAAGGCGTTCGGCGGTGCCCGCCTCGGCCGCGTCGTGGCGCTCGAACCCGTCCCATCGCCACAGCCCGCCGCCCCGCGTGACGATCCGCTGGCCGGGCCGCAGCTTTCCAGCCGCGGCGCGTGCGGTGTCAGCGTCGGGCGCGACGGCAATCTGCGCCAGCCGGCGTGCCAGCTCGGGCGGAGCGGTCACGTGAGCGCCAAGCGCGGTCAGCCCGGCTGGCAGCTCCGGGTCGCCCGCACGGTCGGCGACCCGCGCCCAACCTGACCCCGCATTGCCGACCGGGGCACCAAGATCGTCTCCCAGCGCGGCCGCAAGCGCGTCCTCCCAGCCCGGCTCGGCCGCCGCCGCGGCGCTGCGCGCTGCGATCAGCCGCTCCAGCCGCTCGGCCTCGGCGCGAAGCTCGGCCTGCTCGGCGCGCAGCGCGGCCAGCACGCGGCGCGGTTCGGCGAGCGCCGCCGCAGCCGCATCGCGCGCCGCGACCGCGCGTTGGTGCTCGCGCCCTGCCACGGCGGAACCCTGCTCGGCTTCGGCCAGCCGCCCGGCCGCGGCGGTCTGCCTCCCGCGCTGCTGCTCCGCCGCATCGAGCGCCGTCGCCAGCGCCTCGCGTGCGCCGGCCAGTGCGGACGCGGCGCGGTCGCATGCGGTGCGTTCGCGCGCGGTCGCCTCTGGCCTTGGCGCGGTGGGCGGCGGCACGGTCGGCAGCTCGAACTGCGGCAGCGGCGGCAGCTCGACCGGCGCGAGAGCGAGCGCCGCGTGCGTCTGCTCGGCCTTCGCGAGCGCCCCGTTCAGCCGCTCGAGCTCGCGCGCGGCGTCGGCTTGCTCGCGCGCCAGCCGCTGGCGTTCGCCCTCCAGCCGCGCAGCCTCGCGCTCCGCCGCTGCCAGCGCCGCCGCAGCCGCGCCCGCCTCGGCCCGCGCCGCCGCGTGCGCTTCGAGCGCCAAGCCAAGCTCCGCCTCGGCCGCTGCTTTCGCCTGCTCGGCCGCCGCAAGCGCCAAGCCGCTCTCATGGAGCGCTGCCAAGCGCGCGGCCGCCCCCGCGCGCAGCGAGCGAACCTCCTCGGCCAGCAGCTCCAGTTCCGCCCGCGCTTCGGCGGCCGTCCGCTCCTCTGCGGCCGCGTCGCGCTCGGCCGCGCTCCGGGCGGCGTCGATGTCGGCGATGCGCGCCACCGCGCGTTCGGCCTCGTCGGCCAGCCGCGCGGCTTCGGCGTCGATCTGCCCGCGCGCCCGCTCCACCTCCAGCCCCGCGGCGGCGAGCCGCGCGAGCCTGCCAGCCTCCGCGGCGCCGTCGAGCTCCAGTGCTTCCAGCTCGGCCCGCCGTGCATCCGCATCCGTGCCGGCAGCGCGCGACCGCTCGGCCGCCAGCTCCGCGTCCGCTGCTGCCGCCGCCCAGTCGGCGTGGAGCTGCCGCGCTTCGCCCAGCCGGATGCGCTCGCTGACCGCGGCATAGCGCTCGGCGGAGCGCGCCTGGCGCTTCAGGCTGTCGATCTGTCCGCCCAGTTCGCGCAGCAGGTCGTCGACGCGCTCCAGATTGGCGCTCGCCGCGCGCAGTCGGATCTCCGCCTCGCGCCGCCGCACCGACAGCCCCGCGACGCCCGCGGCTTCCTCCAGCATCAGCCGCCGTTCGACTGGCCGCGCAGCGATCAGCGCAGCCACGCGCCCCTGGCCCACCAGCGCGGCGGCGTGCGCGCCGGTCGCGGCATCGGCGAACAGCAGCTGGATGTCGCGCATCCGCGCCTCGCGCCCGTCGACCCGGTAGGTGGAGCCTGCGCCGGCATCGATGCGACGGCTGATCTCGGTCTGCTTGCCTTCGATCGTCAGCGTCAGCACCGCTTCGGCAAAGCTGCGCGCCGGGCGCCCGCGCGATCCGGCGAAGATCACGTCGTCCATCTCGCCCGATCGCAACGACTTCGCCGAGCCTTCGCCCATCGCCCAGCGCAGACCTTCGGTGAGGTTCGATTTCCCGCAGCCGTTCGGCCCCACGACGCCCGTCAAGCCGGGCAGGATGACAAGCTCGGTCGGTTCGGCGAAGGACTTGAAACCCGTCAGCCGCAGGCGCTCGAAGATCAGCGGCGGATCATCCCAGCTTGGCCTTGATCGCGGCCTCAACCGGCGCCCACTGCTCGAACGAACCCACCATCTCGCCGTTCACGAAGAACGTCGGCGTGCCGGTGACGTTATACTTGCGCGCCTGCGTCTCGCGGATATCCTCGATGGGCTTCTGCTGCGCCTTGTCAGTCAGGCACGCCTCATACTTCGCGCGCGGCACGCCGCGGAGCCTAAAGAACTGATCGAGCTTGCCGCTATCCGCGACCGCCAGCAGCTGCCTGTCGGCCGGGGTCGCGCTGATCTTGGCCTGCGCCGAGGGATCGGGCTGCAGGAACGGCTGCATCCACTGGTTCTGCGTTGCGTAGATCTGATCCAGTAGGGGGAAAAACGCCTGCGCACCCTGGCAACGTGCCAGCACGCTCATCGCGTAATCGGGACCGTTCAGCACGAAGGTGCGATATTCGTAGCTGACGCGCCCGCTTTTCACATAGTCGTCCACCAGCGGCCTGTGCGCGGCTTCCCAGAAGCGCTGGCAGTGCGGGCAGGTGGTCGATGCGAACTCCAGCAGCTTCACCTTCGCGTTCGGGTTACCCATCAGGAACCCGCCCTCGGGCGTCGCGGAGACAACCTTGGTCCAGTCGCGCGCGGCGGTGTTGGCAAGGGCGGGCCGCTGCGCTGCGATGGCCTCGCCGCCGCCGCTGCTGCTGGTCGCGGTGGGCGGGGCGCTGCCGGACTTGTCGCAGGCGGCGAGTGCCAGCGTCAGGGCTGCGGCGGCTGCGGTGCGGAAACGAATGCTGGTCATCGGTCTTCGGCCTCGGTGGCGTGCGCGGCGGCACGGTCGCGCGGCCGCATTACCGCTTCGCCACCATCGGCGTCAAAGATCGGTGCGCCCGTGGTCACGCCAAGCTGGCGCGCAAGTCCCTCCAGCGCGGCGCGCAAGCCCGGATCGGTGATCGCCCTCAGGCTCGGCTCCAGCCCGCTCGGCACGGTTGGGGGCGGGGCGGGCGCCTCGGGCTCGGCGGGGACCAGACCGTGCAGCAGCCGCAGCCGCGTCACCGCTGCCCGCCCGAAGAAGCGATTGACCTGAGTGATGATATCGCGCTCCGCCATTTGCAGCCGCGGAGCGAATGCGCCGCTGACGCGCAGTTCCAGCACGCCGCCTTCGCGCCCGCCCGGCTGCAGGCGCAGCGCTTCGGGGCGGCTGTGGCGTGCGATCACGGGTCCAACGATCTCGTGCCAGCGGCTGACGATCGCGCTCTGGCTGAAGCCGAAGCGCTTGAAGGCAGCATGGCCCGCCCGGTCGACCAGCTCACCCACAGGTGCAGCGAACCCGCGGCGCTGGCTGTCCTTTCGTGTCACTTGTGGCTTGTGGCATAGGCGGCGCGATGGCGGAAGCGGGGGCAGGGCAGCGACAGGGTTTCGATGCCGATTTGTTGCGCTGGTATGATGCGAACGCCCGCGTGCTGCCCTGGCGCGCCCCGCCGGGCACGCCTGCGCCCGATCCCTACCGCGTGTGGCTGTCCGAGGTAATGCTGCAGCAGACGACCGCGGCCGCGGTTGCGCCAAGGTTCAGCGCGTGGGTGGAGCGCTGGCCGACCTTGGGGGCGCTCGCGGCCGCCGGCGAGGCCGAGGTGATGGCTGCGTGGGCGGGCCTTGGCTATTACGCGCGCGCTCGCAATCTGCTGGCCTGTGCTCGCGTCGTGGCGGCAAGCGGAGGCTTCCCCTGCAACGAGGCCGGACTGCGCGCGCTGCCGGGGCTGGGCGACTACACTGCGCCAGCGGTCGCGGCGATCGCATTCGGCGAGATGGTCGTGCCCGTCGACGCCAACATCGCTCGCGTGACGGCGCGGGTCTTCGCCGAGAGCGCTTCGCGCGCGCGGCTGCGCTGCCTTATCGAGCCGCTGGCGCCCGCCGAGCGGCCCGGCGACTTCGCGCAGGCGCTGATGGACCTCGGCTCGCGCATCTGCACCCCGCGCAATCCGCGCTGCGGTGCATGTCCCGTCCGATCCCACTGTGCTGCTGCACAGACCGGCCAGCAGGCGGCCTATCCGGCGGCGCGGCTCAAAGCCGTCCGCCCCGTGCGGCGTGGCATCGCCTTCTGGTTCCGGCGCGGAGACGAGGTGCTGACTGTCCGCCGCCCGCCGCGCGGGCTGCTGGGCGGGATGCGCGCGCTGCCGAGCTCGGATTGGGTGGAGGCGTGCGATGAACGGGCGGCGCTCGCTGCTGCCCCCGCCAATGCGCGCTGGCGTTTGATTGGCGGCATCAGCCACGTGTTCACCCATTTCGCACTGGACTTGTCGGTTTTTGCAGCCGCGGGCGACGCCGATGGTGAATGGCTGCCCGTTGCAGGCATCGAGTCGGAGGGGCTGCCCGCGGTCTTTCTGAAGGCAGCACGGCTCGCGCTGGCTGACGAGGCGGGCGTGCCCAGGCAGGCCAGCCTGCAACTGGCGCGCGCCGCGTGATCGCATTCTCGGGCTCTCCGCTTGACCGCGCCGACGCGCTGCGGCGCGACCCTGCCGCGATCGCCGCGCTGTCTTCCCGGCCCGATGCGCGCTGGCTGCTGTTCGATGCGAAGCTGCGCCCGGCCATGCTCGGCTCCGGCGGCGCTGGCGGGATCGCGTGGAGCGCGCACCCGCCCGATGACGCGGGGGCGGTGCTGCTCGGGCTGGCCGAAGGCGGCGCGCCGCGCTTCGCCGCCCGGGGCGACCTGCCGCCCGGATCGGAGGCGGTGGACGCGCGTGCGGCGGCGATGGTGGCGCCGGCGCCGGATCTCGGCATCATCGCTCATGCCCGCGCGCTGCTCGATTGGCACGCCACCCACCGTTTCTGCGCCAATTGCGGGGGTGCGACCGCCCCCGCGCGCGGGGGCGGCAACCGGCACTGCGCCGCCTGCGGACAGGAACACTATCCCCGCGTCAACCCGGTGGTGATCATGCTGGTGATCGATCCGGCGAGCGACCGGGTCCTCCTCGCACGGGGGCCACGCATGCCCGCAGGCTACCTGTCTGCGCTCGCAGGGTTCGTGGAGCTGGGCGAGACCATCGAGGAAGCTGTCGCCCGCGAAACGTTCGAGGAGGTGGGAGTAAAGATCGGCCGTGTCGATTATCGCTGCAGCCAGCCGTGGCCGTTCCCATCTAGCCTCATGATTGGCTGCTTTGCCGAAGCATTAACAACCAAACTGGTTGTGGACCAAGAAGAAGTCGAAGAAGCCTGCTGGCTCACGCGTGAACAACTTCATAGATCGCTGATCGGAAGTGCTTCGTTTCGTCTCCCTCCCCCGCTCGCGATCGCGCATCAGCTAATCCGCGTTTACATGGACACCCCGGAAAACGTCGGGATATTTGACAATCGCCCGCCCCCTGTGTGAGCGCCGGACACGCCAAATCCGTGAAATACGGGATGCGAGCTGTTCTGGCACAGGCGTTGCATCGTAACCGGTGGAAGCCGGTACCCTCCGGCGCATCCAACGGGTGGAGACGTTATGATGAAGACTCTTATGGCGGGCCTCGCGCTCGCTTCGGTGGCGACCGCTTCTCAGGCGGTAACGCTCAACGGTACGCTGGGCGCTGCGGTCGGGACGACCACCACCAGCATCCTGAGTGTTGGCCAGACGCTGACGCTCGGCGGTGGAACGGTGACTTCGACCACGGGCGACCTCGCGATCATTCCGACTTTCACGACGTCGATCACGGGCATTTCGAGCCCGTTCACGCTGTCGAACGGCCAGACGTTCACCTTCACGGTGGGCAACTTCGGCACGTTCTCCGGCACGACCCAGCAGACGGCGCTGAATGCGGCGAGCACCGCGACCAATCGCGCGCTGGCGTTCTACGCGCTTGGCACCTTTACCCCCGGGTCCGGCCTCGTCGGCTTTGATCCGGGCGCCGCTTCGGTCACCGGCTCGCTGACGCAGACGGGCGGCGACGGCTCGTCGATTTCGTTCAGCTTCACGCTCGCTTCTCCGCCGGCTCCGCCGATCCCGACCCCGGCGACCCTCGCCGTGTTCGGTCTCGGCCTCGCGGGCCTCGGCCTGGCTCGCCGCAAGGCGTAAGCCCGCGGCGCAGCAGCGCTGCACACGCAATACGGAAGGGGCGGCGCACAATACGCCGCCCCTTTTCGTTGTGCCGGTGATACGCCCGGGCACAGAGCCGCATCCACTTGCATCCCGGGCGCGGCGTCCCTTATCGCATGACGCGACCCAGCCGCTCGGGGTGCGCGGCATCATCACGACAGACATGAGGACTCGTGGACAGCTTTGAGTGGAACAAGCTTTCGGGCTGGGTCCTGGCAGCGGCGATCGCCGTGCTGGGACTGTCGATCCTGTCCGCAAAGGTGTTCGAGCCCGTCCAGCCCAAGGTGAAGGGCTATAAGGTCGAAGGTGTCGAGGAGGTCGCGACCACCGGCGCTGCTGCTGCGGAAGCCGAAAAGCCGATCGCCTTCTATCTCGCCAGCGCCGACCCGGCGAAGGGCGAGGAGCAGTTCAAGAAGTGCGCATCGTGTCACAACGCGGCGCAGGGTGGCCCCAACGGTATCGGCCCCAACCTTTACGGCGTCGTCGGGCGGCCGGTCGGCAAGCACCCCGGCTATGCCTATTCGGAAGCCGTCGCGGGCCATGGCGGCAACTGGGATTGGGACAATCTGAGCGACTGGCTGAAGCACCCGAAGGTGCACATCCCCGGCAACAAGATGAGCTTCGCGGGCATCGCCAACCCGCAGGACCGGGCCAACCTGATCGCGTGGCTGAACACGCAGGGGTCGAACCTGCCCAAGCCGCCGCCGCCCGCCGAGACCGCCGCGGCCGAGCAGCCTGGCGCGCCGCCGGCGACTACTGCCGCCGACACGCCCGCGCCGCAGCCGGGCAAGGCTCCAGATACCGTCGTTCTTGACGAGAAGAAGGCCGTGGCCGGCGAGGGCAAGAATATCGGCGGCCCCGGCGCGCCCGAGGTGACCGGCACGTCGGCGCGCGAACGCGCCAAGAAGTAACCCGCTCGCGCCGCCGACCAGTTGGCCGGGGGTGCGTCGCTCTTGCAACGAGGGATGCGCGCGCCTAGTCCGGCCGCTCGCACTGAACATTGAACGGGATTGAAAACCGATGAGCGACACCGCCGAGCGCGTGAAGAAGATCGTTGTTGAGCATCTGGGAGTTGAGCCGGAGAAGGTCACCGAGGACGCCAACTTCATCGACGATCTCGGCGCGGACAGCCTCGACACCGTCGAGCTGGTCATGGCGTTTGAGGAGGAGTTCGGCATCGAGATTCCCGACGACGCCGCCGAGAAGATCACGACCGTCAAGGACGCGATCGGCTTCATCGACGCCAACGCCAAGAAGTAACTTCCGCCGGCTGGGCCCGCATTCATGCGCCGCGTCGCCGTCACCGGCATCGGGCTCGTCACGCCGCTCGGGCCCGACGTCGCCTCTACCTGGTCGCGCCTGATCGCCGCCGAAAGCGGCATCGGGCCGATCACCAAGTTCGATGCTACAAATCAGGCGTGCCGCATCGCGGGCCAAGTGCGCGATTTCGATGCCAACCGGCGCGTTGACCACAAGACGCAGCGGCAGGTCGACGATTTCATCATCTTCGGGATCGATGCCGCCGGCCAGGCGCTGGAGGATGCGGGCCTGACCGACATGCCCGAAGAGGAGCGCTACCGTGCGGGCGCGCTCATCGGATCGGGCATTGGCGGCCTGCCGGGAATCGAGCACGAATCGATCGTGCTCCACGAAAAGGGCCCGCGCCGCGTGTCCCCACACTTCGTGCACGGACGGCTCATCAACCTGATCTCGGGCCAGGTCAGCATCAAATACGGTCTGATGGGGCCGAATCACGCGGTCGTGACCGCCTGCTCCACGGGCGCGCACGCGATCGGCGATGCAGCGCGGCTGATCGCGCTCGACGATGCCGACGTGATGGTCTGCGGCGGTGCCGAGGCTGCGATCTGCCCGCTCGGCATCGCAGGCTTTGCGCAGGCGCGCGCGCTGTCGACCGCGTTCAACGACGAACCCGCGCGCGCCAGCCGCCCGTGGGACCGCGACCGCGACGGCTTCGTGATGGGCGAGGGCGCCGGCATGCTGGTGCTTGAGGAAATGGAGCGCGCCAAGGCCCGCGGTGCGCACATCTACGGCGAGGTTGTCGGCTACGGCCTGTCGGGCGACGCCTATCACGTAACCGCGCCGCATCCGGAGGGTGCGGGCGCTTACCGATCGATGGCGATGGCGCTCAGGAAGGCTGGGATGGACCCGTCGGACATCGACTATGTGAACGCCCACGGCACCTCGACCCCGCTTGGCGACGAGCTGGAGCTGGGAGCGGTGCGGCGGCTGTTCGGCAACGCGGTCGCCGGGCTGTCGATGAGCTCGACCAAGAGCGCGATTGGTCACCTGCTGGGCGGCGCGGGCGCGGTCGAATCGATCTTCTGCCTGCTCGCGATGCGCGATCAGATCGTGCCGCCGACGCTCAACCTGGAAAACCCGTGCGAGGGCGCGGACGGCATCGACCTCGTTCCGCTGAAGGCACGCGAGCGGCCGGTGAACGCGGTGCTCAACAACAGCTTCGGCTTCGGCGGCACCAACGCCACCGTCGTGTTCAAGGCAGTCTAGCAGCCCGTCGTCGGCGGGGTCGGTCCGGCCGCCGCTTCCTGCTCGACAGGGCGGCAGGCGGCCGGTGCGATCGAGTAGGATACGCGCTGGTCATCGACCGGCACGCTATCGTCAGAACGCGTTCTCGCCGGTGATCGCGCGGCCCAGGATCAGCGCGTGGACGTCATGCGCGCCTTCGTAGGTGTTGACCGTTTCCAGGTTGATCGCGTGCCGCAGCACGTGGGTGTCGCCCTGGATGCCCGCGCCCCCCAGCATGTCGCGTGCCTCGCGGGCGATGCCGAGCGCTACCCCGCAATTCCGGCGCTTCATCATGCTGATCGCTTCGGGCACCCAGTCGCCCTCGTCCAGTCGCCGGCCGAGCGCCAGCGACCCTTCAAGGCCCAGCGCGATCTCGGTCATCATGTCGGCCAGCTTCTTCTGCACCAGCTGGCGGCCGCTTAAAGGTCGGCCGAACAGCTTGCGGTCGCCCACATAGTCGCGCGCGGTGGTGAAGCAGAACTCGGCCGCGCCCATCGTACCCCAGCAGATGCCATAGCGCGCCTTGTTGAGGCAGCTGAACGGCCCGCGCAGGCCGCGGACATTGGGCAGGATGTTGGCTTCGGGCACGAACACGTCGGTGAAGCTCAGGTCGCCCGTGATCGATGCGCGCAAGGACAGTTTGCCCTCGATCTTGTTGGCGCCGAAGCCTTGCATCCCGCGCTCGACGATAAAGCCGCGCACGTCGCCGTCGAGCTTCGCCCACACCACCGCGAGGTCGGCGATCGGCGAGTTGGTGATCCAGTATTTGGCGCCGTTCAGCCTGTATCCGCCGTCCACCTTGTCGGCGCGCGTGCGCATCGAGGCCGGGTCGCTGCCGCCGTCGGCCTCGGTCAGGCCGAAGCAGCCGATCAGCTCGCCCTTGGCCATGCCGGGCAGGAAGCGGCGTCGCTGCTCCTCGCTGCCGAACGCGAAGATCGGGTACATGGAGAGCGAGGACTGGACGCTCATCGCCGAGCGGTAGCCGCTGTCGACCGCCTCGATCTCGCGCGTGACGAGGCCATAGGCGACGTGGCTGACGTTCGCGCAGCCATAGGTTTCGGGCAGCGTCGCGCCCAGGAAGCCCAGCTCGCCCAGCTCGCGCATGATCTCGATGTCGAAGCGCTCCTCTGCGAACGCGCTCACCACGCGCGGCAGCAGCTTCTCGCGGGCGTAGCCGCGCGCCGCGTCGCGGATCATGCGCTCCTCGCTCGTCAGCCGGCTGTCGAGATCGAGCGGATCGTGCCAATCGAATGTCTTGGGCGCGGGCGAGGCGGGGGCGGCGGCGGTCGCCATGGGATCAAACTCCTGCGGATATCGGTTCCAGCGCCGCTAGCAGATCAAGGGCGCGCGCGCGAATGCGTGGGCTCACCGCACCCCTGAGGCGGGTCGATCGGCCGCCCGTCGGGTCCGGCGATCATCTGCACCTGGGTGGGGTAGGCGAAGCTCAGCCCCTCGTCCTCGAAGCGCTTCAACAGCGCTGCCAGCACGGCGTGGCGCTCGGCGACGAAATCATCGAACCCCAGTCCGTGCACATCGAACACGAACTGATATTCAAGGCTCGAAGCTCCGAAGTTCGAAAGTCCGGCGCGAACGAAGCGGCTATGTTCGCGCCCAACCATCAGCGAGCGCAGCACATCGGGAACGCGCTCCGCGTCGGCCGCGTCCGTCCAATAGCCCAGACCGAGCGTCAGCGTGACCCGGCGCCGCTGCCGCCGCGCATTATTCCGGATGATCTTCCCCAGCAGGCTCGCGTTGCCAATGACGATTTCCTCGCCCGAAGTCGCGCGGATGCGGGTGGTCTTCAGGCCGGTCGCCTCCACCTCGCCATCGATGCCGTCGAAACTGATCGGATCGCCGCGGATGAACGGCTTATCGAACAGGATGCTGAGCGCGGCGAACAGGTCGCCAACGACGCCCTGCGCCGCGAGGCCGATTGCGATGCCGCCGATGCCGAGGCCCGCAATCAGGCCGTTCACATTGGCGCCGAGATTGTCGAGGATCGCAGTGGCGGCGATCGCGAAGATGACCGCCGAGACCAGCACGCGGACAACATCGAGCGCGTTTGCGAGACTGCCCATTTCGCCGCGCTGAGCCGCGCGCTGCTCGATCAGCGCGAGCACCAGGGCGCGCATCCAGATCGCCAGCTGCCACGTGAAGGCAATCGTGAAGAACAGCCCGACGCCGCGCGCGACGAGCTCGGGCAGATCGAACCAGGCCGAGCTGAGCTCGAGCCCGAGCGCGAGGAAGAACCAGTCCTTGGCATGACTGAGCACCGATCGCACGATCCGGCCAACGCCTGCGCCCGACAGGTGGGCGAACTGCGATTGCAGGCGGGGCAGCAGCAGATGCCGCAGCGCCGCCAGCGCGACGGTGATCGCGGCTGCGGTCATCAGCGCTCCGAGCGCGGCGCCCGCGTCGGTCAGCGCCCAGCGCACGGTTTCCACCACCAGCTCGCGCGCGCCGATGGTGAGGCTGTCGACATCGAGAGGGGCGGACAGCCGGGGTTCGGGTCTCATAGGCGCGCAGCTAGCCGCAGCGCCGCATGATCGCTACCCGGCCTCGCGCGTTCAGGCTGGGATCGGCGCACCCGCACGAACATTCCCGGCGCTCACTCGCGCCTGGAACGCCTCAAACCTCCGACTGCGGAGCTCAGCCGCGCGCCGCTCAGCCACGTAATGGATCAACGCGATGCTGACGCCGACCAGCGTGTAGAGCGCAGTCTGGAACGCGATGCCGACAAACAGCGCGCCCACAAGATAGACGACGATCGCCTGGGCCAGCGCGCGTGAGAGCGCCGGGATCCATGCATCCTCAGGCGAGCAGCCCTTGAACCTTGACCGTAGCCGCATCAGACCGATCTGCACGGCGCCAAGGATGGAAAGCCAAAGTGCTAAGCCAACAAAGCCAAGCTCGCCAAGCACTTCAAAATACGAGCTATGGAACGCGCGGGCTTCCTGCTTGACGCGGGTGTAACCAATCACCGTGGTGGTATTTGGTGCATAGTTTGGAATGTCGATCTCGATCTTGTTCAGGCGAAACACCTTGAAGCCGCCTCCGAGCGGGTGATCGAGCACATAGTTCCACGTCCATTTCCAGACTTCAGTGCGCCCGGCGGCCGAAACGTCCTGCTGATAGGTGGCGATCGTTCCCATCCGTGCGAGGAAGCTCTTGGGCATGAACGGCGTGGCGACGACCACCGCCACGGCAAGGCCAGCAGCGACGAGGAGTTTGCGCTTGACCGTCCACACCGTCATCGCTGCCATCGCGGCCAGGCAGATCAGCCCGGTTCGCGCCTCTGTGCCGACCGTGGTCAGCACACCGGCCGCCCCCACTGCCCAGGGTGCGGCCCGCCACAGACGGCTTTTGGGGACAAGCGGGCTATGGCGCGCGAGATAGAAGGCGAGCGGAATGATCGCCACTGCAAGAGTCGACGCCGTGCTGCTTTCGTAGATTCCCTTGTTCGTCGGGACGATCATCGCGAGATTATCGTATCCGCCGCCGCCGCCGAGCGTTTTCAGTGCAGCATTTCCTGAGACCAGCCCGATCGCCAGCACGATGAGCGACACCACTGCATCGAGGCGACGGCGTGTCGTGATGACGAACGGCAGAAAGACCGCGAAGACCATCGACTTCCACGCCGAGTCCCACTTGAACCACCATTCGTCATCCGGGATCGCCGACCAGAAATAAGACAGCGTGAACCACGCGATCATGCTGAGCGTCGCGGCTTGCACAAAGCCGAGGCGCAGATTCTTCCGGCGCTCTACGAAAAATCCGCCGAGCGCGAGCACCGCGAAGATGAAGCTGATCGGCGTGCTTGCGATCCAGGAGTAGCCGAGGCGCTGCGGCTGGGTCAGATCGACGTAGAGATAGGCGAACGTCAGCATCCAGGGCCGCCGGAAGCTGATCGCCAGCAGGCCCAGCAGCAAGCCAAGGATCGCAAGATCGCGCATCTTATGTCAGCTGGTCCGGGTCGCGGCGCCGAAACCGCTGGTTCGCCGGCCCCTTCTTCGGCGCCACGTCCTCCCGGTCAGGATCACGCGCCAGGCGCAGAACCAGGACGACCAGCACGGCGTGCATCGCCAGAAGGCAAAGATTGTCGAGCATGGACGCGAAAACACCGGTCTCGCCCCGGGTTTCGGAGCCGATGGCGCGGCGTTAGCGCCTTGACCGGGGTGGCGCAATCGGGGAAGGCCCGGTCGCGCGGGGGATGGTGCGAGACGTCGATGGTCGGCCTGACGACTTGGGTTTTCCGGCGTTACTGGCCGCAGCGCGTTCACCCCTATCAAACGCTGCGCAACCGCCTCGCCGAACTTGTTCGGCCCGGTATGACGGTCATCGACGTCGGCTGCGGCTACCACGCCCCGACACTCAGCGAGCTGCGCGGGCGTGGCGCGCGCCTGATCGGCGTCGATGTTGTGCCGCTGGACTTGCCGGACGGGCTGGAACCGATCTCGGCGAACCTCGCCAAGGTGCCCCTGCCCGATGCGACTGCCGATCTGCTCTATTCGCGCTCGGTGATGGAGCATGTGACCGATCCGGACGCGGTCTATGCCGAGGCATGGCGCCTGCTGAAACCGGGCGGTCGATGGATCTTCCTGACCGCGAACCGCTGGGATTACGTGAGCTTGGCGGCGCGGATCATTCCGAACCGCTGGCACGGGCGCATCATCAGCGCGATCGGAGAGCGCGACGAGAAGGATGTGTTCCCAACCGCCTACCGCACCAACGACCGCCGCCAGATCAGCGCCTTGGCTGCGCGCTCGGGCTTCGAGGTTCAGAGGTTCGATCGGATGGTGCAATATCCGTCGATGCTTGCGTGGAACGGCGTGCTGTTTCTGGCGGGTACGGTCTATGAAAAGCTGATCGCGCGCTTTGAATGGCTGTCACCGCTGCGCGGCTGGCTGTTCGTCGAGCTGGTGAAGCCCGCAGGCTTGGCGCAGACCCGCGCCGCTGCTCCAGTCCACGCGCACGCGCGTTGAAGGCTGCGAACAGAATGGACCGCGTTCATCTGATCGCCGCTGCCCGGCCCAATTTCATGAAGGTGGCGCCGCTGTGGCGCGCGCTCGCGGCGGCTGAGGACTTTCAGCCGGTGCTGATCCACACCGGCCAGCATTATGACGCCAATATGAGCGGGGACTTCTTCCGCGATCTCGGCCTGCCTGCGCCCGATCATCATCTGGGCGTCGGTTCGGGCAGCCATGCCGAACAGACCGGCGGCGTGATGATCGCCTATGAAGCCGTGGCGCTGAAGGACCGCCCCGACTGGCTGGTGGTGGTCGGCGACGTCAACTCCACCGCGGCCTGCGCGATGGTGGGCGCCAAGCTGCGCATCCCGACCGTGCATCTGGAGGCCGGCCTGCGCAGCCGCGATCGTTCGATGCCCGAGGAGATCAACCGCCTGGTGACCGATGCGATCGCCGACGTGCTGTGGACGCCCTCGCCCGACGCCGACGCCAACCTCGCGGCCGAGGGGGTGGACGCTTCGCGGATCACGCGCGTGGGGAACGCGATGATCGACAGTCTGGTGCACGCGCTCCCCGCAATCGCAGCCGAGCGCGCGGCCGAAGCGCTGGGCCTGCGGCCCGGCGGCTATATCGTCGCCACTCTGCACCGGCCGTCGAACGTCGACGATCCCGCGCAGCTGACCGCACTCGCCGATTTGCTGGCCGCGGCGGCCGATCGGCACCCGGTGGTGTTCCCAGCGCACCCGCGCACCCGGCCGCGGCTGGACTCGGGCGGGCACGTCGCGCGGCTGGAGGCGGCGGGCGTCCGGCTGATCGAACCGCAGCGGTATAACCGTTTCATGTCGCTGCTTTCGGGCGCGGCCGCGGTGCTGACCGACAGCGGGGGAATCCAGGAGGAGACGACCTATCTCGGCATCCCGTGCCTGACGCTGCGCGAGAACACCGAGCGCCCGATCACCGTCAGCGAGGGCACCAACCGGCTGGTGAGCGTCGGCACCGCGCTCGCAGCGCTTGATGACGCGCTCGCGCGCGGCCCCGCCGCCGCGCGTCGCCCCGATCGCTGGGACGGGCGTACCGCCGATCGCTGCGTCGCCGATCTCCGCGCCCGCCGCGGCCGCGCACTGGCCTGAGCGCAATGCCGCTGCGCATCCTGCACGTGTTCGATCATTCGCTGCCGCTCCATTCGGGATACAGCTTCCGCAGCCGCGCGCTGATGCTCGCCTCGCGCCGTCGCGGGTGGGAAACGCACCATCTGACCTCGCCGCGGCACAGCAAGGCGGGGCCCGATCCCGAGGAGGCGGGCGGCTTGGTGTTCCACCGCACGCCCGCTCCGCCGCAGCGCCCACCGCTGCTGCGCGAGCTGGCCGAGATGCGCGCGACCGATGCGCGGCTGCAGCGGCTGGCGGCCGAAATCCGGCCCGACATCATCCACGCCCACTCGCCGGTGCTGACGGTGATGCCCGCGCTGGCCGTCGGCGCAAGGCTGGGCATTCCGGTTGTCTATGAGATCCGCGCTTTCTGGGAGGATGCGGCCGTCGGCAACGGGCAGGGGCGCGAGGGCTCGCCGCGCTACCGCGCGACGCGCTGGCTGGAAACGCGCGCCTGCCGCCGCGCCGCTGCGGTTGGCGCGATCTGTCAGGGGCTGCTCGACGACCTCGCGGCGCGCGGCATCGCGCGCGACAAGCTGTTCAGCGTGCCCAATGGCGTCGACCTGGGCGAGTTCGGCGATCCGCTGCCGCGCGAGGGCACGCTCGCGGCCGGACTGGGCTTCGCGCCCGGTGACGAGGTGATCGGCTTCCTCGGCAGCTTCTATGATTATGAGGGGCTGGACGATCTGATCGCCGCCATGCCCGCGCTCATCGCGCGGCGGCCGCAGGCGCGGCTGCTGCTGGTGGGCGGCGGGCCGATGGAGGCGGCGCTGAAGGCGCAGGCGGCTGCATCCCCGGCGGCGGCGCGCATCCACTTCACCGGCCGCGTGCCGCAGGCCGAGGTCGACCGCTACTACAGCCTGGTCGATGTGCTCGCCTACCCTCGCAAGCCGATGCGGCTGACCGAGCTGGTCACGCCCTTGAAGCCGCTGGAAGCGATGGCGCAGGAGAAGCTCGTCGCTGCGTCGGACGTCGGCGGGCACCGAGAGCTGATCGACGATGGCGTCACCGGCGTGCTGTTCCGCGCGGGCGATCCGGCTGCGGCGGCCGAGGTGCTGGCGGGCCTGCTCGCCGATCGCGGCCGCTGGCCCGCGATCCTGGCGGCGGGCAAGGCGTTCGTGCGCGAGAAGCGCAATTGGGATGCGAGCGCCGCCCGCTACGCACCCGTTTACGAACGGCTGGCGGGCGCGCGCGCCGTTGCCAAGCCGGGCAGCGCGCTCCAAGAGACGGCGCATGCGTAACCTGCCGCCCATCATCGGTCTGCTTCTCGGCCTCGCACTGCTCGCCGCAGCGTTGCTCGTGCCGCAGCAAACGCTGGAGGAGCTGCTCTCCCGGACCGGAATCGCGGGTGCGGTGCAGCTGTTCCAGCCGCCGGTCGGCATGGCCGGGCGGGCCGCGCTGGGTGGCGGCGGCTTCGTGCTCAGCGCGCTCTTGGGCTGGGCGCTGCGCGGGCGGCGTTCGCCGGAGACCGATGCCGACGACGATGACCGCACCGCCGCGCGGACCTCGCGCTATGGTGAGGCGCGTCGCTTCGCATCGACCGGGCCCGTCGGCCGGGTGCGTGCGTCGGCGGAACCGACCGTGCCGCCTTCAGCCGGCCGGACCTTCTCGGCGCCGGCTCGTCCGGTGGTCGAGACCGGTGCGGCGGCTGCCGAACCCCACGCCGACGGACCGAAGGTGGAACACCGCCCGGCGCTGCCGCCGAAGCTTGATGCACCCGATCTCAGCGCACGGGCGAACGAACTGCCGACGATCGATGCGGTGCAACTTTCGCCCCAGACGGACGGCGCGGGCGCCACGCACGCGCCCGTCCCCGACCCTGCACAGCCGCCCCATGCCGCCCCTCAGCGCGTAGCGAGCATTCCAGCCGAGATTGCCAGCCATGCGCCCGATCACGCCGTGGCGCAGCGGCTGACGGACCGGATCGACCGCCTGGAGGAACAGGTCGGCGCGCAGCTGCGCCAGATCGCGCAGCAAGTGGCCGAGATCGCAGCGACCACGCGGCAGATGGCGCGCACGCCCGCGCCAGCGGCGCCGCAGCAGGCAGCCCGGCGCCTCGCTCCGCAGGCGCTCGCGGGTGTCGACCGGCAGCGCATCGCCGCGGCTGCGCGGGCGCTGCGCGACAGCCTGCCGCCCGTCGGCTGATCGCTCCGGTCAGCGGTTCAGCGCTTCAGGCCAGCAGCGTCAGCGCTTCGATCGACAGCGACGCCGTTGCGCGCCCGTCGCGCCGCCCGGTCATCCGCAGCGCTGTGACCGACGCATCGGCCAGGAACAGCCGCTCCGAACCGTCCGCATCGCTCTCGGGCAGCTCGTCGCGCAGCCGCTGCGCCGCGGCCTGCACCGCTTCGAAACTGCCCTTCAGCTTGCAATCCATGCGATGCAACTGGCCCACGAAGGTCGCGCTCGCCCAGTCGCGGCTGTGAACCTCTTCCACAACTAGCACGACCGCCGGGTCGGCAACCAGCTTGCGGATCACGCGCAACACAAGCGAGTGTCCGTCCTGGATGAAACTTCTCACAACACGCACTCCTTACTCAAACGGGACAAATACTGACGCACGCGCGTTTCGGTACCGAGACGGAGTTGCCGGCCTCTCCTCAGGTCGAACACTAACCTGGGGTCGCCCGCCACCTCCCGGCCGAATCGCGACGGCGCCATGCCCGCGCGAAGCAGCCCCACCTCAATCGCAAACAACAGATTACCCTGCATGCCCTCGCCTTTCCAGTGTGATCGGCACGGCCATGCGGGCGCGGAGAAACCTACAAGTCTAGGCAGATTCCTATCTTTATCGGTTTTAACCGGTATAGTAACGATCGGGAGGAGGACGGGCTTGGACGAACTCGACGCCAGGCAGGCGCTGAAGCGCGCAATTGCGCGTTCCGGCGAGAGTTTTGCGTCGCTGTCGCGCCTCATCGGTCGCAACGATTCCTATGTGCAACAGTATGTAAGCCGGGGCGTGCCCGCGCGGCTGGAAGCGGATGACGTAAAGACGATCGCGCAGGCGCTCCGGGTGCCAGCCGAATCGCTGGGGCTGCCGGCGGGCTCGGCCGAGCCGGTGGTTGGGGCGCCTGCCCACGCTACGCGTGCAACCGACTTTGTCCGGCTCGATCAGCTGCGCCCGCGCCCCGTCGATGGCGGCATCGCGTTCCACGCTGGGTGGCTTGGCGAGCTTGCCAGCAACCAAATCGACTCGCTCGCGTTGCTGCGGATGGAGGGCGACTCGATGCTGCCATCGCTAGGCCCCGGAGATCAGCTGATTGTCGACCGTGATGACGCCCGCAGCCGCCTGCGCGACGGGCTTTATGCGCTAAGGATTGAAGGCGAGGCGATCGTGAAACGGTTGGCCGTCAATCCAGCCAGCCGCCGCGTCGCGATTTTGTCGGACAATGCCGCCTATCCATCGTGGGAGGTGGCTGGCGCATTGGAGCTTGACGTGATCGGCCGGATCGTTTGGGCGGGGCGGCGGTTCTTGTAACGCCGTGCCTACCCATCCCTTTTGCGCGCATTCACCCGGTTGAACAGAAGCGCGCCGAGCCCGCCCACGCCGAGACCAATGAGCAGACCCGCCGACGGCTCTCCCATACGGATGCCGACAACCGCGCCGACCAGCAGAGCGAGCGTCAGGATGATGCCGCCGCCAGCGACGCTGCGCGGTGTCGGTCTGCCGTTGCGGTCCATCGCTCTGTGCTGGGGCCTGGTCGCGCTGCTGTCCAGCCTAATGGCGCCTGCGTCAGCGCGCCCCAAGCCGCCGAAGCCGCCCGGGGTGGAGCAGCCCAAGCCGATGCCCAAGTCCGAGCGAGCGCCGCCGCCCGACGCGCCGCAGGCTGAAGCGCCGCTGGCGCCCGCTCCGGACACCGCTACCGCCGACCCTAGCGCGCCGCTGCCGCCGCTGCCCGATCTGGGGGTGGTGTGGCCGACCGCAGACGCTCCGCCCGCCGACCTGACCGGCGAGGCCGCGACCGAGGTCGTCGCGCGTGTGCGCTATGAGGTTGAGCTGCGCGGCCTCGGTCCGCTCGACGGTGCCGAGGACGAGTTCAACGCGGCGTCCGAACTGCGCACGCGCAGCCAGCCCGCCAACAGCGCCCAAATCCGCCTTCGCGCGGAGAACGATGTCGATCTCGTGCGCCAGATCCTGCGGAGTCGCGGCTATTATGGTGGCGCGGCGGTGTACACACTCACCCCCGCCCCGCCGTCGGGCGGCCGCGCGCGTGTCGTGTTCGATGTTACACCGGGCGAGCTCTATCGCTATTCGGCAGTCAACCTGCCGGTGAAGGGCCCCGGCCCAGCCGACGCGCTGCGGCGCGAACTGGGGCTGAAGGCGGGCGATCCCGTGGAGGCCGCCCCCACGCTCGCCGCCGAGGGCCGCGTCCGGGTCGCGCTGCCGAACCTCGGCTATCCGTTCGGCGAGGTCGGCCAGCTCGACATCCTCATCGACACCGACACGCGCACCGGCGAACTCACCCTGCCCGTCGACACCGGCCCGCCCGCGCGTTTCGGCGCGCTGAAGGTCGACGGCAAGCCGTTCCTTGGCACCGGCCATTATTGGGATATCGCGCGCTTCCGTCCCGGCGAGCGCTATGACCAGGCGCTGGTCGAGGATTTCCGCCGCGCGCTGCTGGCGACGCAGCTCTATTCCAGCGTCTCGGTCTCGCCGGTGCGCGACGGGCCGGGCCCGGACGGCAGCGTCCTCGCCGATCTTGATGTGAAGCTCACTCCGGGACCGCAGCGCACGATCGCCGCGCAGCTCGGCTATGACACGATCGACGGCGTCCGCGCCGAACTCAGCTGGCGTCACAAGAACCTGATCCAGCCCGAAGGCGCGGTCACCTTCCGGCTGATTGGCGGCACGCGCCAGCAGCTGGTGAGCGCCGAACTCATCAAATCAAATTTTCACCGCCGTGACCGCTTCCTGACCGTCCGGGCCGACGCCGGGCGGCAGGATACGCCCGCATTCGAAAGCACCGCCGTCAACGGCCTCGTGCAATATGAGAACCGCTCGACGCCGCTCTGGCAGAAGCGCTGGACGTGGAGCCTCGGCGGCGAACTGCTCGTCAGCCGCGAGCGCGACCGCAGCGGCACCAGCGCGCAATCGGGCCGCGCCACACAGAACTACTATCTCGGCGCCTTCCCGCTCGGCGTGGCGTTCGATACGACGAAAAGCCTGCTCAATCCGGTGAGCGGCGTGCGCGCCGACCTGCGCGTCAGTCCCGAGTTCAGCTTGCAGGGTGACTACAGCTATGTCCGCGCGCGGCTGCAGACGAGCGGCTATATCCCCGTCGCGCGCGGCGACGGCACGGTGCTCGCCGGGCGGATCGCCACCGGCGCGATCGTCGGCTCGGACCTATCGAACGTGCCGCCTTCGCGGCGCTGGTATGTCGGCGGCGGCGGATCGGTGCGCGGCTATGGCTACCAGCTGATCGGCCCGAAGGACGCGAGCAACAACCCGACGGGGGGACGCAGTTTCGTCGAGTTCTCGGGCGAGGTCCGCCAGAAAGTCACGCAGACGATCGGCCTCGTCGCGTTCCTCGATGGTGGCCAGCTCTACCCGGCCGAATATCCCCGCATCGGCGGCGACTTCCAGTACGGCGCGGGCGTCGGTGTGCGCTACTACACCAGCATCGGCCCGATCCGCGCCGACATCGCCACCCCGCTCAACCCGCGGCGCGGCGATCCGGACGCCGCGGTCTATTTCTCGATCGGACAGGCATTCTGATGGTGCGCGCGCTCCGCCCGTTGCGCTGGCTGGCGCTGATCGCGCTGCTGCTGGTGCTGATCGTCGCCGGGCTGTTCGCCTACATCGACAGCGACGCAGGCCGCGGCTTCATCGTCCGCCAGATCGCGCAGCTAGCACCCGCCAACGGCCTCAAGATCAGCATCGGGCGCATCGAGGGATCGGTCCTGTCGCGGTTTACCGCGCATGATGTGGTGCTGAGCGATCCCGACGGGCCGTTCCTGCGCGTGCCTCAGCTCCGTGTCGCGTGGCAGCCGCTCGTCTATGCCAAGAACCGGTTGGTGCTCGATTCGGTCGACGCGCCGACCGCGGACCTGATCCGCCAGCCGCGGTTCAAGCCGACGCCGCCCGCGCCCGGCGGCATCCTGCCCGCCTTCGATCTCGCGCTCGGGCGCTTCTATGTCGGGGCGCTGACCGTGGAACCGCCCGTCGCGGGCCGCCGCTATGTGGTAACCGCAGCCGCCCGTGCTCAGATCGAAGCGGGCCGGGCGATCGTCTTCGCCGACGCGCGCAGCGACACCGGCGACGGCGTGCGCCTGAACGTGAACGCCGTGCCCGATCTCAACCGGTTTGACCTCGATGCGCGCGTGACCGGCCCGGCGGGGGGGCTGCTCGCTCGGCTGGCTGGCGCCAACGCTCCGCTCTCGGCCGAGGTGAAGGGCGCGGGCACATGGGGCATGTGGCTGGGCAATCTCAGCGCCGCTGTCGGCAGCGAGCAGATCGCGCGCGCGCAGCTCGTGGTGAATGCCGGGCGCTTCACGATGAAGGGGGCAGCCCGCGCCGCTCCGCTCGTCGGGCCCGATACGCTGGTCGCGCGCCTCAGCGCGCCCGAGCTGCGCGTCGAGGCCGAAGCGCAGCCGACGCAGCAGGGCGTGCGCTTCGCCGCCGACCTTGCCAGTGCAGCGTTCAGCGCTCGCGCCGAGGGCGCGCTCGATCGCGCGGGCGGATCGTTGGCGCCGACGCAGATCACCGGGCGGTTGAACGATCCCAAGCTGCTGTCGGCAAGCGTCGCAGGCGCGCCGGTCGACATCCGGGCGACGCTTGAGGGTCCGCTCAATGAACTGCGCGCCGATGTCAGCCTGGCATCGGCGCGGCTTGCCGCGGGCGAGACCGGCCTCACGCGCCCGCGCGCCACCGGGCGCTTCACGCTGGTCGGCGCCCGCATCGAGGGCGACGCGCACGTCACGGCCGACGCAGCGAGCGGCCTGCCACCCGAGCTTGCAGTCTACGCCAACCGGCTGACCGCCGACGGGCATGTCGTCTACGGATCGGGCCAGGTGGTCGTAAAGCCGCTCGCGATCCGCACCGATCGGGCGCAGGCGCGCGGGCAGGCGCTGTATGATCTGAAGAACAACGCCTATCTGCTGGCGCTGAACGGAGCCGTTGCGCGCTATGCGCTGGCGGGCGTCGGCGAATTCGCGGTCGGGCTCGATCTCACCATCCGGCCGGGGCCGAACGGGCAGGGGCTGATCGTCACCGGACCCATCACGCTGCGCACCATCCGGCTCGATTCGTCGGGTGTGCGCGATTTCATCGGCGGGCTGCCTGCTGCGTCGGCCGTGCTGACGCGCGGTGCCGATGGCGCAATCCGCTTTGATCGCTTCGTGCTGGCTGCGCCCAAGCTGCGGCTGGGCGGCAACGCGCAGCTACGTCCCAACGGCGCGATCAGCGCGCTCGCGCAGGGCACAAGCGTCCCCTACGGCCCAGTGCGGCTGGCGGTGAGCGGCACGCGCACCAAGCCCCGCGCCGAAATCGCGCTCGCGCGGCCGGGGCTGGGCGCGGGCTTGCAGAACGTCGTCGCGCGGATCGAACCGATGGGCGCCGCCTACGCCGTGCAGCTGACGGGCGGTTCCGACTACGGCCCGCTCGCGCTCGACTCGCTTGTCGCGCTCGGCAAGGACGGACCCAGCGCCGACATCACGCGGGCGCGCTTCGCTGGATACACAGCCTCGGGCCGGGTCGCGGCTGCGGGGCCGGTCTATGCGGGGCAGCTCGTCCTCTCGGGCCAGGGCACCAACGGCACCATCGTGCTGGGGAATGAGGGCGGTGCGCAGCGCGTCTCGGTCGACGTGCGGATGCAGAACGCGACGGTGCCGTTCGTCCCCGATCTCCGCATCGGCCAGGGGCGGCTCAGCGCGGCCGCGGTGCTGCGGCCGGACGGCCCGGCGGGGCAGGGCACGCTCAACGCCGGTGCCATCCGCTACCGCACGTCGGAGGTGCGCACGCTGGCGTTCGGAGGCCGGTATGACCGCGGCCACGGCACCGGGCGGCTGAACGCTAGCGGCGATGCGGCCGACCAGCCTTTCACCATCGCCGCCAACGCCGACGCAGTGCCGGGCCGGGTGACGCTCGCCGCCAACGGCTCGGTCGCGGGCGAAGCGTTCCAGCTGAGCCAGCCCGCGCTGTTCGTGAAGGAGGGCACGTTCTGGCGCCTCCAGCCAGCGACGCTCATCATCGCGAACGGCCGCGCGATCCTTGCTGGCGTTTCGGGGCCCGAGCCCAGCGTCACCGCGCGCTTTCAAGATTTCAGCCTGCAGGCGATCAGCCAGTTCACCGGCCTCGGCGCCTTCGGCCGAATATCCGGCTCGGCCGATATCCGTCTGCCGGGCTCGGGCCTGCCGGTCGGCTCGGTGCATCTGCTGGTGCGCGATCTGTCGCGTTCGGGCGTCGCGCTCACCTCGCTGCCGATCAACCTCGAGCTGACAGCAGCGCTGCGCGGGCCGGAGGCTGCAACGCGCGGCTTCATCAGGCGCGAAGGAAAAGTCCTAGGTGCCTTCCAGTTGCTCGTTTCGCCCATTCCCGGCTCCGCCGAAGAGCCGCTTTCGCAGCGGCTTTTGTCTGCGCCGATGCGAGGTTTGGTGCGCCTGGCAGCTCCAGCGCAGGCAATCTGGCCCCTGGCCGGGGTGGAAACGCTGGACGTGCAGGGGCCGGTGACGGTCAACGCGTCGATTTCGGGCCGGGTCGGCGAGCCGGTCGTCGAGGGCCAGGTCCGCGCCGCCAATGCGCGGATCGAGAGTGCGCAGACGGGCACCGTCATCACCGGCGTGCAGATGCTGGGCGATTTCAATGGCCCAACGTTTGTGCTGCGGCAGTTCACGGGCATCGCGGGCAGCGGGCGCGTCAGCGGCGCGGGCACGGTCGCCTACGACGCAACGCGCGGCCTCACTGCAAACCTGACGGGCGACCTGCGCAACGCCCAGCTGCTGCGCACCGACAGCGCCAGCGCGGTCATTAGCGGCACCACCAAGATTGCGCTCGCGCGCGGGGAGGGAGTGGTCACCGGCGACCTGAATGTCGACCGCGCGACCTATTCGATCAGCACCAGCAGGGCCGCGACGATCCCCACCTTGAACGTCCGCATGAAAGGTCAGCCGGTCGATTCGCCCCAGCGCATTCCAGCGGTGCCAAGCGTCATCAGGCTGGACGTGGCGGTGCGGGCGAACAACCGGATCGCGGTCAGCGGCATGGGACTGGACAGCGAATGGCAGGCCGACGTCCGCGCAGGCGGAACCGCGGCCGCGCCGACATTGCGGGGCGACGCGACTGCGATCCGCGGCACGTTCGACTTCGCGGGCCGCAGCTTCCAGATCAATCGCGGCTATATCCGCTTCGTCGGCGAAAATCCGCCCAATCCGCAGATCGACATCGAGGCGACAGCGAACGTGACCGGGCTGACCGCCAATATCCAGATCACCGGCAATGCAGAACAGTCGATCATCAATTTTACAAGTTCGCCGGCATTGCCGCAGGAGGAAGTGCTTGCGCGGCTACTGTTCGGGACGAGCGTCACGAACTTGACCGCAACGGACGCGGTGCAATTGGCGGTCGCGCTGGCGCAGCTGCGGAGCGGCGGCGGCAAGGGGTTCAACCCGGTCGCAAGCCTGAAACGCGCGACGGGGCTCGATCGGCTGGGCATCGGCAATGTCGGCGGTACGACGACCACCAATGCCAACGGCACGATCACGACGACAAAAGGGAATACCGGGCTGATGGCCGGCAAGTACATCGCGCGCGACGTGTACATCCAGCTGTCGACCGACGCGCAGGGTTATACCGCCACGCAGATCCGTGTGGCTCTGACCCGCGCGCTGTCGCTGCTTTCAACCGTGCAGTCGCAGGGCAGCCAGAGTTTCGCGGTGCAGCTGCAGCGCGATTACTGAAAGGCGATCGGGCCGGAACGCTCCGCCGCGCTCGCGGGTTGAAGCCCTGACCGTCGGTGACGGACCGGCGGCGCCCAAGCTTTCGGGAGCAGTTCGATGGCAGACGACTACCGCTACCGGGACGAGTATCGTCCCGCCTACGGACGCGACGACTATCGCGGCTCGTGGCGCGACGAATATCGCGGCTCGTCCCGCGACGATTATCGCCGCGATGATCGCTATGGCTCGCGCGAGGACGAGCGCTACGGCAACCGTGACGACGATCGCCGCGTAGCGATCGACGAGACCAGCCGCCTGATCAGTTCGGACAAGGTTGCGGGCACGCGCGTCTATAATCCGCGTGGCGAGCGGCTGGGCACGATCCGCAACCTTATGATCGACAAGCGCTCGGGCCGCGTCGACTATGCGGTGATGAGCTTCGGCGGCTTTCTCGGCATGGGGGAGCGCTACCACCCGCTGCCGTGGGACATGCTACGCTATGACGAGCGCCACGACGGCTACGTGGTGAACCTCGACGAACGCCAGCTCGAGCGCGGCCCCAGCTTCCGCGACGAGCCGCGCTGGGACGACCGCTACCACCGCAACCTCCAGACCTACTACGGCCTCGGCCACTAAGCCCGCGCCGTCATCTGCGCGGCGGGTTGGCTGGCGAGCATGCGGAAGATGTTCGCCTCCGCCGCGCGGTAGGGCGTGCCGTCGGGGCGTAGCAGATCGTGGAACCACACGGGCGGGTGTTCCTCGCCCGCGGTCTCCGGCATCCAGGGTGTCTTCCAGCTGTCCCAAGGGAACACGGTCTGGCTGCGGCCCGCGACAAGGCCCCAGTTGTACATGCTCACCCGATGCTGGTGCGCGACCGGCAGCACGGTCTCGACCAGGCTGCCGACCGAGCGTGCTAACCATTCGGTGCAGAAGATCGGGCGGCCATATTCGCTCAGCTGACCGATGCGCGCCTCGAACTTCTCGGGCCATTCGTAATTGTGGAAGCTGATGACGTCCGATTCGCCCAGCTGCGTCTGCTCGATCGTATTGAGCATTGGACCCCAGCGCCAATCGTGATTGTGCCACACCGCGCTCGTCAGCGGCTGCAAGGGATCAGCGGCACGTACCCAGCTGAACACCTGTGGCAGCAGCTCGGCCACCAACTCGAACTTTCGCGGGCTCTGCAAGTGTTCCAGTGTGCCCATGAAGATATTGTCGGGCTCGTTCCACACATCCCAGATCGCCACGCGGTCGTCGCGGCCGAAGGCGCGGACGACGCCGTCCACATAATCGCGCAGCCACAGCCACTCGTTGGGGTTTTCCAGAGTGTCCCGATGCGGTGACTGCACCCAGCCCGAGTTGTGGACGCCGCTAATCGGCGCTGTCTGTGGCCCCAGCCGTGGCTCCGGATGCCAGACGCTGTCGAACAGCACGACCATGGATCGGATGCCGCGCTCGGCCGCGATATCGAGATACTGGTCGATCCGGCTCTGGAAGCCCGCTGGATCATCGCGCCACAGCAAATCATGTAAGAACACGCGCATCGAGTTCATGCCCAGGTCGCGCGCCCAATCGAGCTCGCGTGCGATCGCGGCTGGATCGAAAGTCTCGGCCTGCCACATCTCAATCTGGTTAATTGCATAGGCGGGTACGTAATTTGCGCCCACGAACCAAGGCTGCTGGTCGTACCATCGCCGCGCGCGCTCGGGCGACCATCGGTCACGATCCAGGCGCAGCACATTGTTCGGCAACGCGCTGGTCCCGCCGACTGCGTCGAAGCGAGACGATTGAGCGACGAACTCCATGCGCAGCAGCATGACGCAACGGAACTAAACCGCAAGTGAAGAGTCTCAGGTCCTCGCGCTAACTTCGATGAGCCGATGGCCCGCTGCCGGCGGGCGGCTATTCGGCCGGCAACGGCTTCGGAATAGCGTCCTGATCGGACCGCCGTTCGGCCGCCGCCATCGACCGCGCGTGCGCTTCGCGCGTTTCGCGCGGAGCGACCACCGGCACGACCAGGCATACGGATTGGGTCGGCAGGACGTTGCGCCAGTCGGCAATCAGTTGCTTGTACGCGCGGCCGACCGGGCGGGGATTCCGGTGAAGGTCATACAGACCGACCGGATGCACGCGGTTGTTCTTCTCGCGCAAGGCGGTGTCCCAGTCGGTCTGGTCGGTCAGCGAATACCACGTGAAGCCAACGGTCGGCACGCCATTGTTGCGGACGCGGAGCACGTTCGCCCATTCCTTCCACAACCAGTTGACCGCCTCGTCGCCCTTCGGCCCCTCGGCAAGGTTGGTTTCGGTGTGCATGACCGGAAGGCGGTAGCGGCGATAATATTGCTGGCTCAGCTCATCGTAACCGAAGATCTCGCCAGCCGATCGCGTGCCGCCGTCAGCCGATACGCGATGCTCGTTGGTGACATAATAATCCGTACCCAGGATACAGTGTTGGCGCAGGCGCATTTCCAGGAAGAAATGATACTCCTCGCGAGTCATACCGTTGTCGAGCAGATATTCGTACATCTCTGAGTCGACGCGGCGGCCATAGTTCAGGTCTAGGCTCAAGAAGCGCTCTGAGTTCAGGATTTCCGCAGGCTTGATCGCAGCGGGACTTTCCGCATGGAAATACTCGCTGGACTCACTCTGAATGAAGATCGCATCGGGCCGAACTTCCAAAATTGCCTGCATCGCAAGGACATTCGCCTTACAAATGTTCTTGAGCGCAGTAACGAAGCTCCGGTCGCTCGTCAGCTGTTCGTTCCACCAGCCGTAGCGCGCCGAAAAAAGCGCGCAGATATACATCTCGTTGACCGGTGTGAACAGCTGCACCCAGCCGAAACGTTGCGCGAAGTCAAGAGCATAGCGAGCGAAGAGCGTGGGGAAATCACCGTTCTGGAAGTTACCGACCCAGTCGGGAACGCCGAAATGGCAAAGATCGACGATCGGCGTGACATTCTGATCGTGCAGTGCGCCAAAAGTCTGGTCAGCGAAACTCCAGTCATAGCGCCCATCGCCAAGCCAAGTATGATGAATGGGCGGACCGTAGCGCAGGAAGCAGACCCCGACGTCCTTCAACAGTTCGAAGTCCGTTCGCCAGTATTTGTAGTGATTGCAGCTTTCCATCTGATCGACACGGGTTCGGCCGTGATCGATGGTAGGGTAGCTGTTCTCGATGCCTGTGCAGAACATGAACGAAGTCACGGCAGCCGTGTCCCCCTGTCGACGAATATTGCGGAACGCCCCCGGATGCGGAATGGTTCGGCTACGGCGGCACCAAGCCGCAAGCGTCAGCGTCCGCCAAGCACGCTGAGCGCAGCCGCGGTCATCGCATCGACCGCCATGGGGATCGCGGTCGCGGCGTCGGGCGCCCAGCGCGCGGTGTGAAGGCCGGGCATCTTGGTGAGGTCCCCGCCCGCTGCATCGAACACGGCCTTCGGCTGCGCGCCGACCCAGAACATGAAGGTTTCCGCCTGCGGAGCGGCACGGCCGAATTCGTTGAAGTCCTCGCTGACTGTCGCGGGCGCGATGCGCTGCACGCGTTCTGCTCCGAACCGCTCGCGGAAGACACCAGCGATCCGCTCGGCAAAAGCGGGGGTGTTGACCGTGACGTTGGCGCCCTCGTCCGAGACTCGCACGTCGGGTTCCACCGACATGCCCGCCGCCATCGCCTCTCCCCGCGCGGTCCGCCGGACGGCTTCGACTAGATGCACGCGCGTCGAGTCTGAGAAGCTGCGCAGCGTCAGCTTCAACTCCACCCGGTCCGGAATGATATTGTTCTTAGAGCCACCATTGATCGCTCCAACGGTCACAACCGCTGCATCCTCTGGGGCGATCTCGCGCGAAACGATGGTTTGTAGGCCCAGTACGATGCGTGCAGCCGTGACGATTGGGTCTTTCGATAGCTGCGGCGAGGCTCCATGGCTGCCCTGGCCCTTGACGGTGATGTCGACGGTATCGACAGCCGCCAGTGCCGGGCCGGGCGTCCAGCCGAATGTGCCCGCGGGCTGCGCCGCCGAGTCGTGGAAGGCGAGAATGTGTGTCGGCGTGGCCGTCCTTGCGTAAAGTCCGTCTTTCAGCATAGCGCGCGCGCCGCCGACCCGCTCCTCGGCGGGTTGGGCGACGAGGATAAGCGTGCCGCGCCAGCGTGCCTTCTCCGCCGCCATGCGCCGCGCGACGCCAACCCATGACGCCATATGGATATCGTGCCCGCAGGCGTGCATCGCGGGCTGGCTCTCGCCTTCGCGCGTTTTGCGCGTGACTGTCGACGCGAACGGCAGGCCGGTATCCTCGCTGATCGGCAGCGCGTCCATGTCGGTGCGAATTAGCAGCACCGGCCCGGCGCCATTGTGCATCACGGCTGCAAGGCCGGTGCCGCCGATCCCTTGGGTTACCGTGTATCCAAGTCCGTCAATCTCGCGCGCAAGCCGCGCTGCGGTCTCCGTCTCGCCGAAACTCAGTTCCGGCGCGGCGTGGAGTTCGCGGTAGAGTGCCATCAAACGCGGGCTCTCGCCATCGGCCTGTGGCGCGGATGCTGCATGGCCGCAAAAGGCAAGTGAGGCGCCGATGGCCAGAAGCGCGGACTTCGGCAGTTTGAGCATGCGCTGGATCATCGGCGCACCTAGCCGCGGTTGTGGGGAAGGCGCCACAACCGAATCATCAACAGCTTGTCGTGAAACTCATTCGGCTGAACGCGCGTTACAAACGTGCAGGACTCCTGCCCGATGTGACGGAGAGTACGATGCGCCTACACGCCCTGCGCAGCCGCCCACCGGTGGCACCGGTCTTCAGCGCGATCGCGTCCTACCGCCCGGACAGTGCCAATCACTGCCCGGGCTGTGCGCGCTCGCACTGGATCGTCGGGCGCCTGACGGCCGAGTGCGCCTTCTGCGGCACCGCGATGCCGATTGCAACCGGCGCCCCGCCCGCCTTCCGCTGGCTCGCCAACGCCGCTTGACGCCTTAGTGCTTCCGATAGTGCGCGGCCAGCCGGTCGAGCGCGATCGAAAGCACAACTTTCCCCGCGCGGGCAGGCCAGGCCATCGCGCGTTCAGCCACCTCCAGCCCCTCGCCGTGGCACGCCACCCGTGCCAACACATCGCAAAGGTCAGGACCCACCGCCGCCATCGCCTGGTCGAACCGGCGCCGCGCCGCGAGTTGCGACAAAGTTGGATCGCGCTCGGTCGCTTCGCCGCCTCCGTCGGTCCGCTCCGTCCAGCGCATCGTGATCGAGCGCGGCCGCTCGGCGATCAGCCAGTCCGATCGCAGCCGCTCTCCCGCGGCGAATTGCCGAGTATCGATATGGCGGCGCTTGAGCAGCCAGCCAAGCGGGGACTCGCAACGATTAATCCGGATTGGTTCGCTGTTCGAACCGCCGTGGCGGAGTAGCCACCGGTTCGGCTGTTCTGGATTTCCCAACCGCTCAGCGGTTTGCTTTCCCAGTTCGGTGAGGGCCGCAGTCCTCCCATGCCATGAGACGAGTCCGTCGTGGACGAGTTTCCGTGCGACGACCATGTCGACCGGATACTCCCCGATTTGCCACGACTCGCCGATTTGGCGCATGGTGTCTCCGCGCGCGAGTTTTGCGAGCAGTTGCAACCTGGCCTCAAACTGTTTCATCGGTAAATATCCGGGTGTTTTGGTAAGAGGGAGGTTGCCACAGTCCCGCTTCTGTAGGACAGCGGTTTTTGTGCCAGAATGGTTAGTGAGGGCCAGCCGATATGATGACGCGCATTCGTGACGTGCGCCGGGCAAAGGGTCTAACTCTCGCCGAGGTCGCCATGCGTTGCCGTCCGCCGACGACGGCGCAGACCATCGGGCGGCTTGAGACCGGCATGCGGACCGTATCGATGGGCTGGCTGAACCGCATCGCCGACGCTTTGGAAGTCGACGCCGCGGAGCTGGTGACGCTGCCCGAACGCGCCGACATCGACGTCGTCGCGCTGCTGGGCGCAGATGGGCCGGAGGTTCCAACCCAACCGCTGTCAATTGCGCCGCCCAACCCGGCTGCCGGACAGGCCGCGGTGCGGGTCGACGCAAGCCAGGGGGAGTATCGGGCCGGCGATCTGCTGTGGTTAGACCGGGTCGGACCCGATCAGTTCATCCGGTCGGTAAATCGCGATGTGCTCGCGCCGCGTCCGGTAGGGCGGTTCGCTTTCGGGCGGCTGCTCGCGGCCGAACACGGCAAGCTGCACATCCTGCCGATGGCAGCGGGCCAGCGCCAGCTGGTGATCACCGATCCGGCGTGGATCGGAGTGGTTCGGACGATCATCCGCCCGGTCTAACGCGCCCTATCGGGCGATCGAGGCTGCCAACCGGTCCTGAAGCAGCCGCGCCGGGCTGGCGGTCACCCCAAATTGCGTCAGCGCCGAACGCCGCGCCTCAAAGTCCCGCACACGCTCGTGCAGCGCGCGGGTCGCGGCGAGGATCGCTCGGCCTTTCGGCGGCAGCTCGGCCGCGTCGAGTGAATCCGGAATAGGGCTAAGCGGCTCGAGGTCGGCCGGAAGCGCGGGCTGGCCGAGCCGCTCGACGAGACCCTTCAGAATCGCGACGGTACGGAACGCCTCGCAGGCGAGTTCGACATGCTGATCGACCGACAAGCCGCCCTCGGGATCCTCCCCCGCAAAATAGCTTTCCGCCTCATCGGCGAGCAGCATCGCGTCGACCATCAGCTGTTCCACGACCGAGCGATTGATCTGAACTGGCGCATTCGCCTGGGCCATACACACACCTGTTACGCTAGAACCCCATCCGGCATCCCGTTCCGGATCCCCAACCTCTCATACGGCCTTAAAGACACATAGTTGCGTGCCCCCGGTTCGATCTCTTTGTATCGGCTAAGCGATGATATCCGGCAAGAGCTGATCTTCGATCAACATGATTTCATCTCGCAGTCGCAGTTTACGCTTCTTAAGGCGTGCAATCGCAACCTGATCGGCCGCAGCCGTCTCGGCCAAGGCCTCAATGGCGCTGTCCAAGTCGCGATGCTCCTCTTTCAACCGCGTCAGCCGCGCGCGGAGCTCTTCCTCGTCGATCACGCACGCGTCCCCGCAACCCGATCCCTGCCCGTCCAGTCCTTCAAGATTGTGCGAGACAAAGCGTGCCGCTTGGTGTTCACTCGGCGTCTCCGTCCACAGGAGCGCATGGAGACGCCATGATTGGATCGCACCGTGAGACGCTCTCGGCCCGCCACGCGGCGCTGGAGCGCCGGATCGCAGCCGAAGCGCAGCGTCCGAACCCCGACACCATCCTGCTGCGCGAACTGAAGCGCGAGAAACTTCGACTGAAGGACGCGCTGGCGGGGCTCACCCGCCACTAACGCGCGCAAGCCGCGATCCTAGTCGTCGCGGCTGACGCGCTCGATCCGTTCGTGGCGCTCCTGCGCCTCGAGCGTCATCGTCGCGATCGGCCGCGCCTCAAGCCGCTGGATCGAGATTGGCTCACCCGTAACATCGCAATAGCCGTATTCGCCGGCCTCGATGCGCCGCAGCGCCTCGTCGATTTTGGCGATGACCTTGCGCTGGCGGTCGCGGGTGCGGAGTTCGATCCCCCAATCCGTCTCGCTCGATGCGCGGTCGGTCGAGTCGGGCTCCTTCAGCGGCTCGGACGCCAACTGGCCCAGGGTCTCGCGACCTTCGCGGAGGATTTCGGCGCGCCAGGCGAGGAGGCGGCGGCGGAAGTACTCGGTCATGAGCGGACCCATGAACGTCTCGTCGGCGCTCGGCCGATAGCCTTCGGGTAGCTCGATCTGTTCCGCGCGTGCCTCCTGCGACGCGTCGGCCAGCGTTTCCACTGCCACGTAATGTCCCTCCGCCCAGGGCCCTCGATCGCCCGATGGTTGCGGCGGGCCTATATGGAAATCGACGGAAAGCGGCAAGCGCCGCGCGCCCGGCCGCGCGCGCGGCGCGGCAGCTGTCACGCCGCCGCAACACCGGGCTTTGCTCCCGCAAGCGGCCGCCGCTAAGCCGGATGGCGATTGCTCACCGCCCGACGGAGACCGCCCCATGAACAAAGTCTATCCCGACGCGGCGAGCGCGCTTGCCGGCCTGTTGCGCGACGGCATGACGATCGCAGCCGGCGGCTTCGGCCTGTGCGGCATCCCCGAGAACCTGATCGTCGCGCTGCGCGACAGCGGCGTGCGCGATCTGACGGTCGTTTCGAACAACGCCGGCGTCGATGGCTTCGGGCTGGGGCTGCTGTTGGAGACGCGGCAGATCGCCAAGATGGTGTCCAGCTATGTCGGCGAGAACAAGGAATTCGAGCGGCAATATCTGGCGGGAGAGCTGAGCCTGGAGTTCAACCCGCAGGGAACGCTTGCCGAGCGGCTGCGCGCGGGCGGCGCGGGCATCCCGGGCTTTTATACGCGGACTGGCGTCGGCACCGTGGTCGCCGAGGGCAAGCCGCACGCCGAGTTCGACGGCGAAACCTACGTGATGGAGCGCGGCATCGTCGCCGACCTGGCGATCGTCAAGGCGTGGAAGGGCGACAGCCAGGGCAACCTTGTGTTCCGCAAGACCAGCCGCAATTTCAACCCCTTGTGCGCGATGGCAGGCCGCGTGACGGTGGCCGAGGTGGAGCAGCTCGTCGAACCCGGCGAGATCGACCCCGACGGCGTCCACACCCCGGCGGTGTTCGTGCAGCGCATTATAGAGGGCGCGCACTACGAAAAGCGGATCGAGCAGCGGACGGTCCGCCAGCGCGAGGCGGCCTAGCCCGCTGCCGCGCAGGGCGGCGCGTGGCCGATGTTGCGCACAATGCCGCAGCGTCACCCGCGGCGCATTCATCGGGCGGGCTGCCCTCGCGCCGGCAGCGCGTCATGCCGGGCCGCTCGGCGAGCGCTGCTGAGGCGGGCGCCCGGCGCGCGCGGGCGATGGTGGGGCCGACGCGCGGCCCAAGCGACCATGCGCCGCGGTCCCTGGCGGCCTCGCGCTCGCCCAGACGGCCGCCCATCCGATCTACCGCATCGTCAGGATGCTGGGGCCCGAGTTTCTCGCATCGAGCGGAATACGGGCAGCGCGGCGAGGGCGACGACGGCGATCATCGCTCCCGGCAGCAGCGGCGAGCCGGTCGCATCGGTCAGGCGCTGGGCGCCCCAGGGGGCCATGCCGCCGAAGATCGCGGTGGCCGTCGTGGCTCCGAGCGCGAGGCCGGTGAGGCGGCCCTCGCCGGGAAACTGCTCGGCAGTGGCGACCGCGCCGACTGCGCTGACGCCGCCACCCAGCGCCGCCAGCACCAGCGCACCGCCAATGACGCGCGGCAGCCCGCCGTCGGCCATCAACGCGAACATCGCCACCGGCAGGACCACGCCGCACGCGCACAGGCCAAGCAGCACCGGCCGCCGCCCGATACGGTCAGACAAGGCTCCAACCAGCGGCGTGACCGCGATCACCATCAGGGCAGCGGCGGTGGATAGCCACAGCGCGCGCGCTTCGCTGGCCGCGCCGGTGGCGGTCAGGAAGGCTGGCACGTAGCTGATCCCGACATAATAGGTGATCGATCCCAGCGCGGAGATCGCGAAGCCGCGCGCGATCGCTGCGCGGTGGTGCGTCAGCGCGTGGGCGAGCGGGCTGGCGGGCACCGTCCCGGCGCGCTGCTGCCGCGTGAACTCGGGCGATTCGTGCAGTGTCGAGCGCGCGATCAGGATCGCACCCGCCAGCGCCGCGCCGACTAGGAACGGCACGCGCCAGCCCCACGCCGCCAGCGCGGCTGGATCGATCAGGCTGACCGTCAGCGCCGACACGCCAGCGGCGAGCAGCCCGCCCACTTCGCTTGCCGCCGCCGCAAGCGACGTGGTGAACCCGCGCCGCGCGGCCGGCGCGCTTTCCAGCAGATAGGCAACGACGCCGGTATATTCGCCACCGACCGAGAACCCCATCACGCACCTCAGCGCGATCAGCCACCACCCCGCCGCCGGGCCGATCGCGGCGGCGGTCGGCAGCAGCGCGGTCGCCAGCATCGCGGCGGTCATCAACGCCATCGACCACAGCATCATGCGCCGTCGCCCGAAGCGGTCGCCCACATGCCCGAACACCGCCGCGCCGAGCGGGCGCATCAGATACGCCACCGCGAACCCACCGAGCGCGGTTGCCAGCCCCGCGCTGCCAGAGCCGAAGAACACGCGCGACAGGACCGTGGCAAAATAGAGATAGAGCGTGAAATCGTACCATTCGACAACGGTCGACATGGCGGCGACCGCCATCGAGCGCCGCGACGGCTCGCCGCTCGCTGCGTCCGCCATCAGCACGCGCAGAGCAGCGCGTCACGAGGCGCGGCGAGCGTCGACGCCGCTGCGCAGCCGTCTTGGCACCGCCGCCCGGGTGACAGAGCGGCACCGCCCGCCAGAGGCACATCACGTATCGGGGGGCGGGCGATTCGATTGCATCGCCGGTGCGGCCTTTCTGCGGTGACCGCCTCGGCTTCGGTGACGTCGGAGATCGCCGCGCGCCCGGCGCGGCGGGCGACTTGATCCAATCGACGTCCACGCGCTGCGGCGAAGCGGGGGAGTGCGCCGCGATCATGCCCGCGAACCACCGCGACAAGTCCATTGACCATCGTGCGCTAGTGTGGTCGCAGCGCAGCGATTGCAACGCGGCGGCCGGGCAGCTTGCACGCTCCGGCTGTCGGATCGCGCGGGCGGTTCGGCGGCCGGGCCGCGCTGCGCGCTGCATTGGGCGTCGGCCGGGCGGGCGACAGGCTGCCGCGCGCCTGTTCCCTTAGCCCTTCGGCAGCGTGGCCTTGCGCCGCGCGCGCCGCCACCGCACAAACGCAGCCATGCCCTGGACCCCCGATGACCGCGCCGCCCGCGCCGCCCGAGAGCTGAAGGACGGCTTTTACGTCAATCTCGGCATCGGCATGCCGACGCTGGTGGCGAATCACATCCCCCCCGGCATCGACGTGACGCTGCAGAGCGAGAACGGGATGCTTGGGATGGGGCCGTTCCCCTATGCGGGCGAGGAGGACGCCGACCTCATCAACGCGGGCAAGCAGACGATCACCGAGCTCGACCGCTCGAGCTATTTCGATAGCGCGATGAGCTTCGCGATGATCCGCGGCGGGCATATCGACCTCAGCGTGCTGGGCGCGATGGAGGTGGCCGAGAACGGCGACCTCGCCAACTGGATGATCCCCGGCAAGATGGTGAAGGGCATGGGCGGCGCGATGGACCTCGTCGCAGGGGTCAAGCGCATCGTCGTGATGATGGACCACACGGCGAAGGACGGCACGCCCAAATTCCGCAAATCCTGCACGCTGCCGCTGACCGGGGCGGGAGTCGTCGACGTGATCATCACCGACCTCGGCGTGTTCGAGCGGCCCGCGCGCGGCGCGCCGTTCCGCCTGATCGAGCTCGCCCCCGGTGCGACGCCGGAGGAGGTGCGCGCGAAGACCGAGGCCGCCTACGAGGACGCGCTCGTCGCCGCCTGAGCGCCGCTGCAACCCGCCTGAAGTCGCGGCCGAACCGCCCAGAAACGCGAGCGCCGCACGGCGCCCGCCGAGCCCGAAAGCGATTGCGCGCCCAGCCGATGCCCACGCCCGATCTCGCCATCCTCTACGAGCATCCGACCTGGTTCGAGCCGCTGTTTTCGGTGCTCGACCGGCGCGGCATCGGCTACGCGAAGCTGAAGCTCGCGGGCCACGGTTTCGACCCGGGCGGATCGGACCCGCCCGCGCCCGTCATCCTCAGCCGGTTGGCGATGTCGAGCTTCCTTCGCGCCGACGATCACCCGATCTTCTACGCCGAAAGTCTGCTCGCCCACTGGGCGGCGCGCGGGGCGAGGGTGCTGAACGGCGCGGGCGTGATCGCCGTCGATCGTTCCAAGGCGCGGCAGCTGTCGCTGATCGCGGGGCTTGGCCTCGGCGTGCCGCGGACAGAGGTGGTCCACCGTGCGCGTGACCTGCCCGAAGCGGCGCAGGCGATCGGCTTCCCGCTGGTCGTCAAGGCCAATATCGGCGGATCGGGCGTCGGCATCGCGCGCTATCACAGTGCCGGGGAGCTGGCGCAGTCGATCGCGGACCGCAGCGTGCCCGCAAGCGTCGACCGCGTGCTGCTGGTGCAGGACTATGTTCCCGCGCGCGGTGGGCTGGTGACGCGGCTGGAAACGCTGGGCGGCAAGTTCCTCTACGCGATCGACATCGAAAGCCCGGCCGACAGCTTCGACCTCTGCCCGGCCGACGCGTGCATGATCCAGCCCGGCCGGGCCGCGATCCGCATGACGCGCGCCGACCCAGCGGCCGAGCTGATCGCGGCCGCCGAGCGCATCGCGGCAGCCGCGGGGCTGGACGTCGGCGGGATCGAAGTGATGATCGACGATCGCGACGGACGCCCACGGTTCTACGACATCAACGCGCTGTCGAACTTCGTGGCCCAGCCGCTCGAAGTGCTGGGCTGGGACCCGCACGAGCAGCTGGTCGACCATTTGGAAGCCGCGATCGCCGCGGCGAGGAGCACGTGATGCGCTACGGGTTCTGGGCACCGGTGTTCGGCGGCTGGCTGCGCAATGTCGCCGACGAGCGGATGGAGGCGAGCTGGGACTATACGCGGCGCCTGTGCCAGCGCGCCGAGCGGATCGGCTACGAGCTGACGCTCGTCGCCGAGCTGAACCTCAACGACGTGAAGGGCATCGACGCCCCCGCGCTCGACGCGTGGTCGACCGCCGCGGCGCTGGCGGCGGTGACCGAGCGGCTGGAGCTGATGGTCGCGGTGCGGCCCAGCTTCCACCACCCGGCGCTGTTCGCGAAGGCTGCGGCCAATATCCAGGCGGTCGCGCGCGGGCGGCTGAGCCTCAACGTCGTCAGCAGCTGGTGGGCCGAGGAAGCGCGCCAATACGGCCTCCAGTTCGACGAGCACGATCATCGCTATGCGCGCACCAGCGAGTGGCTGCGCGTCGTCGACGGGCTGTGGAGCGAGGAGCGCTTCACTTTTAACGGGCGCTATTATCGCACCGAAGGCGCGATCTGCTCGCCCAAACCGAGTCCGAAGCCCATCATCTACGCCGGCGGCGAGAGCGAGGCGGCGAAGGCGCTGATCGCCGCGCAGTGCGACGCCTATGTGATGCACGGCGACGAGCCAGCGGTCATCGCCGACAAGATCGCCGGCATGAAGGCGCGGCGCGAAGCGCTGGGCCTGCAGCCGATGCAATACGGCATGGCGGCCTATGCGATCGTGCGCGACAGCCAGCGCGAGGCCGACGCCGAGGTGTCGCGCATCACCGACATGGGCGACAAGCCGCCGCCTGGCTTCGGCAATTTCGACCAGTGGCTGCAGGGCACGCAGCTGGAGCGCGAGCTGAAGATCCGCGAATATTCGGTGTCCAATCGCGGGCTGCGCCCCGGCCTCATCGGCACGGCGGACGCGATCCGTGCCCGCGTCGCCGAGTTCGAAGCGGCGGGGCTTGACCTGCTGCTGTTGCAGATGAGCCCGCAGGCCGAGGAGATGGAACGGTTTTCGGGCGAGGTCATCCGCCCCGCCGAGCTGCTGGGCGCAGCGGCCGAGTAGCGGCGCGCGCCCGCCGGTTGCACGCATCGCAGCGCGCGTCTAACCCGGCCCGGCCCGGCGGCCCCGTTTGCCGCAGGGCGCAAACACCCATGGTCGCGCCCCTCCTCCTCCTTCTGGCTGCCGCGGGCGGCGAGCCCGCCGTTGCCGCGGCCGAGACGCTGCCCGATGTGACGGTGACGGGCCGCGCGCTGGCGCAACCTCCGGGCGCAGCAGCCTATGACACCGAGCTGATCGACCGGGACCGCTTGCAGGCGAGCGCGTCGGGGCGGCTGGAGGACGGGCTGCGCGATATCGCCGGGTTCCAGCAGTTCCGCCGGAGCAACTCCACAGCCGCGAACCCCACCTCGCAGGGCGTGACGCTGCGCGGGATCGGCGGCAGCGCTGCCAGTCGCGCACTGGTGCTGCTCGACGGCGCTCCCGTCGCCGATCCGTTCGCGGGCTACGTGCCGTTCCCGGCGCTGTCGCCCGAGCGGCTGGCCTATGCCCGCGTCACGCGCGGCGGCGGGACCGGCGCGTTCGGCGCGGGCGCGGTCTCCGGCGTCATCGAGCTGGAGAGCACGGGCGCCGCCGATGCGCAGCCCGCGTATCTCCGCGCGCTGGGCGGGGAGCGGGGCAGCGTCGATACCGCGGCGGGCATCGCGGTTCGGCCGGATGGCGCGCTGGTGACGCTCGATGGCCGCTATGACCGCGGCGACGGATATGTGCTCGTGCCGGGCGACCAGCGCGGGCCGGTGGATATCCCGGCGCGCTATGAAAGCTGGTCGGCAGCGCTGCGCGGCGTCATCCCGGCGGGCGAGCAGCGCGAGTTGCAGACGCGCGTGCTGCTGTTCGATGACCGGCGGTTGCGCGGCATCGAGGGCACGCGCAGCAGCTCTTCGGGCGTCGACGCGAGTCTGCGGCTGGTGAGCCGGGGACCGTGGGCGGTCGACCTGATCGGCTATGCGCAGCTGCGCAATTTCCGCAGCGGGTTCGTCTCGGTCAGCGATCATCGGAGCAGCGCGGCGCTGACGCTCGATCAGTTCAAGACTCCGGCGGTCGGCGCTGGCGGCAAGCTGGAGGTGCGGCCGCCAGTCGGCGCAGGCCACACGCTGCGGATCGGGATCGACGGGCGCTACGCCGCCGGGCGCGTCAACGAGCTGTTCCGCTTTGTCGCGGGCGAGCCGACGCGCGTGCGACGCGCGGGCGGGCTGGAAACGACGCTGGGCGCGTTTGTAGAGGAGGACTGGACGAGCGGCCCGCTGACGCTGACCGGCGGCGTGCGGGTGGATCGCTGGACGATCACGGGCGGCAGCCTGGTAGAACGCGAGATCGCGGGTGCGGACACGCAGCTGCTGACCTTTCCCGATCGATCGGGCGTCGAGCCGTCGGGCCGCATCGGCGCGCGCTATCGGTTGAACCCGGCGCTCGGCGTGCGCGCGGCGGGCTATAGCGGCTGGCGGCAGCCGACCTTGTCCGAGCTGTACCGGCCGTTCCGCGTCGGTTCGGACGCGACCGCTGCGAACGCGCTTTTGAAGAATGAGCGGCTCTACGGCGGCGAGGCTGGCCTCGACTATCGCCCGCTTCCCGGCTGGCGCTTGAGCGCGACGGGCTATTACAACCGGCTGCAGAACGCCGTCGTCAGTATCACCGCCGGCGAAGGGCCGGGGCTGTTCCCGCAGGTGGGCGCGGTCGCGGCAGGCGGCGTGTTCCGCCTGCGCAGCAATATCGACGCGATCGAGGCAATCGGTCTCGAGCTGAGCGCTGCCGCCCGCCGCGGCCCGATCGAGCTGAAGGCGTCTTACGCCTTTGCCGATTCGCATGTGGAAGCGCGCGGCGACGCAGCGCAGCTGAACGGCTTGCGCCCGGCCCAGACGCCGCAGCACCAGCTATCGGCCACGGCTGCGGCGCGCCTGACCTGCGCCGAGCTGTCGCTGACGCTGCGCTATGTCGATAACCAGTTTGAGGACGACCTCAACTCGCGTCGCCTGCCCGCGGCGACCACGCTCGACGGCTATGCCGCGGTCGCGCTGCGCCCGGGCGTCCGCCTGATCGCGCGGGCGGAAAATCTGTGGGACGAGCGCGTCGTCTCGGGCGTCAGCGGATCCGGCGTGCTCGATCTCGGCTCGCCGCGCACCTTGTGGCTGGGCGTGTCGCTCGGCCGCTAGCGCCGGCCGTTCCGGCACCGCGACCGATAGGGCCGACCAAGCCGTCGATCGCGGCCGTGGCGTTCCCCCGCTCGGACGGGAGACGCCTAGATCATCGCCATGCCGCCGTTCACATGAATGGTCTGGCCGGTCACGTAACCCGCCTCGTCGCTTGCCAGATAGACCGCAGCCGCAGCGACGTCGCCGCCGTCGCCCAGCCGCCCGGCTGGAATGCGCGACAGGATGGCGCCGCGCTGACCCTCGTTCAGCGCGTCGGTCATCGGCGAGGCGATGAAGCCCGGCGCGATGCAGTTGACCGTCACCGAGCGCGCCGCGACCTCGGCCGCCAGCGCCTTCGCCATCGCGGTCAGCGCGCCTTTCGACGCTGCATAATTCGCCTGGCCGGGATTGCCGGTGTGGCCAACGACGCTCGTCACGAACATGATGCGGCCCGCGCGCGCCTTCAGCATCGGTTTCAGCGCCGCGCGCGCGAGGCGAAACCCCGCCTCCAGATTGACGAGGATGACGTCGGCGAACTCGTCATCCTTCATCCGCATGGCGAGATTGTCGCGCGTGATTCCGGCGTTGTGGATCAGAATGTCGAGCCGTCCCAGCGCCTCGACCGCGCGCGGCACAAGTGCGTCGGCCTGCGCTCCGTCGGCGAGGTCGGCGGCGAGCGCGACGCCGCCGGTCGCGGCAACGACGTCGGCGACACGCGCCTCGTTAGAGCCGTGGCAGCCGACACGCGCGCCCTGCGCTGCGAGCGCACGCGCGACCGCGCCGCCGATGCCGCCGCTCGCGCCCGTCACCAGCGCCGTCTTGCCTGTGAGATCGAACATCGAACTCCCCTTACAGCGACGCCGCCAGCGCCTCGATCTCCGCCATCGTGGTGATGCTGTCGGAGCGCGCGTCGCGGGCGATGCGCTTGACCAGCGGGCCGACGACCTTGCCGCCCAGCTCCACGAAGCGCGTCACGCCGCCGTCGCTCGCCATCCAGCCGATGCTTTCGCGCCAGCGAACCCGGCCCGTCACCTGCTGCACGAGCAACTCACGGATTTCGGCCGGATCGGTGACGAGCGCGGCGGTTACGTTCGCAACCACCGGCACGAGAGGCCCCGCCAGACGCGCTTCGGCAAGCGCCATCGCCATCGCGTCGGCGGCGGGTGCCATCAGCGCGCAGTGGAACGGCGCCGACACCGCGAGCGGCAGCGCGTGTCGCGCCCCCCGCATGCGCGCCAGCGCACAGGCGCGCTCGACCGCCGCGGCGTGCCCCGAAACGACGACCTGCCCCGGCGCATTGTCATTGGCGGCAGCCACCACCTCGCCCTGCGCCGCTTCGGCCACGATCGCTTCGACCGCTGCGAAATCCAGCCCGATCACGGCAGCCATCGCTCCAACTCCGGGCGGCACCGCGGCCTGCATCGCCTCGCCGCGCCGCCGCAGCAGCCGCGCGGTTTCGGCGATCGGCAGCGAGCCTGCCGCGCACAACGCCGAATATTCGCCGAGACTATGGCCTGCCACGAACGCGGCCTGCGCGATCCGCACCCCCGCCTCGCGTTCCAGGATGCGCGTGACCGCCATGCTCACCGCCATGATCGCGGGCTGCGCATTGGCGGTCAGAGTGAGCTCGTCCTCCGGCCCATCGCGCATCAGGCGACTGAGATGGTGACCGAGCGCGTCGTCCACCTCCTGCAACACCTCGCGCGCGGCCACGCTCGCTTCCGCCAGCGCCATGCCCATGCCGACCGCCTGGCTGCCCTGACCGGGAAAGAGAAATGCCGTCGTCATCAGGGGGCCGCGCCTAGAGGACGCGCGGGCGGCAAGGCAACACCCGCCGTTGCGCGCGAAAGGGCTTGCCTTCATTGTGGCGACCGTTCACGCGCCCGCCAGAGCCCCGATGCAACAAGGTCGCGGACCAAGGATCATGAGGGATCAATCGCATATGACTTCACTGCTGAAATCCGGCACGATCGCGTTGGCGCTTGGGTGCGCGGCGGTCGCGCCTGCTGCCGCCCAGTCCGTCGGCCCGGCGGTCGGCAACCCGATCAAAAAGGCTGTCGCGCTGGCGAACGGCGGGAATACCGCGGCGGCGATCCAGCAGGTGAACGCAGCGCGCGCGGCCGCGAAAAACCCGACCGAGCGCACCAAGGTCAGCCAGACTGCGGCCTACGTCTATACGCGCGGCGGCCAGTGGCTCGCCGCGGCGCGCGAGCTTGAACAGGTCGGCGCAGGCCCGCGCCAGCTGGCGCCCTATTACTACCGTGCCGGACAGTATCAGAAAGCGATCGAGCTCGCGAAGCGCGCGGGCGGGCAGGACATGGAGGTCGTGATGGCCCAGTCCTACCTCAAGTTGAACAACCCGCAGGCTGCGGCGGACGTCTACAAGCGGCTGATCAAATCGAACCCGCGACCCGAATGGCTGGGAAACCTTGCGAGTATCCAGTACAAGACCGACCGTGTCGGCTATCTTCAGACGATCCGCCAGCTGATCAAGGCGGACCCGAGTCCCAACAACTGGAAAATACTGCTGATCGGCCTGAAGCAGCAGAATATGGGCACCGGCGCCAAGTTTGCGGTCTATGAGCTGTTGCGCCAGACCGGCAATCTGACGACGTCCGAGGACGTGCAGGATTTCACCAAGTTCGCCGTGCTCTCGGGCGTGCCCGGCGCCGGTGCGCGCGCGATCGACGAGGCTGCGGGCGCAAACGTCGTTAACAAGGGCGATCCGATGATCGCGCGGCTCGTCCAGGTCTCGGAGGCGAAGGCCCGTGAGGCGCAGGCTGCGGTCGGCAAGGGGCCGATCCAGGCGGCAAACGCAGCCTATGGAGCGGGCAATTTCCCCCAAGCGGCAGAGCTTTACGGCCGAATCGCGGGCGCGAACGGGCCCGATACCGATCAGGCGCGCGTGCTGGGCGGCATCGCGCTGATCCGCGCCGGCAATGCCGCGGCCGCGCTGCGGATGCTGAACGCGGTTTCCGACAAGAGCGCGTTCAAGGACGTGGCCGAGCTCTGGGCGCTCTACGCGCAGACCCGCCGCGCCTGACGGGGCTTGCGCGCAGCGGGTACAAACGGCATAAGGTGATTACCGGCGGGGCCGTCTTCGGCCTCGCCGTTTCATTTGAACGACAGCCGGAGGGGCGGCGCATCGGGCGCCGTCAGCGATCGGCACAGGAGTGACGGGCACATGCCGTGTTACGAGCATGTCTTCCTGGCGCGGCAGGATCTGGCACAGGCCCAGGTTGAGACGCTGGCGGAAGGCTTTTCGAAGATCATCGACGAGGCGGGCGGCCGGGTCGCCAAGACCGAGTTCTGGGGCCTGCGCTCCATCGCCTATCGCATCGCGAAGAACCGCAAGGCGCATTATGTTCTGCTCGCGGCCGAGGCGCCCGCCGCGGCGATCGCCGAGCTTGAGCGGCAGGTGAACCTCAGCGAGGACGTCCTGCGCTTCCTGACGATCCGTGTCGACGAGCTGGAGGACGGCCCGTCGGCGATGATGCGCCGCGACCGCGATCGCGAGCGGCGCGACCGCGAGGGCGGCGAGGGCGGCGGCCGCGAGGGCGGCCCTCGGCGTGACCGTGGCGACCGCGCGCCGCGCGCATCTGAGGAGGCGCTGTAATGGCCCGCGCATTTTTCCGGCGCCGCAAGTCCTGCCCGTTCGCGGCGAAGGACGCGCCCAAGATCGATTACAAGGACGTCCGCCTGCTGCAAGGCTTCGTGTCGGAGCGCGGCAAGATCGTTCCGAGCCGCATCACCGCGGTCAGCGCGCGCAAGCAGCGCGAGCTGGCGCAGGCGATCAAGCGCGCGCGCCATATCGGGCTTCTGCCCTATCTCGTGAAATAGGGAGCAGGGCATATGGACATCATCCTGCTTGAGCGCGTGGAGAAGCTTGGCGGCATCGGCGACGTGGTGAACGTCAAGCCCGGCTATGCGCGCAACTTCCTGCTGCCGCGCGGCAAGGCGCTGCGGGCGACCGAGGCTAACCGCAAGCGGTTCGAATCGGATCGCGCGCGCATCGAGGCGGAAAACGCGCAGCGGCGCGAGGATGCCAAGAAGGACGCCGGCGCGCTGGAGGGCAAGTCGGTCGTGCTGATCCGGCAGGCCTCGCAGACCGGCCAGCTCTACGGCTCGGTGTCGGCGCGCGACATCGCCGACGCGCTGGGTACCGATGGCGCCAAAGTCACGCGCGCAGCGATCGTGCTCGATCAGCCGATCAAGGCGCTTGGCCTGCACAGGGTGCGCGTGTCGCTGCACCCGGAAGTCAGCGCTAGCGTCGAGGTGAACGTCGCGCGCTCGCCTGAAGAGGCCGAGCTTCAAGCGAAGGGGGTCGACATCGCCGCCGAGAGCTTCGAGCGCGAGGAGATGGGCTTCACCGAAGCCTTCGACCCCAACGCCTTCCCCGGCGGTCTGCCACCCGCGGTGTGAACAGGATGCCCGCCGCCGACGGTGGCGGGCGGCTCTGTTGCGCTAATGTGACAGCCGGCCTCGGTTTGGCGTATTTGTGGCCAAGAGGTTGCGAAACGTTGACGCCTCTTTAAGGTTCCGATACCCGAAGGGAGTCGGGGTCAACTAAGGGGATCAGATGGATCGTTATCTCGTTGCCGCCGCGCTTTGCGGCGCGTCCACTGCCGCATTCGCGGTGCCGGCCGAAATCGGCCACATCCACGGGCCGGGCTGCGGGCACCAGACCGTCAGCTTCGAAGGCGAAGCGCAATTCGGCGCGCTCGTGGCCGACAGCGGGTCGAACTATACGCTGACCCGCGATCCGGTTCCGCCGCGGCTTGGCTCGGGTCTGCAATTCAACCTGCTGTTTCTGGGCACGGGCTTCAGCTCGGGTGACGGCCCGCTCGCTCGCGCTGCTTTCCAACGCGCTGCGAGCGTATGGAGCAGCTATCTGCGCGATCCGGTGACGATCACGCTGGAGCTGCAGTTCAACCCGCTCGCTCCGAACGTTCTCGGCTCGACCGGGTCGACGACAAATCAGGCGAGCTACAGCACGATCCGCCAGGCGCTCGCCGCGGATGCAACCTCGCGCTTCGATCGCACTGCTGTTGCCAACCTTGAAACCGGGAATGCGATCAGCTTCGTCAGCAATGAACCGCCTTCAGCTGGTCCGATCAACGCTGCCACCAAGTTCTTCGATAATAACAACACTACCGATAACCTCAACATTCAGGTCAATACCGCGAATGTGAAGGCGTTGGGTGGAATCCCAACCTATACTGCCGCTAATGTCAATCGAAGCGACGGATCGATTACCTTCAGTTCCAACTTCAGCTGGGACTATGACCCCGACGATGGCATCGATACCGGCAAGTTCGATTTCGTCGGCGTCGCCGTGCATGAAATCGGTCATGCGCTTGGCTTCCGTTCGGGCGTCGACCTCGCCGACAGCAACGCGCTGCCCTATGTATCGGGGGCGGGTCGCCGCGGTCTCAACAATCTCGCGTGGGTGACGACGCACGATCTGTTCCGGTTCAACAACACGTTCGATGGCACGTGGCTGCGCGACATGTCGATCGGCGGGCGCTCCGAAGCGACGTCGCCCTGTTACACGCTCGATCGCGGTCAGACCTGCATCGCCAAGCTGTCGACAGGAGCGAACAGCACGTCGGCGACGCTTGCCGACGCCAACCGGGCCGACGGCCGCCAGGCGAGCCACTGGAAGGACGATTCAGCCACCGGCACATATCTCGGCGTGATGGATCCAACGGCGTCGGGCCCCAACGGCACCTACCCGCGCCAGGTCGTCACCTACAATGACCTGATCGCGTTCGATGCGATGGGCTATGACCTGTTCTACGCCGTCCCGGCGCCGGCCGGCGTGGCGCTGTTCGGGCTGGGCGCGCTCGCGCTGGGCGTGCGCCGCCGCCGCGCCTAAGCTTGCAGCCATGCTGCGACAGGGCCGCCGTTCGGGACCACTCGGGCGGCGGCCCTTGCTCGTCAGGGCTGCGGCGCTGCGTCCGCTGCGCCGCGATTGCCCCGCATAGCGCGCAGCCGCTGCATCGCATCGACCATTTCGGCCTTGTCGACGAAGCCGTCGCTGTTCTTGTCGACGAAGGCGAATCTCCGCTCGCGCCGGCCGGCTGCCAGCCATTCGGCCTTGCTGATCCGTCTGTCGACGTCCTTGTCCATCGCAGCGAGCGCGCCAGCGCGGCGGTCGGGACCCTGTGCGGGCTGGCCGATGGCGAGGCTGGGCAGTGCGGCGATGGCCAGCAGGGCGAGAACGAGCAGCGGACGCATCGGGCAGCCTCCCTCAAGATTTGCTGAAAGACGTTACGTTCTGGCCGCGCCCCGCCCCCCGCACGGCCAAATCAGAGCGTGTCGATCTTCGCGGCCGCGCGCCGCGCGGTTTCGGCCTGCACCCGTACACGCGCGAGCCGCAGGCGCAGCGCGTCGCGCAGATCGCCATCGCCCGCAGCACCGGCGTGATGTCGCCGCGCGCTGGCTCGCGATCGGCGTCGATCACCCGCGCCGCCGCCGCGTCGACATGCCAACTGCTCGGGCAGCTGCGCAGAACCGGCGGGCGTAAATGCGACAGAGCGTTTTCGATTCCTCCGACGACCCGAAACGGCCATCGCGCAAGGGGTGGTGGGCGCACGCGCGCGCGCCTAGCCTTGCAGCGATGGCAGACCTGTTCGGCAACGCTGTGGCCGCGGCGAAGCGTGACGCGCCGCCCGCCGATGCGCCGCTCGCGGAGCGGCTGCGGCCGCGGTCGCTCGCCGAGGTGGTGGGTCAGGAGCATCTGACCGGGCCGAACGGTTCACTCGGGCGCATGGTCGCGGCTGGGCGGCTGTCCAGCCTCATCCTGTGGGGGCCGCCGGGGACGGGCAAGACGACGATCGCACGCCTGCTCGCCGACGCGGCGGGCTACCGCTTCCACACGCTGTCGGCAGTGTTCCCGGCCGTTGCCGACCTGCGCCGCGCCTTCGCCGACGCCGAGACCGCAGCGAGGGCCGGGCAGCGCACCTTGCTGTTCGTGGACGAGATCCACCGCTTCAACCGCGCGCAGCAGGACGGTTTCCTGCCGTTCGTCGAAGCGGGTACCGTGACGCTCATTGGCGCGACGACCGAAAACCCCAGCTTCGAGCTCAACAGCGCGCTGCTCAGCCGCTGCCAGGTGCTGGTGCTGCAATCGCTCCCGGCCCCCGCGCTGGAAGCGCTGCTTGCGCGTGCCGAAACGCTGACCGGCCGCGCGCTGCCGCTGACCGACGCTGCCCGCGCCGCGCTGATCGACGGAGCGCAGGGCGACGGGCGCTATCTGCTGGGCCAGGCCGAGGCGCTGTTCGCCGCCGTGCCACCCGGCGCCGCGCCGCTGGACGTCGACGCCGCGCGCACGCTGCTCCAGCGGCGGCTGCCCAATTACGACAAGGACCGCGAGGCGCATTACGGGCTGATTTCCGCCCTGCACAAATCGATTCGCGGCAGCGATCCCGATGCAGCGCTCTACTATCTCGCGCGGATGCTGGTGGGCGGCGAGGAGCCGCTCTACCTGCTCCGCCGCCTCGCGCGCGCAGCAGTCGAGGACATCGGCCTCGCGGACCCGACCGCGCTTCCAGCCGTCATGGCCGCCAAGGACGCATATGATTTCCTCGGCTCGCCCGAAGGCGAGCTGGCGATCGCGCAGGTGTGCCTGCACCTTGCCACCGCGCCCAAGTCGAACGCGGTCTACGCAGCGATGGGCGCAGCCATGCCTCTCGCCAGGGCAACCGGCGCCGCCGACCCGCCCAAGCGCATCCAAGGCGCGCCGACCCGGCTGATGCGCGATCTGGGCTATGGCCGCGGCTATGAATATGACCACGACTCGCCCGACGCTTTCAGCGGCGCCGACTTTTGGCCCGAAGCCGTCGAGCCGCGCGCGCTCTACCAGCCCACGACCCGTGGCGCCGAGGCCGCCATCGCCGAGCGCCTGACGCGCTGGCGGGAGCTACGCCGTGGCCGCTGAGGGCTTCCGCGATTGGGACGACGTCTGCGCCTTCGCCTGCACGCTGCCCGAAGTCGCGATGGAGCGCTGGTACGGCCGCCCCAGCCCCAAGGTCGGCGGCAAGGCCTTCGTCGGCTACGGCCACGAGCCAGCGACGAGCTTCGTCCTCATGGCGACCGCCGACGAGAAGGCGTTGCTGATCGACGCGGAGCCGTACGTGTTCTGGGAAACGCCGCACTATGCCGGGTCCGGCGCAGTGCTGGTGCGATTCAGTGCGGGCGAGCGCGCTTGGATCGAGGACCTGATCCGCCGCGCCTGGTGGGACTGCGCCCCCCGCCCGCTCCGCACCGCCTTCGGTGATCGCCCCTGACCACGGCTCCGGAGCCGGGCCGCTTCCGGCGTTTCGTCGCGATCGACTGGTCGGGCGCGCGGGCGGTGCCGCGCGGCGCGATCGCGCTGGCTGAGGCGCGCGCGGACGGCGGGCCGTCGCAGTTGATCGAGCCAGAGCGCTGGTGGCGGCGCGCAGACGTGCTGGCGTGGGTGGAGGCGCGCGCGGGCGAGGACGTGCTGATCGGCTTCGACATGAGCTTCGCAGCGCCGTTCATCGACGCGGGTGCCTATCTGCCCGGCGGGCCGGTGCTGCGCGATCCAGCGGAGCTGTGGGCCGAGGTCGAGCGCTGCTCCGCCGGCGATCCTGACCTCGGCACGCACGGCTTCATCACCGCTCATGCGCGCCATTTCTATTTCGGCGCTGCGAGCGGGCCGAAGCGCAACCTTCAGCGCTGGCGCGTGTGCGAGGAAGGGTTCAACGCGGCGGGGGGCGGCAAAGCGTCCTCGATCTTCGACTGTGTCGGCGCTTCGCAGGTGGGCAAGGGCTCGTTCGCGGGGATGCGCCTGCTTCACCGGCTGCGCGGGCAAGTCGCGGTCTGGCCCTTCGACCCGGCCCCGCCGCGCGGCGCGGTCCTGTGCGAAATCTACACCCGCGCTTTCATCCGCCACGCGGGCCTGCGGGGGTTAAAACTCCGCACGCCCGCCGCGCTGGACGAGGCGCTCGCGGCGCTCAGCGCGCCGCCCGCACGGCTGGGCGGGACACTGACCGACCACCAGACCGACGTTCTGCTCAGCGCGGCGGGAATGCGCGCGCTGGCGGGGGAGGGGCGCTGGTGGCAGCCAGAGGGGATGACGGCCGAAGTGGCGCGGGTGGAGGGTTGGACGTTCGGAGTGGCTTGAAACCAGCACTCCGGTTTAAACAGGCCGCATGGACAACCCACCGGTCTCAAAGAGCGCCGCACGACTGCGAGCCGACGAAATAAAGCAGTTCCGCTGTAAGAACCTCATTGCGGTTTTGGAGAACCCAACAGAGATCCGGAACATCGGAACTGTTATCCGTAATGTGAACGCGCTCGGCGTTGAAAAGGTCTACGTCGTTGATCCGCGGCGGGCGCTTCCGGAGGACTGGCAGGATCTGCGGGAACGGTCTTCTATTTCCAAGGTTTCGGTCTCTGCGGTGAAGTGGACGTTTGTTCGCCGCTTCGACACCACCACACAGTGCTTCGATCATCTGGAGTCGAACAATTTTCACTCAATCGTTACCTCTCCACATGTCAAGGGCAAGCACAGTATCTGGCTGCATGAGGGCGATTACACAGTGCACAGTAAGCTGGCCGTGTGGTTCGGAAGCGAGGCTAGCGGCATCAGCGACTTGGCCGTGGAGCGCAGTGAGATGTGCGTCAGCATCCCGATGTTCGGGATGATCGAGAGCCTGAATCTCGGAACCAGTTCAGGGATCGTGCTCTACGAGGTCGCCAAACAACGCAGGGAATATCAGAGCCGCTACCGGCTAAGGGACCGTCGCGGTGCGCGGGCGACTCCGCTTCCCGTCACGCTCGAACCTACTCCTAAGCTGCGCTGATCGTCCAATGCCACCCATCCTCCTCGTCATGCTCGGCGGCGCGCTGGGGGCGGGGGCGCGCTATACGGTCGGACGCTGCACCGCCGCCATCCTCGGCACCGCGTGGCCCTATGGCACGCTTGGCGTGAACATTCTCGGCGGGTTGGCGATGGGGCTGCTGGCCGGGTGGCTCGGCATGCGCGCCAGCGGCGGCGGCGAGGCGTGGCGGCTGGCGCTGGGCGTCGGCGTGCTTGGCGGGTTCACCACCTTTTCGGCCTTCAGCCTGGAGGTTTTCTTGATGCTCGAACGCGGCGAGACCGGCTCGGCCATCGGCTATGTCGCGGTCAGCGTCACCGGCTCGTGTCTGGCGCTTGCGGCTGGGCTAAGGCTCATGCGCGCGCTGGTCTAAACGCTCCCTGCCCGGCAAAGGGTGCGGCATGATTGAGGTGCGCACGCTCACGATCTCCGCCGAGGACGACGGCGCGCGGCTCGACCGCTGGTTTGAACGGCACGTGCCTGAATTCGGCCGCGTCGCGGTGCAGCGCCTGTGCCGCACGGGGCAGGTGCGCGTCGACGGCAGCCGCGCCGCGCCCGATACGCGCGTGCGCGTCGGCCAGCAGGTGCGCGTGCCGCCGTTCCGCGGCGACGCTCCCGCGGCCAAGATGCGGCGGCCCGTCTCGCCCGAGGACGCCGCGCTCGCCGAAAACATGGTCATCCATCGCGACGCGCAGTCGCTGGTGCTCAACAAGCCCGCGGGGCTGGCGACACAGGGCGGCACGGGCATCCACCGCTCGGTCGACGGGCTTCTCGACGCGCTGATCTTCGATGGCACGTCGCGGCCCAAGCTGGTGCACCGGCTCGATAAGGATACGTCGGGCGCATTGCTGCTCGCGCGCACCGTCCGCGCGGCGGCGTTCTTCAGCAAGGCGTTTTCGGGCCGCACCGCGCGCAAGGTCTACTGGGCACTGGTCGTCGGCGTGCCCAAGCGCGACCGTGGCGTCATCGCGCTGGCGCTATCCAAACAGCCCGGCAGCGGCGGTGAGAAGATGCACCCCGATCCGCAGGGGCTGCCCGCGCGCACGCGGTATCGCGTGATCGATCGCGCTGGAAATCGCGCGGCCTTCGTGGAGTTTCAGCCGCTGACCGGCCGCACCCACCAGATCCGCGTGCACGCCGCCGCGCTCGGCCATCCGATCGTCGGCGACGGCAAGTATGGCGGGACGGAGGCGTTCCTGACTGGCGGGGTCAGCCGTAAGCTCCACCTCCACGCCCGGCGGCTGGTCATCGACCACCCCGACGGGACACCGCTCGATGTGCGCGCCGACCTGCCCGATCATTTCGCGGGGTCGCTCGACCTGCTGGGTTTCAGCGCCAGCGACGGAGACGCACTCCCGATCGAAGATGTGAAGTTTTACGATACGCCCGAAGGCCGCGCCAAGGCCGAAGCGGCCCAGGCCAAGACCCGCCGCAAGGCGCGGCGGGGCGAGCGCCGCGCAAGAGGTGCGCGGTGAAGATTCTACCCGGCACGGGGAGCGGGACCGCGCGAAGCGTGGTGGCGAGGGCGGCCGCAGGCCGCGTTCGCGACCGTCGTGACGCTCGGATCAAGCGGGCGCTAATGCCAATGAACAGACCCTAAATGACGCGCCTTGCCGTGTTCGATTGCGATGGAACGCTGGTCGATAGTGCGGCGACCATCTGCCGGGCGATGGAGATGGCATTCGATGACCTGCGGATCACCTGGCCCGGAGCCGAGGCGACGCGGCGGATCGTGGGCCTCAGCCTGTTCGAAGCCGCGAAGACCATCCTGCCCGGCAGCGACGATTCGGCCTGCCTCGAACTTGCCGAGCGCTACAAGGCGGCCTTCACGGTGCTGCGCGCGAACGGTCACGTCGAGGAACCGCTCTATCCCGGCGCCGTCGAGGCGCTGGCCGAGCTCGAAGCGCGCGGCTGGCAGTTGGGCGTGGCGACGGGCAAATCGGACCGCGGGCTGAGGCACTGCCTCGCTGCGCACGGGCTTTACGCGCGGTTCGTGACGCTGCAGACCGCCGACCGGCATCCATCGAAGCCGCACCCGTCGATGCTCCACGCAGCGGCGGCCGAAGCGGGCGCAAGCCATGTGGCGATGATCGGCGATACGCGTTTCGATATGCTGATGGGCGTGGCGGCGGGCGCGGACCCGGTGGGCGTCGGCTGGGGCTATCACCAGCCGCACGAGCTGATCGCGACCGGAGCGCGCGCAGTTGCGGTTCGCTATGCCGAAATCCCCGACTTGTTGGAGACACGATGACCCCCGAACTCGCCAAGCAGCGCTTCCAGTCGCTGAGCCTGCTGCGCCTGGCCGGCATCCTGCTGATGGTCGTCGGCTTCTTCCTGTGGAAGACCGCGCTGTTGGGCGTGACGCTGCCGCATACCGGGGCGGTGTGCGTTGTGGCGGGCGCGCTGATGAGCCTCGTTCTGCCGCGCGTGCTGCTGGCGCGCTGGCGCGGGCGGTGAAGCGCTTCTGGCGCGCGGCGGCTGCTGCCGCGGCGCCCGGCGGCTGGACGGTGGAGCTGGATGGCAAGCCGGTCCGCACGCCCGCGGGTGCGCAGCTGATCCTGCCGACTGAGCGGCTGGCCGAAGCGATCGCGGACGAGTGGGCTGCGGTCGACGGCGAGCTGAAGCCCGGCGAGATGCGGCTGACGGGACTGGCGAACGCCGCGATCGACCGCGTGGGCGCCGACCATGCCGCGGCGCTCGCCGCTTACGCCGCGACCGATTTGCTCTGTTACCGGGCCAACGGGCCCCCCGAGCTCGCCGCGCGCCAGGCCGAGCTGTGGAACCCGCTGCTGACGTGGGCGGCGGGGCGCTACGGCGTGCAGTTCACGGTGACCACGGGGCTGATGCCCAAACCGCAGCCGCCCGCGACGATGGCGCGGCTGGCGGCGGTGGTGGGCACATTGAAGCCGTTCGAGCTGGCGGGGCTGCACCCGATCGTCACCGTCTCGGGCTCGCTGGTCATCGGGCTGGCGCTCTGGGGCGGCGCGCTGGGGCCCGAAGGCGCGTGGGAGGCGGGCCAGCTCGACGAGCTGTGGCAGGCCGAACAGTGGGGCGAGGACGCGCTCGCTGCCAAAAGCCGCGCCGACCGCAAGGTTAGCCTGCTCGCCGGCGCGCGGATGCTGGAGCTGATCGCTTGAGCGCTAGCCGCAGCGGCCCGGGGCGGGCGAGGCGGCTAGCAGCGCGGCGCGGTTCTGGCTGAGGTCGGCGCCGGTGCGCTGGACGGGCTGCGGGCCGGTGCCGAGTCCCTCCCACAGGGCGGCGTTGAAGCGGTCGGTATCCAGCCGATCCTCCGCGCTGAAGTCCTGCCCGGCCATCGCCTGCGCCCACCACGCGCTGTTGCGGCCCGGGCACACCGGATCGGCCGACGCGAAACGCTCAGGCGCGATCGGGAGCTCAGTCGTCTTCAGAGCCGGAGCGGGGCGCGCGGTGAAGCGCCACTCGCGCGTGTTCAGGTCGAACACGTCCGCCATCGGGACGGCGAGCGCATCGTTGAGGCCTAGCGGCTTCAGGCCCAGAATTGAGCCGATCGTCCGCACCAGGTTGACCGTGGTATAGCGCGTGCTGACCAGCGCCTGCCGCTTCACATACGGTCCGACGATAAACGCGATCGATCGCCGAGCGTCGACATGATCCTGGCCGTTCTGCGCATCGTCTTCGATCACGAACACCAGCGTGTCGTGGCGGAAGCGGCTCGCGGCGATGCGCTCGATCACGCGGCCGACGGCGTAGTCGTTGTCGGCCATCTGCGTCTCGACGGTGTTCACTCCGTCGATGGCGTTGCCGAAATTGCCAAAATGGTCGCCGCCCAGCCGCAGCAGCGTCAGGCGCGGCATGTGGCCGGCACGCTCCTGCTCGGCGAACTCGCGCAGCCATTCCTCGGTTCGCCAGTAATCGGGCAGGCGCATGTCAAAGCCGCAATAATAGGGATCGGTTACAGCGGCGAGCGCGTGGTCGGCTGCTTCGAAGATCTTACGCCCTTCCTTGAACGGCTCGCGGATCGGCGGTGACGGGCCTTCGTCGAAGCTGGCGGACGAAAAGCCGTAATTGCGCACGCTCAGCCCCGCGCGGAGCGCAGCGTTCCAGATAAACCCCTCGCCCTGCTCGTCATCGCGGTCGCCATCGGGCGCCGCCAGCAGCGCGCGGCCGGGCAGCACGTCGGGGTCGTCGGGGGCCCCGCGGTTGACGCGCTTGCGCTCGGCGGGCGGAAGCCTCGTGGCGATGCCGCGATCGGTCTGCTCGGCCTCGTAGGCCAGCCCGCGCTGCGCGTAGTTGACCGGTGCGGTCTTCTCCAGAAGGTCGGTGGTGCGCGCGGCGGTCGTCCAGGTCCAGCCGGTCGAGGACTGCTCGCCCGAATCGTAGAAATTATCCAGCGTCACGAACTGGCGCGCGAGAGTATGGTGGTTGGGGCTAAGCCGCTCGCCCAGGATCGCAAGCCTGGGGTCACCGTTCCCGCGCTCCAGGTCGCCAAGCACCTGGTCGTAGGTGCGGTTCTCCTTCACGATGAAAACCACGTGCCGGATCCGCTGGCGCAGCGCCGCCATGGTCCGCTCGGCCGCCGCGCGCGCCTGCGCATTGTCGAGGCCCATGTTCGACGCGACCTGGCGGGTCGTTGCCAGCAGCTGCGCGGGCGTGGGCGCGGTGAACTGCAGCAGTCCGGCTTTCTCCAGCTGGAAGATATACTGGTTCGCAGCGCCGCAACCGGCGGGTTGAGACTGTACGGCGGCCAGCCGCGGCGGGCATCCTTCCGGATTGGGACCGGGCGGCGACTTGCGGTTGGCGACGAACACCCGCGCGCCATCGGTCGTTACCGCGACGGCGGACGGGTACCAGCCGGTGGGCACCAACCCCAGCACGCGCGCGTCGTCGGCAGTCGGCTCGATCATCGCGACCGCGTTCGCTCCGCCGTAGGTTATGAGCAGGCGCCCATCGGGCATCAGCGCAATCGCGTTGGGGTTGAGGCCCTTGCCGGGCACGACGCCCATCCCCTCCGGCAGGCCCAGCCGCGGTTCGGCGATCAGCCGCGCCGAGCCCGCGTCGACGATCGCAAGCCGGTCGGCGTTGTCCTGCGTTGCGTAGAGGCGGCCGGACTTCGGATCGTAGAGCAGAGCGGTCGGCTCTCCCAGCGTCTTCACGCGCGCCGTGACGCCGACCTTGCCGGGCTCCACCGCAAGCCGGATCAGCTCGCGGTCGCGGGGTGCGGAAACCCACGCGGTGCCGGGCGCGCCCATGATGACCGCGAACGGATAGCTGCCGCCTGCCTCGCCGCGCCGCGCCGGATCGAGCTTGCCGGGGCGCAGGTCGGCCTCGGCGGTGACGCGCGCTTGGGCCAGATCGACCAGCGAGACCGAGTCGTTGAAGTAGTTCGCCACCACGGCCAGCCGCCCGCGCGGATCGGTGGCGACGCCGGCGGCCTGCGGCTGCACGCCGGCGCCGATGCCCGCCGCATGGCCAAGCCGCACCGTCTGCGGAGCGCCCCAGCCATCCGGGCCTTCGGCCAGCACCGCCAAAGTATCGTCGACACCGCCGCCGACCAGCAGACCGCGGCCGTCCGGCAGCCATGCAAGCCCGCCGAAGCTGTTGGGAACGGTCAGCGTGCGGCTGTGCCGCGCTCCATCGGGGCCGAGGTCGTACAGCAACACATATTGCTGGCTGACCGCGAGGTTCAGCTTGCCGTCCGCGCCGTTCCAGCGGTTGTAGCCGCTGGTCAGCACCGCCAGCCGCCTGCCATCGGGCGAAACCGCCATCGCTGCTGCTCCGTCGGCCACATAGTCCGCCTTGGGGCCGCCGCGGGTCACCAGCGGCTCGAACCTGGCACCGGGCGCTGCGAGCGGCGTGATCCGCTGGCCGGTGGGCAGCGGCTGCGGGGCGGTCTGCGCGGCGGCGGCGCCAGCGGCCAGCGCAGCGAAGGCCGCAAGGCAGACCATGGGTTGGGGCCGATCCTTTCGCATCGGTGTGGCGTTTAAGCATGGCGCAGGCAGGCGGCAAAAGATGGTTTTAAGACACCGCCCGGAGCGCTAGCGTTCGTCGCACGTTCGCGGGGGCGTTCAGACGGGAAGGCACACGGCGCTTGATCCACTTCCGTGCCGCGCTCGCAGCGCTGCTCCTCACCACTCCCACCCTCGCAGCGCAGCCGCCCTACGACGAGCGCCCGGCGCGGCTGCGCGTGCCCGACGACCAGTGGGATTACTCGCGGCGCGAGGCTGAGATCCCGATGCGCGACGGGGTGAAGCTGCACACCGTCATCCTGGTGCCGAAAGGTGCCAGAAACGCGCCGATCCTGCTGACGCGCACGCCCTACAACGCCGACGCGCTCACCCAGATCAACGCCAGCGCGCGGCTGGCGACCGTGCTCGACGGCTATGACAACCCCGCCGACCTGGTTGTGGAAGGCAAGTATATCCGCGTCGTCCAGGATGTGCGCGGCAAGTACGGATCGGGCGGCACGTACGTCATGAACCGGCCGCTCGCCGGGCAGGGGCTGAACCCGACCAACGTCGACGACTCGACCGACGCCTATGATACGATCGATTATCTGGTGAAAAACCTCCCCGAATCAAACGGGCGCGTTGGGATCCTCGGCATCAGTTACGACGGCTTCACCGCGCTGATGGCGCTGGTCAATCCGCATCCTGCGCTGAAGGTCGCGGTGCCGATGAACCCGATGGTCGATGGGTGGCGCGGCGACGACTGGTTCCACAACGGCGCATTCCGCCAGCTTGAGCTGGACTATATCTTCGAGCAGGTCGGCACGCGCGACAACAGCCGCCGTTTCCACTGGTCCGGCTATGACGTGTTCGATGAGTTTCTGCGCGCAGGCAACGCTGCCACGATGGCTGCAGATCACGGGCTGGATCAGATCGGTTTCTGGCAGAAGATCCTCGCGCATCCAGCCTATGACAGCTTCTGGCAGAGCCAGGCGATGGACCGGATCCTCGCCAGCCGTCCGCTGACCGTGCCGACGATGCTGGTGCACGGCTTGTGGGATCAGGAGGATATCTACGGCGCTCCCGCGGTGTGGAAGGCGGTGCAGCCGCAGGACCGGGCGCACAATCTCTGGCTGTCGTTCGGGCCCTGGTACCACGGCCAGCAGATCGACCAGGGCAGCAGGACCGGCCAGGTGCGCTGGGATCAGGAAACCGCCAAGTGGTGGCGCGCGAACGTCTTGGGCCCGTTTCTCGCGCGCTATCTGAAGGATACTCCGGCCGACGTGGCGCGCGTGACCGCGTTCCAATCGGGCACGAACCGCTGGCAGCGGCTGGCAAGCTGGCCGCCCGCGGGCGGGACGGCGCAGCGGCTGTACCTGCAGCCCGATGGCAAGGCCGGGTTCCAGCCGACGCGCGGGCGCCCGCAGGCGGCAGATTATGTCAGCGATCCAGCGCATCCGGTGCCGTTCGTGCAGCGGCCGGTGCGGCCGATCGGCTATGACGACGATCACTGGACCGGCTGGCTGACGAGCGACCAGCGCAACGCATCGACGCGTCCCGACGTGCTGACGTTTGTCACCGAGCCGCTGTCCGAGCCCTTGGCCATCGCGGGCGAGCCGATGGTGCATCTAACGGCGTCGACCAGCGGCACCGACAGCGACTGGGTGGTGAAGCTGATCGACGTCTATCCCGACACGGTCCCGATCGAGAAGTCGATGGGTGGCTACCAGCTGGCAGTTGCGATGGACATCTTTCGCGGCCGCTATCGCGACGGCTTCGCCGAGCCCAAGCCGCTCAAGCCGAACACGTCGCTCAATTACCGCTTCGCCCTGCCGACCGCCAATCACGTGTTCCTCCCGGGCCACCGCATCATGGTGCAGGTGCAATCGAGCTGGTTCCCACTCTACGACCGCAACCCGCAGGTGTTCGTGCCCTCGATCTTCACGGCCAAGCCCGAGTTCTACCGAGCGGCCCAGCAGCGCGTGACCGTGGCGGGCCAAGGCCAGAGCTTCATCGAACTGCCGCTCGCACCCGCTGCGGCGGCAGGTGTTGCAGCGGCTCAGTAGTTGTAGGCGCGCTCGCCGTGTTCGGTGAGGTCCAGCCCCTCGCGCTCGGCCTCGACCCCCGGGCGCAGGCCGATGGTGCGCTTGATCGCGAGCAGCAGCAGCGCCGACACGCTGCCGCTCCACGCAAGCGTGACGCCCACGGCCTTGGCCTGCGCGAGCAACTGCGGGCCGATGCCGGGGTAGGTGAACGCGATGCTGCCGGGCTTCAAGAGATAGTCGGCCACGCCCTGTCCGCCGAGGCGCGGATCCGCAAGGAACGCGGTCGCCAGTGCACCGACGATGCCGCCGACGCAGTGGATGCCGAACGCATCGAGCGCATCGTCATAGCGCAGCCAAAGTTTCACGCGCGTGACGAAACACCAGCAGATCGGTGAGACCGCCAGCCCCAGCATGATCGACCCCATCGGCCCGGCAAAGCCGCAGGCAGGCGTCACGGCAACCAGCCCCGCGATCGCGCCCGACACGCCGCCGAGCATCGAGGGCTTGCCCGAGTGCAACTGCTCGACGACCGCCCAGCTGACCGCACCCGCTGCGCTCGCGACGAAGGTGTTGAGGAGCGCGAACGCCGCGACACCGTTCGCTTCAAGGTTGGAACCGGCGTTGAAGCCGAACCAGCCGACCCACAGCAGCGATGCGCCGATCATCGTCATGGTCAGGCTGTGCGGAGCCATCGGTTCGCGCCCGAAGCCGACGCGTGGGCCAAGGATCAGCGCGCCCACCAGGCCCGCGATCCCGGAGTTGATGTGAACGACCGTCCCGCCCGCGAAGTCGAGCGCTCCGGCCGCGAACAGCAGCCCCGCGCGCGCATTGGCTGCTTCGATCCCCGCCCGGCCCTTCGCCGCGGCGGTGATGAACGCGTCCGGCCCATCCCAATACCAGACCATGTGCGCGATCGGCAGGTAGACGAGCACCATCCACAGCACGGTGAAGATCATCAGCGGCGTGAAGCGGACGCGCTCGGCGAGCGCACCGATGATCAGCGCGGGCGTGATGCACGCAAACGTCATCTGGAACGCGATGTAGGTGAACTCAGGGATCACGACGCCCGCCGAGAAGGTAGCGGCGGTGCTGTCGGCGGTGACGCCGCGCAGGAACGCCTTGCCGAACCCTCCGATCAGCGGGCCGCCTTCGGTGAACGCCAGGCTGTAGCCGAACGACACCCAGATCAGCGCGGCAACCGAGACGATCAGGAACACCTGCGTCAGCACCGAAAGCATATTTTTGGTCCGGACGAGCCCACCGTAGAACAGCGCCAGCCCCGGCACCGACATCAGCAGCACCAGCGCGGTCGAGATCAGCATCCAGGCACTATCGCCCTTATTGGGCACCGGCGGCGCAGCCAGCGCGGGGGGCGTGCCAAGCAGCGCCGCGAGACACAGGAAACGCCCGATCCGCCGTCTCGCCAAAGCTTGGCCTCCCACCCCCACGCGGGTGGAACGCTCGCACCCGCAGCATAACGGCGCAAGCCCGTTTAGGATGTGCCTGCAAGTGCGTGGACCTTCGGCAACGCCGCCAGCGCCGCGTCGCGTCCGGCTGCGATCAGCTCGTCGGCGCGGTGGAACGCGGCTGGGCTGAAGCGGCCGGTCGCAGGCTCGATCACCAGGTCGGGCGCGTCGATCGCCAGGCGTGTCGCTGCAAGATGGCGCATCAGCAGCGCGATTCCGCCGGTCATCTGCGCGAGGCTGCGATCGGCGCGCTGATCGGCCAGGCCCAGGTGGCGCGCGCGCGATGGCCAGTCAGCAAGCACATTCACCGCGACGACGGGCCGCGTAGCGAGGGCGCGCGCCGCTCGAACGGGGACAGGGTCGGCGACGCCGCCGTCGATCAGCAGGCGTCCGCCGAGCCGCACGGGCGCGATCACGCCGGGGATGGCGATGGACGCCATGACGGCCTCGACCGCCGGACCGTTGCGGAGCACGGCTGGCTCGCCGCTTGCTACGTCGACGGCGACGACAGCGCAGGGCAGGCCGAGCGCTTCCAGCCGCGCTGCGCCGAGTTCGGCCGTCAGCGTGCGCTCGATCACCGCTCCGCCGATCAGCCCGCCGCCGCGCCCGAACAGATCGAGATGCCGCGCCACCCGCAGCCGCTTGGTGCTGAGCGCGAGTTGGGTCACGGCCTGCAGCCGCCCCGACGCGAAGCCGGCGGCCGCGATCGCGCCCATCGACGTTCCAGCCACCGCGACCACGCGGACGCCCGCCCGGGCGAACACTTCGAGCACGCCCAGATGCGCCCAGCCGAGCGCCGCGCCCCCGCTCAGCGCCAGCACGACGCCGCCCTGCCGGGGCGACCCGCTCATGGCTGCATCGAGCCGAGCAGCGCCCGCGCGGCCTGCTCCTGCTCGCGCGGCGTCATCAGCCGCGACGGAGTGAGCGCAAGCGCGCCCGCGTAGGCGCTGGAGACGCCACCATCGAACAGCACGGCATCGAGCCCCGCCGCCTCCAGCGCCGAGCGCGCGAGCTCGGCTTCGATCGGGTTCTGGAAACGCGCGACTTCGACAAGTGCCATAGAGGCTGCCTAGCCGCGCACGCCGCAGCACGCGAGCGCTGCGGCAGGGCCGAGCGCCGCCGGCCGCATGGGGCTGGGCGGGCGCGGCGCCAGCGGTTGCCGGGCAGACGGGCGGGGGCCCGCCTCGTCGATGCCAGCCTAGCCGCAGCCGCTGCGCCGACGCTAAGGCCGCTGCCGATGAGCCGAATCCCAATCCTTGCTGCGGCGGTGCTGATGGCCTCCGCAGCTCACGCCGCTGACACCGATCCGCCGCCGCCGGTGCAGCTGTCGGCCTCGGTGGCGGCCGTCTCCGATTACCGCTTTCGCGGGGTCAGCCTCTCCAACCGCCACTGGGCGGCGCAGGGCGAGGTGCGGCTGGATAGCGATCCGGGCTTCTACGGCGGCGTGTCCGCGACGACGGTGAGCGGGCGGCTGCTGGGGGGCGCTGCAGGCGAGGCAGACCTCTATGCGGGCTGGACGCACAGCTACGGCGACGGCTGGCGGCCCGACGTGGGGGTGCAGGGCTATCTTTATCTCGCCGGACGCCGCCGCGACTTCGTCGAGCTCTACGGCGCGCTGACCACGCCCGGCTTCGGCCCTGCGAACGCCCTCAAGCTGACGGGCGGCATCAATTACGCTCCCGATCAGGCCAACCTGCGCGGCGACAATGTCTATGGTTTTGCCGAACTGAACGCCTCCGCCGCCACCGTCCCGCTGTCGCTGCGCCTGCGCGCGGGTGTTGAAAGCGGCGGGCGAGCGGGCAATAAAGTGGACTGGCTCGCCGGAGTGCGCTATAAGCCAAGCCGCTTGCCGTTCACATTCGCTCTGAGCTATGTTGAGGCGAGCCACAGCTTCGCGCGCGACGGCGGTGCGGGCGTTGTGTTCTCGGTCAACCTGCTGCTGAAGTAAGCGGGCAGACGAAACTGCGGCCGAGGCTCGAAACCGTTCGGCTCCGAGCCGATCTCGGCCGCATCACTGGAGGGGCTTATGGGGCGCACGTTCGCAATTCTGACCGCATCGGTCTGCCTGACCGGAATCGCGCAGGCAGCAACGATCACGCCGACGACGGCGACGGCCTCGTCGCAGTTTCCCACCTACGAAGCGCCGTTCGCGATCGATACCGGCGGCAACCGCTTCGTGACGGATTTCGCTGGGCACTGGCGCGGGCAGCACGATCACCTTCGGTCTCGGCGGCTCGTTCACGATCGCCTCGGCGCTGATCACCGACCGTACCACGAGCGGAGGGGGTAACGGCGGGTTCGTAGGCGGTACGTTTGACTTCACACGCCAATATCGGCTGGATTTCGCCAACGACGCTTCGTTCGGCACGATCGTGGGCAGCTACACGTCACCGGTGCTGGCGGTCCCTGCCGGGCCGACCACCATCGCCAGCTTCCAGACGAGCCCGACCTTCGCGTCGCCAATCCCGGCGCAGTTCGTGCGCTACACGGTGCTTCAAACGCAGGGCTCAAACCCGGGCTTGGCGGACATTCAGTTCAACACGGTCAGCACGCCCGCTCCCGGGTCGCTGGCGCTCTGCGCGTTGGGGCTGCTGGGCCTGAAACTGGCCCGTCGGCGCGGCTGATCGTCGGCCGCTTGGCGCGGCTGCGATTGACAGTCCCGCGTCGGGCGGCACAGGTTCCCGCCACAGTAATGGGTGGTGGGGACTGGAAAACATGACCGTTCTGGCAGAGTTGGCGCAGCTCCTTGCCGCCGGCGCGGTGCGTGTCGTCGATCTGACGCAGCCGCTGTCGCCGGACACGCCCGCGCTCGTATTGCCGCCCGAGTTCGGCCAGTGCGCCGGATTCACGCGCCGCGAGGTCAGCCGCTACGATGAGCGCGGATCGGCCTGGTACTGGGCCGAAATCGCGATGAACGAGCATACCGGCACGCATTTCGATGCGCCGGTCCATTGGGTGACTGGCCGCGAGCTGCCGGACAACACCACCGCGACGATCCCTCCCGGGCGGCTCGTAGGCCCGGCGGCGGTGATCGATGTTTCAGCCGAGTGCGCGGCCGATCCGGACTTCTTGCTGAAGCCGGGCCACATCGAGGCATGGGAGGCGACGCATGGTCGCGTGCCCGCCGATTGCTGGCTTCTGCTCCGCACCGATTGGTCCAAGCGCCACGGCGACGCTTACACCAACCGCGACGACACGGGGGCGCACACGCCCGGGCCGAGCGCTGCTGCGGTGCAGGTGATGCTGGACCGCGGCGTGCGCGGCTTTGGAGTCGAGACGATCGGCACCGATGCTGGCCAGGCGCACGGCTTCGATCCGCCCTACCCTGCCCACACGCTGCTGCACGGAGCCGGGCGCTACGGTCTGCAGTGCCTCACCAATCTGGATCAGCTGCCGCCGACCGGGGCAATCGTCATCGCGCCGCCGCTGAAGATCGTGGACGGTTCGGGCTCGCCGCTGCGGGTGCTGGCGCTGGTCGAAAGCTGACGCCGTGGTCGCAGCGGTCACCGACACCGAAGTCCTGATCGTCGGCGCGGGCGCGGCGGGGCTGCATATGGCGGCCGTGCTGGGTGAGGCGGGGCGGCGCGTCCATGTGATCGAGGCTGGGCCCGCCTGGCAGCTTCAGGACCTCGTCAGCTCGCAGCTTTACAGCCGCCGCCTGCGCTCGGGGCCGGTCGCGACCGGTGGGCCGCAGCCGGTGGGCGCGGGCTTCAATCTTGGGCGCGGCGTCGGCGGGGCAGCGCTGCACCACTATGCGACCTGGCCGCGCCTGAAAGAGGCCGATTTCCGGTTGCGCACGCTCTATGGCGAGGGGCTGGACTGGCCGCTCGACTACGCCACGCTCAGGCCGTTCTACGATCGCGTCCAGCGCGAGGTCGGCATCGCTGGAGACGCAGCTGCCGAGAGATGGCGGCCGCCGGCCGATCCCTACCCGATGCCGCCGCATCCGCTCAATGCTCAGGCGCGCGTGCTGAAGCGCGGGTTCGACAGCTTAGGCCTGCGGCTCGCCCCCGCGCCGATGGCGATCACCTCGGTTGAGTATCAGGGCCGCCCGCCGTGCATCTATGACGGCTGGTGCGACGCGGGCTGCCCGACCGGAGCACTCGCCAACCCGCAGACCGTGTGGCTGCCACGCTGCGAGGCGGCCGGCGTGACCATCGAGGCGAAGGCCCCGGCGGTGCGCCTCGCGCCGGGTCCGGGCGGTCGCATCGAGGGCGTCGCGGTCGGTGGGCGCGAGCCGCGGTTCATTGGCGCACAGCTGGTCGTGCTGTCCGCGAGCGTGCCACACAACGCCGCGCTGCTGCTGGCGAGCGGGCTCGGCGGGCCGCTGGCCGGACGCCATCTGATGACGCACTCGCTGATCCAGGTCGTCGGCCTGTTCGACGAACCGACCGCGCCGCACGAGGGGCTGGTGGGCGCGATGCTGATCGGCCACGACGGCTACCGCAAGGACGCCGAGCCCGGGTTCGTGGGCGGGCACCAGTGGCTCGTCGCCCCCGCGATGAAGCCCAACGATCTCGCGGGGCTGGTCAGCGCTCGGGCGGAGCTGTTCGGGTCGGAGCTGAAGGCGTTCACTGCCAGGATGGCGCGCGGCGGGGCCAACATGATCGGCATGGGCGAGGCTCTGCCCGATGCCGAAAACCGCGTGACGCTCGCTGCCGCGCCTGTGCCCGGCGAACCGCCGCGCCCGCAGCTGACCCACAGGCACCGCCCCGGCGCACAGCGCGCGTGGGAGCGGATGCGCGACGAAGGGATGCGCGTGATGAAGGCGGCCGGCGCGTTGGAGAGCTGGCACGGCCCGCAGGGCAGCGCGCACCTGATGGGCGGCACCGTCATGGGCCGAACGCCCAATGACTCGGTTTGCGATGACTATGGCCGCGTCCATGGCCATCCCAATCTGTTCGTGGCCGGGCCGGGCCTGTTCCCGACGGGCGGCGCGGCGAACCCCACCTTCACGGTCCACGCGCTGACGCTCCGCGCGGGCGAGCACATCGCGCGCGAATGGCCCGCGCTCATCGCCTGAGCGCGTCGACCCTCTGTCACTAGTAGGTGTAGCGCGCGCTCAGGATGAACTGGCGGGGCAGGCGGTAGCTCACCTCGTTGCAGCCGCACAGGCCCGCGAGGTTGAAGCCCTGAACGCCGGCGCGCTCGTCGGTTGCGTTCCTGACGTCGAATCCCAGGCGGACCCGGTCGTTGGACCACGACAGGCCGAAGTTGGCGATCAGGAACGGATCGAAGCGGTCCGACGAGAAGTTGCGCAGATTATAGTAGAAGCCGCTCGATGTCTGACCATCGAAGGCGACCGCGATCCTCCCGCCCAGCGCATCGAACTGATAGCGCACGATCGAATTCGTCTGCAGCTCAGGCGCATAGGTCGGCTTGACGTCGCGTCGGATCGGGCCGCCGACGCGCAGCGGCACGTCCAGAACCGTCGCGTCGAACGCCGAAACGTTGAACGCCAGATCCAATCCCCGCAAAGGCGAGACCGCAAACTCCGCTTCGCCGCCATAGGTGCGCGCATTGGCGTTGATGACGACGCCCGACACGCCGGTGAACAGGAATGACTGGTAGTTGCTGTAGTCGTAGTAATAGCCGCTGGCGTTGAGCCGTCCGCGGCCATCAAGGAACGTCCACTTGAACCCGCCCTCGTATGACAGCAGCGTCTCGGGGCCGTAAGGGATGAAGGCTGGCGGAGTTGGCAGTCCACCCGCGAGCTGGGCGTTGTAACTGCCTGCCTTCACGCCGCGATTGACGCCAGCGAACAGCAGGAGGTCACGGTTGGGCTTGTATTCGATCTGCACCTTCCCAGCCCACAGCGTCTGGCCGCGCTGATCGAGGAACGGTCGCCCGCCCGGCAGCGGGCCGATCGGAGTTGGCGTACCGACATGGATGTGGCGGCTGTCCTGGGTGCCGTAGATGTTCTGCGCGAAGTTATAATTCTTTTCTTCCTGGATGACGCGTGCACCGAGGATGAAGTTCCAGCGCGGTGCGAAACGATATTCGATCTGCCCGAATGCCGAATAGCTGTCGGTGATCAGCCGCGCGTCGGAACCGAGGTCGAACGGCGCACCCGGCACAACGCTACCGACCGGGAATTTGAGGCCGTTCTTCGAACGCGAGTCGATGCGCAGATAATAGAGCCCGGCCGTCCATTCGAAGTCCGTCAGCTTGCCGTTCAGCCGCAGCTCCTGCGTGATGCTGTAGCCATCGACGGCGGCGTAGTTGGCCGACTGGTTGCCCGGCCCGGCGTCGACGTCGATGAACAGCAGCTTGTCGTATTTCTTGTAGTCGGTGATCGAGGTCAGCGTCGTCGAGGGACTGATATCCCAGGCGAAATTGAAGTTGATGCCGAGCGTATCGACCGAGCCGATATTGTTGAACCCGAAGTCATAGCTCGTCAGGAAGCCGTCGCCGTCGGGATCGATATAGCCGAAGAAGTCGCCGCCCGGCCGAGGTCGGCCGAACGGCGCGCCATAGACGCCACTATTGGCAAGGTCCGATCCGGCATCCTGCCCGTTGGCTCCGATCGATGCGCGCGTCTCGTTCGGGCCGACATTGCGCGTGTCAACGAGCTCGCCCGCAGCGTTGAACACGTTGATCGTCGGCTTCTGCTGGTAGGGCCCGACCCCGAACCGCGTGGAGGCGCCGTTGAAGGCCAGCCGCATCCGCAGCGATCTCGTCGGCTCCCACAGCGCTGTGAAGCGGCCAGCGATCGTGTCGTCGTCATAGCTGCCCGCACCAGCGCCCGGCCCCGGCAAACCGCCGACCGCTCCGCGCGGGTAGAGGTTGATCAGCAGCGGATCGCGCTGGTTGTAGAGGATCGCGCCGCGGACCGCGAACGTATTCGAAAGCGGCGTGCCCAACGCTGCTTCCAGGCGCACGCCGCCGCGGCTGCGCGGCACATCGAACAGGCTGCCCGCGACATCGATGAAGCCTTCGGTGCGTGTCAGGCTGGGCTTGTTGGAAACATACTGCACCGCGCCGCCCGTCGCATTGCGGCCGAACAGCGTGCCCTGCGGTCCCTTCAGGATCTCGACGCGTTGAATATCGAACAGCGCGAAGGTCTGCGCCTGCGCGATCGCGATATAGCCTTCGTCCAGGTAGGTCGCATTCGGCGCCTCGACGATGTCGTTGAAGTCATTCTGCGTAACGCCGCGGATCGTCACCTGCTGATTCTGGCCAGCGATGTTGCCCGACAAGAATACGCCGGGCGTGACCGCCGCCACGTCGGTCGAGTTGCGCACGCCAAGCTCGCGCAGTTGATCGCCGGTGAACACATTGAGCGTGATGCCCACATTCTGCCGGTTCTGCTCACGGCGCTGCGCGGTGACGACAATCTCGTTCGTCAGCAACGAGTCGTCGGTCCTTACCTCGCTCTGCTGATGATCTGCCTGCGTTTCGTCTGGCTGTGCGGGCTGCGCCAACACGGCGCCGCCTGCCAGCAGCAACGGCATCAACCCCATCCCCACCGCTCGACCTGACCGCATCGACCAGCTCCCTTCCGTATCGTTGCGCTTCCAACGATCACGTGAAGATTCAACCATGTCAACTCGGGCTCGGCTGTGTCCCGGGCGGACCGTTGCGTGGCGGATACACTCAGGCCGCCGCCGCCCATGATCGGCGATTGCGCCACGCCCATGCCCGATGCTCCACCCGGCCCGCGCGCGGCGCGGTGTGTCCGGCGTGTGGCTGCGCGAAGTCAGTCGCCGGTGCGGTTGGCGCCGATCACCTGCCGTGATCGCTTTTCGCCGCGGCCAGCGCTCCGGTGATGCGCTGCAGCTGGCCGATCAGCTGAACGATCTCGGCGTCGGGTGCTTCGCCGAACACGCTGCGAAACACTGCACTGCCCTCGCGCCGCACGCGCTCCAGCGCAGCACGGCCTTCATCGGTCATGCGCGCCTCGGTCACGCGGCCGTCGTCGGCGCTGGCTCGGGTCGTCACCAGCCCCGCCTCCGCCATGCGGCCGACGATGCGCGTCATCGTCGAAAGTTTGATGACCGCGTGCTCGCTCAAGGTGCTGATGCTTGCGGGCTCGGTCTCGGCGAGGATCATCAGCACGCGCCATCGGGGCACGTCCATCCCGATGCGCTTCAGCCGCCGTTCCATCGTCAATAAATAGCGGCCACTCGCACGCGTCAGCCAGTAGAAGGGCGAATGCTCCAGCCGAAAGCCGGCAGCGGCCGGGTCGGAAAGGAGCGTTGTTTGACTTTTCACGTAAACCGAGTCATCCGGCTGGTTGGTTGAGGTGAGAGGATTATGGCGGAACGATCGTTCGTCCGCGAGGTGGAGCAGTTGCGTCTTGGTGCGGGCGAGGTGTTCCGCGGCGAGGGCATTCTCGCGGTGACGAAGGCGCTGCTGCAAGCGGGCGTCAGCTATGTCGGCGGCTATCAGGGGGCGCCGATCAGCCACCTGATGGACGTGTTCGCCGACGCCAACCCGCTCTTGAAGGAACTCGGCATCCGCTTCGAGCAGTCGGCGAGCGAGGCGGCCGCCGCGGCGATGCTGGCGGCGAGCGTCAACTATCCGCTGCGCGGTGCGGTCACGTGGAAATCGACCGTCGGCACCAATGTGGCGAGCGACGCGCTGGCGAATGTCGCGAGCGGCGGCGTGACCGGCGGCGCGCTGGTGATCGTCGGAGAGGATTATGGCGAGGGCAGCTCCATCATGCAGGAGCGCAGCCATGCCTTCGCGATGAAATCGCAGATGTGGCTGCTCGATCCGCGGCCCAACCTGCCCAAGATCGTCGAGATGGCGGAGCACGGCTTCGCCTTGTCCGAGGCGTCCAACACACCCGTGATGCTGGAGCTGCGCATCCGCGCCTGCCATCTGCACGGATCGTTCGTTGCCAGGGACAATCTGCGGCCTGCGTTCGGCCTGGCCGATGCGCAGAACGCGCCCGTCCGCGATCCCGACCGCATCGTGCTGCCACCCGCCAACTTCCTGCACGAAGTCGAGAAGGTGGCGCGCCGATGGCCTGCCGCGGTCGATTACGTGTTGCGCCATGGTCTGAACGAGCGCTTCGGCGGCACCGGAGCGCTGCCTGGCGTCGGCGTTATCGTGCAGGGCGGTCTCTACAATACGCTCATCCGGGCGCTGGAACTGGCAGGCCTTTCGGACCCGTTCGGGAACGCGGACCTGCCGATCTATGTCCTGAACGTTACCTACCCGCTGATCGAGTCGGAACTGCTGGACTTTTGCGGGGATAAGCGCGCCGTTCTGGTCATCGAGGAGGGGCAGCCCGCCTTTCTGGAGGACGCGATCGCCGCCGCCTTGCAGCGCGCGGGTTCGGGCTGCCGGGTGGCGGGGAAGGGGCCGCTCCCGCTGGCGGGCGAATATACCGGCGCGGTCGTGCGCGCGGGCGTCGAGGCGTGGCTGAAGCTCGAAGCGGGCCACTCTCCGGCCCCGCAGCCGCCCGCTCCGGCGCTGGCGATGGCCGAATTGCCGCAGCGGCCCGCGGGTTTCTGCACGGGCTGCCCCGAACGCCCGATCTTCACCGCGATGAAGCTTCTCCAGCGCGAGCTGGGTCCGATTCACGTCAGCTGCGACATTGGCTGCCATCTGTTCTCGATCCTGCCGCCGTTCAGCATCGGCAACACGACGATGGGCTATGGCCTGGGCTGGGCGGGCGCGTCGGCGCTGAATGCCAAGGGTGCCCGACGCACGATCAGCGTGATGGGCGACGGCGGCTTCTGGCATAACGGCCTGACGAGCGGCGTCGGAAACGCGGTGTTCAATCGCACCGACAATGTGCTGGTGATCGTCGATAACAGCTACTCGGCGGCAACGGGCGGGCAGGATTTGCTCTCCAGCCGCGCCGATAACGACGTGCGGTCGACCAATCACCCGATCGAAAAGGCGGTGCGCGGCGTGGGGGTGGAGTGGGTGCGCCGTGTGATCACCTACGACATCGCGGGCGTGAAAGCCGCGTTGAGCGAAGCGATGACCACGCCGGAGCGCGGGCCGAAGGTGGTGATCGCGCAGAGCGAGTGCATGCTCAACCGCCAGCGCCGCGAGCGGCCGCAGTTCGAGGCTGCGGTGAAAGCCGGCAAGCGCCGCGTCCGCTCGCGTTTCGGAGTCGACCCGGACGTGTGCACCGGCGATCACAGCTGCATCCGGCTGTCCGGCTGCCCTTCGCTGACGATCGCGCCCAATCCCGACCCGCTGCGCGAGGATCCGGTCGCGCAGGTCGATCAGGGCTGCGTCGGCTGCGGCGTGTGCGGCGGCGTCGCGCACGCGGCGGTGCTGTGCCCGAGCTTCTATCGCACCGACGTGGTCCACAACCCGACGCGCTGGGACCGTGCGCGCGCGCAGCTGGAGCGCGGCGTCATCGGCGCGCTCCAGCGCTGGAGCGGCGCGCGGCGGCTGAATCGGGTGGCGACGTGAGCGAGTCCTCGCTTCAGGGCAGCGGGACGGGCGCACTGCACAGGGGAGAGGGGTTGGTTCTGCGCATCTCCATCCACGCGCTCGGCGGGCAGGGCGGGGGGGTGCTGGCCGACTGGATCGTCGAAATGGCCGAAAACGCGGGTTGGACCGCACAGGCGACGAGCGTGCCGGGTGTCGCGCAACGCACGGGCGCGACGGTCTATTATCTTGAAATCGCGCCGCCCGGCCCCGCCCCGGTGATGGCGCTGATGCCCTCTCCGGGCGACGTCGACGTGGTGCTGGCGGCCGAGCTGATGGAGGCCGGCCGGGCGATCGCGCGCGGACTGGTGACGCCCGGTCGGACGACGCTCATCGCCTCTTCGCACCGGGTGTTTGCAATCGCGGAGAAGTCGGCGCCGGGTGACGGGCGGCTGTCGGCGGCGCGCGTGATCGAGGCGGCGGAGCGGTCGTCGAAGCGGCTGGTGCTCGCCGATCTCGCAGCGCTGGCCGATGCGGAGCGTAGCGTAATCTCAGCGACTTTGTTCGGTGCGCTCGCCGGATCGGGCGCGCTGCCGTTCGACCGCATGGCGTTCGAAGGCGCGATCCGGCGCGGCGGGAAGGGGGTCGAGCGCAGCCTCGCTGCATTCGCCGCCGCGTGCAATGTCGCGTCTGGCATCGACGTTCCCGACACCGCCGGGGCGCCGGGCGCGCACGTGCCGCCACCCGCTCAGTCACTGGCGCGCCTTGGGGACGAGCGGTTGCGCGATCACAGCGACGCGACCTACGCACGGCTCTACCGCGAGCGGCTCGACGCGGTCGCGCGCGCCGACTCCGAACTTGGCGGCGCGGCCGAGGACTTCGCGCTGACCGCGGCGGCCGCGCGGCACCTCGCGCTGTGGATGGCCTACGAGGACGTGGTGCGCGTCGCCGACCTCAAGACTCGCGCCGGCCGCTTCGACCGCATCGCCGCCGAGGCCCGCGCCAGGGACGGACAGGTCGTGCAAGTCAGCGAGTATCTCAGCCCGCGCTTCGACGAGCTGTGCGATCTGCTCCCAGCGGGTCTCGGGCGACGCGTGCGCGGATCGGCGCGCGCGCGGCGCTGGGCGGGCGCGCTGACCGGCGGGCGCACAGTCACCACCACGCGGCTGCCGGGCTTCCTGCTGATGTGGGGCCTTGCGCGCCTGCGCCGCTGGCGACCGCGCACGCTGCGTTATGCCGAGGAACAGGCGCGCATCACCGCCTGGCTGGAAAGCGCCGTCAATGCCGCGCGCACCGATTACGCGCTGGGCGTGGAGGTGCTGCGGCTGCAGCGCTTGGTGAAGGGCTATAGCGATACCCACGCGCGCGGGCTCGCGAAGTTCGCTGCGATCATGGGCGTGCTGCCGGGACTGGCGGCGCGCTCGGACGGGGCGGAGCGGCTGCGCGCGCTCGCGGCCGCGGCGCTCGCCGACGAGGAGGGCGCCGCGCTGCGCGCGGAGCTGGAGCGGCTGGCGGCGGAGCCTGCGGCGGTGCGGGCGCTGGCGGAGGTCTAGAAGCCAGCCGCTACGGCGACCCCAGCCGCGCGCCCTCGGCGGCCAAGAGCGCGCGCTTCACGTTCAGCCCCCACCGGTAGCCGCCCAGGGCACCGTCCGCTCGGATCACGCGGTGGCAGGGGATCTGCAGCGACACGCGGTTCGCGCCGCACGCCGACGCTGCCGCGCGCACCGCTGCGGGGCGGCCGACGGCGGCGGCGACTTCGGTATAGGTCCGAGTCTCGCCCGCGGGGATCGATCGCAGGAAGCGCCACACCAGTTGCTGGAAGGCGGTGCCCTGGATGTCGAGCGGCAGGCGTGGATCGGGCCGATGGCCGTTGAGATAGGCTCCGATCGCCTCCGCCCATGCCGCGACCGCAGCGTCATCGGCCTCGGCGCGCCGCAGCGATGCGCGCGGGAAATCGGCGGCGAGTTCGGGCAAGGTCTGCTCCTCCGGCCCGAACGCCACGAACGCGACGCCCTTGTCGCTCGCTGCGACCAACACCGAGCCGAAGCGCGTTGCGATGGTGAGGTAACTGAGCTCCACCCCAGCCCCGCCGCGCGCGTATGCCGATGGAGTGACTCCGCCCAGCGGGTTGGCAGCCCCGCCGACGCGGCTGGTTGAGCCATAGCCCGCCGCGTAGAGCGCCGCCGTCGCGCTCGGCCCGCTCCGCAGCTCGCGCCGGTAGAGCCGTCTGCGCAGCGCGGCATGATAATCGCGCGGCGACACACCAACGATCGCGGTGAAGCGCCGCTGCAAGTGCCACGGGCTATAGCCTGCGCGCGCTGCGAGCGTCGCCAGGTCGATCGCCTCGGCCGGGTCGGCTTCGATCATGCGGCAGACTGCCTCGACCGTTGCCAGCCCGATGTCGGGCAGCGCCGCCAGCGGACGGCAGCGGCTGCAGGCGCGGAAGCCATCGCGCATCGCCTCGCCCGCGGTCGCGTAGAAGCGCACGTTGCGGCGCAGCGGCGTGCGCGCGGGGCAGCCGGGGCGGCAGAACACGCCCGTCGTGATGACCGCGGCCACGAACAGCCCGTCCGCCGAGCGGTCGCGCGCCGCCATCTGTTCATAGCACAGCGCTTCGTCGAGCATCGCCGATCCTCCGTCGTGGCCTCTTCGATCTGCGCCAGTGCCGCCCTCGGCGCATTCCGGCCTTTGCGCTTGAACTTGGCACAAGGGTTCGGCACCGTCGGCGCACAGAACGGGCCTGAAGGCCTTGCGGGAGGATCGATGCTCGGCGCCATGCAGGACTGGCCGCTGCTCGTGTGGAAGATCATCGACCATGCGGCGACCTACCATCCCAACCGGGCGATCGTCACCAATAGCGTCGACGGCGGCATCGAGCGTTCAACCTGGGCCGCGATCCACCGCCGATCGAAGCAGCTTGCGCAGGCGCTGACGCGGCTGGGCATCGGCCGGGGCGACCGTGTCGCGACGATCGCGTGGAACACGCATCGCCACGTGGAGCAGTGGTACGCGACGATGGGGATGGGCGCGGTTGCGCACACGATCAACCCGCGGCTGTTCCCCGATCAGCAAGTCTACATCGCCAACCATGCGCGCGATCGCGTGCTGATGTTCGATTCTAATCTCTTGCCGCTGGTGGAAAAGCTCGCCCCCGCGCTGACGACCGTCGAGCATTATGTGCTGATGACCGGTCCGGCGCACATGCCGCCCGCGACGACACTGCCGAACCTGCTCTGTTACGAAGAGCTGATCGCCGCCGAGGATGGCAGCTTCGTCTGGGCCGATCTCGACGAGCGCGAGCCTGCCGGCCTCTGCTACACCAGCGGCACGACCGGGCTGCCGAAGGGCGTCATTTACACCCACCGGTCGAACATGCTGCACGCGCTTGTCGGCTCGTCCGCCGATGCGCTTGGCGGCAGCGCCGAGGACGTCGTTCTGCCGATCGTGCCGATGTTCCATGCGAACGGCTGGGGAGTCCCGTTCAACACCGCCATGTCCGGATCGGGCCTAGTGCTGAACGGCGCGGCGTTCGATCCGGCGACGATCCATCGGCTGATCGTCGAGAACGGCGTGACGCTGACTGCGGGCGTGCCGACCGTGTGGCTGGGGCTGCTGCACTATCTGCGCGCGACCGGTCTCGATCTGGGGCCGTTGAAAACCCTGGTGATCGGCGGTGCGGCCGCGCCGCGGTCGATGATCGACGTGTTCGAGCGCGAATACGGGCTGACCGTCCTCCACAGCTGGGGGATGACCGAGATGAGCCCCATGGGCACGATCTGCCGGATGACGCCCGTGACTGCCCAGCTGCCCTACGAGGACAAGCTGAGCCTCAAGATGAAGCAGGGCCGGCCACCGTTCGGGGTGGAAATGAAGATCGTCGACGACCATGGCCACGAACTACCGCGCGACGGCACCACGTTCGGCCGGCTGCTGGTCAGGGGGCCGTGGATCATCGAGCGGTACGAAGGGCACGAGCAGCCGGCGGTCGACGCTCAGGGCTGGTTCGATACGGGCGATGTCTCGACGCTCGACGAAAACGGCTTCATGCAGATCGTCGACCGGTCGAAGGACGTCATCAAGTCCGGCGGCGAGTGGATCAGCTCGATCGATATCGAGAATCTGGCGGTCGGCTGCCCGGGGGTCGCCGAGGCCGCGGTGATCGGCATCCGCCATGCGAAATGGGACGAGCGGCCGCTGCTGATCATCGTCCGCGCGCCGGGATCGGAGGTGACGGGCGACGACGTGTTGCGCTTCCTCGACGGCAAGATCGCCAAATGGTGGATGCCCGATGCGGTCGTGTTCGTGGATTCGATTCCGCACACCGCGGCAGGCAAGATACAGAAGACGGCGCTGCGCGAGCAATTCGCGGACTACCGGCCGCCGACCGCCGCCTGATGCGCTGAACGCCCTCGCCGGGCGAGCGTTGCGCATCCGATGCAGCATGCCGACACCGCCGCGCTCATTGCGCTTATCCAAGCGCTGCGCGCCGAGCATTACCGATTCACGACGATCACGCCCGCCAGCCACGCCCGCGTGGCGGCGCGCTGGCGCGGGCTGGGCCACGGCCTGGCCGACCTGTTCGGCTGGAGCCGCGCGGTCGATGCCGCCAGCATCCCCGCGGCCGTGCGGACGGCGGCCGAGGCTGCGGGCGCGCTCGTCCACCGCGACGGCGGGGTCGCATCGACGCTGCGCGCGTCGAGCCTTGGCGGCGCGCTGTTCCTGCACAGCGCGTGGCCGACGACCGCGCCAGACAGCGTGTTCTTCGGCCCCGACAGCTACCGCTTCGCGCGCCTGATCCTGTCCGAACTGCAGCGCGCGCCGCCACCGAGCCGCGTCCTCGATATCGGTGCGGGTGCGGGCGTGGGCGGCATCACTGCCGTGTTCCACGCGCGGGGCGCCGAGCTGGTGCTGACCGACGTCAATCCGCGCGCGCTGCATCTGGCGCAGGCGAACTCCCTCGCCGCCGGGCTATCCGCGCGGACGGTTGAGACCAGCGGGGCTGACGGGATCGATGGCGCGTTCGACCTGGTGCTGCTGAACCCGCCGTTCATCGCCGACGAGCACGAGCGCGCCTACCGCAACGGCGGCGGCGAGCTCGGCACCGCGTTGCCGCTCGCGCTCAGCCGGGCGGGGATGGAGCGGCTCGCACCGCGCGGGCGGCTGATCCTCTATTCCGGTTCACCCATTGTCCACGGCGATGATCCGTTTCACGCGCGACTCGCGGAAGCCGCACGCGAAAGCGGGTGCGATCTGAGCTATTGCGAGCTCGATCCTGACATCTTTGGCGAAGAGCTTGAGCGTTCCGCCTACGCCGAGGTCGACCGCATTGCGCTGATTGCGGCGGTCCTGGCGAAAGCCTGAAGCGGCGACGAGCGATCGCCGTAAATAGCTCACAACACCGTAATTTTAAGGTAATGAGTCTGCACCATGGGTCCTGAGCCGTCCTGGGGGCGGTTCATGATCGGGGACACCGAACACATGCGCTCGTACTTCACGCTCGGCGTGGCGCTTGCCGCGCTCGCCACGACAGCGGCCGTCGCCGGCCCGGTCACCATCCAGGGCCCGAACTCGTCGGCGACGCCCTACCTCGTCCCCACTACGAATGGCTGGAAGAGCTACTCGATCCTGACGGTCGGCGACCGCGCCAACAATGCGGCGACGGGCCATCAGTTCACTGGCATTCCGGACGGTATCGGCGCCTATTCGAACGGCGACAGCACGATTACGGTGCTTGTCAACCACGAAATCGGCGGCGGCACCGGCAACAGCTGGCAAAATGGCGGCACTCGCGGTGCATTCGTGTCGCAGTGGACCGTCGACCGGGATACGCTGGCGGTGACACATGGTGCGCCGTTCATCAATAATCTCGGCCAGTTCAGCTACAGCGGCTCGGACGTGCTCTCGCGGCTGTGCTCGGCCGATCTCGCGCCGGTCTCGGCCTTCTACAATGCCGCGACGGGCCTCGGCTATAACGGCCGCATCTTCCTGAACGGCTAGGAATCGGGCTCGACGGGCCGCGCCTTTGCGTGGGTTCCGGGCGCAGCGCCGGGCGACAATCGCGGATATCAGTTGCCCGCGCTCGGCACCGCGTCGTGGGAAAATCGGGTCGCCAACGGCGGCACCGGCAACATCACGCTCGTCGCCGGCACCGAGGACGGAGCCAACGGCCGCATCCAGTTCTACGTTGGCACCAAGACAAGCAGCGCGAACCCGATCGAGGCGGCCGGCCTCACGAACGGCACGCGCTACTTCCTGCAGATCGGCTCCGGCGCGAATGCCGAAAGCCGGAGCGGCGGCCTGCCCGGCGCGGGTGCGATCAACTCGGGCTCGCTCGTTAAGCAGTCGTCCAGCTTCACGCTGACCGCGAACGCCAGCGCGCTAACCGGCTTCCAGCGTCCGGAAGACTTCGCCTGGGATCCGAACAACCCCAGCGTCGGCTATTTCGTGACGACCGATCAATTTGATTCGGTCAAAACCGGTCAGGGCGCGCAGGTGGGCCGTTCACGGCTGTGGCGCGTCCGCTTCACGGACATCGCCAACCCCACTGCGGGCGGCACGATCGAGATGCTGCTCGATGACACCGAGGACCTGCAGATGATGGACAACATCGCGGTCGGTGAGGACGGCAAGGTCTACATCCAGGAGGATCCGGGCAATCAGCGCTACAACGCCCACATTTTCGCCTATGATCCAACGACCGGAACGATCGCCCAAGCGTTTCAGCATGATCCGCGCCGGTTTGGCACGCTCGGCGGTTTCGGCTCTGGCGCGCTTGCGCCCACCGCGCCCTTCAACCAGGACGAGGAAAGCTCGGGCATCGTCGAGGTGACGAAGCTGTTCCGCGGCTCGCTGCTGGATGCGGGTGGCCGCAACAGCTTCTTCCTCGCCGACGTACAAGCGCACTATGCCCTCGGCTAGCCGCTCTATGAAGGCGGCCAGCTGCTGCTGCTCGTCCGTACGCCGGAGCCGGCTGCGTTTGCGCTGTTCGGCATGGGCGTCGTCGGCGCGGCTGCGCTGCGCCGCCGCGCGCGTCGCGACTGAGCGCCGCTCGGTAGCGCCAACTGATGGCGGGCGGCCCGGCGACGGGCCGCCCGTTCGTTTGCGCCCAGCGGCCTATTGTGGACTTCGTGCCACAAACACCGTAAATCGAAGTGGCTTTCGATGCGGTGCCGCGTTGTGACAGACGCGGAGCAGCAGCGTGGCGGCAGGCACACTAACTGACGACCGAAGGATCATGGAGCGGCTGCGGCTCGGCCTCATCGGACTTGGTGCGATCCTCGGGATCGTGTTCGTCTCTTCCTCCGGCATGCGCTCGGGCGCCGCGCCGAGCCGGAGTGCGCCCGGCGAGACGCTGTCGGTCTTGGGCGTCGCGCCCAAGATGGATACGAAGACGGCGCCGGTGGCACCCGCAAAACCGCCGGCGAAGCCCGCCCGGGCCGAACCGGAACCCCAGCGCTAGGACGCGCACGTAGCCGGCGCTGGCTCAGCCCGATGCGCGGACCAGCTGGCCGTGCCGCTTGCGTCCCGCGCTGAGGCGGACCGGCTCGGCGCCGACGGCGAGCGTTGCCGACGGATCGCTGACCAGATCGCTCCCTGCGCGCACCCCGCCCTGCGCGATCAGCCGCCGCGCCTCGTTGCGGCTTGCCGCCAGCCCCAGCCCGATCAGCGCATCGATAACGCCGATCGCGTCCGTGACCGCGAGTGTCGGCAGCGCCGTACCGCCCGCGCCCTCCTCGAACGTGCGCCGCGCGGTGTCGGCCGCCTCGGCCGCAGCGTCCGGTCCATGCGCCAGCGCAGTCGCAGCATCGGCCAGCGCCTTTTTGGCCGCGTTGACCTCGGCGCCCGCCAGCGCCTCCAGCCGCGCAATCTCGTCGAGCGGCACATCGGTGAACAGCCGCAGGAAACGGCCGACGTCAGCGTCGTGCGTGTTCCGCCAGAACTGCCAATAGTCGTACGGGCTGAGCATCTCGGCGGCGAGCCACATTGCCCCCGCTGCGGTCTTGCCCATCTTCGCGCCATCCGCCGTCGTGATCAGCGGCGTCGTCAGACCGAATAGCTCGCGCGCGTCGATGCGGCGGCTGAGCTCCACCCCGTTGACGATATTCCCCCACTGGTCGCTGCCGCCCATCTGCAGGCGGCATCCGTGGCGGCGGCCAAGCTCCAGGAAGTCATAGGCTTGGAGGATCATGTAATTGAACTCCAAGAAACTCAGCGGCTGCTCGCGCTCCAGTCGCAGGCGGACGCTGTCGAAGCTCAGCATCCGGTTGACGCTGAAATGCGCGCCGACCTCGCGCAGGAACGGGATATACTGCAGCCCCGCCAGCCAGTCGGCATTGTCGACGACGATCGCTCGATCAAGGTCGATGAACCGGCTGAACACGCGGGCGATGCTCGCCTTGTTGGCTGCGATCACCCCTGGCGTAAGCAGCTGGCGCGCCTCGTCCTTGCCGCTGGGGTCTCCGATCATGGTCGTGCCGCCGCCCAGCAGCACGATCGGCCGATGCCCCGTCTGTTGCAGTCGCCGCAGCAGCATCACCGAAACCAGATTGCCGACGTGGAGCGACGGCGCGGTAAGATCGAAGCCGATATAACCGGTGACCGCCTCCGCCGCTGCGAGCGCGTCGAGCCGCTCCGCGTCGGTGCACTGGTGGATATAGCCGCGCGATTGCAGCACAGTCATGAGTTCGGACCGCATGGGTTCTGGGCTAGCAGGTGGAGGGATGTTGCGGAACTGGCTGGTGGTGGGGCTGATGAGCGGGACCTCGATGGACGGAGTCGATGCTGCGCTGACCGAAACCGATGGCGGCGCGCACTCGCGGCTGATCGCCTTCCGCTACACGCCCTATCCGCAGAGCCTGCGCGACCGCCTGCGCGCGGCAATGGCTTGGGCGCGTGGGCTCGAGCGGCCCGAGCCGGACGCCGAAATCCGCGCGCTGGAGGCAGACGTGACCGCGGTCCACGCCGCTGCTGTGCGCGCGCTGCTGGCGGATGCGAGAGAGCGGCCCGAGCTGATCGGCTTTCACGGCCAGACGATCATGCACCGTCCGGACCTCGGCTGGACATGGCAGCTTGGAGACGGGTGCGCGCTGGCCCGGAGCGCTGGCGTGACAACGGTCCATGATTTCCGCCGTGCCGACATGGACGCAGGCGGGCAGGGGGCGCCGCTGCTGCCGGTCTTCCACCGCGCCAAGCTGGGCGAGATGGCTGGCGGCGACGTCGCCATCCTCAACCTCGGCGGGGTGGGCAACATCACCTGGCTTGGTGCAAATCTGGGCGACTGGCTGAGCTTCGATACTGGACCGGCCAATGCGCTGATCGACGACTGGGTGCAGCGGACGAGCGGTGCGCGCTGGGACGAGGGCGGCGCGCTCGCAGCGCGAGGGAGGGTGGACGGGGATGCGCTGGCTACGCTGTCGGCGCATCCGTATTTCGCGCGGCCCGCGCCCAAGTCGCTGGACCGTAATGAGTGGAGCCTCGATCCGGTAACCGGCCTAAGCGCCGAGGACGGAGCGGCGACCCTGACGGCGTTCTCGGCGGAGGCGGTGCGCCTCGGGCTGGACCTCTGCCCGCGCCGTCCGCGGCGCTTGCTGGTGACGGGCGGAGGGCGCCTCAATGCATCGCTGATGCGGGAGCTGGCCGAACGAACGGGCGTGGCGATCGAGCCCGTCGAGGCGGTCGGCTGGAACGGCGATGCGCTGGAAGCGGAAGCTTTCGCCTATTTCGCCATCCGCCGCGTGACGGACCGCCCGATCACCTTCCCCGAGACGACCGGTTGCCGCGAGCCGACCGTCGGTGGCGTCATCTGCCAGCCGTGAGCCCGCGTCAGTCCGCTTGGCAATGCCCGCGTTCGCCACCGGCGGGCGTGAGTGCGCAGCTCAGTGCCCGGTCGAAGTGGCCGAGGGTCGCAACGAAGCGCCGGCCGACTGCGGGCGTTTCGGGCGCGCTCTGCGGCTCGGCTGCGAGGGCGGTGAGGCCGGTCACCAGCGCGATGCCGATGAGGCCGAGGCGGGCGCGGGGCATGGCTGCGGTTCGCATCGCGGCGGCTGCACTTAGGCGCTCAGCGTGACGGCGGTGGCCGCCGTCGCGCCGAAATCCAGCGCGGCACCGAGCGTGACGCTGCCAGAGATGAGCGTTAGGACGATCGACAGCATGGAGGTGAGGCGGCTCATCGGTGGTCTCCTTCAAGTCCGCCCGTCGGACCGTTCCGCCGGGCACACGAGCTAGCTACGCCCGGTGGCGTCAGCGCTCCGGCCGGGCAGCGTCAGATGTGCGTTAGAAATGCAGCTGTTCGGCTGACGGCGCGGCGGTGGCAGACGGCGCGCTTTGGCGCTAAGTCGGGATCTATGGCATGGCGCCGGTTCGTCATTGGAGCCGCTGCGGTGCTGCTCGCGGCGTGCAGCCGGGAGGGCAGCGAAGGCCGGGCGGCGTTGACGGTCGCCGTGGTTCAGCCGGCCGAAACGCCGATCAACCCGATCCGCACCTACGCCCGCCTGGAGCGTGGTTCGATCCAGTCGGGCCTGTTGAGCTTCGACCGATCAGGCCAGGTCGCGGGCGCGGCTGCGCGCAGCTGGGCGATCAGCCCCGACGGCCTGCAATATGTGTTCCGATTGCGGAAGACCGCGCGCTGGTCCGATGGCGCGCGCCTGACCGCAGACGATGCGGCCAAGGCGCTTGATCGGCTGATGGACCAGGACGAGCGCGGCCGCAGCCCGCTCGCGCCGATGTTCGATGCGGTCGAAGCCGTCGCGTCGCCCGCGCCCGAGGTGGTCGAGATCCGGCTCAACCGGCCCTACCCGCCGCTGCTCGCGCTGCTGGCGCATCCGGCAATGACGATCGACACCGGCAAACGCGCCGTTACCGGACCGTTCCTGCGGGTGATGGACGCCGATCCGACGCGCACCGTCCGTCTCCGCGCCAACCCGGCGTGGTTCGCCGCGAGGACCCAGAAGCTTAGCCGCGTGCTGCTACAGCCGATGGATACCGATGCGGCGATCGCCGCCTTCAAGAGCGGCAAGGCCGATGTGGTGACTGGCGCAGCGCTCGGCGGGCTGGTTGCCGTGCAGCAGGCCGGCGCACGCGCCGGCACACTGCATGTGGAGCCAGCGCTCGGCTATGTGGGAATCGAGTTCGGCGCCGACGCCGGTGCGCTGGTAGATCCGCGGCTGCGCCAGGCAATGAGCATGGCGATCGACCGCCCCACCATCGCCCAGTCGCTGTTCGCGGTAGCTGCCATCGGAGCGCAACTCTCGCTGATCCCGCAGCGCCGATCGATGGGGCAAGGGGAGGTGCCGCCGTGGACCGCGACGCCGCCCGATGCGCGGCTGACGGAAGCTCAGAGCCTTGCAGCCGCTGCCGGAGTCTCGCGCGGACAGCCGCTGACGTTGACGGTCGAAGCGCCCGACAGCAGCGAGTTTACCGCGATCGTGCAGGCGCTGGCGGAGAGCTGGGAGCCGCTGGGGATCGTCGTCCGCGCCCGGCTGCGCTCCGAGCCGATGCACGAGGCGTTCGTCGCCAAGCGCCGCTTCCAGCTCGCAGTCGTCGAGCGGATTGCGCCCGTGCCTTCGCCCGAGTGGTTCCTCAACGCGCTGCGCTGCACCCGCGTCGAGGCGTGGCGCTGCAGCCCCGATGCCGACGCCGCGCTCGACCGCGCCGCTGCGACCGGCGACCTGGCGCAGCGCTCGCTCGCCGAGCGGCTGCTGCTGGAACGTGTGCCGGTCATCCCGCTCATCTCTACCGCGCGCTGGCACCTTGTATCGCAAGCGGTCGATGGCTGGGCGGACAACGAGCAGGGCGCGCACCCGCTCTCCCAGCTGTCGGTCAGTAAACGGCGCTAGCGCTTGCGGCGGCGCTTGGGCGCGCCGCCACTGCCGTCGAGTTTAGGCCCCACGAAGATCAGCAGCATCGGCGCGAGCAGAAACACTGCTGCATGTTCGGCAACGAACGCGCCAAGCTCTGCCCTCGTCGCCGCTGCGCCGGCGACGAGCGCAGGTGGCAGCAGCCCGCCCGCCAGCTGTGCGCCGAATAACAGCGCCGCCGCCAGCCCGAAGCGCTGCGGCCCGACATATTGCGCCAGGAGCATCGATCCGAGCACCAGGCCCGATCCCGCGGCCAACCCCAGCGCAGCTGCCAGCACGACGATCCCGGCTGCGGGCGGCGGCGTGCCACGCGCAAGCACCAGGCCCACGAGCATCGCAGGCGCTGTCAGCAGCACCCCCGCCGCGGGCAGCCAGATACGGTCGGCGAGCCAGCCTGCGAATAGCCGCCCGACGACCGTCGAAGCCGCCGCGACTTCGAGATACGTGCCTGTCTCATACGGCTCCAGCCCGCGCTCGATCAGGATTGGGCCGAACGCGCTCAGCAGGATGCCCAGCGCCACCGTCACCGGCAGCGAGGCCGCGAGCACCAGCCAGAAGGCGCGCGTCTCAGCGATCCTGCGCAGCGCAGTGCCAAGCCATTCGGCGGTTTGCGAGCGCTCCACCTTCGGCAGCAGCAGCGCAGCCACTGCGACCGCCAGTCCTGCGCCCACCCCGACGATCCGCGCCACCCAGCGCCAGTCATGCGCATTGAGCAGCGTGCCCAGTTCCGCTGTCACAAACGTGGCGGGGACCGCCGCGCCCGCAGCGCCTGCGCCGAGCAGCAGCCCAGTCCGCCGCGCGCCAGCGGTGACGATCGGCTGCGCCCAGACGAACGGCGCCGCGCCGGAGCCGAGCAGCCCTGCCAGCCCCCACGCCGCCACCCACTGATTGAGCGTATCCGCAAACGAGATCGCAATCCCTCCGGCCGCGATGCCCGCGCCGCTCAGCAGGCCGAGCCAGCGCGTGCCATGACGGTCGGCGAACCGTCCCGCCACCAGCCCGCCCAGCGCCACGCCGCCAAGCAGCGGCGGCAGCGCAAACAGAACCGATCGATCGGTCCAGCCATATTGCAGCGCCAGCGCTGGCGTCAGCACCGCGAGCAGCGTGCCCGACAGAATCAGCGACCCTGCGAACGCGCCCAGCGCCGCCGCAAGCGCCAGCCGCAGCGGCACGACCCATGCCCGCGCGGACCCATCCGCGCGAACGCGCGTCACCCGAACTTGGTCCACCACTAACCCCATCGGCGAACCATAGTGGATCGCCTATTGCGGTCCAGCGTCGCGCACGGCAGCGGGGCACCATGATTCGGCTGGAAACCCACGATGCGACCGCGCGGCTGCTGATCGATCGCGCATCCAAGCGCAACGCGCTGACTCAGGCCATGTGGGAGGCGATACCCCCAATCGTCGCCGCGGCCGAGGCGGACGCAGCGGTGCGCGTGGTGGTGCTCGCCTCGGCCGAGCCGGGCGTGTTCGCCGCCGGAGCCGACATCGCCGAGCTCGACGCCAACGCTGCCGACCCCGCCTGGCGCAGCGCCAACCGGCAGGCGATCCGCGCCGCGCAGTTGGCCGTCACGCGCGCAGCCAAGCCTACGATCGCCGAGATCGACGGCGATTGCATCGGCGGCGGCTGCGGTCTCGCGATCGCCTGCGACCTGCGCGTAGCCACTCCACGCGCACGCTTCGGCATCACCCCCGCGCGCCTCGGCCTAGCCTACCCGCTCCACGACGTGAAGCTGCTCGTCGACCTCGTCGGCCCCGCGCAGGCCAAGCGCATCCTGTATACAGGCGCATTCATCGACTCCGCCGAGGCGCTGCGCATTGGGCTTGTGGACGAAATCGCCGACAGCGCGGCCGCCCTGATCAACGCCGTCGCCGCCGGCTCGCCTTACAGCCACCGCGCCAACAAGCTCAGCGTCCGCCGCGTGCTCGATTCGGCTACCGACGATGACGCGCAGTCGATCGCCGCGTTTGAAGCGGCGTTCGACGGGCCGGACTTCGCCGAGGGCATCGCCGCCTTCCGCGAGCGGCGCTCCCCGCGCTTCTAGCCTACCACGCGCCGGTGTTGGGCATCGACGCCCACGGCTCCCGCGGCGGCTTGGCTCCGCCCGCCTGCAGCAGCTCGACCGAGATGCCGTCAGGCGAGCGCACGAACGCCATGCGCCCGTCGCGCGGCGGACGGTTGATGGTGACGCCGCCGTCGTGCAGCCGCTCACACGCAGCGTAGATATCGTCGACCGCGTAGGCAAGATGACCGAAGTTGCGGCCGCCCGAATAGATCTCCGGATCCCAGTTGTACGTTAGTTCAACTTCCGGCGCGCGCTCGGCGGCGCTGCGGTCCTTGTCACCGGGCGCTGCGAGGAAGACGAGCGTGTAGCGCCCCGCTTCGTTCTCCATGCGCCTGACTTCCTCCAGCCCCAGCAGGCGGTAGAATCGCAGGCTTTCATCGAGATCGGTCACGCGGACCATCGTGTGCAGGTAGCGCATCGGGGCAATCTCCGGAGGGTGAGATTGGGGCCGATTTAGGGTTTGGCGCGGCGGACTGGAACGGCGCGGGGGCGAGGATGGCACAGCCGCTGCGCCGCCAGCCTCAGGCCGCTTCGCGCATCCCGCCGCCGCAGGCGCGCCACAGCTTTTCGGGCGTTGCCGGCATTTCGATCTGCTGGCCGCCGATCGCGTCGATGATGGCGTTCATGATCGATGGCATGCCGCCGATCGTACCCGCCTCGCCGCACCCCTTCACGCCCAGCGGGTTGTTGGGGTTGGGGACGGGAAGCGAGTCGAAGCCGATGGCGCTCGGCATGTCATCGGCGCGCGGGATGCCGTAGTCCATGAAGCTGCCCGTCAGCAGCTGCGCGCCCTCGCCATAGACTAGGTTTTCCAGCAGCACCTGACCCAGCCCCTGCGCGACGCCACCATGCACTTGGCCCACCACCAGCTCGGGATTCATCAGCGTGCCGAAATCGTCGACGATCGTGTAGCGTTCGACCGAAACCTTGCCTGTCGAGGGATCGACCGCGACTTCGGCGATGTGGCAGCCGTTCGGGTAGACCGGCGCGGGCTTGTCGGTGCGGAACTTGGACCGGCCATCGAGCGCACCCGGACGCGCGGCGGCAAGCTCGGCCCAGCTTGCGGTGCGGTTGGTGCCCTCGGCGCGGAACACGCCGGCCGCGTAGGTGGCGCTGCCACCGAGCAGCTGCGTCGCGACGGCTTTAGCGCGCTCGAGCGTTTCCCCCGCAGCGACCGCGGCCGCGCCGCCGCCCCATTGCAGCGACCGGCTGCCGCCAGTGCCGGCGCCTTCGTCCAGGCGGTCGGTGTCGCCCTGGACGATGCGGATCTGGCTGACCGGCACCTCCAGCCGCTGCGCGATGATGCGCGCGAACGCGGTCTCATGCCCTTGGCCGTTTGCCTGCGTGCCGATCGCGGCTTCGATGGTGCCGTCGGCCAACACGCGGACGTCGGCCACTTCCTCCGTCCCGGCAAAGCCGCAGATCTCAACATAGAATCCGATGCCGCGGCCATAACGCAGGCCCGTCGCCTCCGCGGTGGCGCGGCGCGCGGGGAAGCCCGCCCAGTCAGCATCGCTCAGCGCGCGATCGAGTAGCGCGGGGAAGTCGCCCAGATCGAAGGTGAGGCCCAGGCCGTTGTCGAACGGCAGCTCGTCAGGGCGCAGCAGGTTCTTGCGGCGCAGCTCGTCGGGGGCGATGCCCAGCTCGCGCGCAGCGGCATCCATCAGTCGTTCCAGTAGATAGGTCGCCTCGGGCCGCCCGGCGCCGCGATAGGCGTCGACGGGCGTGGTATTGGTCGCGACATTGTGCACGCGGTTGTGAATCGCGCGGCAGCGGTAGACTCCGCCCAGCATCCGCCCGCCCGCATAAGTCTGGACGCCTGGTCCGAACTCGGACTGGTGTGCGCCCATATTGGCCCAGCTCTCGACAACCAGCCCCACGATGTTGCCGTCGGCATCGAAACCCATCGCGCAGTCAGAGACCATGTCGCGGCCGTGCGTGTCCGAAAGGAAGGCGTCTGAGCGCCCGCCGGTCCATTTGACCGGGCGGCCCAGCTTCTCGGCGGCGATCAGCAGCAGCGCATATTCGGGGTAGGTGAAGCTCTTCATCCCAAACCCGCCGCCGACATCCTTGGTGATCACGCGGACATCGTCGGGCTTGCGGCCGAGCAGGCTGGCGATGGTGCGGCGCATGCCGACGACGCCCTGGCTGCCCGCGTGGAGCACCGCGCGGCCGGTCTCGTCGATATGACCGACGGCTGCCCGCACCTCCATCGAAGCCGGCGCGACGCGGTTCTGGACGACGCGCAGGCGGGTGACATGGTGCGCGCGCTCGATTGCAGCGCGCGCGGTGTCGGCGTCGCCAGCGTTCCAAGTGAAGAGAATGTTGCCCGGCGCTTCGTCCCACAGCTGAGGCGCTCCGGGCGCGATCGCCTCGTCGAGCGTTGCGACCGCGGGCAGTTCCTCATAGTCGACCTCGATCATTTCGGCTGCGGCGCGCGCCGCCTCGCGCGTTTCGGCAACCACGAAAGCAACACCCTCGCCCACGAAGCGCACGCGGTCGATTGCGAGCAGGTGGCGCGGCGTCGCGATCGGCGCGAGCATCTTGAAAGTGGGCAGTGCGGGGCGGTCGGCGATATCCGCCCCGGTCCAGACCCCGAGAACGCCTGGATAGGCGCGCGCGCCTGCGGCATCGACCGAGCGGATATTGGCGTGTCCGTAGGGACTGCGCAGCGTTGCGGCGTAAACCTCGCCGGGCAGCTGGATGTCGTCGGTGAACTGGCCGCGCCCGGTGATCAGCCGGTCGTCCTCAATCCGCTGCGACTTGCCGAAGGCGAGAGTGAGCATGGAGCGTCTCCTTTCGAAGATGCCTAGCCGATCCCCGCCGGTGAAGGGAGGGGGACGGGCGCCGCAGGACCGTGGGTGTGACGCGAGGCGCTTGACTTCGCGTCCAACCAGCCCCACTCCGTAATGCGGCGCGCGCGGGTGTAGCTCAATGGTAGAGCCCCAGCCTTCCAAGCTGGTTGTGAGGGTTCGATTCCCTTCACCCGCTCCAGCCGATGTGCCGGATATCCGCGACGGCGATGTGGTAACGCTGGCCGGACGCGAAAAGAACGGCGTGTTCAAGGCGCTGGCACTGCGCAACGACAAAACGCGCGCCGTCTACAGCATCCCGACGACGGTCGGTTATCTGATGGGCGCGACGCTCCTCGCGCTCGGCGTGATGACGCTCGTTTTCCTTATCGGCGTCGTGTTTATCGCAGGCGGTTTGTGGACGCTCTACGAAGCGTACAACCACACGCGGGCGGCGAACATGCTCAGGGCTTGAGTGCTTCCAGCCGCGCGCCGATGGAATGCACGGGGTTTTTGCTCCGGCGGTATCGAGGTTCGGGACAAGTTACAATCGGCGCGAGGCAATGTCCCTGCGGGTCCGCCCCCATACGTCCTGTTCATCATGCACCCTGCCAGCGGCCTTGCCTGCTGGGCGCAAGCCCTTGTGGGCTCCTTCTCTCCGTTGCGGTCCTACGGATGCACCCGGCAATGCCGCTGGCGTCATCGGGGGGCATGAAAGGCCGTAGTGGTTG
>JAVVHE010000010.1:0-105485 GCA_032249695.1 Sphingomonadaceae bacterium | reverse complement strand
GGTGAGGATGGACAGGAAAGTCATCTTAGGCTACGTCCTCGAAGGGAAGGCTCGGTGTCATGTCATTGCGAGATTCGGAATTACGCCCGTTTCAGCGATGCATCCCATGTCAGAGTGCGCTGCCACGAGGGTGCGTCGAACAGCGTCCTCATTCATCAGATCATCCATGTAACAAAATACTTGTCCGACTGCATCGCGCCTCGCGGTACCTTACTTGAGCTTGATGACGACTGACAAGTCCGAGGCGGGCGCTTCAGCATGATCGATCAATCTTGATTCGGTGATCCGCTCCACACCGCGTTCGGAAACCACCAGTGCTTTTTCAAGCTGTCCGATCTCTGGGCACAGAGCAGCTTGGAAGTGGCGTTCAAATCCAAATCCAAACGTCTGACGTACGAATTGCTCGGTTGAGGGCGTATCAGATCCATCCGTCGCCGCTCCACCGGGATCCCGTGACCGCTGATCCAGTCTCAGTCCACTCCGAAGAGTTGCGAGCCCGGTATCGTCAGCCTGGTCTAAGTTGCCGAAGCATCCTTCGACACGCTGAGCGCTCGCTGGGCGTGTCGCAGCTACATCGGGCGCGTAGCAGGCACTAAGCCATGCTCTGAATTCGTCCGGTTTCAAGCGATGGTCCCCGCCACTCAGTTCTTACGCGCTGGCATATAGGTGAACGGCACCGGCGCGGATGGCTCAGTGATCGTCACCTCGAAACGACGGCCATCGTGAGTCTCCAGCGCTACCTCGAAGCCCAGCGTTGCGACGAATTCGCGGCCGCCCTCACGGCGGTAGCTGACCGGCGTCGCGGATTCGCGTGGGCCATTGCGACCATCGCTCATCTGCAGGCGGTAGCCGCCGGCACCGGGCGCGCCGAGGACGCAGCCGGGGCGCAGTTCCAGCATCAGCGCGTCGCGCGCGGTAGTCCGGTCGACAGCCACCAACGCTACGGGCACTAGCGGGCGAAATGCAGGCCAGCGAGCGGGCGCAAGCACCAGATATTGCGGTAGCGCCGCGGCCACGCGCGCATAGCCGGTCACCTCGCCCGAAGGCGCGCGGGTGACGCACAGCACGTCGTCACCCGCGGGGTCGATCGTCCCGATCCTGGCCTTCAGCTTCGGCCCGTAGTTCCACGTGCACCACACCGCCTGTCCGCCGACGGCGCGGTCGGTGCGGACAAGATCGGCGCCCGCGGGCAGGATCACGCTACCACTGCGCGCGTCCTTGAGGTCCACCGCGGCGCGCGCGAGCTCGGCCGGCAGCAGCCGCGCGAAGCGGATCGGATCGCAGATGCCCGCCGTCGCCGCCCGCTGGCCCGCCGCCAGCGGCGGCGCCACCCACGTAGCAGCGTGCGCGAGGCCTGGCGTTATGGCAATAATCAGAGCCAGCGCGCGGGTCACAACCGCTTTACCCCGGCGCTCCGCACCGTCCGGGGAGGAGCAGTCACGCAGCCACCTTCAGCTGCGGGTGGACGACCGCGCCGCCATCGGTGACGAGCACGCCCTGGATGATCTCGTCGTCGGCCTTCCAGACGGGGCGGCCGGCGTCCTTGTCCCAGAAGGTCGATACGAAGGTGTAGAGATTGCGCGCGTAAAGCGCCGACGCATCGAAGGCGACGCGGCTGGGCATGTTGCGGTGGCCGACGATCCGCACGCCATTCGCGCTGACGACTACCTCGCCTGGCATCGACCCCGCGACATTGCCGCCCGCCTCGACGGCCAGGTCGACGATCACCGAACCCGGGCGCATCGAGGCAACATGGTCGGCCGTCACCAGCCGCGGCGCGGGGCGGCCGGGGATCAGCGCGGTGGTGATCACGACGTCCTGCTTGGCGATCGTCTCGGCGATGAGCTTAGCCTGCTTCGTCTTATAGGCGTCGCTCATCTCGCGCGCATAGCCGCCGCTGGTTTCGGCCGCACGGGTTTCCTCGTCCTCGATGAAGACGGGCTTGGCGCCCAGCGACTGGATCTGCTCCTTGGTCGCCAGCCGCACGTCGGTCGCGCTGACGACCGCGCCCAGCCGCCGCGAAGTGGCGATGGCCTGCAGGCCCGCGACGCCCACGCCCAGCACGAACACACGAGCTGCGGCGATCGTGCCGGCGGCGGTCATCATCATCGGGAACGCGCGGCCATATTCGGCGGCGGCATCGAGCACCGCTTTGTATCCCGCGAGGTTCGACTGTGACGACAGCACGTCCATCGATTGCGCGCGCGTGATGCGCGGCATGAAGTCCATCGCGAGCGCCGTGACGCCCGCCCCCGCAAGCGCCGCGAGCCTGTCGCGCGCGCGATACGGGTCCATCATCGCGGCGAGCGCGGTACCGTGCGCCGCGCCGGGCAGCGCGTCGGGCGCCTGCACCGCCAGGATCAGATCCGCGCCCGCGATGACCGCGTCGCGCGCGGCGATTTCGGCGCCCGCGTCGGCGAACGCCTGATCGGGGATCGCCGCGCCCTCGCCCGCGCCCGGTTCAATGGCGACCGTGGCACCAAGGCCCACATATTTCTTGACGGTCTCGGGGGTGGCGGCGACGCGCCGCTCGGCGGCTGCGGTCTCGCGAAGAACTCCGATCTTCACGCTATTTCGTAAACGCCCAGAGGCCGGCGAGCACGATCATGCCGACGATGATAATCCACTTGAACATGGTGATCAGGCGGTGGAAGGTCGCAATGCGGCTTTGATCGACGCCGCCCGAGACGGGCTGGTTTTCCACGGGTGAAGCTCCTTTCGGGACGGACCCAATTACCCATCCTCATAGCAGCGGCGATGGCGCTGTGAAGGCGGAACGGCTGACGTCGGATTGAGGCGGTTTGGCTCTGCCTCATCGGCTTCCGGCGCGGACACGAAGCGCCATGTGCAGAGTTTCAGCGTCTAGCGCCTCCGGGCTGCGGCCAGCAGTCGATCAGGTTGAACGTGACCCACGCAAGGCGATCGTTCAGCCGCAGACTATGCGTGCCCGCCGCCCGCGCTCAGCCCGGCGCTTGCAAGCGCCGCCCCCTGCCGCCCGGCCAGCGCGTTCTCGCTGAAACCGTCGATCAGCGCCTCGAACAGACGGTGCCAGTTCACCCGCGCGCGCAGGCGCAGGAAAACGCCGCCCAGGCCGATGGCGGAGCGGTCGAGGAAGAGGAACTCGGGCGGGATGGTCACGGTGCCCAAGCGGCGGACCTCCGAGTGCACGCGCTGCATCGTCACGCGCCCCTCGTCTGCGCCCATCGTGCCCTCGTCGATCGAATCGGCGCTGTCGGTCAGCAGCGGGCGGTAAAGGAAGCGCGCCCAGATGTTCAGCACGTCGATCAGCTGGCGCGTCAGTCCCTTGAAACCCCAGAGTTCATACGCCGCGGCGGTGCGCTCCTCATCGCCGGTCAACAGCCCGCGATACAGCTCTACAACTCCGTAGACGAAGCGCGGGGGGAGGACGCGGATGGCTCCGAAGTCGAGGAGGTTGAGGCGGAGATCGGGCCGCGCTGCGTAGTTGCCCAGATGCGGATCGCCGTGAACGACGCCCCACTGGTGCACCGGCACATACCAGGCGTGGAACAGGTTCACCGCGAGACGATTGCGCGTGTCCTGATCGGCGTCCTTGAACGCCATCAGCGGCCGGCCATCAAGCCAGTCCATCGTCAGCAGCCGCGCGGTCGACAGCTCGGCGACCGCCTTCGGCACGCTCACTCCCGGATAGTCGGCGAGCATGTGCGCGAACAGCGCCATGTGCTTGGCTTCCAGCGCGTAATCGAGCTCCTCGCGCAGCCGCGCGCCCAGCTCCACCTTGATCTCGGCCAAATCGACCGAGCGATCGACCGCGCGGAACGCCTTCAGGGCGACGTCGAGCTGATCCAAATCGGCGTCGACCGCGCTCGCCATTCCCGGATATTGCAGCTTGACCGCGACCGCGCGGCCATCGAGCAGCCGCGCCTTGTGCACCTGGCCCAGCGAAGCTGCGTGGATCGCCTCAGGGCTGAACTCGGCGAAGCGGCTCTGCCAATCGGCCCCGAGCTCGCCCGCCATCCGTCGGCGCACGAACGGCCAGCCCATCGGCGGGGCGTTGGCCTGGAGCTTCGCGAGCTCGGCTGCATATTCCTCTGGCACCGCCCCGGGCACCGTCGCGAGGATCTGCGCCATCTTCATCACCGGGCCCTTGAGACCGCCCAGCGCCTCGCGCAGATCGGACGCGCGCGCCTTCGGATCAAAGCCGCCGCTGACCCGCGCCGCGGCGAAGCGCGCTGCCAGCCCCGCTGCGGTGCCGCCGACATGCGCGTAGCGCTGCAGGCGGCCGCCAAGGGTGGAACGGTCGTCGGATCGAGCCATCGTGGACTTATGGCGACGCCGCTGCGGGCGGACCAGTGCGGCCCCGTGTCCCTTCCGAGCGCAGCATCGTTAGGGTCGGCGCGGTCTCGGAACGCGAGCGCCCCGCCGCCACCGGGTCTTCCCCGAGCCCGGCCTGGGGGACAGCGAGAGGACTAACGCGTTACGCCGCGTGCTTTCGCTGCGTCGGCTTCGGCTGCGCGGACGTCCGCGTCCGCCTTGGCTGCGACGCGGGCTTGCTGGGCTTCGGCTTCGTTCATCTCGGCCGAGGACAGGGTCTTGTCCGATTTGGAGCAGCCAGCCGCCAGCAGCACCGCTCCAACCACCAGCGCCCGCGTCATTGCGGACGCGCGCGCGGCGGCGCGACGGGTTGGCCCGCCGGCGTCGTGGCCGGCGCCCGCGGGCTCTGCGGGGGCGGTCCGGCGTCGGTGGGCTCGCCACCCGGCTTCTGCGGCGCAGGCGGCGTCGCGGCGGTCGGCGGCACCGATGGTTCGGTCGCAGGCACTGCCGGCTCGGGCGCCGCGGCTCCGGGGGGCGTGCCAGCCGCAGGCTCCAACGCAGGCTCGGGCGCCATCTGGCCGAAATCGTCGTCGGGCGGCGGGTTGCCGTCGTAGATGTCATTGCGGCGCGACTGGATGTAGGCCGACTTCACCGCCGCATATTCATCGGCGCTGGTGTTGAGGAACGCGTCGGCGCCCGCGTCGATCGCGCGGCTGCGTGCATCGAGCACGCGGAAGCCGGTCGTGCCGATATTGAACAGCAGGCTGTTGTTCGCCTGGTTGAGGATCGTCTGCATCGGGTTGCCGCCCGCGAACTCGCCGACGGTGCCGACCGCATCGCGCAGCGTCGACGGGCCGAAGAAGGGCAACATCAGATACGGGCCAGACGGGATGCCCCACACCGCGAAGGTCTGGCCGAAATCCTCCTTCTGCTGCGCCAGCCCCATCGCGGTGGCGTGATCGGCCAGCCCGCCCACGCCCAGCACGGTATTGATGACGAAGCGCGCAAATGCCCGCCACGCCACCTTGGGCTTGGCTTGCAGCAGGCCGTTCACGAAGGACAGCGGCTCGGTGGTGTTCGAGTAGACGTTCGACACACCGCGCCGCCCCGATTGCGGCACGCTGTAGCGATAGCCCTGCGCCAGCGGCTTGAACGCATAGCGATCCAGCCCGCGGTTGAGCTTGTAGGTGACCCGGTTGAACTTCTCCCATGGGTCCTTCTGCGCCAGCCGGTCGCTGCCGGGCATGGTGGCGCAGCCGCCGGTTGCGAGAAGAAGCGCAAGCCAGGGGGCGGACGAACGAACGGGCATGGCTTCTCCTTGGGGGACTTCGGGCCAGTCCCCGGGCGTGCGCCGCCCAAGGCGGCTGAACGCCCGGGCGCGCAGAACGCTGCAGCGCTGCAACGAAGCTGCCCGGCGGCGTCCGCTCTATCGTCCCCGCCGCGCCGCGCCCAGCCCCGCCAGCGCAAGCACGGCACCCGCCGCAGCAATCCCGCCGATCGCGGCGATGCCCGGGTGCATCTGCGCCTCCAGCATCAGGCTGGTGCGCCGAACTCGATAATCGCCGCTGCTCTCGATCGCTCCGTCCTCGCGCGGGCGGAACAGGTTGTCGATGCGCGCGGCCGGAGGCAGCCGGCGCGTGGTCTGCAGCGCCTTGCCGAATAGTTCGGTGAAGCTGTCGGCAGCCGTCGGCGCGAGGTTGCCCAGCTTTTCGATCAGCCAGCCGCTGCCGCCGACCGTCAGCTCGCGAGTCGGCGTCTCGCAGGCGTGGAGGATCGCCTTCGCCACCAGCCGCGGATCGTAGAGCACGGGCGGAATCCGCACGGGCTGATCGAGATAGTTGCGCGCGTGTTCGGGGTAGGGCGTGTTGATCCCGGCCGGCTTGATGAGCGTGACCGAGACGTTCGGCGCATTGACCGCAAGCTCCATACGCAGCGTATCGGTGAAGCCCTTCACCGCGTGCTTCATCGCGCAATAGGGGCCCTGCAGGTTGACGCTCCGCTCGGACAGGATCGAGCCCAGATTGACGAGCGCGCCGCCGCGCAGCTTGAGGTGCGCGGCCGCGGCGAGACTGCCCTGAACGGTGCCCCAGTAGCCGACCTCGAACACGCGGCGGTGGTCTTCCAGCGTCACTTCGGTCAACTTGCCGTAGGTCGCGGACGCTGCGTCGTTCACCCAGCTGTCGAAACCGCCGAAGCGCGCGATCGCTGCGTCCCTCAGCGCGAGCACGGCGTCGGGATCGGCGACATCGAGCGCGAACGGTTCGACTTCGGTCCCGAAGCGCTTGCCGAGGCGCTCGGCGATGCGCTGCAACTCTTCGCCGTTGCGCGAGGCGATCATCAGCTTGGCGCCCTTGCGCGCGGCGCGCTCGGCGGTGGCGAGGCCGATGCCGGAGGACGCGCCGGTCAGCACGATCGTCTGGCGGTTGATGGGCTTCAGACTTGGCATGGCGGCTCCGACGCGGTTCGCTGCGGGTGGAACGCCCGGCCTGGCGCGGCGGCTCCGGAACCCGGTGGGCTAGCCGATCAGGCGGCGTTCCGCCGCGGCCCACAGCTCGGCAAACGCGCGCGAGGCGGGGCTGCCCGGCGGCACGGGCCGCGCGGTCAGACCGACGCGCTCGATCGCTGCGGCGAAGGGCACGACCGGGCGCTCGGGCGCGGCGGCGAGCGCGTGCGCGTGGAGCGTTCGGCGGCGGTCGGCCATGTTGAACGTCGGCAGCAGCGGCGGGCAGCCGCGGTGGTGCCTCTCCAGATGCGCGACGAGCGCTCGGTGCGCGCGCTCGGAAAGCGGGGTGGGCACGATCGGCTCGACAATCAGGTCGGCGGCGCGGAACAGCTGTTCGGCGAGCGCCGACTGGCCAGGCGGACGATCGAGGATCAGCCGATCGCAATGCGGCGCAAGCGTCGCTGCCAGCCGCGCAAGGTCGCGCTTGCCCGCGCCCGCGAGGTCGCGCTCCAGATGGCGCAGCGACTTGTCGGCAGCGATCAGCGCCAGTTGCGCGTGCGGCGTGCGCTTCGGCGCGCTGTCGAGCGCGGGGCCGTCAAGGTGGCGGCGCGCGTGGGTGTCCGGAGTCGGCTCGGCGCCGAGCAGGAAGGTCGCGGCGCCCTGCGCATCGAGATCCGACAGCACCGTGCGCCGCCCGCCGACGCTCGCCGCCATGTGCGCGAGGTGCAGCGCGAGCGTCGATTTTCCCACTCCGCCTTTCAGGCTGAACAGCGCGACGATCTTCACGGAAGAGGGGTTAGCCGGCCAGCGCCGTTGTCACAAATCTGTCATCCACTGCCATTCAAAGCCGTCGGCGTCCGCCCGAACGCCGAGTGGAGCGGGGTGCAAACGCGCCGGCGGCCGCATTCGCTCAGGCGAGGCTCGCAACGGCTGCTTCGATCCGGCGGCACGCTTCGGCGAGCTGAGCGGGCGCGACCGCGTAGCTGATGCGGAAGGCCGGAGACGCTCCGAAGGCTGCGCCGTGGACGACTGCGACCCCGTTCTCCAGCAGCCACGCGGCCACATCCTCGTCGGTCGTCAGCTGCGCACCAGCGGGCGTGGTGCGGCCAATGAGGCCGGTGCAGCCGACATAGAGGTAGAACGCGCCCTCTGGCAGCGGCGCGCTGAGGCCGGGGATCGCGGTGATGCGGGCGTGCACCAGGTCGCGGCGGCGCTGATAGTCGGCGCGGCGCTCCTCCAGGAAGCCGAGGTCGCCGGTCAGCGCGCCGACCGCCGCCTCCTGCGCGATGACGCTGGGGTTGGCGGTCGTCTGGCTCTGCGCCTTGGCCATGGCGCGGATCAGGTCGCGCGGGCCGCCCGCATAGCCGATGCGCCAGCCCGTCATGCTGAACGCCTTCGATGCACCGTTCAGCGTCAGCGTGCGCCCCTTCAGCCGCGGCTCAACCGCAGCGATCGTCGCGAAGGCGTCGTCGCCGTAGCGGATATGCTCGTACATGTCGTCGGACAGGATCTGCAGGTCCGGATGCTCCAGCAGTACATCGGCGAACGCGCGCAGCTCGGCGGCGCTGTAGGTGATGCCGGTGGGATTGGACGGTGAATTGAGCACGAACCAGCGCGTGCGCGGGCCGATCGCGCCTGCAAGCGCGTGCGGGTCGAGGCGGTAGCCGGCGGCTTCGGTGGTCTGAACGAACACCGGCGTGCCTCCAGCCAGCAGCGCCATGTCGGGGTAGCTGACCCAGTAAGGCGTGGGGATCAGCACCTCGTCGCCGTCATCGAGCGTCGCCTGGAACGCGTTCCAGATCGCCTGCTTGCCGCCCGTCGTCACGATGAGCTCGTCCAGCCCGTACTGGAGGCCGTTCTCGCGCGCGAACTTCGCCTGCACCGCCTCGCGCAGCGCGCGCGTGCCTTCGACCGCGGTATAGGCATGCTCGCCGCGCTCGATCGCAGCGATGGCCGCCGTGCACGCGCTCGGCGGCGGCGGGAAGTCGGGCTCGCCGACGGACAGCGAGATGATATCGCGCCCGCCCGCCCGCAGCTCTGCCGCGCGCGCCATGATGGCAAGCGTGGCGCTGGGCTGGATGCGCCCGATGGCGGCGGACAGTCTCATGCAGCAGGCTCCCCCGTGTCGCGGCTCCCGCATGGAACGTGGCGCGGCGGCGTTCAAGGGTGGCGGTCGCGGGCGCCCGTGCCTAGCTGACGCACGTGACCCAGACCCCCGCGATCGGCGCAGCGATCATCCCCGTGACCCCGCTGCAGCAGAACTGCACGCTCCTCTGGTGCAAGGAGACGATGCGCGGCGCGTTCGTCGATCCGGGCGGCGACCGGCTGAAGCTGATCGATGCAGCGCGGCGACAGGGCGTCACGATCGAGAAGCTGATCCTGACGCACGGCCATATCGACCATTGCGGCGAGGCCGGGCTGCTCGCCGAGGAGCTTGGCGTGCCGATCGAGGGACCGCACCCCGAGGACGCCTTCTGGATCGCGATGCACGCCGAGGTGGGGCGCAGCTACGGGATGCCCGATGCAAGGCCGTTCACGCCCGACCGCTGGCTTAGGGAGGGCGACACGGTCACGGTCGGTCACGAGAACTTCGCAGTCCACCACACCCCCGGCCACACGCCGGGGCACGTGATCTTCCACCACGCGCCGACGCGCATCGCGATTGTCGGCGACGTGCTGTTCCAGGGATCGGTGGGCCGCACCGATTTCCCGCGCGGCGACATGGGCGAGCTGATCGATTCGATCCGCAACAAATTGTGGCCGCTCGGCGACGAGACGCGGGTCCTTCCCGGTCACGGAGCAATGACGACGATCGGGGCAGAACGCCGCAGCAACCCGTTTGTCGGCGATCCGGCGCTGGTCGCGTGACAGGCAGGGAAACCGTTACGCAACCCAAGCGTTACACATCCACCATTTCAATCAGGAAGGACGAGACGATGGACTCAGACCGGATCGAAGGCGCCGCCAAGAAGGTCGTCGGCGAGATCAAGGAAGGCTTCGGCAAGCTGGTCGGTGACAAGAAGACCGAAGCCGAAGGCAAGGCCGAGCAGGCCGAGGGCAAGGCCCAGAACACCTGGGGCAGCGTCAAGGACACCGTTCGCGGCGACAGCTGATCGCCGTGACCTGTCGATGTCGTGCGTAGGGATCGGTGTCGCAGGCAGCCCAGCACGGCCCGCCGGCACGGGATTTTAACGATCGCGGCGGGGCGGCGGCATGAGTCCGCCGCCCCGCTTTTTCGTTGCGCGGGGCCGCCCAGCCTTGATTGGCTCGCCCCAAGCGCTATGCTATGGGGCTTGAAGGCAGGAATGGCCCGGTTGCGGCCAGGCGCGCGTGCGCGCTGATCCTCCGCGCCACCAGCTAGCGAGTGACTTTCAATGGCCGTCCCGAAGCGAAAGACCACGCCCTCGCGGCGCAACATGCGTCGCAGCCACCACGCCCTGACGCCCGCTGCGTTCCAGGAGTGCCCGAATTGCGGCGAACTGAAGCGGCCGCACAATCTGTGCATGGCATGCGGCCACTATAATGACCGGGAAGTGATCGAAATCGCGAGCTGATCGCGGGTTGACCACACGGCGCGGCGGGGAGCGTTAGGCGCATGGCCGTCGAGCCGGTCGTTGCGATGGATGTGATGGGCGGCGACGGCGGGCCGAAGCTGGCGCTTGCCGGCGCCTCGCTCGCGCGCCTGCGCTACCCCAAGCTGCGCTTCAAGCTGTTCGGCGACCAGGCGGCGATCGCGGCGGGGCTGGCCGCGCACCCGGCGCTCGCTCAGTCCGCCGAGACGATCCACACCGACGACGTCGTGCTGGCAACCGATCGGCCCAGCCATGCGCTTCGCCGCGGGCAGAACAGCTCGATGGGGCTCGCGATCCGGGCGGTGGCGGCTGGCGACGCGCATGTCGCGGTGTCGGCTGGCAATACCGGCGCCCTGATGGCGATGGCGAAACTGATCCTGCGGACGCAGGAGGGGATCGACCGCCCCGCGCTCGCCGCGCTGCTGCCCACCGGGCGCAGCGATTCGGTGATGCTGGACCTCGGCGCCAACGTCGAATGCTCAAGCCAGAATCTCGTGCAGTTCGCAGTGATGGGCGCAGCCTTCGCACGCACCACGCTTGGGCTGTCGAAGCCGCGTGTGGCGCTGCTGAACGTCGGGGTCGAGGAGATGAAGGGCACCGAGGAGCTGCGCGAGGCTGCCGAGGTCTTGAAGGGCGCGGAGCTGCCGATCCGTTTCCTTGGCTTTGTCGAAGGCGATTCGATGATCCTTGGCGATACCGACGTGATCGTGACCGATGGGTTTTCCGGCAATGTCGCATTGAAGACGGCCGAAGGCACCGCGCGGCTGATCACGCGCCTGCTCGCCGACGCCTTCCGCTCGACGTTTTTTTCCCGGCTCGGCGCAGCGCTTGCCCGCGGCGCGCTCACCAGCCTCAAGACGCATGTCGATCCCAACAGCCATAATGGCGCCGTCTTCCTGGGGCTGAACGGGCTGGTGGTGAAATCGCATGGCGGGGCGAGCGCCGAGGGCATGGCCAACGCGATCGGCGTCGCACACGATCTGGCGGCCGACGGCATCGGCAAGAAGATCGCGGCCGACTTGGCGCTGATCGGCCCGCGGCTCGCCGAGCCGCGCGACCCAGCCGCGGCAGCCTGAGGCAGACCGGTTTGACCCTCCGCTCGCGCATCATCGGCACCGGCTCCGCTTTGCCGCGCCGCATCGTCACCAACGCCGAGCTCGCCGAACGCGTCGACACGAGCGACGCGTGGATCGTCGAGCGCACCGGCATTCGCGAACGGCGCATCGCGGGCGACGGCGAGACGACGGGGACGCTCGGCGCCGACGCTGCGCGCGCGGCGCTGACGGCGGCTGGCATCGACGCGGGCGAGGTCGACCTCATCGTGCTGGCGACCGCGACGCCCGACAACACCTTCCCCGCAACCGCGACTGCGATCCAGGCGATGCTGGGTGCCCGGCGCGCCGCCGCCTTCGATATCGGGGCGGTCTGCTCGGGGTTCCTCTACGCGCTCGCGGTTGCCGACGGCATGCTACGTTCGGGCAGCGGCCGCATCGCGCTCGTGATCGGATCGGAAACCTTCAGCCGGATCCTCGATTGGCAGGATCGCGGCACCTGCGTGCTGTTCGGCGACGGCGCCGGAGCGGTGCTGTTGCGGCTGGAGGAGAGCCATTCCGGGGTGCTCGCCACGCGCCTTCACACCGACGGGCGGCACAGCGAGCTGCTCTATGTCGATGGCGGGCCATCGACGACCGGGACGGTCGGCAAGCTCAGGATGCGCGGGCGCGAGGTGTTCCGTCACGCGGTCGTCAATCTCGCCGACGTGCTCGTCGAAACGCTGGCGGCGGCCGGCGCCGGGCCGGACGACGTCGATTGGCTGATCCCGCACCAGGCGAACCTCCGCATCCTCGAGGCGACCGTGAAGAAGCTGTCGCTGCCGCTTAGCCGCGTCGTGGTGACCGTCGACCGTCATGCGAACACGTCGGCTGCCTCGGTGCCGCTCGCACTCGATGCAGCCGTGCGCGACGGGCGCATCCAGCCGGGCCAGCTGTTGCTGCTCGAAGCGATGGGCGGCGGCTTCACCTGGGGTGCAGCCGCCGTCCGGTGGTAAGCCGTTCAGCTTTATGCTAGCCGACATGCGCGGAGCTGAACACGGAGCGGGTTTGTGGAAAGCGTGAACGGTCGCGTAACCCGCTCGGAGCTGGCTGAAAAGCTTCACGAAACCATGGGTTTGTCGCGTGCCGAATGCTCGCGGCTGGTGGAGTTGGTGCTGCAGGAGATGTGCGACGCGCTGAGCCGCGGCGAGAATGTGAAGCTCAGCGCATTCGGCACCTTCCTGTTGCGCGACAAGGCGTTGCGGCAGGGGCGCAATCCCCGCACCGGCGACGCCGTGCCGATTCGGCCGCGCCGTGTGTTGACCTTCCGCGCTTCGCAGGAGCTGCGCGAGCGGATCGCCCGCGGATCGTGAGCGAGCCCGCCTTCCGATCGATCGGGGAGGCTGCCGAGGCCGTCGGCGTGGCGCCGCACGTGCTGCGCTTTTGGGAAGAGCAGTTTTCCGCGGTAAAGCCCGTCAAGCGCGCGGGCGGGCGGCGCTATTACCGGCCCGACGATATTCGCCTGCTGCAGGCGATCCGCCATCTGCTCCACGACGAGGGGCGAACGATCGACGGCGTGCGCCGCTTGTTCGGCCGCGGTGCATCCGGCGTGCTGGCAGCGGCGGGGATGGCGTCCAAGCCCGCCGGCTGGCGCGCAGAGCTGGAGGCTGCGCGCGACGAACTGCGCGCCGCGCTGGCTCGCCCACGCGCCTAGGCCGGGCCGGTCGTCACCGTTGCCACCTGGCGATTGCCCCCTGCGGGCGCGCCGACGAGCTCGCGGATGAAGGCGCCCTTGTTGACGACCGTGGTGCCGGGATCACCAACCGTCGATCGCGCGGTCGGCTCGCCCGCGCGATCGGCGCCCGCGGCCTGCAGCAGCGCGGTCTCGGCGGCCGACTTGGGCGGTTCGGGCGCGGCGTCGGGGAACAGCGTTTGCAGCGCCTCGGTCCGGCTGTCGGGCGCGAGCGGGCGCGGCGCGCCGGGCTTGGGCGGCGCGATGTTATAGTCCGGCGGCACCACCAGCGGCGCCTGGCGGCCCGCGAGCAGCTCGTCGGGTGCGTTGCGCTTGCCGATGAGCTTCGATTCGCGGCCGCCGCACGCGGCGAGCGCGACGAGCGCGGTGACGGTCAGAAGGCTACGGGCAGTCATTCGGCGTGGCTCCGTGTCGGCTGTTCGCGCTTTATCAGGCCGCGCGCGAGCAGGGCTGCAACGCCGAGCGTGATCGCGGCGTCGGCGACGTTGAATACGTAGAAGCTTCTTGCGCCCACGTGAAGATGGACGAAATCGACCACGAAGCCGAGGCGCACGCGGTCGATGATGTTGCCGACCGCTCCGCCAAGGATCGCGGCGAGCGCGAGGCTGTCGGCAGCGTTCTCCTCGCGCGCCAGCCACCACGCGACGACGAGCGCGATGGCAGCAGTCAGCGCAACGAGCACCCAGCGCCCGCTGTCGCCGAGATCGAGGAGGCCCATCGAGATGCCGCGGTTTTCAACCCAGGTCAGGCTGAGGAACGGCGCCAGATCGCGCGGCCCGCGCCACAGCTTGATGACGTGCGTCACCCAGTATTTGCTGAGCTGATCCGCCGCGAGGACAAGACCCGCAAACCACGCGTAGCGGTTCATGCGCCTCCCCTGCGGGTGGCGGGGACCCGTACACACAACCCAGGTTGACGCCGAATGATTGTGCATGCGCCTCCCCCGTGGGTGGCGGGGACCCATCTAGACCATCGTGGAAGGACCGATCCTCCACGACGCGGGAAGGGGGACCGGGGTCCGCAGCCCGGTGACCGAGGAGCCGGCGTCGCAACCTGGCCGTCGGCGGCGCAGGCGCCACGACCGCCTCCCAGCATCGATGACGGTCTGGGACGCACGCCCCGTGAGCCCCTCCCCGGCCCGGTGCGGTCGACGCACCCGAAGCACATCCGCGTGCGCGCGGTGGAACGAGTGCTCGCCACCCGATCAACAGCCTCCGCCATCACGCTGCCGCCCTCTCGATCACGCCCGTCCCGACCACCTCGAAACAGCGCTCGCAGAGGTTCGGGTCGGGCAGTGTGCCGACCTCCTCGCGGTGGCGCCAGCAGCGGGCGCATTTGGCGTGGCCCGTCTGCTCGGCGCGGGCGATCGGGCCGGCCGCGTCCTCGACCCCGCGCACCTCGGTCACGATCGCGATTTCGGCGAAGTCCACGCCGGCGACGATGTCGAGCACGCGGCCCGGTGCGCTCAGCACGACTCGCGCCTCGTTCGACGAGCCGATCGTCTTGGCGCGGCGCAGCGGTTCGATCGCCTCGGTGACCGCGGTACGGCACTCTCGGAGCACCTCCCAGCGGTCGGCCAGGCCGGGATTGCTCCAAGCCGGATCGATCTCTGGCCACGTCAGCAGATGCACGCTGCCACCCTCGGGAATGCGTGCGGCCCATGCCTCCTCGCTGGTGAACACCAGCACGGGGGCCAGCCAGCGCACCAGCGCGTGGAACAGCAGGTCCATCGCCGTCCGGCAGGCGCGGCGCTTCGCCGACTCGGGCGCGTCGCAGTAGAGCGAATCCTTGCGAATATCGAAGTAGAAGGCGCTGAGATCGTTCGTCGCGAAGTTGCTCAGCGCGGTGACGTAGGCCGTGAAGTCGAAATCGCCGACCGCGTGGCGAAGCTCGGCGTCGAGCTCGGCCAGGCGGTGCAGCACCCAGCGCTCCAGCTCGGGCATGTGAGCGAAAGCGACGCGCTCGTCCACGCTCCAGCCGTCCAGCGCACCGAGCAGATAACGCAAGGTGTTGCGCAGCTTCCGATATTGGTCCGCGACGCCGTTCAGGATTTCCTTCCCGATGCGGTGGTCCTCGGTGAAGTCGACCGACAATGCCCACAGCCGGAGGATGTCCGCGCCGAACTCCTTCATCAGGTCATTCGGGTTGACCGTGTTGCCGAGCGACTTGCTCATCTTGCGGCCGCTGGCGTCCATCGTAAAGCCGTGCGTCAGCACCGCGTCGAATGGCGCGCGGCCGCGCGTGCCGCAGCTTTCCAGCAGCGAGGACTGGAACCAGCCACGATGCTGATCCGATCCCTCAAGATAGAGGTCGGCGGGCCAGCGCAGGCTTGGCCAGCGCCCGCTTTCCAGCACGAAGGCGTGGGTGGAGCCGCTGTCGAACCACACGTCCAGAATGTCGGTGACGCGCTCGTAGTCGGCCGCGTCGTAATCCGGGCCGAGCAGCTGCTCGGCCGGCGTATCCCACCAGGCGTCCGCGCCGCGCGCGCGCACCGCCTCGACAATGCGCGCGTTGACCGCTTCATCGCGCAGATAGTCGCCGGTAGGGCGGTGGACGAACAGCGTGATCGGCACGCCCCACGCGCGCTGGCGGGAGATCACCCAGTCCGGGCGGCCTTCGACCATCGAGCGCAGCCGGGTGCGCCCGCGTTCGGGGACGAAGCGGGTCGTGTCGATGGCCGACAGTGCCGTTTCGCGCAGCGTCGCGCCCGCGCCGATTGGCCGGTCCATCGCGATGAACCACTGCGGCGTGGCGCGGTAGATGAGCTTGGCCTTGCTGCGCCACGAATGCGGGTAGCTGTGCTTGTAGTCCGCCTTCGCGGCGAGCAGTGCGCCCGCCGCGCGCAGGTCCGTGCAGATCGGCCCATCGGGCGCGTTGAACTTGGGGTTGATGACCGATCCCTGGCCGGCCAGCCACGGCCAGTCGGCGCGGTAGCGGCCGTCGGGCTCCACTGCGAACACGGGCTCGATCCCGTGCGCCTTGCACAGCAGGAAATCGTCCTCGCCATGATCGGGCGCCATGTGGACCAGCCCCGTGCCCTGATCGGTGGTGACGAATTCGCCGGGAAGGAATGGGCGGGGTTTGTCGTAAAATCCCCCATGTGAGGACATGGGGTGGCGCGCGACGGCACCGGCGAGGGCTGAGCCGGCGACGGCCCGCATCGGAACCAGCTCGTTGCCGATCCGCGCACCCGTCGCCCCGATCAGATCGACGCCTACGAGGTAGAGCCGCCCATCGTCGGGCTCGCGCTTGCGGCAGAGCCGATAGTCCACCTCGGGTCCGAATGCGATCGCCTGGTTGACCGGGATCGTCCACGGCGTCGTCGTCCAAACAGCTGCATAGGCTCCGACCAGCTCCGGCGCGTTCGGCGCCGCGACGATCTGGAACGCCACATCGATCTGCGTCGAGGTGATCTCTTCATATTCGACTTCGGCCTCGGCCAGCGCGGTCTTTTCCACGACCGACCACATTACCGGCTTGGCGCCGCGGTAGATCTGCCCGGTTTCGGCAAAGCGCAGCAGTTCGCGGACAATCGTCGCCTCGGCTGCGTAGTCCATCGTCAGATACGGGTGGTCCCAGTCGCCCTGGATGCCCAGCCGCTTCAGCTGCTCGCGCTGCACGTCGACCCACGTCTGCGCGTAGGCGCGGCACTCGGCGCGGAACTCGGCGGCTGGCACCTGGTCCTTCGATTTCTTCGCCTTGCGATATTCTTCCTCGACACGCCATTCGATCGGCAGACCATGGCAGTCCCAGCCCGGAACATAGGGCGCGTCCTTCCCCAGCAGCGACTGGGTGCGGCACACCACGTCCTTCAGCGTGTGATTGAGCGCGTGGCCGATATGCATCTCGCCATTGGCGTAGGGCGGGCCATCGTGGAGGATAAACGGCTCGGCCCCTGCGCGAGCGGCGCGCAGCCGGGCGTAAAGCCCGTCCGCCTCCCACTTGGCGAGCCACTTGGGTTCGGCCTGCGGCAGGCCGGCCTTCATCGGGAAATCCGTGCGCGGCAGGAAGACGGTGTGGCGATAATCGGGAGCATCGGTCATGGGCGTCGCGGCGCTTTACGGCGGTTCGCCGCCGAGCGCGACTCCCGTCGCACGCCCAACCGTCAGCCTGAACGCGTTTCACCACACCGCTGCCCCGGCGCCGGGCCCGCACGGCGCGGTGCCGCCAGACGGACGCAGGACCCTGAAACGCGTTCAGGCTGACGATCGTGCTAAATCGTGCCCAACGCCGCGCGCGCCGCGGCCTTGTCGCGCTCCACCTGCGCGGCGAGCGCGCTGAGCCCGTCGAGCTTCCATTCGGGCCGGAGATAGGCGATGAGCGCCACGTCGATTTCGCGGCCGTAAAGGTCGCCCGCCCAATCGAACACGAAGGTTTCAAGCAGCTCAACGGGCGGCACGAACATCGGCCGCACGCCCAGATTCGCCACGCCGCCGCGCACTTCGCCGCCGGGGAGCGTCACGCGCACCGCGTAGACGCCGTAGGCTGGGCGGACATAGCCGCCCAGCCGCAGATTGGCGGTTGGGAAGCCCAGCGTGCGGCCGAGCTTGTTGCCGTGGATGACCTCGCCGCGGATGGTGAACGGGCGGCCCATCAGCGCAGCGGCCGCCTCGGGCCGCCCCTCGCGCAGCGCCGCGCGAACGCTCGTCGAACTGACCGGCTCCTCGCCGCCGACGGGCGCCACCGTCTCGGCCGTGAAGCCGTGGGCGCGCCCCAGCTCGCGCAGCACCTGCGTATCGCCGCCCCGTCCCCGCCCGAACACGAAGTCCCAGCCGGTGACGACGCCGCCGACGCCCAGACGGCTGGCGAGCTCGGTGGCGGTGAAGCTCGCGGCGCTCATGTCGGCGAGATGGTCATCAAAATTCCAGATGACCGCTGCCTCGAACCCGAATCCGGAGAACAGTTCGAGCTTCTGGGCCAGCGTTGTCAGCGTCATCGGCGTCAGATCGGGCTTGAAATGCCGTGCCGGATGCGGATCGAAGGTGCCGATGAGCGCTGGCACGCCGCGCTCGCGCGCCAGTTCAAGCGCACGCGCGGCGACGGCCTGATGGCCGCGGTGGAAGCCATCGAAATTGCCGAGCGCGATCACGCCGCCGCGGAGATGCTCCGGCACGGGCGCCTGGCCCACGATGCGATCCATCAAAGCGTCGCCAGAAAGCCGTGCCGCCGGCCGACGGCCACTGAGCCCTCGCCGACCGCCCTCGCGACGCGCGCGCGCTGTGCAGTCCGGGCCTCGAAGTCGCTGCGGCTCGCCATCCTTGCTCGCGCTTAGCCGGTCGCGGCGGCTGCGTCAGCCCGGTGGCAGCGTGGCTTTGAGCACGCGCACGACGTTCCCGCCCATCGCAGCTGAGATTTCCTCGTCGCTGAAGCGCTCGTCGATCAGTGCCCGGGTGAGCGCGGCGATGCCGCTCGCGTCGGTTGAGGTCGCCAAAGGCTGGTGTGAGTGTCGCTCCCCTACCCGCGTGGGTCGTCGACACGACCCTCGCGCCGGGGCAGCCGTCGCCCGACTGCTCCCTCGGCGGCGGGCGCACGGACGAGACGCCTAAGCACGCGGTCGGAGCGGACCGGGACGATCGAGTGACCAAGCACTGCGCGCCGATCGACGGCCACCGCCGCCCGCGCGCTAGGGGATCGTCGCGGGCGACGCGCACGAACTTGCCGGCGTCGCTGAGCCGCTGGGCGGCGTGACCGCGTGCTCGCCGTTCGCGCGTACGGCGCCGTCACTCCCGGCGCCTTGCCCGCCGAACGCGGCGTCGAGGCGGTCCGCCTGCTGATCGGACGAGCGAGCGACCGACCGGCTCGGCCTACGAGCCCGCCGGTCGCACAATCTCATCAAGGGCTGCGTCAACCTATCGAAACACCCGCTATCGGCCTGCAATGGGCTGACGACGAGCCAGCCGACGGCCTTTTGTCCGGTCTCCTCCTCGCGGCGAGCCTGACCTGGTCGACCGCAATTTGCTCTGAAGCCCGAAGCCCGAACCTCGTCGGAGCTTGCTTGAGCTTCCCCGACGATGGGGCAGATGGATGAGGCGGTCCCCGGCCGCTTGCTCGTTCAAGCCGGCCTGCGGTGGCTGGACGATGCTGACGGGTTCCGGCTCGCGCGCGACCGCATACCGATCGGCTGGCGGTGAGCAGATCGCCCCCGCGAGGCATGCTCCCGTGTGGTGGTGCGGGCTTCCCGGCCCGAGCCGGCGCCAGCAGGGAGCGGGCATCCGGACGTCTTTACTGCGGTTCGCCCGTGACCGATGCGACGGGGCTGCGCGGGTCAGAGGATGACGAGTTCGGCCTTGAGCGCCCCTGCCTGCTTCAGCGCTTCCAGAATGGCGACGAGGTCGGCGGGCGCTGCGCCGACACGGTTGATGGCGGCGACAATGTCGGTGAGCGCGACGCCGGGTGCGAACACGAACGCTCTTGCCGGCTCCTGCTCGACGCTGACCGTGCTGCGCTGGACGGTCTGGGTGCGGCCCCCCGACAGGGCGTTGGGCTGGCTGACCTCGGGCTTCTCGTCGATCCGCACGATCAGGCTGCCGTGCGCGACCGCTGCTGGCGCAACGCGCACGGCGCCGCTGATCACGATGGTGCCGGTCCGCGCGTTGACGACCACTCGCGCCGCCGCCGCATCGGGCGAAACCTCGACCGCCTCGAGCCGCGCCATCAGGTCCATGCGCTGCGCAGCATCGGACGGTGCTGCGACATCGACCGCGGAAGGGTCGCGCGCTGTCGCGGCGGGGCGGCCGAGCGAGCGGTTGATGGCTGCGGCAATGCGCGTGGCGTCGGTGAAGTCGGCGCGGCGGAGGAGCAGCGTGATCGCGGCAGCGCTGCCGAGAGTCGCTGGCGCAGCGCGCTCGACCGTGGCGCCATCGGGGATCCGCCCCGCCGAGGGAACGTTGATGACGACCTTCGATCCGTCGCGGCCCTCAACCCCCAGGCCGCCCACCGCGAGATTGCCCTGCGCGAGCGCGTAGGTCTGGCCATCGGCGCCCGCGAGCCGAGTGAGAATGAGAGTGCCGCCGCGGAGCGACTTTGCCTTGCCAATCGCCGAGACGGTAACGTCGATCGTCTGTCCGGGCTTGGCAAAGGGCGGCAGATCGGCGGTCACGAGGACGGCGGCGGCGTTCTTGAGCGACGGGCGCGGGTTGGCGGGCACGTTCGCGCCGAGCCGCGTGGCCGCCGAGCGCACCGCCTGCAGCGCATATTCGAGGTCGCCGTCGCCGGTGCCGGCAAGACCGACGACCACGCCGTAGCCGGTCAGCTGGTTCGACCGCGAGCCTTCAAAGATTGCGAGGTCCTTCACGCGCTCCGCCCGGGCGGAGCGCGCGCCGATGGCGGCGAACAGCGCAGCGAGCAACAAAAGGCCGATCCGGCGGGCTTGCATGCGGGCCGCTCAGAACGGAGTGAGCAGGTTGAGCAGGCGCTGCACCCAGCCCTGGCGGCTCTGCGCGGCGATCTCGCCCGACCCGGCATAGGTGATGCGCGCGCCCGCGACCCGGTTCGAGGGCACGCGGTTGTCGGGGCCCACATCCTCCGGCCGGACAAGCCCCGAGATCACGATATACTCGTCGCCGCGGTTGAGCCGCACAGTCTTCCGCCCCTCGACCGCGAGCAGGCCGTTCGCCGTCACTTCGGTGACGACGACGCTGATCTCTCCGGTCAGCCGGTTCGACTGGGTCGCGCTGCCCTGGCCCGCGAACGAGGTTTCGGCGCCGCCGGTGAACAGGCCCGGCGGCAGCGATGAGAACGGCTTGGCCTTGGGCAACGTGAGGCTGAGCGCCGACTTGCGCGTCGCACCCGCTGCGGCCGACTTCAGGGCCTCGGTGCGTTCGACGAGCGCGATCGTCAGCACGTCGCCGGGGCGTCGCGCGCGCGTGTCCTCGCCGAGCCCCGCCAGCATTGCGGCGGACGCGATCGCGCCGGGCGTGCGCGCGGGTGGCGGCGGGGCAGGCGGCAGCGCCGCGGTGGGCGGAGGCAGCGCGCCATGCTGCGCACAGGCTGCGAGAATCGTGAGCACAGCGACGGCTGGTGCGGTGGCGGCCGCGCGTCGGCCCGGCTCGCGGGGTGTGTCGCCCGGGGTATGTCGACCCGCATCCGGCTTCACGCCGGGCGTAGACGATCGGGCGTGGCCCCGAACGGCAGCGTGCGGCCAAGATGCGCTGGACCGGCCGCCCGAGCCGCGCCTCCCCCCAGGTTCGTCACACATGGCTGCGAGCACCACCCGCATGCCCGGGTCAGACCATCTGCGCGGCATTGCGCATCATCTCGTCGACCGAGTTCACGACCTTGGAGTTGATCTCGTAGGCGCGCTGCGTCTCGATCATCGAGACGAGCTCCTCGACGAGGCTGACGTTCGAGCCTTCGACCGCGCCCTGCCGCAGCCGCCCGAGTCCGTCGGTGCCCGGCGTGCCGGTGCGTGGCGCCCCGCTGGCCGGAGTTTCGAGAAACAGGTTCGAGCCCTCGTTGCGCAAGCCGGCGGGATTCTGAAACGTCGCGAGCTGAAGCTGGCCGAGTTCGGCGGGTTCGGATCCGCCCGGGGGCGTCGCGGAGACGGTTCCGTCGGGCGCGATGACCAGCGCGCCCGAGCCTTCGGGCACCTGGATCGCGGGCTGCAGCTGTAATCCGTCGCCGGTCACGAGCCGTCCCTGACCGTCCAGCCGCAGCGCGCCCGCGCGCGTGAACGCGGCGCGGCCATCGGCGAGCTGGACCTGCAGGAACCCGTCGCCTTCGACCATGATGTCGAGCGGGTTGCCCGTGACGACCGCGCTGCCGCTTGCATGGTTGCGCTCGGTCCCGACGATTCGCACGCCGCCGCCGAGCGCCAGCGCACCCGTCTGGGCGTCGGGACCGGCCGATGCGCCGGGCGGGCGCGCAAGATCGTATGCGAGCGTTGCGAAGTCGGCGCGGTCGCGCTTGAAACCGGTGGTGTTCGCGTTGGCGAGGTTGTTCGCAATGACGCGCATCCGCGTGTCCTGTGCTTCAAGGCCGCTGCGGGCGATGGCGAGCGTGATGTTCATGGAACGCGGGTCCGTAAGGCTGGAGGTCAGGGTTCGATGCGGAGCAGCGCGGCGGACGACGAGTCGAGCTCGCGCGCTTCGCGGACGATGCGCGTCTGCATCTCGAAGCCGCGCGCGGTCTCGATCAGGCGCGTCAGCTCCTCCACCGGGGCGACATTGGCCTGTTCGAGCGCGCCGGGCTGTAGCCGTACCTCGGCCGCCGGCAACGGCGCGACCGGGCCGCTCGCGACGAGTTCGCCGCGCGGCGAGCGGCTGAGACCGTCGGGCTCACGCATCACGAGCAAGCGTCCGGCAGGCTGCGCAGCTCCCGGTGGGTTGTTCGGGCCGCGGGCCAGCACCGAGCCGTCCTCAAGGATTTCGGGCTGCGTGCCGGGCGGCAGCGCGATGGGCCCAGCCTCACCGCGGACGGCCAGACCGCCCTCGCCCACCAGGCGGCCGTCCGGTGCCAGCGAGAACGCTCCATTCCGCGTGTAGACGGGGCCGTCGGGCCCGATCAGTTCGAACAGGCCGGCGCCGACGATCCGGGCATGCAAGGCATTGCCCGTTTCGATGCTTGGACCTTCCGCCGCCGACACCGCCCCGCCCTTTTCGGCCGATTGCGCGCGCGCTCCGGCCAAGTCTGCTGCTGCCAGCCAATGCGAGGACGCAACGGCCAGATCGCGGCGGAATCCCGCTGTCCCCGCGTTCGCGAGATTGTTTGCGAGCACCGCCTGACCCGTCTCGGACCGGCGCATGCCCGACAAGGCGGTGTACAGGACGCGGTCCATGATCGCCTCTCGCCCGGAGCTCAGCGCAGGTTGACGATCGCGGAGGTCATCGCCTGATCGGTCTCGATCGCCTTCGCATTGGCCTGGAACGCTCGCTGTGCGACGATAAGCGAAACCAGCTCCTCGGTCAGTTCGACATTCGATCGCTCGATCGCGCCCGCGGTCAGCGATCCTGCGCCACGCTCGCCTGGCTGTCCGATCGCCGCTGCGCCCGCAGAAGCCGTCGCGCTCCACCGGGCGTCGCCAAGCGGCTTCAGCGCCGCGGGGTTCGGGAATTGCGCAAGCGCAACGCGGCCGAGCACGCGGAACACGCCGTCGGTGTAGCCCGCGCGGACAAGCCCGTCGAGCTCGATCGTCAGGCTGTCGAGCGCTCCCGGTGCGGCGCCGTCCTGTGCGAGGCGGGTGACGCTGAACAGGTCGGCGCGCTGTGCAGTCCCTGAGTGGTCGATGGTGATGGCCGGTGCGCCCGCCGGCTGGAACGCGATCGATCCGCCTGCCGTCAGGACACCGTTGGTGTCGAAGGTGAGTTCGGCTGCACCTCCGCCCGACGCGGGCACCTCGATCCCATTGACCGTCAGGCGCAGCTCCCAACGGCTGGTCGGGTCGGCGATCGTCGGGGTCGTCAGGCGGCGATAAAAGATCGTCGCGGGGCTGCTGCTGCCGTCGGCGCCGATGACGGTGGTGCTGGCCTTGGCCGAGTAGCTGGCGGGATCGAGCGGGTCGAACGCTCCGGCAATGACCGGCGACGCGCTCGGCAGCACGACGGTCGCACTCACGGTGCTGGTCGGCTGCGGCGAACCGGCCAAGTCCGGGATGCGGAGCGGGACCAGGCTCAGAGCGCCGCTTGCAAGCGGCGTGCCGTCGGGCGCGGTCGGGAAGACCTGGAGCCGCGCGCCGTTGCCGTCGACGACGAAGCGGTCGGGATCGAGTGCGAAGGCACCATTGCGCGTGTAGGCCCGGGCACCCTCGGGCGACTCGGTGATGAACAGGCCATTGCCGGTGATCGCGAGGTCGAGACTGTTGCCGGTGCCCTGGATCGAGCCCTGGCTGAAATTCTGCGATAGGCCCTTCGAAAGGACGCCGATGCCGGTCGTCCGCCGCGGATCGGACAGAGCCGAGGCGCCAATCAGATCGCCGAACGCGGCGCGAGACTTTTTGAAGCCGTTCGATCCGACATTGGCGATGTTGTTCGAAATCACTGACAGGTCGGTCGACGCGGCGCTGAGCCCGGTCAGGGACGTGTAGATAGCCATGAGCGGTCATCCTGGGTGGAACGAGGGGGATAGCTTCGACGGTAGCGCCCGTTGGTGCGCGGTCCGGCGCCGTCGAGCAGCTGGAGGGTCCAGCCAAGGCGGGCACCCGCCTCGAACGGCACAAGCTCCGCAGGTGACGGCATCAGCGCGCGGCCGCGCCCGTCAACCAAGCGCGCGCGCAGACCTGCGCCGACGGTGAACCGGTCATCGGGGCTGGCCGCGCGCAGGTCGGTCGCGATGCGGAGCGCCTCGGGCTGGAACGGACCTTCCAGCACCAGCCCGAACCAGTGCCGTGAGCCGGTGAAGTCGGCATCGTGATCGTCGCGCGCGTTGGCGACGAAGCGCCGATGCGCCCACGCCCGCCACAAAGCGCCGTCGTGCCAGATCCAGAGCTGCTCCTGCCAGGCTTCGATCCACTCGATCCACCCCGCCAGCGCGATCCGATCGGCCGCCCACAGGCCGGGCCGCACCGGCCGCAGGCGCGTGCGAGCCAGATCAAGGACCGGCACCCACAGCACCGGCAGGCCCAATCGCGTGTAGTCGGCGGTCCGAGCCATGAGTTCAGCGGCCGACGTTGCGCTGTTCTGGATTTCGACCGCGACCGCACTGCGGCCGGGTGAATGCACCAGCACGTCCGCCCGGCGCTCCCCACCACCCAACGGCGCTTCGAGTTCGGCCGCGCTACCGCGGGCGCGCAGCGCGCGGACGAACGCCGCCTTGGCCGCGCGATGCTGAGCGCATTCGCCGCCGGGCAGACGCTCGGCGACGCGGGAGCGCATCGAGGCACTGGAAGGGCGTTCAGGCGGTCTCATCGCGGATGGTGTTCGCGCTTTGTCCGCCCGTCCACAAGCGCTGACCCATCCGTTTTGGACCGGCCCTGTCCCGCATTGCACCGTTTCCGTCCGAGCGCCATCGTCGCGCCGCGATGGCCGCGCCCACCCCCATGCTCGCGCAATATCTCGCGCTGAAGCGCAGCGTTCCCGACGCACTGCTGTTCTACCGCATGGGCGACTTCTACGAGCTGTTCTTCGACGATGCCGCGCAGGCCGCTGCCGCGCTCCAGATCACACTCACCCGCCGCGGCACGCACGAAGGCGCGGACATCCCGATGTGCGGCGTGCCCGTGCACGCGGCCGACGGCTATCTTGCGCGGCTGGTGCGCGCCGGCCACGCGGTCGCGATTGCCGAGCAGATCGAGGATCCAGCAGCCGCACGGCGCGAGAACCGCCCGGTCCGCCGCGCGATCGTCCGCACGGTCACGCCCGCGACGCTGACCGAAGATGGCCTCCTCGATCCGGCCGCGTCCAACTGGCTCGCCTACGCCGCTCCTTGCGCGGATGGAGTGGGGCTTGCCTGGGCCGACGTGTCGACGGGGCACCTGTTCGCCACGACGCTGGCGGGCGCGGACGAACTTGGCGGCGAGCTCGCGCGGATCGGCCCGGCCGAGCTGCTCGCGCCCGAGGGCTGGGCCGATCGGCCACTGAACGCCAAGGCGGTGCCGCCGCGCGACTGCGATCCAGCCGCTGCGCGACGCCGTCTGACCGAACGCTTCGGCGTCGTCTCGCTCGATGCGTTCGGCGCGTTCACGCCCGCGGAACTCGCCGCGCTTGGCGGGCTGGCCGCCTATATCGATCTCATGTCGGGCGCGGCGCGGCCGCGGCTCGATGCGCCGCAGCGAGTCGACCGCTCCGGCCTGATGGCGATCGACGCTGCCTCGCGCTCCAGCCTCGGGCTGGGGCGCGACGGCCTGCTCGGCGCGGTCGACCGCACCCTGACCGCGGCCGGGGCGCGGCGGCTCGCAGGCGAGCTGGCCTCTCCCTTGACGCGCCTCGATGTGATCGGCGGGCGGCATGATGCGGTCGAGCGGCTGGTCGGCGACGCCGCCGGGCTAAGCGCGGTGCGAAAGGCGCTGAAGGGGATGCCCGATCTCGAACGCCCCCTCGCCCGGCTCGCAGCAGGCCGTGGCACGCCGCGCGATCTCGCGGCGATCGGCTGCGGTCTGATCCAGGGCGCCGCGGTCGTCGCAGCCGCTGGCGAGCTGGCGGGTACCGATGACCATGAAAGCGAGGCCGTGGACGCGCTGCAATCCCTCGCGCAGCGGATCGTCGCGGCGCTCGGCCCGGCGCCGGGCGGCGGCCTGGGCGAGGGTGGCTATATCCTCGCGGGGTATGACGCAGAGCTCGACCTGATCCGCGAGGCGGCGACCGGGTCCACGCGGCTGATCGCGGAACTTGAAACCGAATATCGAGCCGTCACCGGAGTCGGCGCTCTCAAGATCCGGCATAACGGCGTGCTCGGCTGGCATATCGAGGCGCCCGCCCGCGCCGACGCGGCGTTCAAGGCCGCAGGCTTCGTCCACCGGCAGACGCTCGCCGGATCGGTGCGATTCGGTTCGGACCGGCTGGCCGAACTCGCCGCCGTCATCGCGGACGCAGGCGACCGCGCGCTCGCCCGCGAGCGGCAGCATTTCGATGCGCTCTCGGCCGAGGTCATCGCCGCGTCAGCCGCGATCCGGACCGCCGCGGACGCACTCGCTCGGATCGACGTCGCGGCGAGCCACGCCGAACTCGCTCGTTCCGAGCGCTGGGTGCGGCCGCTCATGACCGCGGACCGTGCGTTCCGCATCGAGGGCGGGCGGCATCCGGTCGTCGAACGCGCGCTCGGCGGGACGGCGTTCGTCGCGAACGACTGCGATCTCTCGGATCAGCGGCTGTGGCTTGTGACCGGCCCCAACATGGGCGGCAAATCGACGTTCCTGCGCCAGAATGCGCTCATTGCGATCCTCGCGCAGGCGGGCGCGTTCGTGCCGGCGCGCGCCGCCACGCTCGGCGTGGTCGACCGGCTCTTCAGCCGCGTCGGCGCCTCCGACGACCTCGCACAGGGGCGATCGACCTTCATGGTCGAGATGGTCGAAACCGCTGCGATCCTGCGCCAGGCGACGTCGCGCAGTCTTGTGATTCTCGACGAGGTCGGGCGTGGCACGTCGACCTATGACGGGCTGGCGATCGCGTGGGGCGTACTCGAGTGGCTGCACGACCGCATCGGCTGCCGCGCGCTGTTCGCGACGCACTATCACGAGATGACCCGGCTCGCGGACCGGCTCGACGGCGCGATGAACGCGCACGTTCGCGCGCGCGAGTGGAAGGGCGAGCTGGTGTTCCTGCACGAGGTCGCCCCCGGCCCCGCCGACCGCAGCTATGGGCTGGCCGTCGCCAAGCTGGCGGGCGTGCCCGATCCGGTCATCGCGCGCGCGCGCGCGGTGCTCGACCGGCTGGAAGCGGCGCGCCCCGCGATCGACCTGTCCGCCGACCTGCCGCTGTTCGCCGCCGCCGCGCCGCCGCCGATCGCCGCCACCCTGCCGCGTGACGAACTGCGCGAGCGTCTGCGCGCGCTCGACCCCGACGACCTCTCGCCGCGCGAGGCGCACGCGCTGTTGGGCGAGCTGCGGCTGCTCGCAAGCTAGGTTCTCCGCCGGTCGGCGCGGGTGACCGACAACGGCCGCGGAGGGGGGAGGAGGCGAAGTCGGCGCGTTCCGCGGCCTCACCACCATGCTGCGCATGGTCCCCTCCCCGTTCCGGGGCGAAGCTAAACCGCCACCGGCGCGCTGATCGCCGGAAGCGGATCATAGCCGTCGATCGCGAAATCCTCGAAGCGGTAGTCCTCGGGCCGCTCGTGCCGCGCGAGCAGCCGCAGCTTGGGCCACGGCCGCGGCTCGCGGGCGAGCTGGGTTTCAGCGAGTGCCGCATGGTTCTCGTACAGATGCACGTCGCCGCCCATCCACGCGATCGATCCCGGCTGCAGCCCGGCGATGTCCGCGAACACCCGCACCAAGAGCGCCGCCTCGAAGATGTTGAACGGAAAGCCCAGCCCCAGATCGCAGCTGCGCTGGAACAGAAGCCCATGCAGCCGCCCGTTCTCGACGAAATACTGGTAGGTCATGTGGCAGGGCGGCAGCGCCATGCGCGGCAGGTCGGCGACGTTCCAGCCGGTGAACAGCAGGCGGCGCGAAGTCGGGGTCTCTCGCAGATCGCGCACCAGCTGCGCGATCTGGTCAATCGGCCCGTCCGGCCCCGGCCAGCGCCGCCACTGATACCCGTAGACCGGCCCCAGGTCGCCCCATTCGGCCGCGAACGCATCGTCGCTCATCACGCGAGCCTCGAACGCGTCGCGCGTCAGCTGCTCGCCGGTTGCCTTCGCATGACGCGCCATCGGCCAGTCGGTCCAGATGTGGACGCCCTGCGCGATCAGCGGACGGATGCTCGTTTCGCCCGAGAGAAACCAGATCAGCTCCTTCAGCGCCACCTTCCAGAACACGCGCTTGGTTGTCATCAGCGGGACAGTGCCATCGCTCAAATCGAACCTCAGCATCGCTCCGAAAATGGCGCGCGTGCCGATTCCGGTGCGGTCGGTGCGTGCATCGCCCTCCGCCCACACGCGGCGCATCAGGTCGAGGATATCGTGTTCGGGGTGGCGCATGACCTGCCGCTATGCGGACGCGCGCGCGCTGTGAAGGCCGGCAGCCTGGTCCGCTGCGCCAATCCGGACGGCTCCCTCTGGGATCAACGCAGTGAACGCTTCGCGCGCCGCACGCCTGCTGCGGCCAGGCCAGCGAACGCCAGTCCCGGCGGTCGCGTCGGCGCAGGCACGGCGGCTGCCCGCACGCCGGCGGTCAGCCGGACGATATAAAACTGTCCCCCCTACCCGACGCCGCCCCTCTAACCCCGCGGGTTGCCGCTCGCGCCCGCGCGGGTCTAGAACGTCGCAGCTCCCGCGGGCGGCGTCCGGCCGCCCCCACAAAACAGAATCGCCGGAGACCGCTCTTGGCCACCCTTGCCGACCACACCGCCGCGGCCGATGCAGAGCCGCTTGGCAACCGCTTCGCCCATCTGCTGACCACGGGCGCAGCGCCCGGCGAGCTCGACGATTTCGGCCCCGCCGAGCAGGCGGCCGCAGGCCAGCGCGTCGCCGCCGCGGCCGCGGCGCGCGAACCCGGCCAGCCCGTTATCCAGATCGAGCGCACCGACGCGACAACCGCGGGGCGACGGGTCAGCCTGGTGCTGGTCAATGACGACATGCCGTTCCTCGTGGACAGCACCTCGCTTGCAGTGATCGACGCGGGACTGGACATTCAGCGCATCCTGCATCCGGTCATCGACGTCCGCCGCGACTCAAGCGGGCGGCTGATCGAGGTGCTTGGGCCGCCCGCCTTCGGCTCGCCGCCTGCGGCGGGCGTTACGCGCGAGAGCGTCATCTACATGGAACTCGGCCGCGCCGCGGGTGGCGCGTTGCAGCGCCTGCAGGCGAGCCTGGCGCACACGCTCGCCGAGGTCCGCTCGGCGGTCGGGGATTGGCCGAAGCTGCTCGCCGCGACGCGCGAGGCGGCGCGCGCGCTTGAGACCAGCCCCGCCCCGGCCGCGCCGCACGAAAATGCTGAAGATGTGGCGTTCCTCGACTGGATCGCTGACAATCACATGACGATCCTCGGCCACCGCCGCTACCGGCTGAGCAGCGATGCCGAGCCGCGGCTGGAGGCGGAGGGACCGGGCCTCGGCCTGCTGCGCGATCCGGCAGTGCGGCTGTGGCACGGGCTGGGCGACGACAATCCCGAGACGCCCGGTGCGTTCATCGCTCGCCCGCGCGCGCTGGTCGTCACCAAGTGCGACCTCGTCTCGACCGTCCATCGCCGAAGTGTCTGCGACTATATCTCGGTGAAGCGCTTCGACGCCGCTGGCCGCGTTACCGGTGAAGACCGCATCATCGGCCTGTTCACCAGCGGCGCACTTAACGCCAATCCCCGCAGCGTACCGCTGATCCGTCGCCGCGTCAGCCAAATCATTACTGAACTGGACTTCGATCCGCGCGGGCACAACGGCAAGTCTTTACTCCACGTGCTGGAAAGTTTCCCGCGCGAGGAGCTGTTTTCGACCCCCGCCACGCGCCTCAAGGAGATGGCGCTCGGCCTTCTCAGCCTGCTCGATCGGCCGCGTCCGCGCGTGTTCCTGATCACCGGCCCCTTCGGCCGGCGCATGACCGCGCTCGTCTATGTACCACGCGATCTGTACACGCCGGAGATCCGCGAGCAGATCACGCGCATGCTCGAGTCGTCGATCGGCGCCGGGGTCGACACCCTGAACGCAGAACTTCGCTCCGAAGGGTTGGCGCGAATTCATTACGTATTCGGGCTGGGCGGCGAGGCTCCCCCACAGCTCGACGAGGCTGCGTTGACGCGACGGCTGACCGAGCTGGTGCGCGGCTGGGACGAGGCGCTGGAAGCTGAGCTGTCGGCGCGCGTCGGCCACACGCGAGCGGCGCGCATCGCGCTCGAACAGAAGCGCATCTTCTCGACCAGCTACCGCGCGCAGTTCTCCGCCGCCGAAGCCGCCGAGGACGTGTCGCGGCTTGCGGGCCTCGATGCGCCCGGCGAACACGCGGTGCTCATCTATCGCCGCGACGGCGACCGGCCCGGTCAGCTCCGGCTGAAGCTCTATCATCTGGAAACGATCATCAGCCTGTCGGACGCGGTGCCGGTCTTGGAACGCTTCGGCTTCCGGGTGATCGAGGAATTCCCGTTCGACGTCGATGCGGGCCGTCGCGGCTGGGTGCACGATTTCCTGTTGGAAGCGCCTGATGCTGTCATCAGCAATCTTGAAGACTTCCGCGCGCGCGTCGAACCGGCGCTCCAGTCCGTGCTTGATGGTGATTTTGAAGATGACGGCTTTAACAAGCTGGTCATCGCCGCACATTTGAACGAGCGCGAGGTGGCGTGGCTGCGCGCCTATTATCGCTATTACCGGCAGACCGGCGCGACCAGCGTCACGCAGGCGACCGCCGTCGACGCGCTGCAGCGCAATCCCGCCATCACGCGAGGCCTGATGGAGCTGTTCTACGCGCTGCACGATCCGGCGAGCGCCGACGCCGGCGCCGCCGACCGGCATCGCGAGGCGATCGCGGCCGACCTCAACGCCGTCAAATCGATCGACGACGATCGCGTGCTGCGCTTCTTCCTGGCAGCGATCGAAGCGACGCTGCGCACCAACGCCTTCGTCGACTCCGGCCGCGAGGCGCTTGCCTTCAAGCTCGACTCGTCGCGCGTGCCGGGCCTGCCCGCGCCCGTGCCATTCCGCGAGATTTTCGTCTATTCGCCGCGTGTCGAGGGCATCCACCTTCGTGCCGGGCCGGTCGCGCGGGGCGGGCTGCGCTGGAGCGACAGGCGCGACGATTTCCGCAGCGAAATCCTGGGCCTGCTGAAGGCGCAGACGGTCAAGAACGCCGTCATCGTGCCAACCGGGGCCAAAGGCGGGTTCTACCCGAAGAACCTGCCCGCCCCATCCAACCGCGATGCGTGGCTGGCCGAGGGGACCGAGTGCTACCGCATTTTCATCCGCGCGCTGCTGTCGGTCACCGACAACATCGTCGACGGGACGGTCGTGCCGCCCGCGGGCGTGGTGCGCCACGACGCGGACGACCCGTATCTGGTGGTCGCAGCCGACAAGGGCACGGCGACCTTCTCTGACATCGCCAACGGCATCGCGATCGAACACGGCTTCTGGCTGGGCGACGCCTTCGCCAGCGGCGGATCGGTCGGCTATGACCACAAGGCGATGGGCATCACCGCGCGCGGCGCGTGGGTCAGCGTCCGCCGCCATTTCGCCGAGCTCGGTCGCGACGTGCAGAGCGAGCCGACGACGGTCGTTGGCATCGGCGACATGAGCGGCGACGTGTTCGGCAATGGCATGTTGCTGAGCCAGGCACTGAAGCTGATCGCAGCCTTCGATCACCGGCACATCTTTCTCGATCCCAACCCCGATCCGGCCGACAGCTGGGCCGAGCGCAAGAGGCTGTTCGATCTGCCGCGATCGAGCTGGGCCGATTACGACGCAGCCAAGATCAGCGCCGGTGGCGGCGTCTTCCCGCGCACGCAGAAGTCGATCCCGCTGTCGGCCGAGGTGCGCGCGATGCTGGGGGTCAACGCCGGTTCGCTCGCTCCGTCCGAGCTGATGCGCGCGATCCTGAAAGCGCCGGCCGATCTCATGTGGCTCGGCGGCATCGGCACATACGTCAAGGCCGACAGCGAGGCGCAGTCCGACGCGGGGGACCGAGCGAACGATCCGCAACGCGTCGACGCGACCGAGCTGCGGGTAAGCGTCGTCGGCGAGGGCGCCAACCTCGGCCTGACGCAGGCCGCGCGCGTGCAGTTCGCGCGGCGCGGCGGGCGGATCAACACCGATTTTATTGACAATTCGGCGGGCGTCGACACCTCGGACCACGAGGTCAATATCAAGATCGCGCTGCAACCCGTCGTGCGCTCAGGCGCGCTGAGCGAGCCCGACCGCGACGCGCTGCTCGAATCGATGACCGAGGCGGTCGCGGGCCTCGTGCTCGAGGACAATGAGCGCCAGACGCAGGCGCTGAGCCTTGCCGAGCGCGGCGGCGCGGCTGCGGTGCCGAGCCTCACGCGTCTCATCCAGACTCTTGAGGAGACGCGCGGGCTCAACCGCCATGTCGAAGGGCTGCCGGGCGACGACCTGCTCGCGCAGCGCGCGCAGGGCGGCGAGGGGCTGACCCGGCCCGAGCTCGCGGTGCTGCTTTCCTACGCAAAGCTCGCCGTCTATGACGCGATCGTCGGCTCCGAACTGCCCGACGACCCGGTGCTCACGCGCGACCTGTTCGCCGAGATGCCGCCCGCGCTCGCCGAGCGCTTCCCCGACGCGCTGCGCACCCACCGGCTGCGGCGCGAGCTGATCGCCACTGCGCTCTCGAACGCGCTCGTCAACCGCGGTGGCATCGCGATGCCGTTCGAGCTGGCGGAGGAGACGGGCCTCGGCGTCGCGCATGTCGCGGGCGCATTCGTCGCCGCGCGCGAGCTGTTCGGCCTGCCACAGCTGTGGGCCGAGATCGATACACTGCCGCCGGGCCTGCTCCAGCTTCGGCTGATGGCCGAGGCCGGGGAGGGCCTGCGCGTGCAGATGGCCGACGTGCTGCGCATCCACGGAGGCGCGTCGCTCAAGCCGTCGGCGGTGGTCGCGGCCGCTGCGGCTGGGATTGAAAGCATCGACGCTCAGCTAGGCGAGATCGTGCAGCCCGAAGTGCAGTCCGAGCTCGATGCGCTCGCCGCAGCGCTCGACAAGGCGGGTGCGCCCGGACCGATCGCGAAACAGCTGGTGCGCGTGCAGGCGCTCGACGGAGCGATCGCGACCGCGGCGACGGCGGCCGAAGTCGGCGCGAGCGTGGTGTCGGTCGCCGAAGCCTATACGATGCTCGGCGCGCGGCTTGGCCTCGATTGGGCGAAGGGCCGTGCGGCGGCGATGTCCCCCGCCGACCCGTGGGAGCGGCTGCTGGTGGCGAACGCCGCGCGCGACCTGGAGCAGATGCGCTTCGACCTCATCGCGCGCGTCACCGCGAGCGGCGAGGACCCCGTCGCGGCGGCCGCGCGCTGGCTTGACGCCCATGCCGAGCAGGCGGCGCTGATCGAACGCACGATCGCGCGCGCCAAAGCGGGTGCGGCGACGACCTCGGCGATGCTGGCGCATATCGCAGCGCAGGCGCGCGCGGCGCTGGCGGCGTGACGGACGGAGGCCAGCGCCTCCGCCCTGCCCCGCTCAGGCCGCTGCGGCCATACCGGGCTTCAGAACCACCTTCGTCCATTCGTCCTGGCGGTTCTTGAAGTTTTCGTATCCCAAAGGCGCCTGCTCCAGCGGCAGCGTGTGGCTGATCACGAAGCGCGGGTCGATGCGGCCCTCCTGGATGTGGTTCAGAAGCGGCTTCAGATAGCGCATCACGTGCGTCTGGCCGGTCTTCATCGTCAGCGCCTTGTTGACGAACGCGCCGAACGGAATCTTGTCGAGCAACCCGCCATAGACGCCGGGGATTGATACCGTGCCGCCCTTGCGGCAGGCGACGATTGCTTGGCGCAGCACGTGGGGCCGATCGAAGGTGACGCCCGCAGCCTGTTTCACGCGGTCATAAACATTGTCGACCGCCAGCCCGTGCGCTTCCATGCCGACCGCGTCGATGCACGCATCGGGCCCACGCCCGGCCGATAAGTCCTTCAGCGCTTCAAGCACGTCGACTTCCTCGAAATTCAGCGTCTCGGCGCCAGCGCTCGCTGCCATCGCAAGGCGGCCGGGGCGATGGTCGATCGCGATTACCCGGCCCGCGCCCAGCAGGAAGGCAGAGCGGATCGCGAACTGGCCGACCGGGCCGCAGCCCCAGATGGCGATCGTGTCGCCCTCGCGGATGTCGCAGTTTTCCGCGGCCATGTAGCCGGTGGGGAAGATGTCGGTCAGGAACAGGACCTGCTCGTCCTCCATGCCATCGGGCACCACCATCGGGCCGACGTCGGCGAAGGGCACACGCACATACTCGGCCTGGCCGCCCGCGAAGCCGCCGAGCATGTGCGTATAGCCGAACAGTCCGGATGGCGAGTGGCCCATCAGCGCATCGGCGATCTCCTGTGCCTCGACGGTGTTGGAGTTGTCGCAGCAGCTCCACAGCTCGCGCTCGCAGAAGAAACAGCCGCCGCACGCGATGGTGAACGGCACCACCACGCGATCGCCTTTCTTCAGCTTGTGCCTAGCGCCCTCGCCGACCTCGACGACTTCGCCCATGAACTCATGGCCCAGCACATCGCCGGATTTGAGCGTCGGCACGACGCCGTCATAAAGATGGAGGTCCGATCCACAGATCGCGGTCGACGTGACCTTGATGATCGCGTCGCGCGGATTGATGAGGCCCGGATCGGGGACGTTGTCAACTTGGACATGGTTCTTGCCCTGCCAGGTGAGTGCGCGCATCGATGTCGAGTCCTTTTCTATGCGTCGGCCCGGAGTTCATCCGGGGGCGCCGACTGCCGCGCCGCGTCCTGCGGACGCTGGAGAAGTCCCACTCCGGCTCGGGGCCGGGACGACGTTGGTCAAGCAGCGTTATCGGCGTCCTCGTTGATCTTCGCGGTCGAAACCTCGCCCGTTTCCATCAGCATCTTCAGCCGCTTCAGGTCGCAGCGCGCCTGGACGGCCGGCTCCTTGCGCGTGATCTTGGCAGCGACGCGGCCCAGTTGGCCGAAGGGCGGCTCGTAGGCGATCATCGCTCGTACCTCGGTCCCGCGCCCGACCGGCCCGTCGCTGAACTCGATCCAGCCAGCGTTCTTGACGTCGGCCTGCTCCTCGGCTTCCCACGCGATGCGGCGCCCGGGCTCTTCGCTGGTGACCGTCGCCACCCAGCTCACCGTCTGGCCGCCGGGCGCCTTCACCGTCCAGCGTGAGCGGTCGCGACCGAGCATCTCGATCGCGACGACATTCTCCATGAAGCGTGGCAGGTTCGAGAACTCGCGGAAGAAATCGAAGATTTCCTGCCGCGGCCGGTTGATGCTGACCGCGTAGCCCGCGGTTGCAGCCGTGCTCCAGCCCTGCCGCCGGGCGACCGTCTTTTCGAACGGCGAGGGCTGGAAGGCGCGCTTGACCGGATCGTTTCGCGCGACGCCGCGCGCGATCAGCGCACCGCCCGCGACCGCCGCGATCACGCCCAGCGCATCGCCACGCCGTGCGCCAGCGGTCGCAAGCGCGCCGCCCGCCAGGATCGAAAGCCATCGTTCCGCGCCGGTCACGTTGGGCTCGCCACCCTTCACCTGCGCAGGCGACAGATCGGCGTTCGAACTGGTCGCGCCGATTTCGAGCGCGTCGTCGGTCATGGAGCAGCTCCGTGTGCGCGGTGTCTCGTGCAGGAACGGCGCGGCGCCGCATCGCGTTCCGGGGGGTGCGGTGAACGGTCTGACCCGTCTAGTCCTAGATGACGATCGTGCCGACCGACGTCACGCACCGAACGCAGGCGTTTGTGCGGTTCGGTGCTGCAGCAGTCTCGCTGGCGACCCCGGTCCGGGCGGAGCGCCTATTGCCGCTCCCTCGTCCGCTGTATTTGCGCCGACCGTGCCCGGCGTGGCGCTGGTGGCCTCTGCCCGCCGCCGTCGCGCCTGACCATCGGCAAGGCGCGGCTACCCGATGGGCGTGCCGGAACGGGGCGCGGTCAGCTCGCCGCAACCTTCCGGCCGCGCGCGCGCTTCGGCGCGGGCTTGCCACGCGCGGGCTTGGCCGCCCCCGGCTTGCCGCGCGCGGGCTTGCGCTTCGCGCCGCCGCAAGCCGCTGCGCGCTCTGCGAGGAGCGCCTGCGCCTCCGCCAGCGTCAGCGCGGCCGGATCGGAGCCCTTGGGCAGCGTGGCGTTCACCGTGCCGTCGGTGACATAGGCGCCATACCGGCCCTCCATCAGCTTCACCTCGGCACCGTCTGCGCCCGGCCCCAGCACCTTGAGCGGAGCCGCCGCGGCCCCGCGCCGCGGCCCGCCGCGGCTGGCGGCCTCGGCCAACAGTGCGACCGCGCGGTTCATGCCGACGGTCAGCGCCTCCTCGGTAGAGCCGAGGCGAGCATATTTGCCGCCGTGCTTCAGATACGGGCCGTACTGGCCAAGCCCCGCGAGAACCGGCTCGCCGGTCTCGGGATGAAGGCCGATCTCGCGCGGCATCGACAGCAGCTTCAGCGCCAGCTCCAGGTCCACCTCGGCCGCGTCGCGCGGGATGGAGGCGCGCTTGGGCTTGTCGCCCTCGCCCAGCTGCACGAACGGCCCGAATCGGCCGACGCGCTTGGTTACCTCGAGCCCCGTCGCGGGGTCGATCCCCAGCGCCTCGGGGCCGGCGTTCTCGGCCGAGCCGCCTTCGGAGGCGAACGGGCGGGTGAAGCGGCATTCGGGGTAGTTGGAGCAGCCGACGAACGCACCGAAGCGGCCCGTCTTCAGCGATAGCCGCCCGGAGCCGCAAACGCGGCACAGGCGCGGGTCCCCGCCATCGGCGCGCGGCGGGAAGAGATAGTCGCTCAGGAACTCGTCGAGCGCCGCCGTCACCTCGGACGGCATCTGCTCCATGACGGTATCGGCCGCGGGGCGGAAGTCGCGCCAGAACTCGCGCAGAACCTGCTTCCAGTCCTCGCGTCCGCCGGAGACGCCGTCGAGCCGCTCCTCGAGGTCGGCGGTAAAGTCGTAGCTGACGTATCGCTCGAAATAGCGCTCGAGGAACGCGGTGACGAGGCGACCTTTCTCCTCGGGCACGAAGCGCTTCTGATCCATGCGCACATAGGCCCGGTCGCGCAGCACCTGCAGGATCGAAGCGTAGGTCGACGGGCGGCCAATGCCCAGTTCCTCCAAGCGCTTCACCAGCGATGCCTCGCTGAAGCGCGGGGGCGGCTGGGTGAAATGCTGGCTCGCGTCGGCGCCGAGCGTCTGCGGCTGCTCGCCCTGCCTCAGGCGCGGCAGCGTCCCGTCGTCCTCGCCCTCGGGCTCGTCGCGACCTTCCTGGTAGAGCGCGAGGAAGCCCGGGAAGGTCACGACCTGCCCCGTCGCGCGCAGGCCGGTTCGGCCGTCGGCGCTCACGAGATCGACCGTCGTCCGCTCCAGCCGCGCGCTCGCCATCTGGCTGGCGAGCGTGCGCTTCAGAATGAGCTCGTACAGACGCGCCTCGTCGCCGCCCAAGCCCCCGCCGCCGAAGCCCATGTCGGTCGGGCGGATCGCTTCGTGCGCTTCCTGCGCGTTCTTGGCCTTGGTGGCGTAGTGGCGCGGCTTTTCTGGCAGGTGCTCCGCGCCAAAGCGCCGCATGATCTCGGCGCGCGCCGCCGCAATTGCCTCGGCCGCCATCTGGACGCCGTCGGTTCGCATGTAGGTGATCCGACCCGCCTCGTAGAGCGACTGCGCGGCGCGCATCGTCTGCTGGGCGGTCAGCCCGATCTTGCGCGCGGCCTCCTGCTGCAGCGTGCTCGTGGTGAATGGCGGCGCGGGGTTGCGCGTCAGCGGCTTCTGCTCAACGGCTGCCACGGTGAACGCGGCCGCGCTGACCGCTGCCCGCGCCCGCTCGGCCGTCGCCGCCTCGCCCAGATCGAACCGCTCCAGCTTTCGCCCGTCGAGAAGCGTCAGCCGCGCATCGAACGAGTCGCCCGATCCGGCACGCAGGTGCGCGACAACGCTCCAATATTCGCGCGCCGTGAACGCTTCGATTTCGCGCTCGCGGTCGACGATCAGCCTCAGCGCCACCGACTGCACGCGCCCCGCCGACTTCGCCCCGGGAAGCTTGCGCCACAGCACCGGCGAGAGCGTGAAGCCGACCAGATAATCGAGCGCGCGGCGCGCCAGATACGCGTCGATCAGATCCTGATCGAGCGCGCGCGGTTTCTTCATCGCCGCGCCGACCGCGTCCTTGGTGATCGCGTTGAACGTCACGCGCTCCACCTGCGGCGGCAGCGCTTTCTTGGCCTTCAGATGTTCGAACAGGTGCCAGCTGATCGCCTCGCCCTCGCGGTCGGGGTCGGTCGCCAGGATCAGCCGATCAGCGGCCTTCGCCTCACGCGCGATCTCGGACAGCTGCTTGGTGCGGTCGCCGTGCACCTCCCAGCGCATCGCGAAATCCTGCTCCGGATCGACCGCGCCGTCCTTGGCTTCCAGGTCGCGCACGTGGCCAAAGCTTGCCAGTACGCGGTAGTCCGGCCCCAGATAGCCGTTGATGGTCTTCGCCTTCGCAGGCGATTCGACGATGACGAGCTGCAACGATATCTCCCCGGAACGTCCGTGGCATGTAGGATGGAAGCCCCTCACGCGCGAAGATGGCAATCGGCAAGCTCGGTGCGCAAGCCTCAGCCTCGTGACGCCTGCCCACTGCCCGGCAGCTTGCCTCCTCCTCGGACACAGAGAGCGCGCGATGCGGCGACCGTTCGCGGGCGGGTCGCTGCGCCCATGCTCAGTGTGCACGACGCGGCGGATCCGCGCGGCACTGACCAGGCATGCGCGATGCGCGCCGTCCCGAGCCAATGAACGTTACGCCACCGCAGCCGAGCCGAGTTTCGCTGCGCCGCTCGTCCAGCTCGGCGCCGCGCGGGAGCGGCAATTGATCACGCGCGTGGTGGACCTCCGCCGAGAGCGGAGTCCGGCCGGGTCGGCAGCACGGCGCCCCGCCCGCCGCGGAACCGCGATGGCTCGCGGGCGGCAGCCTTTGCCGAAGCGGCGAGCCACAACTGGCCCCATGCGCGATCAAGTTCGGGCGGGTCGATCGGCTCCAGGCCCGATCCGGGATAGAAGCTGATCTCGCCGAACAGCGGCTGGCGATCGGGCTGGTAGAAATCGACGCGGGCGAAATCGAAGCCAGCGGCCAGATGTTCGGCGGCGGACAACATGGCGGGCAAGCGGGTGGGACGCGGGATCGCGGGTGTGTCGGCGGCGAGCGGGCGCCAGCCGCGGTCGTGCACATACCAGCGGTGGTTGCGCTCGCGATCGAGATGCACCTCTACGTGCGTGGCGAAGCCGCCGAACACGAACACCTTGTAGTCGATCGGTAGCGCGCCGCCGCCGATGAGCGGCTCGATCAGCAATCCGCGCGGGATTTCGCTGTAGAGCCACTCGTCGAGCCAGCGGCCGTAGGCCGCGCGCATCCAGCGAGCCGAAGCGGAGCGCGCCGCCGCCCAGTCGCGCCCGGGGTCGCGGACGAACGCGGTCTGGTTGCAGCCGTGGCGCGATTTGACGACGACCGGCCCGGCGATCAGCGGCTGCGCTGGCAGCTCGGCGCCCGACCACAGCAACGGGATCACCCACTCACGCCCCAGTTCGCGCGCGACATGCGCTTTTACGGCCACCTTGTCGGCGAGCGCGGGCAGGCGCGGATCGCGGTTGGTCAGCTTGCGCAGCTGGACGAGCTCGGTGAGCCGGGTCGGCGCAGCGAGATTGGGAAGGCGCCGGTGCCGCCAAACGTAGCACAGCGCAATGCGTCCCCGCGCGACTACGCCGCTGCCGGGCGTCATGCTGGCCTGGGCCCCATCGCCCGGCAGGACGCTCTGCCGGAGCGGCCGTTCAAGCCGTCAGCGTTTCAGCGCGGGGACGTCAGCTGCAGCTTCCTCGGCGGTGGTGCCGGGGGCAGGTCCGGGATCGATCGGCTCGCCGCCCGCCGCGCGCAGGATCGCGCGGCGGATGCGCGGGTAAGTGCCGCAGCGGCAGAGGTTGGTGATCGCAGCGTCGATGTCTTTGGGTGCAGGCCGCGGCCTGGCTTTCAGCAGCGCGGCTGCGGCCATGATCATACCCGACTGGCAATAGCCGCATTGTGGCACCTGTTCGGCGATCCACGCTGCCTGCAGCGGGTGGTCGCGATCGGGCGCAAGACCCTCGATCGTCGTCACGAACGCGCCTTCGATCGTGCCGATGGGCGTCTGACAGCTGCGCCGCGCCTCACCATCGATCAGCACGGTGCACGCGCCGCACTGGCCGATGCCGCAGCCATATTTGGTGCCGGTGAGATTGGACGCATCGCGCAGCGCCCACAGCAGCGGCGTATCGGGCGGCAGCAGATACTGCACCGGTGTGTCGTTGACGGTGAAGCGCGTCATTGCGGGCGGTCTAGCCCGTTCCGGCCGCGACCGGAAGCTTGGCCTTATGGCGGCTGCGTCAACAGCGCTGTGATCCGCGCGAGGACCGGTCCAATTCGGTCGCCTTATCATTTCCGGCAAAGCCCGATCATCGTGTTCGGACGAGACATCGCGCCCACAGACGCCGATGCGCAAGATCTCGACGCTCGACATCGCGCCGTTCCTCCCCGCGCGGCTCCGAGCGGCGCTGCGTGCGCCCATGCCATCGGCGCCGAAGCTCGTCTCATCTGCAAACTTGGGGCACCTGCCGAACTTGAAGCGTGCAAAAAGCCGAAAATTGAGTTATATGACAGTTTCTGTCGCTGATGGGGGCGGGCGACGCGAACCATAACCCGCGCATGGGCAGGCCGAGGCCGCCCATGGATCGCGCTTCAGAAAGGAACTCCGGCATGGGCCAGAAGACGTTGAGCTTCGTCGTGGGCGATTACGTGGTTTATCCCAAGCACGGCGTCGGGCGGATCATGGAACTGCAGAAGACCGAAGTCGCCGGTGCCAGCCTCGAGCTTTACGTGCTGCGCTTCGAGAAGGAGCGGATGACGGTGCGCGTACCCGTCACCAAGGCCGAGTCGGTCGGGATGCGCAAGCTGTCCAGCCAAGCGCAGCTGCAGGAGGCGCTGGTGACGCTGAAGGGCAAGCCCAAGGTCAAGCGCACGATGTGGAGCCGCCGCGCGCAGGAATATGAAGCGAAGATCAACTCGGGCGACCTGGTGTCGATCGCCGAGGTGGTGCGCGACCTGCACCGCGCCGAGGACCAGCCCGAGCAGAGCTATTCTGAGCGCCAGATCTACGAGGCGGCGGTCAGCCGCCTGGCGCGCGAGCTGGCAGCGATGGAGAATATCGACGAGCCGGCCGCCCAGCAGAAGATCGTCGAGGTGCTGAAGAAGGCTGCGTGAGAGCGCGCCGCCCCGGCTGGAACCGGGGCGGTTCGTTCGCTGGCGGTTGCGTGGCCGCGGGCGTGATCCGGGGCGGGGCTTCCCGCTGCCGCTTGGTCGATCCGCAGTTTCGGGCGGTGGCCCTTGGCCCGGATCAGGTCCGCGCCGACGGGGTGGTTGCGGTGGCGTGCAGCGACGCCCTCAGCGCCGGGCGCGAAGCGGAGTGACAACGCCGGCGCCCGGCCGCAAGGCGTCGCCGTGATCCTGCCGCCGCCTTCCACTGAGCTCGGCGCGCTGCTCCGTCCGCCGCTGCGCGCGCTCGCCGCGGCTCGGCGCCTCGCTGCGCGCCACCTCGCGCTGCCGCCGCTGCGGGTCACCGCGCGCACGCTAGACGGAATCGCAATGCGCCTCGATCTGAACGAACTCGTCGAGGCGAGCATCGTCCGGCATGGCGATTGGGAGCCGTGCATCTCCGCCTACATCCGCCGCACGGTCGGCGCGGGCGACGTGGTCATCGACATCGGCGCGAATGTCGGCTTCTACAGCCTGCTCGCAGCCAAGCTCGCCGGGCCTTCTGGCCGCATCTACGCGATCGAGCCGAGCCCTGCGATCTTCGCCGATCTGACCGCCAACGTTGCTCTGCAACGCGGTGGAGCGCCGATCCACTGCATCGAAGCCGCCGTCGCCGCCGCACCGGCCACGCTGCGCCTGTTCAGCGAACGCGGCGGCAATCGCGGCCGCTCGCGCCTCAGCGGTGGCGGCGCGCAGTTCGACGAGGGCACGCCGGTCCGCGCCGCACCGCTTGCCGACCTGATGCCCGAGACCGACGTGCTGCGCGCGCGGCTGATCAAGATCGACGTGGAGGGCGCCGAGACCGACGTGGTCCGCGGCATCGCGGCGCTGATCCCGCGCCTGTCGCCGCGCATCGTGCTGATCGTCGAAACGCTGATCGACGGCCCGTGGCGCGACCACCCGCCGCTCGTGCCGTTCCTCGCGGCGGGGTTCAGCGCAGCGATCCTTCCCAACGGCTACGACGCCGCGTTCTACCGCAACCCGCCGCCGCCCGATCCGGTGCCGCTTGGCGATGAGGTCCACACGGTCGTCGACGTGCTGCTTCGCCGCGCCTGAAGCTTGCGCCAAGCCCCGCTCGGCGCGGACGCGGCGTGCGCGCGACGTGGCGTGGCGTGGGGGTTTGCGCCAGCGCACGAAGCTGTCGTCATCCCGCCCGGACGCAACGCGCAGCTCGCCAGCGGGTCGTCAAATCTGCGGTGGAATGATCTCGGCCTTCTCGGCGGCGCTCGGCGGTTCCGCTGCGTAGCGGTTGATGATCGGCAGCTGCGACGCGCCGAACGCCATCGTCAACGCGATGTCGCCGAAACTGTTGTAGTTGACCCACATCGAGGTCGACTGGGTGCGCCAGACGATCTCGTTGATCACCGCCATGCCCAGAAAGAACCAGCCGAAATTGCGACTGAGCTTGAACCAGCCCGCGTCGTCCATCGGCGGGAAGCCGGGCGCGAGCACCGGCTTCAACAGCGCGCGCCTGAACAGCATTCCGCCCAGCAGGATGCCGCCGAAGATCAGGTTGATGAGGGTCGACTTGATCTTCACGAACTTTTCATCGGACAGATAGATCGTCAGCCCGCCGAAGATGATCGCAGTGACCGTCGTCACCATCAGCGCGACGCTGACTTTGCCGGTGAGGATTCGCGAGGCGATCGCCGCGACGATCGCCGCGACGGTGACGGCAATCGTCGCCTCGTTGATATTGCCCAGCTTATAGGCGGCGAAGAAGGTGATCGCGGGACCAAAATCGATCGCCAGGCTGACCCAGGCGGGGATCGGCGGCTTCGGCTTGTCCGTCTCGGAAAGGCTCATGAGCCGCCGACCTTACCCGCTCAGGCCGACAAGCGCACGCGCGAACTCGTCGGGATCGAAGGGCCTCAGGTCGTCGATCCGCTCGCCCACTCCGACCGCATGGATCGGCAGCCTGAACGTCTCGGCCGCGGCGACCAGCATCCCGCCGCGCGCGGTGCCGTCAAGCTTGGTCATCACCAGCCCGGTGACGCCAGCGGTCTTCCCGAAAATCTCGATCTGGCTGAGCGCGTTCTGGCCGGTTGTCGCGTCGAGGACCAGAACCACATCGTGCGGCGCCGCGGTCCTGAGCTTGCCGAGCACGCGCCGCATCTTGGCGAGCTCGTCCATCAGCCCGGCCTTGTTCTGCAGCCGCCCGGCGGTGTCGATGATGAGCGCGTCGCGCCCCTCGGCGATCGCCTGTTCCAGCGCGCCATAGGCCACGCCCGCAGCGTCGGCACCCTGCGCGCCTGCCACCACCGGAGCGCCCGCGCGGTCACCCCAGATCTTCAGCTGCTCGATCGCCGCCGCGCGGAAGGTATCGCCCGCGGCCAGCATCACGCGATAGTCCTGCTCGACAAACAGGTGCGCGAGCTTGGCGATGGTCGTCGTCTTGCCGCTGCCGTTCACCCCCACGATCAGGATCGTCTGCGGGCGAGGGAAGGCGATGACCTCCAGCGGACGCGCGACCGGACGGAGCACCGCTGCGATCTCGTCGGCCGCGACCTGCTGGACGTCCAGGAGCGTCGCGCCGCGTTCAAAGCGACCCTCGCGCAGCCGTCCGGCGATGCGACCGGCGACCGCGGGACCCAGATCGGCGGCGATCAGCGCGTCCTCGATGCTCTCGATCGCGCCCTCGTCCAGCGGCCCGCGCCCGACGAGCCCCGCCAGCCCGCCGGTCAGCTTGTCCGACGAGCGCGCAAGGCCCGAGCGCAGCCGCGCGAACCAGGACGCGCCGGAGCTCACGCGGCGTAGTCCGTCAGCTCGATCTCGCCGGTAAAGCTGACCGCTGCGGGGCCTGTCATCAGCACGCGCCCGTCCGTCCGCCACTCGATCGTCAGCGTGCCGCCATCCTGCGCCACGCGCACGCGGCGGCCGGTGAGGCCCTTCCTGGCGGCGGCGACCGCAGCCGCCGCCGCGCCGGTGCCGCAGGCGCGCGTCAGGCCGGCGCCACGCTCCCACACGCGCAGGCGCAGGCGGTCGGGGCCGGTCACCGCGGCGATGCCGACGTTCGCGCCTTCGGGGAAAATCGGATCGACCGCGATGCGCGGGCCGAGTTCGGACAGCGCGATGGCGGCGGGATCGGGCACGAAGAACACCGCGTGCGGGTTGCCGACCGACAGCGTCATCGGCCGTGCCAGACTGTCCCACGCAACCGGCAGGTCGGCGGTATCCATCGCATAGGCGAGCGGCACATCCTCCCACCCGAAGCGCGGCGGCCCGAGGTCCACCGTAATCCCCTCGCCGCTCGGGTGGACGACGACCTCGCCAGCCAGCGTCTCCAGCCGGGCGGCACGGCCCATCAGCCTTGCGACGCAGCGCGTGCCGTTGCCGCACGCCGCAACCTCGCTGCCATCGGCGTTCCAGAAACGCACGAAGGCGTCGCCGCCGCTCCTCGGCGGCTCGATCGCGATCAGCTGGTCGCAACCGATGCCCGTGTGCCGGTCGGCCAGCTTGGCGACCAGCCCCGGCTCCAGCGGCAGGCTCGCGCGCCGTGCATCGAACACGGCGAAATCATTGCCGAGCCCGTGCATCTTGGTGAAGGCAGCGCGCATGGGCGGCGACTTAAGAGCGCCGCCGCCCTCTGTCCAACCGACGCGTCAGGCCGATGCGCGGCGGAAGGTCTCTGAATACAGCTCGCTGATCATGCGGTTCTGCGCCGGGCTCGCGCGGCGGATGAGGTCGGGATAGGTCTGGTCCTCCTCCTCGCGCACATGCGCTCTCAGCGCGTCGGACAGCTGGCGCATCGTATCGCGCAGCCCCGGATCGCCCTGCTGCGCCTCGACGAGCATCCGCGTCCCCATCACTTTCGCCATCTGCTGCTCGCGATAGAGCGATTGCGAGCGGCCGCGCATGCCCAGGATGTCGATCATCGGGTAGATCGACACCTCCTCGGCGATCGCGTGCGCTGCATTCACCATGTTGATGCGGCGGATGAGCGGCACCAGCGTCATCGGCCGCCCGCCCGCGCCGTCCATCGCGCGGCCCATCAGATCGAACAGCTGGCGGTGATGCTCCTGTATTGCACGGTACCATTCGGGCCCGGCGCGGCGCAGGGGCTGCGCGGCGACAGGAGCGGCAGCGAGTGCGGCGGCGGCAGCGGCGGCGGCGCCGAAGTCGCGGCGCGAAAGCGATGTCGGTTCGGTCATCGGTCCACAAGGCTCCTGGCGGCCCTTCCCCGCCTCGTCTGAACCGGGCGCCCCCGCGCACGGTTCCCGTTGCGAGCCATTCGCGGGTTTCCGGCAGGCCGCGCTTCGCGCTAATGCGCTACAGGATGGGAGTGTTCGCGCGCCTTGCCGATCTGGTGGGAGACGGACCCGTCGGCGCGTTCGCCGGGCGGCTGGCGGAGCGCTGGGCTGATGCGCGGCGCGAGCGCGCAGCCGTTGCCTTCACCATCGCCGCGATCGCGCTCGCGGCCAAGATGGCGCGCGCCGACGGCCACGCCACCCGCGCCGAATTCCTGGCCTTCCAGCGCCTGTTCCAGGTGCCCGCCGCCGAGCGCGCCAATGCCGAGCGCTTCTACAATCTCGCCAAGACCTCGACCGCGGGGTTCGAGGCCTATGCCGACCAGGCCGCAGCCGCGATCGGCCCGGGCTCGCCGGTCGCTGAGGACCTGCTCGCCGCCTTGATGGAGATTGCGCTGGTCGACGGCATCACCGGCCCCGAGGTGGCGTATATGGAAGCCGTCGCCGCGCGGCTGGGGCTGGACGAGGCAGCGGTCGCGTGCCTGAAGCGCCGCTATCTGCGCGCGGGCGACTGCGCGCCCTGCGCCACGCTGGGCGTCGGCGCAGGCGCCACGCGCGAGGAGATCAAGGCAGCCTACCACGCCCTGGTAAAGCGCCACCACCCCGACCGGCACATAGCGGACGGCACGCCGCCGGAATTCATCAGGCTGGCCGAAGCACGGATGGCGGCGATCAACGAGGCGTATGCGGAGCTGATGCGGGGGATGACTTAACAAGTCGAACCGCTCAAAAGCCTATCGCGGACACTGTGGTCGTGTTGGGGAATGGATGACCGAAAACACTTATCAACTTAAAGCGATCCACGCAGTGATCTCACGTGGATCGCTGGTCAGTTAGCTGGCGGCGCGCATCGAACGATCATCTTCGCTGAGGTGAAGCCCAGACATGCGCCCCCGCGACCTAGCGCTGATCCTCGCGATCAACCTCGTATGGGCGTTCAACGTCGTTGCAGTGAAACTCTCGGTCACCGGCGTCACACCGCTCGCCGCCGCATTCCTCCGCTATGTCGTGGTGCTGGCCGTCTGCCTGCGCTGGCTCAGGTGGGTTCCGAACCAGATGCCGCGCGTCCTCGGCGCGGCGCTTGCGCAAGGGGCGTTGTGGATCGGGCTGCTCAACCTGGCGTTCGCCCGTGCGCACGATGTCGCGGCGCTCAGCTTCGTCAGCCAGCTGGGCGCGGTGTTCTCGCTGCTGCTGGCGGTGATCTTCCTGGGCGAGCGCGTGCATCTCATCCGCAGCATCGCGATGGCCGTCGCGGTGGCGGGCGTGGCTGTCATCGGCTTCGATGGCCGCGTGCTGGGCGAAGGCGCGGCACTGTGGTTCGCGGTGCTGTCGGCGTTTCTCTATAGCTGCGGCGCGATCCTGCTGCGCGGCCTGAATGCCGTTTCGCCCTTCACGCTGTTCGCGTGGATCGGCCTCACCGCCGCGCCGCTTCTCGGCCTCGCCTCGTGGTGGGTGGAGCCTGGCGGCATCGCGGCCGCGATCGCGCAGCCGCCGCTGAAGCTGTGGCCGATTGTCTATTCGGCGCTCGCCTCCTCGCTCATCGGCCATGCGGGCTTCGCGTATTTGGTGCAGCGCTACCCGGTGAGCACGGTCACGCCGCTGCTGCTGCCCTCGCCGCTGTTGGGCGCGCTGATGGCGGTGGCCGTCCTGGGCGATCCGGTGACGGCGCGGCTTGCGGTGGGCGGCGCGCTGATCCTGGCGGGAGTGGCGGTCATCAGCCTAAGGACCAAACCCGCGCCATGATCGATTGCCCCAGCCCCAATTTCGACGAGCGGAAGCTGCCCGTCAGCATGGTGGTGCTGCACTATACCGGCATGCCCGACGCCGCCGGGTCGCTCGACACGCTGACCAGCCCAGCCTCCAAGGTCAGCAGCCATTATATGGTCGCCGAGGACGGGCAGGCGTTCCGGCTGGTGGCCGAGGACAAGCGCGCCTGGCATGCGGGCCGCAGTTGGTGGCGCGGCGTCACCGACGTCAACAGCGCCAGCATCGGCATCGAGATCGTCAATCCCGGCCACCAATATGGCTACCGGCCCTTCCCCGGGGTGCAGATCGCAACGGTCATGGACCTCGTTCGCTCGGCAGTGGCTCGCTACGCGATCGCGCCCGCAAACGTTGTCGGTCATTCGGACATCGCGCCGACGCGCAAGGACGATCCCGGCGAGCTGTTCCCGTGGAGCGAGCTGGCCGCGGCGGGGCTGGCCGTGCCGGTCCCCGCGGGCGGCCCCGACCCGCGCTGGAGCGACGAGGGCACCGCGGCGGCGCTCGCGCGCTATGGCTATGACGTGGCGGACTCGAAGGCTGCGGTCACCGCCTTTCAGCGCCGTTTCCGCCCCGCGCGGGTCGACGGCGTGATCGATGGCGAAACGCGCGCGGCGCTATTCGCAGTGCTGCGCGCCGAGCGCCGCTGACCGGGGCCCGGGCCCGGTCGCGCGTTCGGCGATCCAGCCGTCGGCGCTGCCGGGCGCACACCGGCGCGGTCGAGTCTGCCGGGAGGGATTGAGCCCGAGGGCGCTGCGCAGCCAGCGGCGAGCGATGAACGCTTGCTCGTCGTGGTGCCGTTCTAGATCCCTCGCGACCGCAGCGTTAACCATATTGAGGTGCCGCAAGCGAAGCCGCGGCGGCTGCCAATCCGTCATCGTTCGGCTGAGCAGGCCGCGGTCGGCCGAACGTCGCACGTTGCCCTGCGCGATGGCGCGGGGCTGCGCTTGGTGGTTGCCAAACGCGGGGGAAACCGCTGCCAAACGGCGGCATTCACCGTGGAAACGGCGATGGTTTGGCGCGCGAGGCGCGCATCGCAGGGCGCTCAAGGAGAAAAATGGTGCTGCCGGCGAGGATTGAACTCGCGACCTCAGCCTTACCAAGGATGCGCTCTACCACTGAGCTACGGCAGCATTGACCTGCCAGCAGGCGCTGGCCGGGCAGGGGTTGGGCTGTGGCGGGGGGCTGCGGGCAAGTCAAGCCAAGGCTGGCGCTTCCGTGGGTTTGCAGGCTCATGCTAGGTGTCGATTGCTATGGATAACGACGTATTGCGCCCGATCCTGATCGCCGCCGTCATGGGCGCATGGATCGGCGTGGCGCTCTATGTGCTGTCGCGCGGACGCGACCTGCCGCTGTTCCGGAAAGCGCGGGAATCGCGGGTTCCCGTGCGCGTGAGCCGTCTCAATGATGCGCCCAACCCCATCTGGCTGCGCGACATCTCCCTGTCGCTCACCTTCGCGAACAGCGCTTACGCGGCGCTCGCGGGCTGCGACAGCGGGCAGGAGGTGGTGCTCCGCCAGCGCGAGCTCAGCCCGCGCGGCAAGGCGCTTGCGGCCGAGGCGCGCGACCGCTCGCAGCCGTCGATCGAGAGCGTCGACGTGAAGACCGGCGGTGCGATCCGGCCGATGGATTTCGTCCACGTGCCGCTGGCAGGCCACGGGGTGGTATGCGTGGCGATCGACACCGCGAAACCGCGCGAAAGCGCCAACAAGGCGCTCGCCGACACGATCGATCTGCTGCCCGCCGGCATTGCGCTGTTCGAACGCGATGCGCGCGCACTCTGCATCAACGCGGCCTTTTGCGAGCTTTTCCGGCTGGATCCGGAGCTGGCGCGGACGCGGCCGCTGTTCGACGATCTGCTCGATGCGATGTACCAGGCGCGGCGCCTGCCCGAAACGAGCGACTTCCCCGGCTGGCGGCGACAGCGGCGCGAGTGGTTCCAGCCCGTGTTGATGGCGCGCAGCGAGGAGTGGCGGCTGTCGACCGGCGAGGTGCTGGCGGTGAGCGCGCATCGCCTTGGCGGCGGCGGGCTGCTGCTGGTGATTGAGGACGAGACGGACCGCACGCGCGCCGAGGGCGAACGCGCCGCAGCGCTCGCCACCCATCGCGCCACGCTCGACCTGCTGCCCGAGGCGATCGCGGTGCTGGCGCCCGACGGAACGGTGAAGTTGACGAACCGCCGCGCATGCGACATGCTCAACCTCGCCGCCGACGCCGACGCCAGCGGCCGCACGATCGAAGAGCTGATCGGCCCGGTCAGCCTGCCCGACGGCGGCGACGGCATCCGCGATCTCGTCGCGGCAGCGACAGCGGGCCGCGAGGAGCGGCGCGGGCTGATGTGGCGCGGCGGCGAGCCGCTGCAATACCGGATCGATCCGCTGCCGGACGGCACCGCGTTGCTGGTGATCGAGCCCGAACGCGAACTGGTATGATCGGATATCCGGACGCGGCGGCGCTGGAAAGCTTCGCCAGGCGCATGGCGCCGCTGGTGCGGGCGGGCGACGTCATCTCGCTGTCGGGCGAGCTGGGTGCGGGCAAAACCACCTTTGCGCGCGGTCTTCTGCGCGGGCTCGGCCTCGCGAGCGAAGCGCCGAGCCCAACCTTCACGCTGGTGCAGACCTACGATCCTCCGGCAGTGTGGCTGCCCGTGTGGCACGTCGACCTCTATCGCCTGTCGGGGCCGGAAGAAGCCCGCACGCTCGCTCTCGATGAGGCCGACGACGCGCTGCTGCTCATCGAGTGGCCCGAACGGCTGGGCGGCATGTTCAGCGGCCATGCGCTTCAGCTACGGCTGGACTTCGCAAGCTCCGGCGGGCGCGGCTTGACAGCGGCGGTGCCCCCCGGCTGGGAAGGGCGATGGCCGCCCCCGCAATGACGCCGCCGCCCTCTGCGCGCCCGTTCCTGGAACGAGTCGGCTGGGGCGGAGCCGCTGTGCGGCCATTGGCGGGGGACGCGAGTTTTCGGCGCTATTTCCGTGTGATCGAAGGCGTGCGCAGCGCGGTGCTGATGGACGCGCCGCCGCCGCACGAGGACGTGCGCCCATTCCTTGCGATCGCGGTGCATCTCGATGCGCTCGGCCTCGCGGTGCCGCGGGCGCTCGCCGCCGACGAAGACGCCGGACTGGTGCTGCTCGACGATCTCGGCGACGACCGGCTGACGACGCTCTTGGCGCGCCGCCCGGCGCTTGAGCAGCCGCTCTACGAGGTCGCGGTCGACATCCTCGCAGCGCTCGCCCGGCACGCGCCGCCGGCTGGCCTTCGCGCCTATGACGAGGCCGAATATCTGCGCGAGGCGCGGCTGTTCACCGAATGGTACTGCCCCGCGGTGGGCCTGAACGTGGACAACGCTGCGTTCGACGACGCGTGGCGGACGGTTCTGAAGCCCGTGCTCGCCCAACCGCTAAGCGTGCTGGTGCTGCGCGACTATCACGCCGATAATCTGATGCACCTGCCCCAGCGCGGTAAGTTGCAGCAGCTCGGCCTGCTCGATTTCCAGGACGCGCTCGCCGGGCATCCCGCCTACGATCTCGTCAGTCTGCTCGAAGACGCGCGGCGCGATGTCCCCGATTGGTTGCAGCGCCGGATGCTGGCGCGTTATGTGGACGCGGTGGACATCGATCCGCAGCCGTTTGAAGCCGCCTACGCGATCCTCGGCGCCCAGCGGAACACCAAGATCCTCGGCATCTTCACGCGGCTGTGGCAGCGCGACGGCAAGCCGAACTATCTTGCGTTCCAGCCGCGCGTGTGGGCGCATCTGGAACGCGACCTGAAACACCCCGCGCTTCATCCGGTCCGCGCCTGGTTCCGGGCGAATGTGCCGGCGCACGCGCGCGCCGGACGCTGGGCTGCGGCTGCCTGAGGACGCGCTGTGGTGCCGGTGCCCGATACCGCGATGGTGCTTGCCGCCGGACTGGGCAAGCGGATGCGCCCGCTGACCGCGACCCGGCCGAAGCCGATGGTGGAAGTGGCTGGCACGCCGCTCATCGAACACGCCTTCGCGCGATTGCGCAGCGCGGGCGTCAAGCGCGCCGTCGTCAACGTGCACTATCTCGCCGACAGCTTTGAGGCGTATCTGAAAAACCGGGTTTCGGGGCTGGAGGTCGCGGTTTCGGACGAGCGCGGGGCGCTGCTGGAGACGGGCGGCGGCGTCCGCAAGGCGCTGCCGCTGATCGGCGTGGACCCGTTCTACGTGCTCAACTCCGATCAGGTGTGGCTGAACGGGCCGGTCGACAGCCTGCAGCTGCTTGCCACGCAATGGGACGAGGCGCGGATGGACGCGCTGCTGCTCCTGGTGCCCTATGCGCGCGCGCACGCACATGGCGGGCGCGGGGACTTCCATATGGACCCGTTCGGGCGGCTGACGCGGCGGCGGCCGGGCCGGGTCGCGCCGTTCGTCTATGCGGGCGCCGGGCTGGCCTCCAGGCGGCTGTTCGATGGTGCTCCGGACGGTGCATTCAGCCTCAACCTGCTGTGGGACCGCGCAAGCGCGGCCGGGCGGCTGTTCGGCGTGACGCATGGCGGGCTGTGGGTCGATGTCGGCACGCCGGACGCGGTGGCCGAAGCCGAGGCGCTGCTGGCGGCGGCTGCGTGAGCGCGCTCCGCGCCACGCCGCGCATCGCCACCATCCCCGCGCACGCGCCGTTCGCCGAGGTGCTGGCGGCGCGGCTGCTGGCTGCGGCGGAAGGCGATCCGCTGGCGCTCGCGCGCGGGCTGGTGCTGCTGCCCAACCGGCGCGCTGCCGGAGCGCTGACGCGCGCGTTTCTGCGCCAGCGCGACGGGCTGCTGCTGCCCCGCATGGTGGCGATTGCCGACCTCGACGATGCCGACGCTCCGATCGACGAAACTGGCGCCGACCTGCCTGCCGCCGTGCCCGCAGTCGAGCGGCGCTTCCACTTGGCGGCTGCGCTGCGGCGGAGCGGCGGGCGGCCGCCGCTGGCCGCGCTGCGCGACGCTGCGACGCTTGGCTCGGCGCTCGATACGCTGACGCTGGCAGGGCGGCGCGCGGCCGAGCTGGACGGGGTGGCGCCAGCGGATCTCTCGGCGTGGTGGGCGCGAACCACGGCCGAGCTGCGCGTGATCGCCGAGCTGTGGCCCGCAAAGCTGGCCGCAGAGGGCCGGATCGACGAGGCCGCGCGACGGGTCGCACTGTACGAGCTGACCGCGAAGCGCTGGGCCGAGACGGGCGCGGGCGGGCGGCTGGTGATGGCCGCGGGCATCGTGCAGGCGCCCGCCGCGCTCGGTCCGCTGCTCAAGGTGATCGCGCGTCTGCCGAACGGCGCGGTGGTGCTGCCCGGCCTCGATCTCGCGATGTCCGAGGACGCGTGGGGCGCGCTGAACCCGGCCGATCCCAGCCTCGCCGCGCATCCGCAGGCGGCGCTGAAAGCGCTGCTCGATGCGCTCGGCGTGGCCCGCGGCGAGGTGGAGCGGTGGGACGCGCCCGACCCGAGAACGGCAGCGCGGGTCGGCGCGGTGGCTCGCGCGCTCGATCCGGCGGCGTTCATGGCTTCGGCCGAGGCGGACGGGGCGGCGCTCGCCGATGTCACGCTGATCGAGGCCGCGACGCCTGCCGAGGAGGCGCTGGTTGCGGCCGCGGCGCTGCGGCGCGCGCTGGAGGAGCCCGAACAGACCGCCGCGCTGATCACGCCCGACCGCGAGCTCGCGGCGCGCACCATCGAGGCGCTCCGGCGCTGGGGGATCGAGGCGGACGACAGCGCGGGCGTGCCGCTGGCGCGGACTCCGCCGGGAGTGTTCGTGCGGCTGCTCGCCGATGCCGCGGCGACCGAGTTCGCGCCCCTGCCGGTGCTCGCGATGCTGCAGCACCCGTTCGCTGGCGGCGATGACCGGCAGGCGCATCTGGACGCGGTGCGGCTGCTCGACATGAAGCTGCGCAAGCACCGGCCCGGCCCCGGCCCCGGCGGCTACGCGTCGCTGGCCGAAGATGCGGCGAAGGGCTGGTGGGCTGGCGTCGCTGCAGCGCTGGAGCCGCTCGCTGCCGCCGAACTGACGCTCGCCGACTGGCTCGGCCGGCTGGCGGCGGCCGGGTCCGCACTGGCGGGCGAGCGGCTGTGGGCGGGCGAGGACGGGCGCGCGCTCGGCGAGTGGGTTGAGGCCACCGCGCGCGCAGCCGAACCGTTCGGCGCGGTTGGCGCGGTCGAACTGCCCGCACTGCTCGCAGAGCTGATGGGCGGGGTTGCCGTCCGGCCCGCACACGGCCTGCACCCGCGCGTATCGGTGTTGGGCCTGCTGGAGGCACGGCTGTCGCGCGCGGACGTGCATGTGCTCGGCGGGTTGAACGAGGGCGTGTGGCCCGCGCCGCCCTCGCCCGATCCGTGGCTGCCGCCCGCGGTGCGCAAGGAGCTTCGGTTGCCCCCCGCCGAGCGTCGGATCGGCCTGGCGGCGCACGACTTCGTGGCCGCGCTGGGCGCGCCGACCGTCATCCTGACGCGCGCGCTGCGCGATGCCGAAGCGCCGACGATCGCCTCGCGCTTCGCGCTGCGGCTGCTGGCGCTCGCACGCGGTCAGCTCGCCACCGACGAAGAGCTGCGGGCCGTTGCGCGCGGGCTCGATGCGCCTGCTGGACCGCCGCGCCTCGCCGAGCGCCCCGCGCCACGCCCGCCGCTCGCCGCTCGGCCGCGCACGCTGCGGCTCAGCCAGGTCGACACGCTCCGCTCCGATCCGTTCGCGTTCTACGCGGCCGAGGTGCTGCGGCTTGGCGAGCTCGAACCCCCGGGCGCCGAGCCGGGCGCACGCGAGCGCGGCACCTTCCTGCATGAGGTGCTCGACCTCTGGGCCAAGTCCGGCTCGCGCCCCGCCGATCTCGTGCCGTTCGTCCGCCAGCGCTTCGCCGCGCAGTTCGGCGGCGACCCGCGCCTGCGGGCGCTGTGGTGGCCGCGCCTAGAGAACGCGCTCGGCTGGGCGGCGGGCGAGTTCGAGCGGCTCGCGGCCGAAGGCTGGCACTATCTGGCGAGCGAGACCGGCGGCGAGCTGGTGATCGACGGAGTGACGCTGAAGGGCCGGCCCGACCGCGTGGAAATCGGCCCCGATGGCGCGCTGGCGATCATCGACTTCAAGAGCGGCAGCGTGCCCGACGTCCGTCCGATCGCTGCGGGCTATGCGCTGCAGCCCGCGCTCTTGGGCCTGATGGCGCGCGAAGGTGCGCTGCCCGGCGTTCCCCGACGCGCGCCGGCGCGGCTGGAATGGTGGCGTCTGGTCGGCGGCAAGTCCGACCCGGGCAAGATCCGCGATGCAGTCGCGTTCAAATGGCCCGAAGACATCGGGCAGCGCTGGGCCGACGGACCGGAAGCCGTTGCAGCCGCCGAAGCCGACCTGCGCGCGGCGATCGGTCAGTTTCTCAGCGGCCTCGCCCCATTCACCGCCAAGCTGAAGCCCGAGTTCGCGGGGGCCTCGACGCGTTTCGACCAGCTTGCAAGGCTGGAGGAGTGGGCCGACCGCCTGACTGCTCCCCCGGCCGCGCCGCACGCGGGCGCCGAGCCGATGGACGAAGCGGCATGAGGCTGCCCGGCGCGCACCCGCCGCTGATGGAGCGGCAGGCCGAAGGCGCGGACCCTCTGGTCAACGCGTGGGTGTCGGCCTCGGCGGGCGCGGGCAAGACGCAGCTGCTGACCGCGCGCATCCTGCGGCTGTTGCTGACGGGCGCGCCGCCCGAATCGATCCTGGCGCTGACCTTCACCAAGGCCGCGGCGGCCGAGATGCAGAGCCGCGTGCTCGGCCGGCTGATGCGCTGGGCCGGAGCCGGTGACGCCGAGATTGGCGCCGATCTGGTCGCGCTTGGCCTGAAGGCGCCCTCGCCGGAGCTGATCGTGCGCGCAAGGCAGCTGTTCGCAAGAGCGCTCGATGCGCGCGGCGGGCTCCAGGTGCAGACGATCCACGCCTTCGCAGGCCGCCTGCTCGCCGCTTTTCCGATCGAGGCCGGCGTGTCGCCAGCGTTCGAAACACTGGACGACCGCGCCGCGACCGAGCTTGAGCGCAAGGCGCTGGACGCAGCGCTGGCCAACCCACCGCCGGGCTTCCTCGACGACCTGGCCAGCCTGTCGCTGCGCCACGGCGAGGGCGGCGCGCTCGATAAGCTGCGCAAACTCGCCCAACATGGCGAGCTGCTGATCGGCTGGGGCGCGCTGTCGGGCTTCGAGGCGCGGCTGCGCGCCGCGCTGGGCCTGCCGCGCGACGGAATCGCGGAAGCGGTGCTCGCAGACGAGATCGCCAAGCTGAGCGATAGCGCCCTTGCCCGTGTCGCCGCGCTGTTCGAGCGTCACCCCGGCGGCCGCAGCAAGGGCCATGCGGAGGCGATCCGGGCCTGGCTCGCGCACGACTGCAGCGGGCGACATGCGAGCTGGAGCAAGCTCACGGCCGTGTTCATCACCGCGGAGGGCACGGGACGCAGCGCCTCGGGCTGGCTGACCAAGGCGATCTGCGCTGCCGATCCCGATTGCCCGCGCATCGTCGCGGCGATCCAGGCGCAGATGCTCGTCATCGAGGATCTGCGCTGCCTTCTGGAGTGCGCGGCCGAAGCCGCCCGCCACAAGCGCGCCGCCGCCGTGCTCGCGGGCGAGCGCGCGCGCATTCAGCGCGAGGGCGGCTGGGTGACCTACGGAGACCTCATCACCCGCGCAGCGCGGCTGCTCGGCTCCGATGGCGCGGGCGAATGGGTTCGCTGGAAACTCGACAGCCGCATCGATCACATTCTCGTCGACGAGGCGCAGGACACCAACCGCGACCAGTGGGCGATCATCGGCGCGCTGTCGTCCGAGTTTGGCGCGGGCGAAGGCGCGCGCGGGTCGACGTCGCGATCGGTGTTCGCGGTCGGCGACCGCAAGCAATCGATCTTCGGCTTCCAGGGCGCGGACCCCAGGCAGTTCGCCGAGGCGCGTCAGCGGCTGGCAGAGCGCGGCGTGCACGTCCCCGAGGTCGCGCTCGCGGTCAACTTCCGGTCCGGCCCCGCGGTGCTGGCGGTGGTTGACCAGTTGATCGCGCGCGCGGGCGCCGCAGCGTTTGGGCTGGATGCCGGAGTGTCCGGGCACGAACCCGCGCGAAAAGCCGCGCCCGGTTCGGTCACCTTGTGGGAGCCGATCCCGGCGGTCGGCAGCGACGAGGAGACTGACAGCGAGCGCGGCTGGATCTCCACCGCGCAGCGCACGATGGCCGCGCGCGTCGCCGCGCAGGTGAAGGCGTGGCTGGCGCAGCCCTTGTGGCTGGAAGCCAGGGGACGCGCGCTGAGGCCCGAGGATATCCTGATCCTCGTCCGCAAGCGCGGCGAGTTCGTCGGCGCCGTCGTCGCTGCGCTCGGCCAGGCGGGCGTGCCCGTCGCCGGGGCCGACCGGCTGGACCTGCACGCGCCGATTGCCGCGAAGGACGTCAAGAGCCTGATGCGCTTCGTGCTGCAGCCCGGCGACGACCTCAGCCTCGCCGAGCTGCTGGTGTCGCCGCTCATCGGCCTGTCGCAGGACCAGCTGTTCGCGGCAGCATACGGGCGCGAGCGAGCGACGTTGTGGCAGGCGCTGACGCAGTCGGCCGATCCTGCGCACGCGCGGGCCGCGGCATGGCTGCGCGCCGCGCTCGCCATCGCCGACTGGGCGCCGCCGTCCGAGTTCCTTGAGCGCATCCTGTCGCTGCAACCCTTCGACGGCCGCAAGCGCGTCCTCGCGCGGCTTGGCGCGGGCGCGGCCGACGTGCTCGATGCGCTGGTCAGCGCGGCGCGCAGGTTCGAGGCGACGCATACGCCGTCGCTGCAGGGCTTCCTCGCCTGGCTCGATGCGGGCGAGCTGCCGGTGAAACGCAATCCCGATGCGCCGCGCGCCGAGGTGCGCGTGATGACCGTCCACGGCGCCAAGGGCCTGCAGGCGCCCGTGGTGATCCTCGCCGACGCCGCAGCCGATGACGACGTCGACCGCGAGGGCCATGTGCCGCTGGAGATCGACGGCGTCGAGCTGCCCTGCTTCCATCCCGGTCGAGGCTATCTCAAAGGCCCGCTCGCCGCAGCAGCTGAGGCCAAGGCGGAGCGCCGCGCGCAGGAGGAGATGCGGCTGCTCTATGTCGCGCTGACCCGCGCCGAAGACTTGCTGTTCGTCGGCGGCGCGCTCGGCAAGAAGGCCAAGGACGGCGCCGGTGCCCAGAGCTGGTGGCGGCGCGTCGAGGGCGCGCTGATCGATCTCGGCGCCGAGTGGGCCGATGACGCCGTGTTCGGCCGCGCGCTGACCCACCGCGTCGCGAGCGACGGCGCGCCCACGCAGCCGCTGGCGCCCAGCGAAGTGCCGCAACCGCCGCCACTTCCCGACTGGTCCATCACCCCCGCCCCCACCGAGTCGCGCCCGCCCCGCCCGCTGGCTCCCTCGCGCCTCACCTCCGGCGACGCCGCGCGCCCACCTGGCAGCGCGGGCGCGGCACGGCGCGGGCGCCTGCTCCACGGTCTGTTCGAGCGCGCCGAGCACGGGCTCGCCGCGCAGCAGCGCTGGCTCGACCGCGAAGCGCCCGAGCTTGACGCGGCAGCCCGCGCCGCACTTACCGCCGAAGCGCGCGCGATCATCGACGACCCCGCTAATGCCGACCTGTTTGGTGCGGATGCGATCCCCGAGGCACCAATCGCGGCGGTGCTCGACAGCGGCATCGTCATCGCGGGCCGCCTCGACCGCCTGGTCGTGACACCGGCCCGCATCCGGTTCGCCGACTTCAAGACCGGCTTGCGCCCGCCGAGACAGCTGTCTGCGATCCCGCCCGCGCACCTCCGCCAGATGGCCGGCTACCGCGCCGCGCTCGCACGCGTGTTCCCCGGACGCGCCGTCGAAGCCGCGCTGATCTACGTCGCCGGTCCACGGCTCTTCGCGCTGCCGGACGCGTTGCTCGCCGGGTACGATCCGGTTGTAACCTTTTCACCGCGTACTCACGAACATACGTAGCCAAACGCAACCGGCGTTTCGCAAGGAGACTACCATGGCGCTCGACCCCATCACCGATCAGAGCTTCCACACCGATGTCATCAGCGCCGAGACGCCGGTACTCGTAGACTTCTGGGCGCAGTGGTGCGGTCCCTGCCGCATGATTCAGCCCGCGCTCGCCGAGATCGGCGAGGAGCTGAAAGACCGCGTGCGCATCGTCAAACTCAACATCGACGAAAACCCCGACGCCCCGATCCGCTATGGCGTGCGCGGCATCCCGACGATGATCCTGTTCAAAGGCGGCGCTCCGGTCGCGACCAAAGTCGGCGCCGAGCCCAAGGGCGCCATCAAGGCCTGGCTTGAGTCCAAGCTCGCCTAAACCCACCCGCGCGCGGCCGTCGTCGGCCGAACGAGCGGGGAGAGGAAGTTGGTGAGCTCGCGCATGCGGCGCCGGTCATCGGTGACCTCGCCGTCCAGCGCGAGCCACCACGCGAGGTTCGCGCGACTGCGGTCCTCGTGCAGCGCCTCCAGCGCATCGGTCTAGGCGGCAAGCGATTCGGGCAGCCCGAGCAGCCCATGCTCGGCGAAGCGCGATGGCGAGTCAGCGCGGCCGAGTCTCCGTCGTCTCGCGATAGAGCGCGAGTGGGCTACTCTGTAGAAACACGCCGTCAGAGCCGACCGTCTCCGCCGCCTCGCATCGACCGGACGGACCAGCCCGATCGGCGCCCGCCGTTCGAGCGTCGCGCGGAAGTGTTCGCCCGCGCTCGCACCGGTGCTCTCGCGAAGCTGGACGCGCGCGGCAGGCGGCGCCGACTCGGCGATCAGCAGCCGCACGCGGTGCGACGCCTCAGCGCGTCACGCTTGTGCGCGGCCTCTTTCCCGCTCTTGTCCGATTTGACAATATATTTGGGATCCTCCCTCGACGCCGCGACATGGTGGCCCTTGATGTCGGTCGGAGCCGTCTGCTTGCGGACGACAACGCCTTCGGTCTCGCCCTGGCTCGTCTGCCACTTCACTTGGTCGCCCGCCTTCAGATTGTCGGCCATCGTCGATCTCCCGTGTCGTTTCCCGCCACTGAACCCGTCGCCGCACCTCGCCGTTCCCGCTGGCGTCAGCTTGCCGCGCCGAGCGTTCCCAGCCAGCACATGACGATGCGTATCCTGATCCCGGCGCTTTTGAGCCTCGCAGCGCTCCCCGCCCAAGCGCAGGAAGTGTTCGGCGGCGTCCTCGCCCAGGGCGAGCTGCGACCCGCCAGCAAGGACGTCGGCGACCGCGGCGCCGCGCTGCAGCTTGGCCTGCGTTCCGGCCCGGTCGGCCCGCTGAAGTTCCTAGGCGGCCCGCGCGCCTATGTGTTCGGCTCGGTCAACTCCGACGGCGGCACCAACTTCCTCGCCGGCGGCCTCAGTTGGCGCATCGGCCCCGGCCCGATCTACGTGCGGCCGGGCATTGGCATCGCGGTCCACGACGCGCCCGGCTATCGCGTAGGGCCGGTTGGCCTGCGCACCGATTTTGGCAGTCGCGTGCTGTTCGAGCCCGAACTCGCCATCGGCACCACCATCCTGCCCCGCATCACCGCGGAGGCCGCTTGGGTCCACCTCAGCCACGCCCGGATCCTCAGCCGCCAAAACCCCGGGCTGGACATGATCGGCCTGCGTGTGAACCTGCGGCTGCGCTAGGGCTGGGTCCGGCCGAGGCAGCGTCGAACCGGCCCAAGCACGTCGGCCCCAAATCGTTCGCCCCTCCAGAAATTAATTATGACCCGCCGCGGTCCACGCCCCGCGGCTGGCGGTCGCCAAATCGACCGCGAGCGGCCTGAGGTTGCCGCTCGTCATTGATGCGAGATAGCCCGAAACCTGGCGGAGGCCCGGTTACATTGGCCAGACCCGCGAGCGCTGCCAACCCAACGGCAACCAGCCGCAGCCGCAGCGGATCGCGGTCACCAGGTGCCGCTCACCCGTCGAGCCCGTAGGCCGTGTGCAGCACGCGCACCGCAAGCTCGGTATATTCCTCGGCGATCAGCAAGCTGATCTTGATCTCGGAGGTGGCGATCGCCTGGATGTTGATGCCACGCTCGCCCAGCACGCGAAACATGGTCTGCGCGATGCCCGAATGGCTGCGCATGCCGATGCCGATGACGCTCACCTTGCTGACATTCGCGTCGGACAACACCTGCGCCAGGCCCAGCCGCTGCCGCGGCCCCTCGAGCGCAGCGAGCGTGCGCGGCAGGTCGGTCGCGGGCACGGTAAAGGTGACGTCGGTATTGCCCGCGCCGTGCGACACGTTCTGCACGATCATGTCGACGTTGATGCCGGCAGCCGCGATCGGATCGAACAGTTCAGCGACCGCTCCGGGCCGGTCGGGCACGGCGAGCACGGTCACCTTGGCCTCGTTGCGGCTATAGGCGACTCCGGTGATCAGTTGGCTTTCCACGATCTCTCCCTCATCGACCACATAGGTGCCCGGCGCATCGGTGAAGCTGCTGAGCACGCTCAGCCGCACGCGCTCCTTCATCGCGAGTTCGACCGACCGCGTGTGCAGCACCTTGGCGCCGACGCTCGCCAGCTCCAGCATCTCCTCGTAGGCGATCCGGCTGAGCTTGCGCGCGCGCGGCACGATACGCGGGTCGGTGGTGTAGACGCCCTCGACATCGGTGTAGATCTGGCACTCGTCGGCCTTCAGCGCGGCTGCGACCGCGACGGCCGAGGTATCGCTGCCGCCTCGGCCGAGCGTCGTCACGCGGCCGTCGTCAGCCAGCCCCTGGAAGCCGGGGATTACCGCCACGCCACCGGTATCAAGCGTCGCGTGGATCGCAGCGGTGTCGATGCCGAGGATGCGCGCCGAACCGTGGCGGCCATCGGTGCGGATCGGCAACTGCCAGCCGAGGAAGGTGCGCGCGGGCACGCCGAGCCCCTGGAGCGTCAGCGCGAGCAGGCCCGCCGTCACCTGCTCGCCGCTCGCGACGACGACATCGTACTCGCGGAAGTCATGCGCCCCCGCCGCCTCACGACAGAAGTTGACCAGCCGGTCGGTCTCCCCTGCCATCGCGCTCACCACTACGGCGAGCTGATGGCCTGCCTCGCGGGCGCGCATCACGCGCGCAGCGACCGCGCGGATGCGCTCCATCCCCGCCATCGAGGTCCCACCGTATTTCTGAACGATCAGGCGCACGTGGCAAGTTGCGCTCCGCCGCCGAGCAGTTGGGCCAGGTCGGCAAGCTCATAAATCGGGGGGATTTCGATGTCGCTCGGGCCGGGCATCGGGTTGGGGCAGCGCCGCGCCGATGCGATCACCTCGGCCATGTCGGCGACGCGCCAGATCCAGCAGCCGGCAACCAGCGACTCGGGCGGCCCGAACGTGCCGTTGGAGACGCTGCGGTCGGCCCCATCGAAACGGACGCGAACCGCGGGCGAGGAGGGCTTCAGGCCCTCACCGTGCCCCTGCAGAGTGCGCGCCGGGGCCAGGTCGGCGTTGATCCGCCCCATGGCCTCCATCAGGTCGAAAGGCAGCAGCGCGCCCGTCTCGCCTTCGGCCGTTGCTTTCACGAACACCGTCACGCGCATGCGTATCTCCCGGCCTGCGGCCCGGCGTAGTCTTGGACCCGCGGCGCCGGGCTAGTAGGACCGCGCGATGGCTGCAATCGAAACCACCGCGCCCAGCATCGACCAGGCCAATGTCGATCTGTTCGGCGCCGAGGCGGCGGCGTGGTGGGATCCGGAAGGCTCGTCGAAGCTGCTGCATCGCGTCAATCCGGTGCGGCTGGCCTATCTGCGCGAGGTCGGCGGCCAGCAGTGGGGCTGGGACGCGCGGGCGCTGAAGCCATTGGCCGGAGCGCGCGCGCTGGACGTCGGCTGCGGCGGCGGGCTGCTGTGTGAGCCGCTGGCGCGGCTGGGCGGCGAGGTGACGGGGCTGGACGCATCCGAGCAGACGATCGCCGCGGCCGCCGGGCACGCGGCCGCGCAGGGCCTGGCGATCGACTACCGTGCGGGTTCGCTGGAGGCGCTGGCCGCCGAGGGCGCTGGCCAGTTCGATCTGATCACAGCAATGGAGGTGATCGAACACGTCGCCGACCGCACCAGCTTCGTCCGCGCGCTGGCGTCGCTGCTGGCGCCGGGCGGGCTGCTGCTGTTCTCGACGCCCAACCGCACCGCCGCGAGCTGGGCCGCGCTGATCGCAGGCGCCGAGTACGTGCTGCGCCTGATCCCGCGCGGTGCACATAGCTGGCGCCAGTTCCTGAGGCCGGATGAGCTGACCGCGCTGCTGGCGGACGTGGGGCTGACGGTTCGGGAGACGCGCGGAATCAGCTGGCGCCCGGCGCGGGGTTTCGTTCTATCGGACGACCGGAGCGTCAATTACATCGGCTGGGCGTTTCGGGGCTGAGGCATCGGTCCCCCTGCGCACGTCGTCCCGCGCCTGATCCGGGACGGGGCCCATTTTGCGCGCTCGCTAAAGGCAGCCCTCGCCCGGCTTGAAGCCCGGCTAACGGATGGGACGCTGCGATGCGAGCGCTTTGGCGCGGCTGCGCTTTCCGATCTGCCGAAGCAGCCTGCATAGCGTGATTGCGCGTGTCAGTAGATGGGGAAGCGCTCGCAAAGCGCCCGCACGCGCCCCTTCACGTCGGCCTCGACGGCCGCGTTGCCCTCGGCTCCGTTCGCGGCCAGCCCGTCCAGCACATCCGCGATCATGTCGCCGATCGCCACGAACTCCGCCGGGCCGAAGCCGCGCGTGGTGCCGGCGGGCGAGCCGACACGGATGCCGCTGGTCTTGGCGGGCGGCAGCGGATCGAAGGGGATACCGTTCTTGTTGCACGTGATCGCCGCCCGCTCGAGCGCTTCGTCGGCGTCGCGCCCGGTCAGCCTTTTGGGTCGCAGGTCGACGAGCGCGAGGTGCGTATCCGTCCCGCCCGCGACCAGGTCGCAGCCGCGATCCTTCAGGCGGCTCGCCAGCGCCCTCGCATTCTCGACGACCGCATGGCTGTAGAGCTTGAACTCCGGCCGCAGCGCCTCGCCGAAGGCGACCGCCTTCGCTGCGATCACGTGCATCAGAGGCCCGCCTTGCAGGCCGGGGAACACGGCGGAATTGAACTTTTTGCCCAGCGCGTCGTCGTCCGACAGGATCATGCCGCCGCGCGGCCCGCGCAGCGTCTTGTGCGTGGTGGTGGTGACCACATGCGCGTGCGGAAAGGGCGAGGGGTGCACGCCCGCCGCAACCAGCCCGGCGAAATGCGCCATATCGACCATCATCATCGCGCCGACCTCGTCCGCGATCGTCCGGAACTGGGCAAAATCCCAGACGCGCGGATAGGCCGATCCGCCGCAGATGATCAGCTTCGGCTTGTGCGCGTGCGCCAGCGAGCGCACCTGATCGAAATCGATCAGATGATCGTCCGGCCGCACGCCGTAGTGCACCGCCTTGAACCACTTGCCGCTCTGCGCGGGCGGCGCGCCGTGCGTCAGGTGACCCCCGCTCGCAAGGTCCAGCCCCATGAAGCAGTCGCCAGGCTGCAGCAGCGCCAGGAACACTGCGCCGTTCGCCTGCGCGCCGCTGTGCGGCTGGACGTTGGCGTAGGTGCAGCCGAACAGCTTCTTCGCGCGCTCGATGGCGAGGCTCTCCACCGCGTCGGACGGAGCGCAGCCCTGATAATAGCGCCGTCCCGGATAGCCTTCGGCGTATTTGTTGGTCAGCACCGACCCCTGCGCTTCCAGCACCGCGCGGCTGACAATGTTCTCAGACGCGATTAGCTCGATCTGGTAGCGCTCGCGCTCCAGCTCGGCGGTGATGGCGCGCGCGACATCGGGGTCGGTCTCGGCCAGGTCTGCCTCGAAGAAGCGGTCGGGCTGGGGCACGGGACGGCTGCTCATGACGGACCTCCAAGCTTGGCGACGCGGCCGGCGTGGCGGCCGCCCTCGAACGGCGTTGCAAGGAAGGCGTGCAGGCAATCGCGCGCCACTTCAAGGCCAATCAGGCGCGCACCGAGCGCCAGCACATTTGCGTCATTGTGCGCTCGCGACAGCCGCGCCGACGTGCTGTCGGAACACAAGGCCGCGCGGATGTGCGGGTGGCGGTTGGCCGCGATCGAGATGCCGATGCCCGATCCGCAGATCAGCACGCCCAGCTCGGCACGCCCGTCCTTCAGCGCGGCTGCGAGCGCGTTGGCGAACTCCGGGTAGTCGACGCTGGCCTCGCTGAACGGGCCGAGGTCGACCAGCTTGTGACCGAGACCCCGTATCTGCTCGGCAAGGTGGGTTTTCAGCGCAAAGCCGGCATGGTCGGAAGCGATTGCGATGACTGGCACGCCTCCTTCGTGGCGCGGCCGGCGGGGTTGTTCAAGCGCGTAGGCGCTCGGGCCGCCGGAGCAGGCGCGTCTTCACCAGCGCACCAGCGCATGCCGACGCTAAGCCAGCCGCCAGCCCCGATCGCCACGGCGAGGCCCAGTCGGCGGCGAGGTGATCGAGGAGCCCACGCCCGACCACGAAGAACGCCACGAACAGCGCAACATAGGCGAAATCGATCCGCTTGATCCAAGCCGGTAGCCGCATGGGACGAGGTTACGCCGGGTTTGCATGCGGCTCAAGCGACAGGCCCGCCATCCCACTTGCGTGCGGGCGCGGGCTTCGCAACAGTCCCCAACATGCTCCGCATGTTCCACGCCGCCGCGGCTGCCGCACTGCTGACGACCGCCGCCCACGCTGCGCAGCCTATCGCGACCCGCTCCGGCGACGGCGACGCATCGGCTGCTGGGCGGGCGTTCCAAGCGCTCCTCGCGGATCACTGGGCGGCCGCCATGCGCGAAAGCCCGGTGCTGGCAACGACGCTCGGCGTACGAGATTATGACGACAAACTGGGCGATCAGAGCCTTGGTGCCAAGGACCGGCGAGCAGCCGAAGCCGCCGGTTTCCTGAAGCGCGCCGAGGCGGTTCCCGAAGCGGGCCTGAACGCCGCCGACCGCGTCAGCCGCGCCATCCTGATCCGCAATCTGCGCGAGCAGATCGAGGGCAACGGCTTCGGCCAGCGCGCGATCCTGTTCACCAGCTATAGCAGCTGGTTCGCGGGTTTCGCGGACTTGCCGGATCGCGTGCCGCTGTTCGATGCGCGCGATTATCGCAGCTATATCGACCGCCTGCGCGCCTTCCCCACTTACAACCGGCAAGGGATTGAGACGACACGCACCGCGCTCAGCGGGGGCTACGTGCAGCCGTGCGACGCGCTGGAGCGGTTCGACCGCACGATCTCGGGGGTGATCGTCGACACGCCCGAGCAATCGGTCTGGTGGAAGCCGTTCACGCGGCCGAAGCCCGCGAGTATCTCCGATGCCGAGTGGGCGCAGTTGCAGGTGGACGCGCGCACGGCGATCACGGGCGCGGTGGTACCCGCTTATCGCGAGCTGCTGGCGTTCTACACGGCCGACTATGCTCCGCGCTGCGCGAAGGCGCCCGGCGTCTCCGCCCAACCGAACGGCGCCGCCTATTACGCCTTCCGCGTGCGCGCCGAGACTACCACCGACATGACGCCCGACGAGGTGCATCGCCTGGGCCTCAGCGAGGTCGCACGCATCCGCGCCGCGATGGACAAGGTCGCGGCCGATGCGGGCTTTCCCGGCGACCGCACGGGCTACGTCGCGCGGTTGCGCAGCGACCCGAAATCCTACGTCACCACGCCGGACGCGCTGCTGGAATATTCGGCCGCGATGGCCAAGCGCATCGACGGCGAGCTGCCGCGGCTGTTCGGCCGCCTGCCCCGCCTTACCTACACGGTGAAGCCGATTCCCGCCGCCACCGCCGAGGGCACCACGACCGCCTACTACGAGCAGGGCGCACCGCTCGCTGGCCGCCCGGGCGTATACCGCGTCAACACCACCCACCTCGATCAGCGCCCGCTGTGGGAGGTGCCAGCGCTGACCAGCCACGAGGCGGTCCCAGGCCACCACTTCCAGATCGCGCTGCAGCAGGAGCTCGATCTGCCGCTGTTCCGCCGCCACCTGAGCTACGCGACCTCATTCACCGAGGGCTGGGGGCTGTATGCGGAACTGCTCGGCGAGGAGATGGGCCTATACGACACGCCCGAGCGCCGCATGGGCCGTTTGTCTTACGAGATGTGGCGCGCCTGCCGCCTGGTCGTCGACACCGGTATCCACGCGAAGGGCTGGACCAAGGCACAGGCAGTGACTTTCATGCGCGAGAATACTGCACTTTCGGACAAGAATATCGACGCCGAGGTCAATCGCTACATCAGCTGGCCTGGCCAGGCGCTCGCCTACAAGATCGGCGAGCTGAAGATCCGCGCGCTCAGGCAGGAAGCCGAGGCCAAGCTGGGCGCGAAGTTCGACGAGCGCGCGTTCCACGATGCGGTGCTGGAAAACGGCAGCGTGCCGCTCAGTGTGCTTGAGGCGCATATTCGCGCGTGGATCGCTACACGGGCCGGATGACGCTTACCGATTCTGCTGAAAGCTTGGCGCCCTACTGCCATCCCGCGCCGTGGGACGCGCGCATCGAGCCGCTTACGTTGCCCGACATGCTGTGGGCGACCGCCGAGCGCGTGCCGGCCAACATCGCGTGCGATTTCTATGGCGCGCAGACGACTTACGGCGCGCTGGCGAAGGCGGTGCGCGCGGCGGCGGGCGGCTTTACCGCGCTGGGGATCGGACGCGGCGCGCGCGTCGGCCTGTTCCTGCCGAACTGCCCGCACTATATCGTCGCCTATTACGGTGCGCTCGCAGCGGGGGCGGCGGTCGTCAATTTCTCGCCGCTCTATTCGGCCGACGAGCTGGAGCATCAGGCGCGCGACGCGGGCATCACCACGATGGTATGCCTCGACGCCGCGCAGCTGTTCCCGACGATCCGCGCGGTGCTCGATCGCGGTGCGTTCGGCCGCCTGATCGTCGGCAGCCTCGCCGATGCGCTGCCGCCCCTGAAGCGGCTGGGCTTCACACTGTTCCGCCGCAAGGAGCGCGCAGCGCTGCCGCCCGACGATCCGCGATTCGTGCGCTGGGCCGAGCTGATGCGCGGTGGCGCCTACCGCCCCTGCCCCATTCACCCGCACGATCTCGCGCTCATTCAATATACCGGCGGCACTACGGGGCGGCCCAAGGGCGCGATGCTGACGCACGCGAACCTCACCGCGAACGCGCAGCAGGTCGCAGCGATCGAGCCCGAGCCCGGCAAAACGCACCGCGTGCTGGGCGCGCTGCCGTTTTTCCACGTGTTCGCGAACACCGGTGTGCTGAACAGCAGCGTATTGCGCGGGAACGAGATCGTCATCCTGCCCAAGTTCAGCGCGGCCGATACACTCGCTGCCCTGAAGCGGCGGCGGATCACCGCGTTGCCCGGAGTGCCGGCGATGTTCAACGCGCTTGCCGACGCGCCAGGTTTCGCTGCGGCGGACTGGTCGTCGCTGCGCATCGCGGTGGCGGGCGGCGCGCCGATGCCCGTGGAGCTGCAGGACCGCTTCGAGCGCGCGACCGGCGTGCGCGTGGCGGAGGGCTACGGCCTTACCGAGACCTCGGGCGTCGCATCGGCCAATCCCTATGTCGGTGAGCGGCGCGTGGGTTCGATCGGCCAGCCGATCCCGCGCACGCGCTTCGTGGTCGTCGACCGCGAGGACCCCACCCGCCCTGCCCCGCCGGGCGAGCCCGGCGAGCTGACGATCGAGGGCCCGCAGGTCATGCAGGGCTATTGGGGCCACGAGAACGATGCCTCGGCCTTTGTCGACGGACGGCTGCGCACCGGCGACGTCGGCTATCTCGACGATGACGGCTTCGTGTGGATCGTCGACCGGCTGAAGGACATGATCAATGTCGGCGGGTTCAAGGTTTTCCCCAGCCGGCTGGAGGATGTCGCCTACACCCACCCGGCGGTCGCCGAGGCGCTTGCGATCGCGGTGCCCGATCCGCGCGTGGGGGAGCGGCCCAAGCTCTATGTGTCGCTGCGCCCCGGCGCGCAGGCGAGCGCTGACGAATTGATGGCGCTGGTGAGCGCGGCGGTCGGCAAGCACGAGAAGCCGGTCGGCGTCGTCATCTACGATACGCTGCCCAAAACGCTCGTCGGCAAGCTCGATCGCAAGGCGCTCGTGGCGCTCGACCGCGCATCGGCTTGATTTGCCGCCAGTGCGCCGTCACAACCGCCAACAGGATGCGGGACGGGTGATGAGCGGTTCGGGCGAGAGAGACAGCCTCAGCTTCGAGGCGGCGCTGAGCCAGCTGGAGGCGATTGTCCGCAAGCTGGAAACGGGCGAAGCGAGCTTGGAGGAGTCGATCCGCTTGTACGAAGACGGGGTGAAATTGCAGCGTCACTGCGAGGAAAAGCTGGGCCAGGCCGAGGCGCGCATCGAACAGATTCGCGGCGCCGAGACAGGGACGCCCGTGCTAGCGCCGTTCCAGAACTGATGGCGACGCGACCCGCGATGCAGGCCTCGCTTAGTCTGAAACCAGCGCTGGACGCGATCGGTCAGGCGATCGACCAGCGTTTCGAGCGGATGCTGGCGGTGCCGCAGGACCCGCGCGCGCGCCTATACGAGGCGATGCGCCACGCAGCGATCGGCGGCGGCAAGCGTATGCGCCCGCTGCTGGTGGTTGCGGCCTGCGATCTCTTCCACGTCGACCGCGAACGCGCCCTGCGCGTCGGACTGGCGATCGAGTGCATTCACACCTACAGCCTGATCCACGACGATCTGCCGTGCATGGACGACGACGACCTTCGTCGCGGCAAGCCGACGGTCCACAAAGCGTATGACGAGGCAACCGCAGTGCTCGCGGGCGACGCGCTGCACGCGCTGGCCTTTGAGATCGTCGCCGACGAGGCGACGCACGAGGACCCGTTCGTCCGCGCCGAACTCACGCGCGAGATGGCCAAGGCCAGCGGGCCGGGCGGGATGGCCGGCGGCCAGATGATGGACCTGGAAGCTGAGCGCGCGACGTTCGACCTCGCGACGACCACGCGCTTGCAACAGCTGAAGACCGGCGCGCTGATCGCCTTCTGCCTGGAGGCGGGCGGCATCATGGGCCGCGCCTCCCCCGATGCCCGCGTCAAGCTGCGCGGCTATGCGCGCGACCTCGGCCTCGCCTTCCAGATCGCCGATGACCTGCTGGACGTGGAGGGCGACGCCAGCCTCGCAGGCAAGGCGCTGGCCAAGGACGCGGATCGCGGCAAGGCCACCTTCGTGTCGCTGCTGGGAGTCGAGCGCGCCAAAAAGCAGGCCGCGATGCTGATCGACCAAGCGATCGCCCACCTGCATGTGTTTGGAAGCGAAGCCGATCTGCTGCGCGCGATCGCGAGGTTTGCGATCGAGCGGGATCGGTGAGCGGCGATACGCAAGGGCCCGGGGTGCGCATCCCGACGATCGCGGACATCAGACGCAAGGTTTAAGTCGCGGCGTTCGGCCGTCCGCTCGTCACCACAATGTTTGCGCGGGCAGGTAGCGAGAGCAGTCACAAGCGCGCTCGGCGGCGGGCTGCCGGCGCGGTTATGGTGGTTCTATCACCCGCTTGCTTCAGCGCGTCGCAGACGCTGGCTGGGTTGACCAGTTCCTTGCCCTCGGCGAAATCCGGAACTGTAACCTGCAATCTCAAGCCGCGCTGCGATACGCTCCAGCGCAGCCAGCGTGCTGATCTCTTGTTCGGTCAGCGGCGTGATGTGGAGATTCAGGTCGGCGCGGGCACGGCGGAAATGCGGTGCCGGCTCATGCGGATGACGGTCTACAGAAAGCTCGCCTCCCAATTTCCCACCATCGCCAGCACAACAAAACTGAGATCGAACTGCTTCAGCCCGCTGCGCCGGGTATAAATCGACCCAGTCGCCGTAAACGACTCCATGCGCCGCAACAACACCCATTGACCTCGCGAAGCGAATCACCCGGTCGGCGATGCCGTTGTCAAGCGAGGCTTCGGCTGCCTCGCCACACCGGCAATTGGTCAGTTTCGCGATGTTGGCGCGAAGAGTCGATATCATAACCGCTTCGCTGGGGGGCGGTGCAGCACACCTATCTCCAGCCGAACGCGCAGGCGCCTATTTCAGGTGCGCAAAGACCAACCTGTTCATCTCGAACATCGTCGCACGGTCCCGCCCGAAGACCTTTTTCAGCCTTTCGTCCGCAATAATCTCGCGCCTGTTATCGGGGTTTTGCAGGTTGTGCTTGCGGACGTAATCCCACACCCGGCTGACGACTTCGGTGCGCTTCATTGAACCTTCACCGATGATCTCCGCGAGTTCGGGCGATGCCGTCACGCCTTTGTGCGCGCCATCGACGCTCCGATTCTGCGGATCGTCGGTATGCGCGCCCTTCCTGACCTTGGCGGGCACCTTCTTGGCGGCGGCCTCGGCGCCCTTGGCTTTGCGTGGCTGGCGGCGCTCATCGCCCTTGGCGGCCTCCGAAAGCCTGCCGCCTTCGATCGCCTTCGCTGCGCGCGAGGGTGAATTTTCACGCTTCGCCTCGACGTCCGCGGCAACCCTCGCCGCCGGTTTTGCTTGTTGCCTTCGCCATCCTCAGTCTCCCGTAAGCAGCGGCGACAACGCCCACCGCTGTTGGCCCGAAATCGTTACCTGCGCGTTTGGTTGCGTCGCGGATCTTGGAAGTCGGTACGAACGGCTTGAACGGCTTGATGCGTGCCGCGGTACTGGCGGCGCCGGGCACGATCGCGATGGCGGAGCAACCCCTACCCGATCAGGGTGCGGCTGAATGTTGGGGGCTGCGGGCGTGCTCGACCGGATTTCCGCCTGTGCATAAACCATCGGTGACGGGGCTGGACGGGGCCGAACGCACGCCTACCTCCGCCGCAGCCCAAACTAGTTGCAAGGAACAACTTATGCCGTCGCTGTTCGATCCTCTCCGCGTAGGCGCGTGGGAGCTGCCCAATCGCGTCGTCATGGCGCCGCTGACGCGCAACCGCGCCAACCGCTCGACGCTTGCGGTGAAGCCGATGCACGCCGAATATTACCGTCAGCGCGCCGGCGCGGGGCTGATCGTCACCGAAGCGACGCAGATCCGGCCCGATGGCCAGGGCTATATCGACACGCCCGGCATCTACTCGCCCGAACAGGTCGCGGCATGGCGGCCGGTGACGGAAGCGGTGCATGCGGCGGGCGGCCGAATCGTGCTGCAGCTGTGGCATGTCGGCCGCATCAGCCATGTGAAGCTGCTTGGCGGCAACAAGCCGGTCGCGCCATCGGCGATCCGCGCCAAGGCCAAGACCTTCACCCCCGACGGGTTCGAGGACGTGAGCGAGCCGCGCGCGCTGGAGCTCGACGAGATCCCGCAGCTGGTCCGCGATTACGCGGCTGCCGCGGAGAACGCTAAGGCAGCGGGCTTCGACGGTGTCGAGATCCACGCGGCCAATGGCTATCTGCTCGATCAGTTCCTGCGCGACGGATCGAACAGGCGGACCGACGGTTATGGCGGCCCGGTCGAGAACCGCGCGCGGCTCGTGCTGGAAGTGGCCGACGCAGTGAGCGCGGTGTGGCGGCCCGAGCGCGTGGGCATCCGTCTCTCGCCCTTTAGCGGATTCGGCGACATCGCGGACAGCGATCCCGTTGGCACGTTTGGCTATGTCATCGACAAGCTGAACGGCCGCGGGCTGGCCTATTTGCATCTCGTGGAGGGCGAGACCGGCGGTGGACTGGCCGATCCCGCGCAACTGGCCGAGCTCCGGCGCCGCTGGACCGGCATTTACATGGCGAACAACGGCTATGACAGAGCGCGGGCGATCGCAGCGGTGGAGAGCGGCGCGGCAGACCTGATCGCGTTCGGCCGCCCGTTCATCGCCAATCCCGACCTTCCCGAGCGCCTGCGCCTCGACGCGCCGCTCAACGCCGCCGAACAATCCACCTTCTACGGCGGCGACGAGCGCGGCTACACGGATTACCCGACGCTCGGCGAGGTCAGGACGGCGGCGTAAGGCGGCGGACTTGCCTCCTCCTCGCCGCTGCGCGGCTGTCCCTCTCTCGCTTGCGGGAGAGGTTGGCCAGTCACGTCCGGTAAAGGATTAGGCCGATCAGGCGAGCAAGTTGGCGGTTGCTTCTATGATTGCGTTGGCGTCGAGGCGGTGGAGGCGGAACTGATCGGGTAGGTCTCCGGTCTCGCCGAACCTTTCGGTGCCGAGCGCTGCGACGCGCTGGCCGCGGACTGCGCCGAGCCAGGACAACGCCGCCGGGGAGCCGTCGATCACCGTGACGAGGCAAGCGTCCGGCGCCAGCGGCGCGAGCAGGCGCGCGGCGTGGCTCACGGAGCCGTCCGCGCGCCAGCCCCGCTCCATGAGATCGGGCGAGGCTGCGGCGAGCAGGCCGAGGCCGGGAAGGTCGGGCGCGAGCGCCTCCCACGCTGCGATGGCTTCGGGCATCAGCGCCCCCGTTGCCACGATCGCAGCCTCCGCGCCGCGAGCGGGCGGCCGCAACCAGTAGCCGCCGCGCAGGAAATCCGCGCGCCAGAGTTCGTCCGCGCGCTCGGGCTGCGCGATCGTGCGCGTGGTGAGGCGCAGGTAGACGCTGCCGTCAGCCTCGTCCTGCATGTGGCCGAACGCCCATTCGATCGCCGCCGCAAGCTCGTCGGCGTAGGCGGGTTCGAAATAGCTGAGCCCCGGCTGACCCATGCCGATGAGCGGCGTTGAAATCGACTGGTGCGCCCCGCCCTCCGGCCCCAGCGTCACGCCGGACGGCGTCGCCACCAGCAGGAAGCGCGCACCCTGGTAGCAGGCGTAATTGAGCGCATCGAGCCCGCGCGCGATGAACGGATCATAGACCGTCCCGATCGGCAGCAGCCGGTGGCCGAACAGCGCGCCGCTGAGCCCGAAGGCCGCGAGCGTCAGGAACAGGTTGTGCTCGGCGATCCCCAGCTCGAAATGCTGCCCGGCGGGCCTGAAGGCCCATTTCTGCGCCGACGGGATATGCTCGGCGGCGAACACGTCGCGCTCGGCGCGACGGCGGAACAGCCCGCGCTGGTTCACCCAGCCGCCGAGATTGGTGCTGACGGTGACGTCGGGCGAGGTGGTGACGATCCGGTCGGCGAGCGGGTGACCCGACTTCGCGAGCCAGAGCAGGATGCGTCCGAACGCTTGCTGGGTCGATTGCTCGGCGCCGGTGGGGGCGGGGATCGGGGGAACGCCGACGCGCTCAAGCGGCTGCGGGGCGCCCGCTTCCGCAGGCGCGAGCGGGAGCGGCCCGCGCGCGTCGGCGCTTGCGAGCGCGAGCATAGGCCGAACCCGAGTCAGCGCCCCCTCCACCAGCGCGCGCGCATTGCCGCCGAGCCCGGCGAACGGCTCCCATTCCTCGCCCGCGCGCACGCCGTGCTCGGCTGCAAGCGCTGCGATCTGCGTCGGCGTCATCAGGCCGGAGTGATTGTCCTTGTGGCCCGCGAACGGCAGCCCGCGGCCCTTGACCGTATAGGCGATGATGAGCGCGGGCGTGTCCGCCGACGCAGCCTCGTCATAGGCGGCGCACAGCGTCTCCAGGCAGTGGCCGCCAAGATCGGTCATCAGCTCGGCGACGCCCGCGTCGTCGAGCCCTGCGAGCGCGCGGTCCGCCTCCGTGCCGGCCGCCTCGCGGAACGCAGCGCGCCAGGCTGCACCGCCCTGAAAGGTCAACGCCGCGTAGCGGCTGTTCGACAGCCCATCGATGAACGCCCGCAGCGCCCCGCCGCCCGGACCCGCGAACGCCGCGCGCAGTTTCGCGCCGTATTTCGCCGTCAGCACGCGCCAGCCGCACGCTTCGAAGATGCCGTCGAAGCGTTCGAACATGCGGTCGGCCGTGGTCGCGTCCAGCGACTGGCGGTTATAGTCGACGATCCACCAGCAGTTGCGAAGGCCGTGCTTGTAGCCTTCGATCAGGCACTCGTAGATGTTGCCCTCGTCCAGCTCGGCATCGCCCAGCAGCGCGATCATCCGGCCGGCCTGCCGCTCGTCCAGCTGACCGTGGGCAATCAGATAGTCCTGAACCAGCGAGGCAAAGGCGGTGATCGCCACGCCCAGCCCGACCGAACCCGTCGAGAAATCAACGGGGATCCTGTCCTTCGTCCGGCTGGGGTAGGACTGCGCGCCGCCAAGCGCCCGGAAGCGCTCCAGCTGCTCGCGGCTCTGGTTGCCGAGCAGATAGTGGATCGCGTGCAACAGCGGCCCGGCGTGCGGCTTCACCGCCACCCGGTCGCCCGGGCGCAGCGCGTGGAAATACAGCGCCGCCATGACGCTCGTCATCGACGCGCAGCTCGCCTGATGCCCGCCGACCTTCAGCCCGTCGCGGCTTTCGCGCAGGTGATTGGCGTGGTGGATCGTCCAGGCAGAGAGCCACAGCAGCCGCCGCTCGATCAGTTCGAGCGCGGTCAGGTGGTCGGGTTGCAGAGCGTGCGCGGCGGGGGCGGTTGCCATGCCCGTCGCCTTAACCGCTGCGCGCGCGCCCGGCGACTGTGCCGCGTCGTGCGCCCGAGCGCTTTGCACCGCGCGCGTGCTGCGGCTAACCGCGTTACAATGCCTACCGCACCGCCCGGCCAAGCGCGCGTCCGCGTGGACCTGGGCGCGGTCCGGGCCAACTGGCGGCGCTGTTCAGAGCTGGCGGGCCGGCCCGCTGGCGCCGCGATCAAGGCCGACGCCTACGGCCTGGGCGCCGCTGCGGTGACGCAGGCGCTGGTCGCCGAGGGCTGCCGCGACCTGTTCGTGGCCTGCTGGCACGAGGCAGCGATGCTGCTGCCGCTGGCCGACGGCGTGAGGCTGCACGTGCTGCACGGCGTGGCGCCGGCGGACCTGCCCTTCGCGCTGGAGGCGCGGGGCGTCCAGCCAACGCTCAACAGCGTCGAGCAAGCCGCGCTGTGGCGCGAGGCTGCGCCGGAGCGTCCGTGCAGCCTGATGGTCGATACCGGCATCAATCGGCTTGGGGTCGCTCTGGCCGACGCGGGCGCGGCGGCCGAAGGGCTGAACGTCGATCTCTTGATGAGCCATTTCGCCTGCGCCGACGAACCCGCGCATCCGCTCACCGCCGCGCAGGTGCAGCGCTTCGGCCAGCTGAGCGTGCCCGCTCGCCGCCGCAGCATCGCTGCGTCCGCCGCGCTGTTCGCCGACGCCGCGCTGGCGCTCGATCTCGCGCGGCCCGGGATCGCGCTCTACGGCGGCGTGGTGCATCCCGCCGCCGGGGGGCAGCTAGCCCCGGCCGTGCGCATCGAGGCGCAGGTGCTGCAGCTGCGCGACGTGGGGCCCGGTGACAGCGTCGGCTATGGCGCGACCTGGACCGCCGCGCGACCCAGCCGCATCGCGGTGATCGCGCTGGGCTATGCCGATGGTTACCGCCGCGCATTCGGCAACAGCGGCACCGCGCTGGTGGACGGCCGCGCCTGCCCCGTCGTAGGGCGCGTGTCGATGGACCTGACCGCGGTTGATGTGACGGACGTGGACCCGCCCGCGCCCGCCGGCTGGATCGAGATCGCGTTCGATCTCACCGCAGCGGCCCGCGCATCGGGCCTCAGCCAGTATGAGCTGCTGACCGGGCTCGGCTCGCGTCTCGACCGCGTCTACGCCTGATGGAAATCGTCCTCGCACCATTCGCCTGGGTCGGGCGCCGCGGCATCGGCGTGCTCGCAGCGGTGGGGCGCGTGACGATCTTCGCGGTGTCGGCGATCCTGAAGGCGCTGAGCCCGCCCTTCTATCCCGAGCGGTTTGTCGCGCAGCTCTTCGCGATCGGCTGGCTGTCGCTGCCGGTCGTCGGGCTGACCGCGGCGTTCACCGGCGCGGCGCTCGCCCAGCAGATCTACGTGGGCGGGCAGCGCTTCAACGCCGAATCGACGGTGCCCGCCGTCACCGTCATCGCGCTCGTGCGCGAGCTGGGGCCGGTGCTCGCCGCGCTGATGGTCGCGGGCCGCGTTGCATCGGCGATGGCGGCGGAGCTGGGCACGATGCGCGTGACCGAGCAGATCGACGCGCTGTCGACACTTCGCACCGACCCCGTGCGCTATCTGATCGGCCCGCGCCTGTTCGCCGGCACACTCGTGCTGCCAGCGCTGGTGCTCGTCGCAAACGTCATCGGCGTGCTCGGCGGCTACGCCCTCGCCACCGCGCGGCTGGGCTTCAATGTCGCGAACTACCTCGCCACCACGCGGCAGTATCTTGAGGTGTCCGACGTCGTATCCTCGCTGGTGAAGGCGGCGGTGTTCGGCTTCATCGTGGCCCTGATGGGCTGCTATCACGGCTTCCACTCGCGCGGCGGCGCGGAAGGGGTCGGCCGCGCGACCACCGACGCGGTCGTCAGCAGTTTCGTCCTCATCCTGCTGTTCAACCTGATGATCACCGTGCTGGCGTTCGGCACCCGATGACCCCGCGGATCGAGCTTCGCGACGTGTGGAAGGCGTTCGGCAGCAAGCAGGTGCTGGCGGGCGTCAACCTGAAGGTGGCGCCGGGCGAGAGCCTCGTCATCATCGGCGGATCGGGCACGGGCAAATCGGTGACGCTGAAATGCGTGCTGGGGTTGCTGCGCCCCGATCGCGGCCGGGTGCTCATCGACGGAGTCGAAACGAGCAGCCTCACCGGCCGCGCGCTCGAGCGCCACCGCTCGCGCTTCGGCATGCTGTTCCAGGGCGGCGCGCTGTTCGATAGCCTGCCGGTCTGGCGCAATGTTGCATTCCCGCTGACGCGCGGGCGCGGCGGCGGGGGCGCTGATATGCGGGCGCGGGCCGAGGAGAATCTCGCGCTCGTGGGCTTGGGGCCGGAGGTCGCCGACCTGCGTCCCTCGGAGCTGTCGGGCGGGATGCAGAAGCGCGTGGCGCTGGCGCGCGCCATCGCCGCCCGGCCCGAGATCATGTTCTTCGATGAACCGACGACTGGACTCGACCCGATCATGGCCGATGTCATCAACGATCTGATCGTCGACTTGGTGCGCGAGCTGAAGGTGACGGCCGTCACGATTACCCACGACCTCGTCAGCGCGCGCAAGATCGCCGACCGAGTGGCGATGCTCTACCAGGGCCGCATCATCTGGGACGGAGCGAAGGACCGGCTCTATTCCACCGGCAACCCTTATGTGCAGCAATTCGTGGAGGGGCGCGCCGAAGGTCCGATCCGCATGCCGCTGCGCACCGGCGCCATCGACCGCGAAGCCGACGACCTCGCGACCCTGCTGGAGGCGCGCGACGGGCGGCGATAGCCCCGCGACCTTGCAGCGGCTGCGAGCGAAGCCTAGTACGCATCCGTCACGACCTTGGAGTGGGACATTCGGGTGCTCGTCTGCCTGACCGCCGCCACCGCCGCGGTCGCACCGGCCTATGCCGAACAACCCGCAGCCGGCGCCGCGGTCGCACCGGCCCATGCCGAACAACCCGCAGCCGCCGCTCCGGTCGCCGCGATAATCGCTGCGTTCAACCGCGGCGATGCGGCGGCGGCGAAAGCCATGCTCGTCGCCGAGCCGATGATCGTCGACGCCGACGTGAGCCCCTTTGCTTGGATCGGCGCGACGGCCTTTGACGACTGGCTCGGCGCGCTCACGAAGCGCGAGGCGGCGACGGGCAAGACCGGCGGCAAGGTCGCCCTCGGCCCGGTCAAGGTGACGATGGTGGAAGGCGATCACGCCTATCTGGTCTACCCGGTCAGCTACAGCTTCGCGCAGAAGGGGCAGCCGATGCGCGAGACGGGAACGTTCACCCCCGTCACGGTGAAGCAGGGCACGGCGTGGGCGATCCGGTCGTGGACCTGGACCAGCCCGGCCGCGACCCCGGTGAGGAAATAGCGCTCAACGCCACAGCGGGCGGGCAGCGTTCAGGTCGTTGCGGATGGTGGTCGCGGCGATGGCGGCCTGGCCCATCGCGCTGCTGATCTGGTCGAGGCCCTTCACCACGTCGCCCGCGGCGTAGAGGCCCTTCAGATCATCTATGCTCCCGGCGCCAAGGCTATCGACAGCCACGGGTCCGGCGGCTTCCAGTCCGAGCAGGAAATCACCATCCTGCCCCAAAGCCGGTTCGTGCTTCTGGGCACCAAAGAGGTCGGGCCAAATAAGCGGCTGGAAATCTCGCTGCTGATGCTGCCGCCTCAGCCGACGGATGACATTTCACCCTGAACCGAGTAAGGAGAAGCCATGGCGAAAAGCAACGTAGGAATCGAGGGCTCGGCAGAGCGGGCGCGGGACCGCGGCGAGGACGTCCTCTTCTCCGCGAACTTTGGCGGCCAGGGCGACAAGGACTTCCTCACCGACCCGGATGTCGTGTCCGGCGTCGTTTCCCAGTTCTTCACCGAACTGCTGGAGATCGACACCAAGTGGAACTTGGACAGCCTCACCAGTGCTGAGGCCACGGACGCCGTCGTCGGTCTGGCGGACCGCTACGCCGCGATCTTCATGGGTGAGGGAGACTACGCCTCGACGCCGTAGAACCGCCCCAGCGGGCTCGGCGCCTTCCTGACCTATAGCGCCGGCATCCCGGAGAAGCCCGAAGATTCCTGCCGGGCCCTGTTCCTCCGCGTCGCCGCCTCGTTCCTGAAAGATGTGGTCGACCCCATGCACGCCGGCGAGATCGACGATGAGACGGGGCAGTTCCGCACCGAGGCGGCGATGGAGGACCTTTTCACCCTGCTGCTCGGCCTGCCTGCCGACGAGCCGGAGGTGTGATATCACTAATTCGACATCCGAGGCTTACTCGGTATCACGCCGCCAGGCCCGCGCGGCAGTGGTCGTCGACGAGAATGCAGTGATCCTCGCTCACGATCACGCCCAGCATGACGGCAAGCTCGGACCGCACATGGCTGCCGAGCGCTGGATAGAGCGTGTCGAACCCCAGCGGGCCATGGGCGGTGGCGATGACCACCTGGCCGCGGTCGAGCATGACGGCAGCGACCGGGCCCGGAATGACGCGGATCGCCGCGGCCGCGAGCTCGGCCCGCCGCTTGTTCGAAAGGTCCGGCTCGCCCTCCGGATCGATGAGCGTCACCTCGCGGCTATAGCTGCGGAGGAACAGCGCCTCGCGCGCGCCGCGGTCGCCCGCGCCGAGCACCGCGATGCGCTTGTCGGTCGCTTCATAGCCGTCGCACACGGGGCAATAGCGGATGAGGCCGCGCGCCAGTCCTTCGGAATGCGCCTCCTCGCTCATCGGCGGGCCCATATTGACGGTGCCCGTCGCCAGCAGCACCGACCGCGCCGCGATCGAGCCGAGACTGGTCTGCGCGCGGAACAGCCCGTCCGCATGCGCCAGCGACTGCACGAACCCCGGCTCGACGACTGCACCATAGCGCGCGGCCTGCGCGCGCATCGCGTGTACGAGGTCGACGCCCGAAACCCCGTCGGGATAGCCGGCGTGATTGTGGCTGAGCGGGATCCACTCCGCCCGGCTATCGCCAGCGTCGATCACCCGCACGCGCAGATGATAGCGCGCGAGATAGATGGCGGCGGTCAGCCCGGCGGGGCCGCCGCCGACGATCACGCAGTCGATCGGTTGAGCCATGGGCCGAAGAACCGCCACAGCTGCGAAACGGTTGCACCGCAGCCTGCGCTCAGGCGCCGGGCCGGGTGGCCCGAATGCGGCTCCACCCGGCATAGCGCGCGGCGTCCGCCAGGCTCTCCTCGATGCGCAGCAACTGGTTGTACTTGGCCAGCCGGTCGCTCCGCGCGAGGCTGCCCGTCTTGATCTGGCCGCAGCGCGTCGCGACCGCGAGGTCGGCGATGGTCGCGTCCTCGGTTTCGCCCGAACGATGGCTCATCACCGTGCCATAGCCCGCATCCTGCGCCATCTGCACCGCGTCGAGCGTCTCGCTGAGCGTGCCGATCTGGTTGACCTTCACCAAGAGCGCGTTCCCCAGCCCGCGCTCGATGCCCATCGCCAGCCGCTCGGCGTTGGTGACGAACAGGTCGTCGCCCACCAGCTGCACGCGGTCGCCAAGCTCGGCGGTGAGCGCCGCCCAGCCGTCAAGGTCATCCTCGGCCATGCCGTCCTCGATCGAGACGATCGGGTAGCGCGCCGCGAGGTCGCCGAGCATCCGCGTCAGCCCGCCAGCGTCGAGCGTCTGACACTCGCCGGCCAGCACATAGCAGCCGTCGCGGTAAAACTCGGTGGCGGCGCAATCGAGCGCGATGACGATCTGCTCGCCGGGCCGGTAGCCCGCGGATTCGACCGCCTTCAGCACGAAGCCGATCGTGTCCGCCGCCCCGCCCAGATCGGGCGCGAAGCCGCCCTCGTCGCCGACCGCGACGCTGTGCCCGGCTTCGGCCAGCTGCCGCTTCAGCGCGTGGAAGATTTCCGCACCCCAGCGCAGCGCCTCGCCGAAGCTTTCGGCGCCGACGGGCATGACCATGAACTCCTGAAAATCCAGCCGGTTGTTCGCGTGCGCTCCGCCGTTGACGATATTCATCATCGGCGTCGGCAACAGGTTGGCGCTCACCCCGCCCAGATAGCGGTGCAGCTCCAGCCCGCTCGACGCAGCCGCCGCCTTGGCCACCGCGAGGCTGGTTCCCAGGATCGCATTGGCGCCGAGCCGGCTCTTGTTGCGGGTGCCGTCCAGCTGGATCAGCGCTCCGTCGATCAGCTGCTGCTCCTCGGCGTCCAGCCCGTCGATCGCATCGGCGATCTCTCCGTTCACGGCCTCCACGGCCCGACGCACGCCCTTGCCGCCATAGCGCCTGGCATCGAGATCGCGCTTCTCAACCGCCTCGTGCGCGCCGGTCGACGCCCCCGAGGGCACCGCCGCCCGGCCGAAACTGCCATCCTCCAGCGCGATGTCGACTTCGATCGTCGGATTTCCGCGGCTGTCGAGGATCTCGCGCGCGTGCACATGGGTGATGGCGGTCATTCCGGTCTCGGTGGTATGAGGAAGGTGGTAGCGGGCATGGCGTCTAGGCGCTCGGCTGCGCGGGCGGCAAGCGGAACCCGGTGCGCTTGCCCATCGTTCAGCCTGCGCAATACATTCGACAACGAACGTGAAGGGATCATCGCTGTGGCGGACAATCAGGATTTGAGCGGCTTGGGTCAGGGCGGCTTCGGCGCGCAGGCCGGCGGCTCGGGCGCAACCGGCGGATCGGGCGCAACCCGGGCCACCGGCTTCGGCGACAGCACGACGGCGGGCGAAGCCGTTTCGAGCACGATGCGGGATGTGAAAGAGCAGGCTAGCAACCTTGCCGATCGGGCGACGGAGCAGGCGAGCCACCTCGCCGATCAGGCGAAGGAGCGGCTGCAGGGCGCGCGCGACCAGGCGGTCAAGCTGAAGGACGGCGCGCTGGGCCATGCCCGCGACGTCGCCGAGGAAGGCAAGAGCCGCGCGGCGAACACGATCGAAGAGCTTGCGCATTCGGCGCGTGGCGCGGTTGAGCAGCTGCGGCAGAACCCGACGGCGGCGCCGGTTGCGAAATATGGCGAGCAGGCAGCCGACGCGCTTGAGCGCTTCGCGAACACGCTTCGCCACAAGGACATCGATCAGCTGATGAACGACGTTGCTGGACTCGTTCGCCGCAATCCCGCAGTCGCCGCTGGCGTGGCCGTCGCTGCCGGCTTCGCAATCTCGCGCCTGTTCCGCGGCAGCAGCAAGGGCTTCAACGACGATCGCGACGCCTGAGCCGCGATGCAGATGGCCGCAAACCGGACCGAGCAGCCGCGCGTCACGACCATCGGTCTGGCGCGCGGCATCATCGATGACGTCGAGGCACTGGCGCGTACCGAGGTCCGCCTCGCCAAGGCCGAAACCAAGGCGAACGCGCTGAAGTTCGCGCGGCCGTTCGCCCTGTTCGCGGTGGCCGGCGTTCTTGCCTCGGGCGCGCTGCTCGCGCTGCTCGCGTCGGCGATCGCGTTCCTCGCGACGGTGATGGGCGTCGGCTTGGCCGCACTTCTCGTTGCCGTCGTCGTCGCAGCCGCTGCGGGCGTCATCGTTCTGAGCGCGTCCGCGTCGCTCAAGAGGGCGAAGATGATGCCGGTGCGGACCGAACGGTCGGTCGCTCGCGATATCGAGACGCTGAGGGGTGATGCATGAGCGAAGTCGATGCGCTGGCGGCGGAGGCCGCTGAAACCCGCGCCCGCATCCGCACGCAGATGGAGGAGCTGCAGCAGCGGCTCGATCCGCAGCGGATCGTCAATGAGGTGCGGGCCAAGGCGGCGGACGCTGGAGCCGCTGCGATCGAGCGCGCCTCGCAGGTGGTCAGCGACAATGCGTGGATCGTGCCGGTCACCGGTCTCGTCGCGGCGCTGCTTGCGGCCCGCGCCTTGGCGGGCGTGTTCGGCGGCGGCCCGGCGGGCGATGAGGATGAATACGCTGCCTATGGCGAGGGCGACAGCTATGTCGGAGACCGCGATGGCGTGCTGTCGGCGCGGGTGCCGCGCGGCGTCCGTCAGCTTCGCGGCGGCGGCAGCGGCGCGAGCGAGCGGCTCAGCGCCGCGGGCGACCGCCTGCGAGCGGGGCTGGACAGCGCCCGCGGTACGGTCGGGTCGGCTGCCGATGACGTCGCCAACCGAGCGAGCGAGTTCGCCGACGGCGCGGCCGAGAAGCTTCGCGAATGGCGCGAGAGCGTCGGCGAGGCTGCAAGCCGTGCGGGCAGCGCCGCGCGGGACGGCGTGCGCCAAGTCGGCGGCGCCGCGACGGACAATCCCGGCGCAGTGATCGCGGCTGGCCTGGTCACCGGGGCGGTGCTCGGCTGGCTCACCATCGGCCGCGACCGCGACGAACTGGACTGGTAGCAGCCGCCTCTGCCCGCCGGAATCGCCCGTCGGCAGGCCCCGGGCCCATCCGAATCGGATCTGCCTTGACGAAGGGGGCGAGCAGCAGCGCGGCAGGACCACTTGTTCTGAACGCGGCGCGCCCCCATTATTGTAAGACCAGGCTCCGTCACCCGAGCACCGCCTGGCCGAGAGACTTGCTTGCGCTCCCGCTTGAGCGAAGGAGTGCCCATGTCGCGAGCCATCAACGTCGCAGCCACCGTAGCAGAGGTTGAGGCCGCCTGCCGCAAGCATGGCGCGACCGTCACCGCGATCGAGACGCTGGCCTCGGGCGGCACCCGTGTCGTGTTTCAGAATGCCGACGGCACTGCGACGATGGCGAAGGCATTCGGCCGCAGGCTGCTGACGGGCAGCGTCAGCCGCTTCCCGCTCCGTCCCTAGCGGACGGCCCGCGCGGCTACCCTCACCGGCGGCGCGCCCGGCACGAGAAGCGCCGTCGCCCCTTGCGCGAGCGCGCGTAGCGGCTCGGCCGGTGCGGACTCACACCCGTGCTGTCGGCGAACATGCGAGCCCCAGCCGGGCCGCGTCCAGCGCCCGAGCTACCCGGCCACGACCTGAAGCCGCGAGAGGCGCAACGGCTTCGCGGCCCATCGCGCGATCCAGTCGTCCACCACCGGCGCGATCTGCTCGCGCCAGCGGCGGCCGTTGAAGATGCCGTAATGCCCGGCGCCCATCGCAATATGGTGCTTGCGCGCGGCCTGCGGCAGCCCGGTCGACAGCGTCAGCGCGGCCTGCGTCTGGCCAAGACCCGAGATGTCGTCACGCTCGCCCTCGATCGCGAGGATCGGCGTGCGCACGGCCGCAGGATCGGCCCGCACGCCGCGATGGAAGAACTGGCCCTTGGGCAGCAGGTGGCGCTGGAATACCACGTCGATCGTCTGCAAGTAGAAGGCGGCATCGATGTCGGCCACCGAACGATATTCCTCGTAGAACGCCTTGGTCGCCTCGGCTTCCTCGTCGTCACCTTGGACGAGATGCTTGAACATTTCCCAATGGCTGACCATGTGGGCGCCCAGGTTCATGCTCATGAACCCGGCGAGCTGCAGGAAACCGGGGTAGACTCTGCGACCCGCTCCCGGATAGCTCACCGGCACTTCGGCAATGACATTGTGCTCGAACCAGGTGAACGGTCGCCGCGTCGCAAGCGTGTTGACCGCGGTGGGTGACTGGCGCGGATCGACCGGGCCGCCCATCAGCGTCGCGCTGACCGGCGTGCAGGGATCCTCGGCTCCGCCCATCAGGCACAGCGCGGCGTAGACGGGCACCGCGGGCTGGCACACCGCCATGATATGCGTGCCCGGCCCCATGTGGCGCAGGAACTCGATGACGTAATCGATATAATCGTCGAGGTCGAAGCTGCCCGCCGACAGCGGCACCATCTTGGCGTCGGCCCAGTCGGTGATGTGGACGTCGTGACGCGGGAGCATCCGCTCCACCGTGCCGCGGAGCAGCGTCGCGTAGTGCCCGCTCATCGGCGCGACGATCAGCAGCTTCGGATCGCCCTGCCGCCCCTCGCGTGCAAAGCGCAGCAGCCGCCCGAACGGCTTGTCGACCAGCACCTCCTCGGTCACGGCCACCTCCTGCCCGTCACAGACAGTATGGCTGAAGCCGAATTCCGGCTTTCCATAAGGTGCCGCGGCGTGCGCGAACACCTCTAACGCCGACGAGACCAGGTTGCCGGTCTTCGTATACGCGAGCGGATTGAGAACGTTATTCCACCATGTCGCTCCGGCCGTGGCGGCGATGGAAGCCGCGTCGAGCATCGAGCGCTGCAATTCGTAGGTGTTGTAGAGCATTCAGTTTCCTTCCGCGCGCTCCCGCGCCATAGACTTCGAAACGGCGGGCGGGGGCGCGGGTTGCGTTAGCGTCATACCTGCCAACGGTCATCACGCAGACGGGAGCGGTTATGGAAATTTCCATGAAGGGGAAGGTCGCAGCGATCACGGGATCGACGAGCGGCATCGGGCTGGGAATTGCGGAGATGTTCGCGAAGGCGGGCGCCGACGTGGCGGTGAACGGCTTCGGCAAGCCCGAAGACATCGAGCGCGAGGTGACGCGCCTGCGCGGCTTCGGCACCCGCATCGAGTATTTCGGCCACGATCTGTCGATCGGCGCAGAATGTCAGAAGATGGTGCATGAAATCGAGGAGAAGCTTGGCAGCTGCGATATCCTCATCAACAATGCCGGCATCCAGCATGTCGAGGCGATCGACACGTTTCCCGACGACAAGTGGGACAAGATCATCGCCGTCGATCTGTCGAGCGCATTCCACACCATCAAGGCGGCGGTGCCGGGGATGAAGGCGAAGGGGTGGGGACGGATCATCAACATCGCCTCGGCGCACGGCTTGGTCGCGTCGCCGTTCAAGGTCGCCTATGTTTCGGCCAAGCACGGCATGGTCGGCATGACGAAGTGCGTCGCGCTGGAGCTCGCCGAAACCGCGATCACCTGCAACGTCATCTGCCCCGGCTTCGTGAAGACGCCGCTGGTCGAAGGCCAGATTGCCGACCAGGCGAAGGCGCGCGGCATCTCGGAGGATCGCGTCATCAAGGAGGTGATCCTCGCGTCACAGCCGACGCACCGGTTCGTCGAGGTGAGCGAGGTTGCAGCCTATGCAATGTTCCTCGCTTCGGACTATGCGGCGAACATCACCGGCGCGGCGCAGCCGATCGAGGGTGGCTGGACGGCTCGCTGACCGGCGCCAGCGCGGGGCCCGGGCCGCGGCGGTGACGCCCGAGTCCGGCTCCCGACGCCGACCGTCTGACACGGCGGGCCCGGCCATCCACGCCTCGCCGCCTTCCGAGCGCAGCGGCGGCGGCCGCTGACGCCCCCGGCCCGAACCGCTCCAGCGCGCCGCGTCCGGGCACACGCGAACAGCCGGCTGCGCAGCGCATGGCGCCCGGCAACGTCGGCCAGCTCCATCCCAGCCTCGCCACCGCGTCGCGGACGGGCCAGCCACCAGCCTGGCGCATAGCGGACGTGCCATTTTGGTAACAGGACCGGTTGAGCTAAATCCGATGTGGTTCGCGGGCAGGTGTGGCTGCGGAGCGGTCTGAATCGGGGAGATGCCCGGACGCACCGGGCTTCTCCCCTACGCGTCCGCAGTCCGCAGCACACCATGCTCCACCGCGAAGCGTTCCACCGCGTGCGCCGCCGGAGCGGGCGCTTCCTCGTGCGCAAGGTGGCCCAGCCCGGCCAGCACCTCCAGCTCGGCGGGGACGGTGCGGGCGGCGCTCAACGGGACGGTGGCGTCGCGGTCGCCGTGGAGCAGCTTCAGCGGCACCGTGATCCGCGGCAGACGCAACGCGAGCTGATCGAGGTCCCAGTCGGCCATCAGCTCGATCGCGCCAGCGCAATGTTCGGCGGTGGCGAACAGCCGCGCGTAGAGTTCGGCGCCCCACGCGTCGATCGTCGAGCCGGTCGAGCGGGCGAGGAACCGCTCCACCTCGCCGGGCTGGCGGGCGTAGCGCGCGAACAGCGAGGGCACGAACGGGTTGACGAACAGCAGCCGCGCGATCGCGGGGAAGATGCGCGCGGCGGGGCCAGGGAACGGCGTCAAGGCCGCACCGAACGCCAGGATCGGAGCGGTGCTGCGCCCCTCCAGCGCCATCTGGCACGCAACGGCTGCTCCGGCCGAATGCGCGACGATCAGCGCGGGCGGAGCCTCCAGCGCCTCGGTCAGCTCGTGCACCGCGCGCGCGACCGCGTGGACGCTCATGCCGCCCCTGGGCCGCCCGCGCGTGAAGCCGTGGCCGGGGAGATCCATCGCGGTGACGGCGAAGCGGCGCGACAGCGGCCCGATCATGCCGCGCCAGCTGTGGGTGGCCGAGCCGGTGCCGTGGATCAGCAGCAGTTCCGGCCCTGCACCGACACGCTGCACGTGCCAATCGAGCCAGCCTGCGCGGACGAAACGGCTATGCTCGCGGTTGGGCCAGTCACGGCCCTCTTCGTCCCACTCGGGGCGGCGTGTGCTCATGCGCCGCCTTTGTGGGGCCTGCGAGCGCTGCGCGCAACGTGGCATGGCGCGCGCACACGAACCGTTGCGGTTCTTTTTACTTGACAGCGTTACGCTGATCTGGCACAGACCGGCCAGCGTCGCAGAGGTGCGGGCGCGGGTGGCCGGACGGACCGCTCGCGCCCGTTCGCGTTTTTGCAGGACAGGAGGTGCCGGTGGACCAGGCCATGAGCCGCTTCGACCCCGCAACGGACGCCCGGCTCGCGGAGCTGATCGAGGCAGCCCGCCCGCGCTCCGGCAACCTGTGGTGCGCCGAGCGCCGGGCCGGGACCATCGCACTTGTCGAATACGTATCCTCGTTCGAAATCGCGGCGGCGCTGTTGCGTCAGGACTCGTCCGCGCTGCGCAAGGGCATCCGGGGCGACCTCGCGTTTCACGGCCGCTATCGGCAGCTCTTGACCAAGCTCGCGGCCCGGGCGCCGGTGGTGCCGGGCGTGCCGGACGTTCAGCGGACAGCAGCGGAGCAACCGGGCGAGGACGCGCGGGCCAAGCCGGTGCGCCTGTCCGCATTCAAGCCGACCGAGGCGACGCGGCGGCGCGTCATCGAACTGCTGAGCCAGAGCGGAAGCATTCGCCATGTTGCGCGGCAGCTGAAGGTGCGGCTGGCGACGCTGTTCGAGGCGCGCGACGCCGACCCGCTGTTCGCGGCTGCGTGGGCGGCGGCGCAACGGCGCTTCGCCGAGGCGGCGCTGGGCGAACTGGCGCGCCATGCGCTGGGCGAGGGCGACGAGCGGCCAGCCGATCTGAAACTGGGGCTGGTGCTCGTCGACCGCATCGCGGCTGCGACCGGCGGTAGCACTTTGACGAGCGAACCCGCCGAGCCTCCCGAGCCGACTCCAGCCGAGATCGACCATGCACGCGACGAGCTGACGCGCGTGTTCGACTATCTGACCGCGAAATTCGGCGACCGGCCCGAAGCGGAGGCCGACGTCGGCCATGCCATCCTGCTGGCGGAGGGCCACTGATGCCCGGCCTCGGCGACCGCGCGCGCTCGGCGGGCGAATTGCTGGGAAGGTTCGGCACCCGGGTGCCCCCCGCGCTGGGCGCGTTCGTGGTTCGACAACTGCGCATCCTTGGCCGCGACCGGTGGGCGTTGACCGCGCGGCCGGCGCAGCTGGCGCCCCGCGGCCGCTGGGACACCTGGCTCATCATGGCGGGGCGCGGCTTCGGTAAGACGCGCGCCGGCGCCGAATGGGTGCGGCAGCTCGCCGAGGGCAACGCGCGCGCGCGGATCGCGCTCGTCGGCGCGACGCTCGCCGATGTGCGCGACGTGATGGTGCTGGGGGAGAGCGGGCTGGTCGCGATCGCTCCGCCGCGCCGCCGCCCGGTGCTGGAGGTGTCGCGGCGCCGGCTGGTGTGGCCGAACGGCGCGCAGGCGTTCCTGTATTCGGCCGAGGAGCCCGGCCAGCTGCGCGGGCCGCAGCACCACGCCGCCTGGTGCGACGAGCTGGCGAAATGGCCCAATTGCGAGGCGGTGTGGGACAATCTGAAGCTTGGCCTGCGGCTGGGGCAACGCCCGCGCGCCGTGGTGACGACAACTCCGCGGCCCGTGGCGCTGCTGAAGGCGCTGCTGGCGGACTCGCGCACCCGCGTGACGCGCGGGCGGACGAGCGAGAACGCAGAGAACCTGCCGCCCGCGTTCCTCGACGCGGTGACCGCGCGCTATGCTGGCACGCGGCTGGGGCGGCAGGAGCTTGACGGCGAGCTAATCGAGGAGGTGCCCGGCGCCTTGTGGAGCCGCGCGCTGATCGAGCGCTGCCGCGCGGACGCCAAGCCGGGGCTGGTGCGCGTGGTGGTGGGCGTCGACCCGCCCGCGGGCGCCGGCGACGGCGCCGACGCGTGCGGCATCGTCGCCTGCGGGGTGGGGCATGACGGCCGCGCCTATGTGCTTGGCGACCGCAGCGTGCAGGGCCGCTCGCCCGAGGGCTGGGCACGCGCGGTGGCAGCTGCGGCGCGCGAGTTCGACGCCGACCGCGTGGTCGCGGAGGTGAACAATGGCGGCGCCATGGTCGAGGCGGTGCTGAAGGGCGTGGAGCCGGGCCTGCCGGTCAAGCCCGTCCGCGCCGCGCACGGCAAGGTCGCGCGCGCCGAGCCGGTCGCTGCGCTATACGAAGCAGGCCGCGTGCTGCACCTGGGCGCGCTGCCCGAGCTGGAAGACGAGCTGTGCGGCCTGATCGCGGGCGGCGCGTATGCTGGCCCGGGCCGCTCCCCCGACCGGGCCGACGCGGCCGTGTGGGCCTTGACCGAACTGATGCTGGGCCGCCCCGCGCTGGGGTCGCCGGCCTTCAGGGTCATCTAGCGGTCCGCCCCGGATCGGGCCGCGCTACGCCACCGCCATCAGCTGGCCGGGATAGGGTGCCGCAAGCCCGCATGCCGTCGCGTGGTCATCCGAGAGCCAGCGCTCGAAGTCCTCGTCGTGCAAAATGACCGGCATCGCCTTGGGGTGGACGGCTGCGACGAGCGGGTTGGGCTCGCACATCAGGAACGCGAACGCCTTGCCCGCCGCCACCGGGCGCCAGACGCCGGCGAAGGCGAAGATCGGGCGGCTGGGGACGCTGAACCAGCGGGCGGTCTTCGATCCCGTATCCCCCTCCCACTCGCAGAAAGCGGTGACGGGGACGAGGCAGCGCCGCGCGGGGTTCGCCAGCGCCGCGCGCCAGAAGGGTGAGGCGAGATTGCGCACGTTGGTGACGGGGGCCTTGCCCGCTGCGGGCGGCGGGAAGCCCCACGTCGCCACGTCGAGCGTGCGTTCGCCTCCATCGGCGCGCACGATCCACCCCGGGCGCCTGGGGAACAACTCGGGTGGCGGCACGACGAGGTCAGGCGGATACGGCGCATCCACCCCGAACCGAGCGGCGAGCTCGGCGACTTTCGCGGTCATGCGATAGCGGTTGCACATGGGGCCGCCGCTAGCGCGGCCGCCGCGCCAGCGCCATCGGCGTTGCCTCTGTGCCGAAGCGCTTGGAGACAGGCGAGAGGCGAGAGGCGACGACCCCGCTCGGCCCAGCCGAACAAAGGCCTGCCGAGCGATAGCGGAGCGCGCGCCGCGTAGGCCCACCGCCCGCGCGCGCGCGGCCGCTCCGGTTCGTTCTGGCGATGATGGTGTTGACACTGCCCATCGCCCACGCGCGCGCGGCCGCTCCGGTCGGGTTAAGCGCAAGCGCCCGCCACCAGCGCACCGCCCACGCGCGCGCGGCCGCTCCGGTCGGGTTAAGCGCAAGCGCCCGCCACCAGCGCACCGCCCACGCGCGCGCGGCCGCTCCGGCTCGAAAGATGGCATCGCGCAAGATCCTATGCCCGCAACCACGCGGAGCTGAATAACCAGATTGGCACTTTGTGCTTGACAGCGTCACGCTGATCTGGTACTACAACCCTACGCTGCAGATTTGCGAGTCGGCCCCACCTACCAACACAAACCCCCGCCCTCATCCGGCGGGGGGTTGGTGTTCGCCCTCGGCTCGAGGAGACCCCGATGCCCTTTGCGTTCCTGAGGAAGGCTGCGCCCCCGCCGGCGCAGCCCGAAGCGGCGCGTCCGCCGCTCAATCGTTTCTCCTCCACCCCCGGCTGGGCGCGCGGGGTGGGGCGGTCCTACGACCAGCTGTGCCGCGCTGGCTATCTCGACAACCCGGTCGCGCGGGCGGCGGTGATCCACATTGCGAAGGAAGTCGCATCGGGCGTGATCGTGGCCGCGCCCGGCGACCACCCCGCGGCGGCGCTATTGAAGGCGCCCGCCACCGACCAAGGCGGGCCCGAACTCGTCGAGGCGATCGCGAGCTTCTACGCGCTCCACGGCAACGCCTTCATCGAGGTGGCGTGTGGCGACGACGGCATGCCAGCCGCGCTCTACGCGCTTCGGCCCGAGCGCGTGACGATCGAGCCCGGGCGCGACGGCTGGCCGAGCGGCTATGTCTATCGCGGCGGCGACGCGACGCGACGGTTTCCGGCGTTCCTGTCGAACGGCGCGCCGGGGCTGCTGCACATCCGCAGCTTCCACCCGCTCGACGATCATTACGGCCTGGGCGGCCTCAGCGCGGCGGCGAGCGCGATCGAGACGCACAACGCCGCCGCGCGCTGGGCCGGGGCGCTGCTGGACAATGCCGCGCGGCCGAGCGGAGCGCTGGTCTACGACCCGGGCGAACCGGGCGCGACGCTCAGCGCCGAGCAATATGAACGGCTGAAGGCCGAGATGGAAACGGGCTTTCAGGGCGCAGCGAACGCCGGCCGGCCGATGCTGCTGGAAGGCGGTCTCCGGTGGCAGCCGCTGGCGCTCACTCCGGCCGAGATGGATTTCGCCGCGACGCGAGCGCAGGCGGCGCGCGAGATCGCGATGGCCTTCGGCCTGCCACCGCTGGTGCTGGGGCTGCCCGGCGACGCCACCTATTCGAACTACGCCGAGGCGCAGCGTGTCGCCTGGCGCACGACGATCCTGCCGATGGCCGAGCAGATCGCTGCGGCGTTCGAGACGCACCTGCGCGCCTGGTGGCCCGAGATCAGCGTCCGCGCCGATCGCGACCGGGTGCTCGTGCTCGCGTCCGACCGCGCGCAGCAATGGGCGATGATCGGCGGGGCGGACTTTCTGTCGAACGAGGAGAAGCGGGCCATGCTGGGCATCGAGGACGGACAATGAGCGCCGACAACGCGGCGGCGGCGCCGATGCTTGCGGGGCTGATCGCGCAGGCCGCGGGCGAGGGCGCCGACGTGGTGACGCTGCGCGCACTGGTCGAGGAAGCGAGCGAACTGGGCGCCGGGCGCGCGCTGAAGCGGATGGGGCTGCACGACGGCAGCGCGGTGCAGGACATCGGCGAGCTGCGCCAGGTGCTGCAGGCGTGGCGCGACGCCAAGCGTGCGGCGCGCATGGCGCTGGTGGGCGGACTGCTGCGCGGCTTGCTCGCGGCGCTGCTGGGCGCGCTGGCGGTGAAGTTCGGGCTGCAGTGGCTGTTGTTGAGGCAGCACCCGTGAGCGCGCGCATCGCAGGCTACGCGGCCGTGTGGGACCATCCCGACCACGGCCGCGACGTCATTCGCCGCGGCGCCTTCGCCCGCGCGCCCAGGGGCGGGCTGCCTCTGTTGTGGCAGCACGACGCGAAGCGCCCGATCGGGCGGATCGAGAGCGTGGGGGAGGATCAGCGCGGGCTTCGCGTCATCGGCCGCATCGCCGACGGATCGGCCGCAGGACACGAGGCGATGGCGCTGGTGAAGGCCGGCGCGCTGACAGGCCTCAGCTTCGGCTACCGCGTCCGCCGCGCGCGCGACCGCCCGCCGGGGCGCGAGCTGCTCGACCTGGAGCTGCTGGAAGTGAGCCTGGTGACCTTCCCGATGCAGCCCCGCGCGCGGGTGCTGGGGTGGGAGGGGAGCTGAGCCGACCCTCGCACCCCGCTTGCCGCCGACGCGGCCGGTGCTCCCCGCAAGCGGGAGAGCATGGCCGAAGGCCGGGAGAGGGCACAATCACCGGACCAACCCAAGGCCCCCACCGCGGGGCCTTTTTTCATGACTGGAGGACCCATGAGCTACGAAACCAAGGCCGACGCGCTGGAGGCGGTGTTCGACAACCCCGCGCCGCAGGACGAGCGCGTCGCGCGCCTCGCCGACCAGGTGGAGCGCCTGTCCGAGCGGGTCGGACGTCTGAGCGCGGTGCGCCCGCCGCTGTCGGGCGCCAAGTCCGACGCCGAGCCGCAGAGGAAGGCGTTCGTCGACGGCTATCTGCGCAAGGGGCTCGATACGGGCGTCGAGCTGAAGGCGCTCGCTGCATCGAGCAGCAGCGACGGCGGCTTCGCGGTGCCGAAGGAGATCGACGCAACGATCCAGCGCATCATCCGCGACATCTCGCCGATCCGCGGCATCGCGACGGTGGTGAATGTGGGGTCCAGCCAGTATCGCCGCCTCATCAGCCTGAACAACGTGGCGTCCGGCTGGGTGGCGGATTCGGCGGCGCGGCCGGTGCTGGCGAACGACACGCCGAAGTTCGCCGAGCTGGTGCCGCCGATGGGCGAGCTCTACGCCCAGCCGACCGCCAGCCAGTCGATGCTGGATGACGCGGCGTTCGACGTCGAAGCCTGGCTAGCCGACGAGATCGCGCGCGAGTTCGCCCGCGCCGAGGGCGTCGCCTTCGTCAGCGGCAACGGCACCAACCGCCCGCAGGGGTTCCTGACCGTCCCCACCTCAACCGTCGCGGACTCGGCGGGGACGCGGCCGTTCGGCACGATCCAGTATGTGCCGACGGGCGTGGCGAACGGCTTTCCGGCAACGAACCCTGCGGACATCATCATCGACCTCATGACCGCGCTGCGCCCCGCCTACCGTCAGGGCGCAGCGTTCGTCATGAACAGCCGCACGCTCGCCGCGGTGCGCAAGTTCAAGGACTCGACCGGCCAGTTCATCTGGCAGCCTGCGATGCAGGGCGAGCGCCCCGGCATGTTGTTCGGCTATCCGGTCGTCGAGGCCGAGGACATGCCCGACGTCACCTCGGGCGGGATGGCGATCGCGTTCGGCAATTTCCGCGAGGGCTACCTGATCGCCGAGCGGAGCGAGACGACGATCCTGCGCGATCCGTTCTCGAACAAGCCGTACGTCAATTTCTACGCGACGAAGCGCGTCAGCGGATGCGTTTCCAACAGCGAGGCAATCAAGCTGCTGCGCTTCGCCGTCAGCTGACGGCGACCTGACCGGGCGGGACGTCCCTCCCCATTACCCCCCCCCACCCGGGGCGCGGCGCCCGGGGTGCCCCGCGCGCCGCGCCCCCTTTCGCCGACAGGAGCCTGCCGATGCCGGTGGTGGTGACTGACGATTTCACGGGCACAAACAACGCCAGCCTCGCCGGCCGCATCACGTCCGGCGGCAGCTGGAGCGTGCAGGGCGTCGCCGACGGGCTGCTGATCAATGCGGCAAACCGGCTGAAGCTGGGCGGCAGCGGCGCCGGTACGCTCGCCCGCGTCAACGCCGGCAGCACGGACCACTATGCCAGGCTGGTCTGCTGGGCGGTCGGCACCAGCTCGGCCGGACCTGCGGTGCGAGCGGTCGACGACCGGACGCTGATCGCGGCGCGCCCGATCAGCGCGACCGCGGTGCAGCTCACCAAGCGCGTCGCGAGTACGAGCGACAGTTCGATCGGAGTCGTCTCGGGGCTGACGCTGACGCCGCCGTTCACGCTGGAGCTGCGCGTCAGCGGGACGACGGTCTGGTGCGCGCTGAATGGCGCGATCATCGGCCCGGCCGCGGGCTATGCGGTGACCGACAGCGCGTTTGCGGGCTTGACGACGACCGGGGTCTGGGCACGCGGCAGCACCGGCGACCCGGTCGCCGACGATTTCGAATCCGGCACCTACGTGGCCGCAGCCGTGCCCGCTGCCGCGCGCCACGCGAACCGGGCGGGAAACGCAGCGCTGGCGTTGCGGCTGCCGCTCGCGCCAGCAGCGGCGCGAGCCGCGAACCGGGCTGGTTCGGCAGCGATCACGCTCAGCCTCCTCCTGACGCCGTCCGCGGCGCGTTCGGCGCATCCCGGCGCGGCGGCAGCGCTGGGGCTGCGGCTGCCGCTGGCGCCAGCCGCCGCACGCTCGCCCCAGCGCGGTACGGTCGCCGCGCTGACCCCGGCGGCTGCACTGGCGCCCGCGAGCGCGCGGTCGGCCGCGCGGACGGGCGCGGCGTCACTGGCGATCACGGTTCCGCTCACTCCTACGAGCGCCTCATCGCCCGGCCGGGCGGCTGCAACGGCGCTGGCGATCCGATTGGGTTTGGCACCCGCAGCGGGACGCCACGCCAGCCGCAGCGCTGCGGCGAATGTCACGCCCGGGGCGGTTCCGACGGCGCCGTCGCGGGCCGCTCACCGGCAGCGCGCCGGGATCGCGGCAATGGCGATCCGGCTTGGCCTTGCGCCGGGTGCGGGGCGCCATGCCGGGCGCGCGGCGACGAGCACGGTCATCCGCGACCGGCAGCCGCAGCTGTTCCGGGGGACAATCCCGGCGGAGGGGCGGCGCTCTCCCTTCCGGCCCGACCAGGCCAGCGCGGTCGCAGCCAAAGGCCGCGCCACCTCGGCCACCCGGCCCTGATCCGTTCCGCGCGCGCACCCCGCGCTGCCGCTGACGCAAACCGCAACTCGCAACTGCAAGGAGATGACCGATGGCGAAGGCCTGTAGCCCCGACGTGCTCGACGGGGCGCTGAATGTCGTGCGCAATAACGCCACCCGGATGGTCGCCTGCGCGGGCCAGCCCGCGAGCTACGCCGCCGCCAACAGCGGCAAGCTGGCCGAGGCAGTCATGGCATCGGGCGACTTCACCCTCGCCACCGGTGTCACCAACGGCCGCCGCGCGACTGTTGCCGCCAAATCGAACGTCAGCGTGATCGCGGCCGGGACCGCCGACCATGTCGCGCTGCTCGATCCCACCGGCAGCCGCCTGCTCTACGTGACGACCTGCCCCGCGCAGGCGCTCGTCATCGGCGGCACGGTCAGCTTCGCCGCGTGGGACATCGAGATCGGCGACCCCGTCTGAGGAGAGCCCCCATGAGCTACTATCTGAAAGACCCGGCGAGCGTCGCCGAATACCAGCTCGACTGGTCGCCCTGGCTTGGCGGCGCGGTGACGCTAACCGCCTCCAGCTGGACGATCAGCCCGGCCGAGAGCGGCGGGATGCAGCGCCTGACCGACTCGCTGGAGGGCGCAAAGACCACGCTGCGCACCAGCGGCGGCGCGGCGGGCAAGGTCTATCGAGCCACAAACCGCGTCGATCTCTCCGATGGGCGGCGCGAAGAGCGCACGCTCGCGGTGCGCGTGGAGGACCGCTGATGCTGACCGAACTCGAGCCGCCCGCGGCTGAACCGGTAAGCGTCGCCGAGCTGAAGACGTTCCTGCGCCTGTCGGGATCGGAGGAGGACGCGCTGCTCGCCGCCTTCCTGCGCACCGGTCGCGCGATGTGCGAGGCGTTCACGCGGCTGACGCTCGTGCAGCGCAGCTTTGCCGAGACGCTCGGGGGAGCAGGCCCGCGCCGCCTGACCGCTTCGCCGGTCACGCAGGTGACGTGGGTGGAGGCGCTGGCGCCCGATGGCACCGCGACCGCGATCATGCCCGCTGCGTGGTGCGTGGCGGTCGACGCCGACGGGGTCGCCACCATCGGCGCGCCCGCCACCGAGCGTCACCGCTTGCGCGTGCAGTACCGCGCCGGGTTGTCGCCCGACTGGAACGGCATCCCCGAGCCGCTGCGCCAGGGCGTCATCCGCCTCGCCGCACACCTGTTCGCCAACCGCGACGGATCGGGCGACCTCGGGCCGCCTGCCGCCGTCGCGGCGCTGTGGCGGCCATGGCGGCGCATCCAGCTGTAACTCTTGCGGAGACTGCCATGACCGAATTGACCGGCCGGCTGCGCACGCGGCTGGGCGTCGAACGCTGGCGCGACCTCGACGAGGGCGGGCTGTGGACAGCCGACGGCGAGCTTTGGGCTGAGATGGCCGCGATGCCCGAGCGCACTGCGCCCGACGGCGGCGCCGAGCGGAGACGCCCCCGCTTCCGCCTCATCGCGCGACCCGGCGCGATCGACGAGACCTGTCGCCTGATCTGGGCGGGGCGGACGCTGAGCGTGCTCACCGTCCGCGCCGACCCCGTCACCCCCGACCGCATCGAAATCCTAGCCGAGGAGAGACAGTGATGACCACCGAGACGACACTAAAGGGTCTGGCCGCGAAGGCGGCGAAGCTGGGCGGCGACCGCGCCAAGGCGGTGATCCAGGCCGGAGCCACTGCGGCCGCGACCGAGCTGGCGGGCATCGCCGCCGAAGCGGTCGCTGAGGGCATCAAGCTTATCGGCACCGGCATCCGCAACCGGATGGACCGCGGCGAGGCCAAGCTGCTCGCGTGGATCGAGGGTCTGCGCGCCAAGGCCGGAGCGCGCGAGTGAGCGCTTCGACCGCGCTCGTGACGGCGGTAACGTCGGCGCTGCGCGCCGACGCTGCACTGAAAGCCCTGGTGCAGGGCGTGTGGGCGATGGCCCCCGCGCCCGGCGCCAAGCCACCCTATGCGGTGATTGGGCCGGACATCGCGACCGACTGGTCATGCAAGGACCGCCAGGGCCGCGAGCATCGCCTGCGCGCGACGCTGTGGGCAGCGCCCTACCCCGCCGCAGCTCCAGCCGCCGCCGTCGACCGCATCGAAGCCGTGATGAGCGGCCTTTCGGGCTCGCTCGGCGGCGGCTGGCGGATCGTGTCGATCGGCTTCCTGCGCAGCTTCACCGCCGTGCCCGAAGACGGCGGCCCGAGCGAACATGTGATCGAGTTCCGCGCCCGCACCGAGCGCGCCAGCCAATAAGGAGATTCCCCCATGCCAGCCGAAAAGGGCAGCGCCTTCCTCTTGAAGATCAGCGACGGCGCGACCCCGCCCGCCTACCAGACGATCGCGGGCCTGAAGACCACGCAGCTCGCGATCGAGGGCGACGCGGTTGTCATCACCAACAAGGGCTCGGGCGGGTGGCGCGAACTGCTTTCGGGCGCCGGCATCCGCCGAGTCTCGATCAGCGGATCGGGCGTGTTCACGGGTTCGGCCGCCGAGGAGAAGCTGCGCGGCAGCGTGCTCGCCGGGACAGTGGACGATTACGAGGTGAGCTTCGAGAGCGGCCAGCGCATCCGCGGCAGGTTCCTCGTGTCGCGGCTGGACTACAGCGGCGATTTCAACGGCGAGCGGACCTACACGCTGAAGCTCGAATCCTCCGGCGCGGTCAGCGTGCTGTGAACCCGCATCGCGGCGAGGCGGCTCTGGAGCTGTTCGGCGAACGCTGGACGGTGCGGCCGAGCTTCGAGGCGCTCGTTGCCGCCGAGGAGGAACTCGGCCCGCTGTTCGATCTGATCGACCGGGCCGCTGCGGGCAGGCTGAAGCTCAGCGAGCTCGCCGCGCTCATCTGGCACTGCCTGGCGGCGCGGCCGGAGGGGCTGACGCGCGCGGCGTTCGGCGAGGCGCTGATCGGCCTCGGTCTAGCGCGCCTGACCCCGGTGCTGCGCGCGATCGTCGCGCAGGCGCTGAATGGCCGCTGACGGCGCGTTCGGACCTCGTGCGCTGCTGCTCGCGGGGCTCGCCGCGCGCGTGCTTGGCTGGCGACCCGCCGAGTTCTGGGCTGCGACGCCCGCCGAACTCGCTGCCGCGCTCGGGCTTCCCGCTGCGCACGGTCCCGCGCTCGACACTCAAGGCCTTCGCCAACTGATGGAGCGTTTCCCCGATGGACGATGAGATCGACAGCCTGGTGCTCCGCGTCCGCGCCGACACCGGAGCCTTTGCGCGCGATGTCGCCGACATGCGTCGCCAGCTGGAGGGGCCGCTCTCCGACGGCGCGCGCGGTGCGGGTGGCGCGATCGAGGCAGCGCTCGGCGGCGCGGCGCGAACGGGACGCGTGGGGTTCGAGGACCTCGCGCGGGTCGCGGTCCGCGCTTTCTCCGAGATCGCGGGCGAAGCGCTGCGCTCCCGCCTCGGGTTGGGCGGCGGCGGGATCGCGAGCAGCGGCGGCGGGCTGCTGTCCTTCGCCGCCGCGGCGCTCGGCGTGCCGGGCCGCGCGACCGGCGGCCCGGTCGAGGGCGGCCGCGCCTATCTCGTCGGCGAGCGCGGCCCCGAGCTGTTCGTGCCCACTGCGAGCGGCCGGATCGAAACTGGCGGCGGCGGGCGAACGCCGGTCAACATCACCGTGAACGTCAGCCCGCCCGCCGGAGCGGAGCCGGGATACATGGCGATGAGCGGACGCCAGGTCGCGCGGGCCGTCGCGGTCGCGCTGGAGCAGGCACGATGAGCTGGTGGTTCGCGCGGGCCGAGGACCAGCGCCGCACTGACCATCTGATGCGCTTCGATCCGCGCTTCTGGACGGTCAATTTCCCGCGCCCGATGATGGCGAGCGTCGTATCGACCGGCCCCGCGTCGCTGCGCGTCGATGCCGAGTTCTATACGGGCGCGGACCTTGCGGGCCTGATCTGGGAGAGCGAGGACCGGCACGACCACCCGCTGCTGCGTTACGAAACCGCGCGCGACTACCGCGAGGTGCAGCTGAGCTTCCGCTGGCGTTCGGACGGCGTGGTGCCGCTGGACGCAGTCAACGGCCCGACGCTGACGATCGAGGGCCGCGACGCGAGCGGGCAGCCGTGCGCCTGGTATGTGCGGCTGTGGAACTACGCCGCGGGCACGCCCGTGGACGCGCGAATCACGATCGACTTCGCCGCGCTCTCTGGGGGCTTCCGGCTGCCCGACAATGCCGACCCGGTCTGGGCGGGCGACATCGACCGCATGTTCATCAGCCTCGCGTCGCCCGGCTTCGGTTCCGCCGGCGCGTTGCCCGCACCGGTGGCGGGCTGGGTGGAGCTGAGCGAGATCGCAGCCGCTGGCGAGAGCGCGGTCATCGGGATCGGCGACGCGTTCCTCCCCGAGCACAGCCTCCGCGCTGCCACGGGCTATGACGACCAGTATCACCTGACGCCCGCGCGGCTCATGCGCACGATCGAAGCGCTCGGCTACCGCGAGTGGATCAACCATTATGTCGGGATGAGCCACCAGTTCCGGCTGCGCTGGGATGCGGCCGAGGCGCGCCTGGTGGCCGACGATATGGGCACGACCCCGTTCAACCCGCCGTTCCTGGCGTGGCACCGCGATTTCGCGGCCCGCGCGACTGCGCTCGGCTACCAGCTGATCCTCAGCCTCAGCTACGAGCTGTTCGACGCGCATTGCCCGCGCGGCTGGCGGCAGGTGAAGGCCGATGGGTCGCCCGCACTGACAAGGTGGGCGCCGCCCTCGGCGCTGCTGTCTCCTGCTATCCCGAGAGCGCAGGCCTATCTGGAGCGCTGCGCCGCTGCATTGGCGACGATCGCGGCAGACTCCGGTCATCCCGTTCATTTCCAGGTCGGCGAGCCGTGGTGGTGGACCGGCTCCGATCGCCAGCCGGCAATCTACGACGCGGCGGCGAAGGCGCGGTTTACCGCCGAGACCGGGCTTGCGCCCCCGCCGCCGGTCGCGAACTCGTCCGTTCAGCTGAGCGACGCCCAGCGCCGCTATTTCACTTGGGCGGGCACGCTGCTCGCCCGCTCGACTATAGCGGTCGCCGCGGCTGCCAAAGCCGCCGCTCCGGGCGCGACGAGCTATCTGCTGTTCTATTCGCCGCAGGTGCTTGGGCGCGACGCCGACAACCTCGCGCTCTTGAATATGCCCGAAGGCTGGCGCGCTCCAGCCTTCGACGTCTTCCAGCTGGAAGACTACGATTTCGTCACCGAGGAGGACACGGCCGCGGCTGCCCGCGCGCGCCAGGCGGTCGACACCAGACTGGCGTATCCTTTGGCGCATCAACACTATCTCGCAGGCTTCGTGCTGAACCCAGCTGATCGCGATCAGTGGAACGCAATTATCGCTGCGGCCGAGGATGCGCGGGCTCGCGGCGTGCCGCAGGTTTTCCTTTGGGCAATGCCGCAGATCATGCGCGACGGCCTGACCTACTTCGAAGGAGCCGAAATGGCGAATGCGTTTGATGACGTGCTGTTCCCGCTATCGCTCGGCCTCGACGCTGCAGCCGAACCGGTTTTCACGACACAGGTCGTGACGACCGCCAGCGGCCGCGAGCAGCGCAATAGCGGCTGGGCGGACGCCCGCTGCAAGTACGAGCTAGGCTCTGGCCTGCGCGCCGAAAGCGAGCTGCGCGAACTGCTCGCGTTTTTCCGCGCGCGGGGTGGACGCGCACGCGCTTTCCGGTTCCGCGACCCGATCGACAGCAGCTCCGCCGCAGATGGTGGCGAGCCCGGCGCATTCGATCAGGCCATCGGAACGGGCGACGGCGTACGCACGCGCTTCCCGCTCACCAAGAGCTACGGCGGCGGATCCCCGCGGCGCATCACGCGGCCGGTGCCGGGTTCGGTACGGCTGGCGGTCGGCCAGACTGAACAGGCGAGCGGCTGGACGCTGCAACCCGGCGGGATCGTGCAGCTGGAGACGCCGCCCCCCGCCGGAGCTGCGGTGACGGCCGGGTTCCGCTTCGACGTACCCGCGCGGTTCGACAGCGACTCGCTGCCGATGAGCCTCGCCGCAGTGCGGGCCGGCCAGATGCCCCCAGTGGCGCTGATCGAAGTGCGCGAGGATTGAGACGATGCTCGATCTTACCCCCGCACTTGCTGCCGCGATCGGTAGCGAACTCACGACACTTGCGCTGTGTTGGCGCATTGATCGGGCCGACGGCGTCAGCAGCGGGCTTACCGCGCACGACCGGCCGCTCCGGATCGATGGCTTGCGGTATGAAAGCGATTCCGGCATCGTGCCCTCCGCGATCCGGACCGCGCTTTCGGGCGACCATCATCAGATGGACGCAGCCGGGGCGCTGAATGGGCGGTCAGTCAGCGAGGCTGACCTGCTTCGGGGCCGCTTCGACGGCGCGCGGCTGAATGTGTTTCTGGTGGACTGGTCAGCGCTGGAAGCAGGCGTGATCCCGCTCGCGACCGGCGAGCTGGGCGACGTACGGTGCAGCAACGGGCGCTTCGAGGCGGAAATGCTGTCCGTCCTGACACGCCTCGACCGCACCGTGCCGGACCGTTTCTCCCCGGATTGCCGCGCCAGCTTAGGCGACCGCCGCTGCGGTGTGAACCTTCGAGCGCACGAAGAAGACGTCCTCGTCAGTGCCGTTGAGGGCGAATGGCTGATCGTCTCGCCGACACCGGCGGTCGAGCGTTTCCGTTACGGCCGCCTTCGCGTGGTCTCCGGCAGCAGCAGTGGCGTCGATCGCGCGATCGCGAATGCGGACGGCGGCCGGCTGTTGCCGGCAGAGCCGGTGCAGGTTGCACCAGGTACGCGGCTCCGCCTGCGCGCAGGCTGCGACAAGCGCTGGGAGACGTGCCGCGACCGGTTCCGCAACACGCCCAATTTCCGGGGTGAGCCCAACCTGCCCGGCTCCGACGCGCTGCAGCATTATCCGTCATGACCCAGCCCCCCGGCGAGCGCCTCGTCGCGGCGGCGCGGCGGCTGGTGGGCGCGCGCTTCCAAAGCCAGGGTCGCAACCCGTCGATCGGTCTCGACTGCGTCGGCGTGGTCTACGCGGCAGCAAAGGCGGTCGGCTTCCCGCTGGCCGCGCCCCAAGCGAACTACTGCCTCAGCGGCGACCGAAGCGTGGCCGATGTCGAAGCAGGGCTGGCTCAGGCGGGCCTGATTCGGGCCGATCAGCCGCGTCTGGCTGGGGAGGTCCTGCTGTTCGCGATTCCGCTTGGCGGCCCGCACCTGGCGATCTGGACGGGCAGCACGATCGTCCACGCGCACGCCGCACTGCTGCGCGTCGTCGAGAGCACGGTCAGTCCGGATTGGCCTATCGCGTCCGAGTGGCGCCTGGTGGAGGGTTAAATGGCAACGATCGCGCTTACAACCGTGGGTGGCGTCATCGGCGGTCCTGCCGGGCGGCTGTTCGGCGCAGTTGCTGGGTCGGCGATGGACGGCGCGGTCACGGGTCGAGGACCGCGCCAGGTCGACCTCAACGCTGTCACGAACCAGAGTTCCGCCTACGGCTCACCCATCCCGCTGATCTATGGCCGGATGCGGGCTGGCGGCACCGTGCTGTGGGCCACGCCGCTTCGCCGGACGCGCGCACCCTCGGCGTCGATGGGCGTCGCGGCGATCTACAGCGTGTCTCTCGCGATCGCGTTGTCGGGCAGGCCGATCGAGCGGCTGGGGCGGATCTGGGCCGACGGCCGACTGGTCCGGTCCGAGGATGGCACTTGGTCACTTCCTGTCACGGCCCGTGTACACACCGGCCGTCAGACACGACCAGACCCGCTCGTGTCCGCCGCCTTGGGCGCAGACGCGCCGCAGTGGCGCGGTCTGGCTTATGTCGTTCTGGAGGATTTGCCGCTCACGCAGTTCGGCAACCGGTTGCCGCAGTTGACGTTCGACGTCCACGCGGACGGCGACGGCATCGACGCCGCCGAGGTCGCGATCGATCTGGCGCATCGAGCAGGGCTGTCAGCGGTGAATTTGTGCCCGCCAGCTCCGATTGCCGGCTATTGGGCTGGGGACGCGATCGGAGCAGATGTGGCGCGGGCCGCAGCGCTCGCTAACGCGCATATCTGCGGCTCGGGCCCCAATCACGCGCTTCGGCCGCGTCACCAGGAGGCCGGCGCAGCGGCAGTGCCGACGGACGAGGTTGTGCGAGGACGAGACGGCGCGCTCGGAATCAGCAAACGTCTCGCCGCGGCCGCGGGACGAGCGGATGAGGCGCAGGTCCGCTATTTCGATCCCGAGCGCGACCTACAACCTGCGGTCCAACGGTGGCGCGCTTCGCAGAACGGGCCCGCGAAGACGGTTGAGGAAAGCGTCCCCGCTGCGCTGAGTGCTTCTGCCGCCCAAACATACGCCCGGCAGATGATTCGCGATCAAAGCACGAATGACGTCACGGCAAGTTTCAGATTGCCACTGCGTTGGGCATCGATCGAGCTGGGCGACGTGATCGATTTCGGCACGCCCCAAAGGTGGCGCGTCGCGGCAAAGACGGTGGCGGACGGTTCGGTCTTGCTGGAGGCAGAACGGGATGCGTCCACTCGGAGTACGCCTGCGCCGGGAGCGACCGCACGGATCGTACCCAATTCCATCGCTGTGCAGCCTTCGGTCGAGGTGCTTGTGCTCGTCCCGCCACCACTGCCTTTTGAGGAAGGCACAACCCCTCGGCTGCTCTGCGGCGTATTGGGCGATGCGGAGGTCTTTCAGAGGGCCGACATCTGGGTAAGCCTCGACCATGGCGAGACGTACGCGTTCGCAGGAACCGTCGGAACCACCATGACAGCGGGTCTGTGCACGACGGTGCTGGGATCGGGACCGACCGAGGGGTGGGACGATACCACCATCCTAGACATTCAGCATGTGAGCGGAGACGCGTTCGAAAACCGCTCGGCCGCGTCGGTCCTCGCGGGAGCAAACCTCGCGGCGGTGGGTGACGAACTCATCCGCTTCCGGTCAGCCATGCCGGTTGAGGGCGGAAGACTGCGAATCAGCGGCCTGTTGCGCGGTTGCCATGGCACGCAGGGAACCGTGGGGGCACACCTACCGGGCGAGCGGATTGTGCTGCTATCGTCCGCAGCCTTCGTTCGTTTGCCTGTTAGCGGGCCTGTGGCCGGGACACGAGTACGGTTGAAAGCGGTGACGCCGGCGTACACCCTGGCGCGCACAGCCTGGACAGAGACCACGATCCAGCCGATGGGCGGCGTTGGCTGAGCGCTGTCCGGGGCCGGCGGTGGTGCACCGGTGCAACACCTTCCCGAAAACGCCTCACGCTTCGTGGGCGCATCGCACCTTCTGCCAAGTTGTGTGTTTAGGGGATCGACGAGAGCGCCGGAATGCGCCGAAGGCAACCTGCCTGCGGCGTTCGAAAGCCTTGTAGTCGATAGCGAGTTGTGGAGGCGGAACGCGAGAACAGATCGGCGGATTGGACGAGACCCTGCGGAAAGTGTCGGCCCGATTGGCGCTGCTAGATAGTTTCAGTGCATGGTCCGGCGTTACGATGCGTACGGCGTCTTGGGTAAGCCATGTTTCCATTCGAGCGGCATATGCCCCCGGTTGGGCGGCCCGCTTGGGATACAGCTTGCGTCGTGATGGTTACTGAGCTAGGCGTGCAAGGGCCTACGCTCTATGAGCAAAGAAAGGGGTATTCGATGCGGAACATTGCCTTAGCTGCGGCTTTGGCTTCGTCCGTGCTGGCCGGACCGGCCGTTGCGCGGGACAAGTCCTTCTACGCTGGCCTTCAGGGCGGCGCCGTGCTCATCGAGCAGCAACAGTTCAGCTATCGCCCGGCTGGCGCAGCATCGGCGATCATTCCGAACGCTATTACTTCCAAGTACCAGCCCGGCTTCGACGTTAGTGGCACGATCGGCTACGACTTCGGTCGGATCCGCACCGAAGTTGAATTGGGATATAAGCAGGCCCAAAACGACACATTTACGATCAACACGACGCTTCCGAATTTCCGCAATCCAGATGGTCGCATCATCGCGGTCCCGTCGGGTGTGCAGAACGGTGCCAACGGTGATTTTTCCGCGCTGACTGCGATGGCGAATGTGTTGCTCGATTTCGGCAATGCCGATTCGTGGCGTGCTGACGAGAAGCGTGGCTGGGCTTTCGAAATTGGCGGCGGCGTCGGTATCGCTCGCCTCGAAGCAAACCGCTGGCGTGCGTATAATCAGGCTGCCGTGTTCGCGGACGATACGGACGAGGTCCTTGCCTACCAGGGCATCGCCGGAGTGCGTCGCGCGATCACGTCCAATATCGATGTGGGCGTGAAGTATCGCTTCTTCTCGACAGAGCGCGCCCGCTTTAAGACCACATCGTCGGGTGACCTAAACGGCCGCTGGCGGAGCCACAGCATCTTGGCGACGCTGACCTACAACTTCGGTCATCCGGAGACGCCGCCGGCCCCGCCGCCGCCGCCGCCGCCGCCGCCCCCCCCCCCCCCCCCCCCCCCCCCCCCCCCCCCCCCCCCCCCCCCCC
>JAVVHE010000009.1:0-106461 GCA_032249695.1 Sphingomonadaceae bacterium | reverse complement strand
ATCGAGTGGGGCTTTACCCGCAAGCGGCAGATCGGACTCGGGCTTTGAGGCTGCCCCAACGACCTTGCCTGCACGTCTCGATGAGGCCGGACCGGCTCCATCCCGTCAAGGCTGGCGCTTCGCGCCATCGCTGCGCGGCTTACGGCCTTGACCGGCTGTCCCCGGCCCGGCAGCGGCTCCCCAAGCAGGTAAGGATGATTGGGAGTGCGAAAGCACTCCAATGCCGACAACGCGGCGGCGGCGTGGCCCTGACTCATTGGATTACTTTTCCGATTGCATGAACTGACCCATTGGATTAGTGTATCTCATGGCTCGAACGGTTCCGATCAGCGTGGTGGAAACGCCGGAATTTCTGTCGGCAACCCGAAAGCTCATGAGTGACGAGGAACGGGCGCTCTTGGTGGATTATCTTGCTTACAACCCAACGGCTGGCGACCTGATCCCGGGAACGGGTGGTGTGCGGAAGCTGAGATGGGGATTGGAAGGCCGGGGCAAACGCGGTGGCGCGCGAGTGATCTATTTCCACCACGACGCTGATATGCCGCTTTTCGCGCTGACCGCCTTCGCCAAGAACGAGCGGGCCGATTTGAGTCAGCAGGACCGCAACGACTTCCGGCAACTCACGGCGCTGTTGGTTGAGGCATTCAAGAGGAGAAAACGATGAGCAAGGTTGCCGACAGCATCCGGCGCGGCCTCAAGGAAGCCGTGGCCTACGCCGAAGGCAAGGCGGACGAGAGCGCCTATCGTATCCATGTGCCCGAGAAGATCGACGTGAAGGCGATCCGCACACGCCTGGACATGACGCAAGAAGAGTTCGCGGGCCGGTTTGGGTTCAGCGTCAACACGTTGCGCCATTGGGAGCAAGGTTCGCGACAGCCGGAGGGGCCGACTCGCGCCTATCTCCTAGTGATCGACCGCGCGCCCAAGGCGGTGCAGAAGGCTTTGCAGGCGGCATGATGGACGCCCCGGCCCCTACGCCGTGTCCGCCCCGCGCCGCCGCGCGCAAGTATTTTTGCGACACGGCGCGCGGAGGCTTCTGGCGTAGAGAAAGGCTATTCTTTCAAGGGTCTCGTTCGGCGATTCTGGACCAATGGCCAGACCTCGAAAGGAACGCCCGCCCACCGCATCCGAGCAGCTTGAAGCGTTGCTCGGCTATCCTTGGCCGTTTCGGGGTCGGCCCCCGAAGCATGACCTCTCGACCTGGACCGTCATCGACGATTGGCCAGATCATATTCCCGTCACCGAGGTCGAGGTGGACGTATTCGAGGCATGGTTCGGCGATCTCTTCGATGAGCTGTTCGGGCCGTGCCGATGATGTGAGGAGGAGACATACGCCATGACTGTGCCGCTGCGCGCCGCCCTTTACTTGCGCGTCTCGACGGCGCGACAGGCCGAGCATGATGTTTCCATCCCCGACCAGAAGCGCCAGGGCGAAGCCTATTGCGCCTCACGCGGCTACGAACTGGTCGAGACCTTCATCGAAGCGGGCGCGTCCGCGACCAACGACCGCCGCCCCGAGTTCCAGCGCATGATCGAGGCGGACACGTCGAAGCCCGCGCCCTTCGATATTGTCGTGGTCCACAGCTTCTCGCGTTTCTTCCGCGACCATTTCGAGCTGGAGTTTTACGTTCGGAAGCTGGCCAAGAACGGGGTGAAGCTCGTCTCCATCACCCAGGAGATGGGCGACGATCCCATGCACGTCATGATGCGGAAGATCATGGCGCTCTTCGACGAATACCAGTCGAAGGAGAACGCCAAGCACGTCCTGCGGGCGATGAACGAGAACGCCCGCCAGGGCTTCTGGAACGGTGCCTTGCCTCCAATCGGCTATCGCATCGTCGCCGCCGAGCAGCGGGGATCGAAGACCAAGAAGAAGCTGGAGATCGACCCGCTACACGCCGACACGGTGCGGCTGATCTACCGTCTGTTCCTTGAGGGCGACGGTGTGAAGGGACCGATGGGCGTCAAAGCGATCACCTGTTATCTCAACGAACACCACATCTTCACTCGCGATGGCGGGCGCTGGGGGCTGGCTTCGATCCACCAGATTCTCACCCGCACGACCTATATCGGTGAGCACAGGTTCAACAAGCGCTCCTTCAAGAGCCGGGAGAGGAAGCCCGAGAGCGAGGTGGCGATCATGGCCTGCCCGCCGCTAATCGATCGCGAGACGTTCGACACGGTGCAGGCCCGGCTCAAGGCTCGCGATCCCCGGATGACGCCGGCCCGCGTCACCAGCGGCCCCACCCTCCTTACCGGCATCTGCTTCTGTGCCAAATGCGGGGGTGCGATGACCTTGCGCACCGGCAAGGGCAGCGCGGGCGGCATCTATCGCTACTACACCTGCTCGACCAAGGCCCGGCAGGGCAAGACCGGCTGCGAAGGCCGCTCGATCCCGATGGATCGGCTCGATCAACTGGTCGCGGGTCACCTGGAAGATCGCCTGCTTCAACCCGAGCGGCTGGAAACCATCCTTGCCAGCGTCCTCGACCGCCGCAAGGAGCGCACCGAGCGCCGACGCGAGCACCTGGCCGAACTGCACAAGCGCATCGCCGAGACCGACCAGCGGCTCAACCGGCTCTTCGACGCCATCGAGTCCGGCGTCGCCGATCTCGACGCCCCCGGCCTGAAAGAGCGTATCGCTGGCCTCAAGGCGATTCGGGAACAGGCCAGCGCCGACGCCGAACGCGCACAGGCTGCCCTCGACCATGCCGGCAACCAGGCCGTCAGCCCCGACATGGTCAGAACCTTCGCCCGCGCGGCTCGCCAGCACATCTGGCTGGACAGCGGCGGCTATCGCCGCGACCACCTCCGCGCGCTGGCCCAGCGTGTCGAGGTCGCGGATAAGGAAATCCGAATCATGGGATCGAAATCCGAACTGCTGCGCACTCTGGTCGCCGCCTCGGGCGGAAAACCCGGCGTAGCCGGTGTTCAGAGTTCTGTTCTGAACTGGCGCACCCGACAGGATTCGAACCTGTGACCTCTGCCTTCGGAGGGCAGCGCTCTATCCAGCTGAGCTACGGGTGCTCGCGCGCAGGGGCATTACCTAACAGCGGCGCTGCGCCCGCGCCACCCTATTTGGCGGCGATCGGGGCGGCCGCCGCTTCGGGGCTGATCGGCACGAACTGGCCCAGACCGCACGACGCACCGCGCCGCACGCCGCCGCCCTGGACGATCACGGTGATGATATCGGTCGAGCAGAGCTGGCTGAGGCTGGTCGCGTAGGTGAACGCTCGCTCAAAGCCAAGCTGCGGGCAGGCGTTCGGCAGAGTGCTGCGCAGGATCGATCCGTCAAGCATCACGAAGTCGATCACGCTGTCCGATCGCACGCGCGATTCGCGGATCTGGCGCAGGCCGATGCAGTTCTGCGCGGCGGGCGCGGCGACCGGCGTGGCTGGCGCAGCGGCGGGTGTCGCCGCTGCGGTGAGGGTGGGCGCGCTGCTGTTGCTGCACGCACCGAGCGTGCCAGCGACGGCAATGGCGAGCGCTGGATAAAGCTTCATCGGGTCTTCTCTTTCATCCTCATCGGGCGCGGGCCGGTCGTCTTGTCTTCGAACGCGCAGAGGTCTGCGATGATGCAGCGCCAGCATTCGGGGCGGCGCGCAAGGCAGACATAGCGACCGTGAAGGATTAACCAGTGATGTGCGCGGTTGAGATAGGCTGCGGGCACCGCTGCCATCAGCGCACCCTCCACCGCGAGCGGCGTCTTGCCTGGAGCAAGGCCGGTCCTGTTCGCGACGCGGAAGACGTGCGTATCGACCGCGATCGCGTCGGCACCGAACGCCATCTGCATCACCACGTTCGCGGTCTTGCGCCCGACGCCGGGCAGCGCCTCCAGCGCATCGCGGTCGGCGGGAACCTCGCCGCCGTGCCGCTCGAGCAGCGCGGCCGACAGCGCGACGACGTTGCGCGCCTTGCTGTTGAACAGGCCGATCGTCCTGATCGCGTCGCGCACCGCGTCCTCGCCCAGCGCCAGCATCGCCTGCGGCGTCGATGCGCGCGCAAACAGTGCGGGCGTGGCTGCGTTGACGCTCTTGTCGGTCGCCTGTGCCGACAGCACGACCGCGACCAGCAGGCAGAACGAGTTGGGGGCGACGAGTTCGCCGCGCGGATCGGGCTCGGCCGCTTCGAAGCGCCGGAACATCTCCGCTACGGCGTCGGGTCGCATGGGTGTTCGTCTAGAGCGCGCTAGAAGCGTTGCAACCCCATGCTCCACCTCGATCTGACGCTCCGCCCCAACCCGGCCCTCGGCCACCCCCCGCCCGCGCGGGCCGTCGCCGGCGCGGCGCTGCTGATGGGGCTGGGTGCGCTGCGCTTCCTGCTGCTGGGCGCGTGGATGGTGCTGCCGTTCATGGCGGTCGACCTGGCGCTGCTCGCGTGGGCGCTGCGCACCAGCTCGCGCCGGGCGGCGCGCGCTGCGCTCATCCGGCTGGACGACCGCGAGCTGACGGTGGAAGAGCGCGACGGCGGGGCTCCGCGGCTAACCCGCTTCGATCCAGCAAGCGCCCGCGCTGCCGATGGGGGGCCGGGAACGCTGCTGATCGAATCGCGCGGCAAGCGGGTGCAGCTCCGCGGCTACCTCACCGCGCGCGAGCGGGCCGACGTTATGAATATCATCGAGGCGGCACTTGCACGGCGGCGGATACGTCCTTAACCGCGCGAAAGTTTTAGTGAGTCTTTCGCTGTAAACACGCCAGATTCATTCAGAGGCGAGACGCGCGCAGTTCGTTCCGCTATTGAGCGTCCATGCACGCACCGCTGCAGCCAACCCGCGATCGCATCCTCATCCAGCTGACGGGCGATGTGCGCGTGCGGTCGCCGGCGGGCGCCGATCTGACGCCGCGCAGCCGCAAGGGATTGGCGATCATCGCGCATCTCGCGCTCACTCCGGGATTCAGCGCGGGGCGCGACCGGATCCTGGGGCTGCTGTGGGCTGACCGCGGAGAGGAGCAGGCGCGCGCCAGCCTGCGCCAGACGCTGGTCGACCTGCGCGTGACCGCGCCCGATGTTGCCGGGATGATCGTCGCTACTCGCCAGGCAGTGACACTGAGGGACGATGGCTGGCGCTGCGACGCGCTGGAGATGGACGAGGCGGCCGAGCATGGCGACATCGCCGGGCTGGTCGCCAGGCTGCAGGCTGCCCGCGGTGACCTGCTGGAGAGCCTGCAGGGGCTGACCGCGCAGTTTGACGACTGGCTGCTCGCCGAGCGCGCGCGGCGTCGTTCGCAGCTGGTTCCGCGGGCGCTGGCGCTGACGCAGGCCGCGGCAGAGCGCGCGCCCGGCGAGGCCCGCGCGCTGGCGGCCGCGCTGATGGTCTTCGATCCGGGCAATGAGGACGCGTGCCGCATCGGCATGCGGCTCGATCTGCAGGCGGGCGATTTCGCCTCGCTGCACCGCCGCTACCGCGTGCTGGAGGAGCAGCTCGAGCGCGAGTTCGATACCAAGCCCTCGCCCGAGACGGTGCGGCTGCTGCGCGAGCTGAGCACGACACAACCGGTGCGCGCAGCCGCGCAGCCCGCACCTGCCGCGGGCGTCGATGCGCCTACCGCGCCGCCGCCGGTCGCACCACGCTCAGCGCCGCCGGAGCAACTGCGAAGCGAGCCGCCGCTGCTGCTGGTCTCGCCGCTCGCGGTGCTGGACGACAGCGCGGACGCACGCTCGCTGGCGCTGATCCTGTCCGAGGAGCTTGAGACCGCGCTTGGCCGCCAGCGCGAACTCCGCGTGCTGTCCAGTCGCGGCCCGCAAGGCGCGTCCGCCGACCTGCTGAAGCCCGAACAGGGCGCAAGCTACAGTCTTGGCGGCAGCGCACGACGGGGCAGCGCGGGTACGCGCATCAATGTCCGCTTGAGCGAACTGTGCACGGGGCGGGTCGTCTGGAGCCGTCAATCCGAGCTCGACATGGCGAACCTCAGCGAGGGCCTGGAAGACATGCTCGACCGCGTGATCGGCGCGGTTCTTCCCGCAGTCGAGCGCGATATCGTGTCCGCCCGGGGCACATCGGCCACCTACGCCCACTATTATGGCGCGCTGCGCCAGTTGTTTGCCGAGCAGAGCTTCGACGGGATCAGAAAAGCTGCGGATCTGTTCGAAAGCGCGCTGGAGACGGATCCGCGAAACGTCTCGGCCATGATCCGACTGAGCCATCTCTACAATACCGATTTCTGGCAGACCTGCGCAGGGCACGATCCACAGCCTTGGCGTGTTCGGGCGATGGACCTGATGCGCGAGGCGATCCGGATCGAGCCCGAGAACGCGCGCGCGGTGTCGCAGCTTGGATGGTGCCATCTGCGCGGTGGCCACGTCAACGCTGCGGCCGACGCCTTCGAGCGCGCAGTGGAACTCTCGCCGCATAACGCGGACATGATCCAGATATCGGCGATGGGCATGGCGCTGTCGGGACAATTGGCGCGAGCCGAGTCGCTGTTCGCGCGGGCCTTCCAGCTCAACCCGTTTCCGTCCGCCGACTATTTCAGCGATTTTGCGATGCTGAAACTGTTGCAGGGGGAGCCCGACAATGCACTCTGGCATTTCGGAGACCAGCCCCCGCAGAGTCTCATCTACAAGATCGCCCGGCTCGCGGTTCAGGGGGCCGCGGGCAAGACGGATATCACGTCAGCCGAGGTGGACGAGTGTCGGCAAATGTTCGCTGCGCGCTGGCGGGGTGAGGCTGCCCCGAGCGACGCCGACATGATCTCATGGGAATTGATCTGGATGGGACTGCCTCCGGGCGATCTTCACGGGATGATGCGCGGTTACTTCCTGTCGGCGATCGAGCGTAGCAAGGCGTCGTAATAGCCCGTCTTATGCACGACGGGCCGCGGGCGTGCTTGCCCGCCCGGCGTGATCCGCAGCCGACCGATCAATTGCACGGCGTCCTCGCGCTTCACCGACCGGCCGCACGCTTTCAGCGTTGATCGAACGACCGGGGCCGCGTCGCCAAGGTCCGCCGCTTCGGCGAGCGCCGACCACGTGCGGAGATGGAAGGGCATGCGGCGCGCGCGCTGGAGCAGTCGCGCGCGGAGGCCGGGTTCGAGCGGCGCTGCGCGGATGATCGCCTCCGCATCGATGAGCGCGATCGTCAGCGGCGGGTAGCTGAGCTCCGCGGGGCCCTGCATCACCAGCACGGCATCGTCGCGAACGACCGCCCCGGACGCGTAGGCGTCGTACACCGCGCCGATGCCGGTCATTCCAAACGGCGCAAGCTCGGCTGCCCGGATCGCCCCCAGACTGCCGCCCCCGAACGCTGCGATCCCCTCGCTCATCGCGTGGAGCAGCTCGCGGTGCCAGACGCTGGGCGCCGATCCGAACACGCCGTCGATCAGGCCGATCGCGGGCGGCCGATCAGCGATGGCCCGGGCGACATCGCCGAGCCGCGCGGGCGGGCGCACGTCTAGCCCTTCCAGCAGGCCGGGTGCCAAGCCGTGGATGGTCGGCCCCGCGAAGAGAACCGGGCGGGTCAAGGCCGCGTGCCGTCGCGCACGCCGGGCGCGAAGGTATGGACTGCGCTCAGGCCCGAATCTCCGACGGTGATGTCGACCTCGATCACGGCAGGCGCGCCGAGGCCCGCCAGATGCGCGAGGAGGACGGCATTCGCCTCGGGCAATGTGCGCGGCGGGGCGGGCTGCGGTGGCGGGGCGCCGCCCGCGCCCCGCAGTCCTGCATGTTGCAGCCGGTGACGCAACCCGGCCGCCGAGGCCGCCGCCGCGTCGGCGGGGTAGGCGTGGACGCCAAGGTCGTCACGTGCGCCAGCGATCAGCGTCACGCGGATCTGGGCTGCCTCGATGATCGCGGCGAACGCGGCCTGCTCAACCGATAATCGCGCTGCACTTCCAACGGCCGGCTTCAACGGGAAGGGCGCACCCACGTCGTCGTAGATCGCCGCGGCGATCGCTGCGACCGCCGGATCGTCGCTGATCTGCCAGAGCAGCAGCCGGAAGCCCGCGCGCTCGATCCGCGCGACGGCCCATCGGCAGCGGCGCGAGCGCAGGCTCGATGGGTCGACGAGCCGTTCCATGCGCTCGGCTAGCGTCATCGTCCGGAACCGGTGATCCGCCGCACGCTCGGCCAGCTCGCACAGCGCGGCAAGCCGCGCCTCCTCACGGCTGCCGCCTGCGGCCGTCCCGGTAGAATTCGTTCCGAAACCCGCGTCGCTGGCGGTGAAATCCATGTTGAGAACGCCACGCGGAGCGCTGGCCGCACGATCGTTCAGCAGGTCGCGGCCGGGCAGCCACGCGATCGGCTCGCGCAGCAGATGGCCGAACTGTGGCCGCAGCTGGCCCACCCACAACGCCGCTTCGGCGGGCGTGGCGATCCGAACCTCGCCGGCTGCCACCTGCTCGGCACACCAGTGCTCGAATGCTTCCATCACGGCAGAGATGCGAGCCGTGACGCTTGATGCGCCCTTGCCCTGATGGACCGCCAGCGAGCGTGATTGCGGGCGGACCGCCTGCCAGACGGGAATGCCGATCCGGTCGAAGCCCGTAACGTCGGCAAGCCGCGTTACACCAATCACGTCCGCCACTCGCAACGCCGAAAGCAGCGCCTCGGCAGTGGTTCGGACGCGCATGGGGTGCACGTTTACAAAGCGTCGTCAGCGCTGCGGCGGGTGAGCGAGCCGCCCCCCGCCCTGCCCGGCGCTACTTGCCCTTCTTATGGCTTGAAGTCGTCCCTTTGCCGGGGACGGTGAAGCTCATGTTGACCGACGCCTCGAAGGTGCCGCTCACCAGACCGTCACGCGAGTCGTCGCTGGTTCCGCTGACGAGCTCATCGCGCGAGGAGTCGTCGTTCGTCCCGCTCACCAAGCCATCGCGCGATCCATCGCCCGGTCCGCTGACGAGCCCGCCGCGCGAACCGTCGGCGCCGGGCGCGATCGGCAGGGCGTCGCACTTGATCGTCGCAGCCGCGCCACCCATCAGCGCCGGGTTGGCGAACAGCTCATCGACGCTGCGCCCGCCAAGGATGTCGCGCAGCTGTCCGGCATCGGCCGCGTCCACGTAATCGGACTTCGAGGCAACGACATAGCCCAGCGTCTGTCCGCCATCGCGGGCCGAAAGGCGGATCAGAAACGTGGAAATATCGCGAGCGCCGTTCGCAGGTTCAGCCATGCCGTCCTCCTGTCATCACCCCGGCGGTTGCGTTAATCGAAGAGCAGCGCCCGCGCAATGCGCAAGCATTTGTCACTGAAGCTTTACCCAAGTCGGAGCGTGATCGCTCGCTTTCTCCAACGCGCGCGCCGATCGGTCCACTCCGGCGTCGATCAACCGGTCGGCCGCCGCCGGGCTGAGCAGCAGGTGATCGATCCGCAAGCCGTGATCATGTTGCCAGGCGCCCGCCTGATAGTCCCAGAAAGTGTAGACCGGCCCCGCCGGGTGGCGGGCGCGGATGGCGTCGGTCCAGCCGTCGGCGAGCAGCGCGCGGAAGGCGCGGCGGCTTTCGGGCTGCACCAGCGCATCGTCGGCCATGCGGCGCATCGAGAACACGTCCTCGTCGGTGGGGCAGACGTTATAATCGCCCGCCAGCACCACCGGCCGCTCGGTCTCCAGCAGCGCGCGGGCGTGGGCGCGCAGTCGCTCCATCCAGCGCAGCTTGTAATCAAACTTCGGCCCGGGCTGCGGATTGCCATTGGGTAGATACAGCCCGCCGACGATCACCCCGCCAACGTCGGCCTCGATATAGCGCGATTGAACATCGTCCCAATCGAGCTCGGGGTCGGCCGGAAGCGCGCGACACCGCTCCTCCGCGGGCTCGCGCGACAGGATGGCGACGCCGTGGAAGCCCTTCTGCCCGTGGACGAGGGCATGATAGCCCGCAGCCTCGATCGCCGCTCGCGGAAAGCGGTCGGTCTCGATCTTGATCTCCTGCAGGCAGACCACATCGGGCTTCACTGCCTCCAACCATTCCAGCACACGCGGCAGGCGGGCAGTGATGCCGTTCACATTATAGGTCGCGATCCGCATTCAGCCGCACCTAAGCGGCGGCGCGGCGCCACGCTAGACTGCGAAGCTCGATCCGCAGCCGCAACCCGCAGTGGCGTTGGGATTGCGCACCTGGAAGGCGGCGCCGCCGAGCGACTCGACGAAGTCCACCGTCGCGCCTGCGACGAAGGGCAGGCTCGCCTCGTCGACGAGCAGCGTCACGCCGTGCGCTTCAACGGCCCGGTCGTCGGGGCGCGGCGCATCGGCGAGGCCGTAGCGATATTGGAAGCCCGAACACCCACCGCCCTCAACCTCCAGCCGGAACAGCGGCCGCGCCCGGCCCTGGCGCTTGGCGATGGCCGCGACGCGGTTGGCGGCGGCTTCGGTGAGGATCGGGAGTGCGCTGGTCATGACGCTGAAGAGGTGGCGAGCGTCAGAGCGAACGTCAATTGCCGCCGATGACACTCATCCGCACGCCGGCGGGCTGCGCCACCGCGACGACCGCCGGGCCACCCTGCCCCACAGCAGCGGACGATGCCGCCGCGGACTGCACCGCAGCGATCTCGGTCGCGCTGCGCAGATAGGGCATCGGGTCCACCGCGTTGCCATCGACGCGGACTTCGTAGTGCAGATGCGGGCCGGTCGAGCGGCCGGTCGAGCCCAGCTTGCCGATCTGGTCGCCGCCGCGGACGCGGTCGCCAAGCTTGACCTGAATGCGACTGAGGTGGCCGTAGCGCGTGGTCATGCCGCGGCCGTGATCAACCTCGATCATATTGCCGTAGCCGTTGGCCCAGCCCGCGCGGACGATCACGCCGTCGGCGGCGGCGAGGATCGGCTGGCCGTGCGGCCCGGCGAGATCGACGCCAGCGTGCATCGCAGCGCCGCCGTTGAACGGATCGTAGCGGACGCCGAAGCCGCTGGTGTAGTTGAACGTCGCCACCGGAATGCGCGCCGGGATCGAGGTCGCAGCGCGCGCGAGATCGGAATAGCTGTTCCAGGCGGTGTAGAGATCGACCATGCCGTCGCGCTCAGCGACCGGCTCAAGCGGGCCGCCCATCGCGGGCTGGCTGCTGCGGCGCGCGAAGCGGGTGAAGTCGAGGCCCAGCGAACGGATCAGCGCCTTCGCGCTCTGGTAGCGCGACACCGTCGCCGACGACGCCTGGCCAATCAGCGCCAGCTGCTGTCCTTCAAGGCGCTGCAGCGGCTCGACCACCGCGTCGGTACCGCTCGCCGGCGGCGTGACTTCGGGGGCCGACGCGAGGATCAGGCGGCCCTTGTCGGCGCCGATCATCGCCGCGAGCTGCGCTTGACGCGTCTCGATCCGCTTGACGGTCGCCGCCACCGCACCGCGGAGCGCCACGCCGTCGCGCTGCATCATCGCCACCTTGCCGCGCAGCGCGGCGATCTCAGCGTCCTTCTGCGCGAGCGTCCGGCTCGCTGCGTCGCGGTCGGCGCCTCCGGCGACCGTCGCGCAACCCGTCCAGCAGAGGAGCGCAGCCGCCGCGCCCATCAGCGCTGCCTGTCTGCGGCCTGCATCGGTCCGCCAATCAAACCCAAGGCGCGCGCCGAGGCGCGAAGCTGCACTCAGACCCACGTGATCTCGTTCCCTGACCCCGGTTTTTTGTGCAGCGGACGCAACCTCTGGGGCCGTTCCGCCGTTCAATAAGCTCGCCAGCACCCTCCTGCTGAACCAGCTTGGGGCGGGTTAAAGCGGCTCTAGCCGGTGGCGGCAAGCCTTCGCGCTGCGACCCGGCGCACGCGCGACGGCGTCACGAATACGAAAGACTCCCGTGAATCCGGCACTTGGCGCGCTTTGTTGCGCTTGCGACGAACGGTGGGCTGTGGCGTCGCTGCGGTGAGTGGTTGCCGCTGCTGCGCTCAGCCGAGCGCTTCCACCGCCTTCAGCACCGCCTCCGCGTGGCCGGGCACCTTCACCTTGCGCCAGGTGGCGGCGATCCGGCCATCGCGGCCGATCAGGAAGGTCGACCGGTCGATCCCCATATAGGTGCGGCCGTACATCGATTTCTGCACCCATGCGCCATAGGCTTCGGTGACGCCGCTTTCGTCGGCGGCCAGCCCGACGGTCAGATCGTGCTTTGCGCGGAACTTCGCCTTGGATACCGCGCCGTCCTTGCTGACGCCCACGATCGCCGCGCCCGCAGCCTCGAAGCGCGGCAGCAGACCGGAAAAGTCGATCGCTTCCCTCGTGCAGCCGGAGGTGTCGTCCTTCGGGTAGAAATACAGCACCAGCTTGCGGCCCGCGAAATCGGCCAGCCGCAGCGTGCGGCCATCGTCGGCCGTCAGCGTGAAATCCGGGGCCTCGTCGCCCACCTCAAGGTCCGCCATCCTCAACCCTCCCGTCTGCTGCCGAACACTGCGCCCCATCCGGCGCGGACCCGGGCCATGGCGTCCTCGATGCTGGCGCGCAACGCCCGTGCGTCATCCAGCCCGGCCCGGCGCGCGATGAAGGCGACCGCGGGCGATCCGGGCGTCGGCACCGGGCCATGCGTCTCGGCAAACACCAGCCTTGCCAGCACAAGCACGCGCGTCAGCAGCTGGTGCGCGGCGAAGAGACCGTCCGGCAGCCGCCCCGCATCGGTCAGCGCGGTGATCGCGGTGCCAAGATCGGCCTCGGGGCGCATGCCCTCCTCAAGCTGGCGCACCTGCACAAGCAGCTCCAGGTCGACGAGCCCGCCGGGGGCGAGCTTGACGTCGAGCGGGCCAGCGGGCGGCTTAGCGCGCGCAATTTCGGCGCGTAGGGCAATTGTGTCGGCCTTCAGGCGCGCGACGTCGCGTGGCACGGTCAGCAGCGTCGCGATTCGTTCGATCAGCTGCGCACCGGCGTCGGGATCGCCCAGCACGACCCGCGCGCGCGTCAGCGCCAGATGCTCGACGGGCCACGCCTCCTCGCGGCCGTAGCGTAGGAACGCCTCTACCGATGGCACCAGCTGGCCCTTGTTACCCGATGGGCGGAGGCGCGTATCCACCTCGTACAGCGCGCCCGACGCGGTCGGGACCGACAGCGCCGAGCTCAGCCGCTGGGCGAGGCGGGTAAAATACGTCGTCGCTGCAAGCGGCTTCGACCCATCGGAGACCGCGTCGGCGGGGGCATTGTGCAGGAACACCAGATCGAGATCCGACCGCGCGGTCAGCATGCGCCCGCCCCAGCGACCCATCGCGAGCACGATCAGCCCCGCACCCGCCACGCGCCCGTGCACCGCTGCGAACGAGGCCTCCACCCCAGGCGCCAGCACGCCCAGCGCCGCGTCGGCGAGGTCGCTATATGCGCGCGCCGCGGCGAGCGGGTCTGCAAGACCCTCCAGCAGCTTGGCGCCGAACAGGAAGCGCCGCTCGGCCACGCCGCGGCGCACGGCTTCCAGCAGATCCTCCTCGCCGCGCGCGCGGGCCGCGCGCAACGCGAGGTCGGCGCGCAGCGCCTCGGCCGACGGCAGCACGGTCAGCGTCTGTGGATCGAGCAGGATGTCGAACAGATACGGGCTCCGCGCGAGCGCATCGGCCATGACCGGCGTCGCGGTCAGCAGCCGCCCAAGCAGCCCCACCAGCGCCGGATTGGCCGCAAGCAACGCGAAAAATCCGGCCCCTGCCGTCAGCGCGCCGAGGAAGCGATCGAAGCGCGCGACCGCGCCCTGCGGATCGGCGCTGTCGGCGAGCGCCGCAAGGAGCGCGGGCTCGATCTCCGCATAGGCCGATCGCGCTGCGTCGGAGCGGAGCGCCCGCCGCTCGCCGTTGCGCCACGCCGCGATCAGCGGCGCGGCTTCGCGCGGCAACTGCGCGGCTGCGGCCGGCGGCGCGGGCCGCTCGCCGACTCGATCGAAAATCGGCGCGACGGTCGCGGTCACGGCGACAAGGTCGGCCGCCATCGCATCCCACCCGGCATAGCCGCTGAAGCGCGCATAGCTCTGGCGGGCGTCGGGCTGGTCGGGGACCGCGTGCGTCTGCGCGTCGTCGACCATCTGCGCGCGATGCTCGGCCGCGCGCAGATAACGGTAGGCGCGCGCCATCGTCACCGCGTCCTCGGCCGCGATCCGGCCAGCCTCGGCGAGTGCCGCCAGCGCATCGAGTGTTGCTGGCACGCGCAGCGCAGGCTCGCGCCCGCCCCAGATCATCTGGTGCATCTGCGCGTAGAACTCGATCTCGCGGATGCCGCCGCGGCCCTTCTTCAGGTCGAAGCCGCCGCCCACGGGCCGGTCGCCCTCGAACGCGTCGCGGATGCGGAGCGAGATCGACTGCACCTCGCGGATCGCCTGAAAGTCCAGGCTTCGCCGCCAGACGAACGGCGCGATCTCGTGCAGAAACGCCTCGCCCATTGCGCGGTCGCCAGCGCAGGCGCGCGCGCGGATGAACGCGGCCCGTTCCCAGGGCAGTGCCTGGGCATGGTAATATTCAATGGCGGCGCTGACGGGAATCGCGATCGGCGTCGCTTCCGGGCTGGGCCGCAGGCGCAGATCGACGCGCGCGACATAGCCGTCGGCGTCGCGCCCCTGCATCAGCTCCATCACCCGCCGCGTCAGCCGCACCGCTTCCTCGTCGGGGTCGGCGCGCGGACGGACGGGCAGCGTCGCGCGATCGAACAGCACGATGAGGTCGACATCCGATGAGTAGTTGAGCTCGAAACTGCCGAGCTTGCCGAGCGCGAGGATCGCAAGCCCCCGGGGCGGTGCGCCGGGCGTGCGTTCGGCGATGGCTTGGGTGACCGCAGCGTCGAGCCCGGCGTCGGCGAAGCCGGAGAGCGCGCGGGTGACGCGCTCGAGCGGCCACAGGCCAGCGATGTCAGCAAGCGCGGTGGCGAGCGCGACGTCGGCGCGCGCGCGCCGCAGCCGTTGCCCGCACGGCCCCTCCCCGCCCAGCGTCGCAGCGATTGCTGCGTTGACGACCGGCTCCGCCCCGGCCCCGGCGAGCGCAGCGAACGCCGCCGGGCGCCGGCGCATCAGCGCGCGCAGAAACGGCGAATGGGTCCACGCGTGCGCCGCAGCCCGAGCGAGCGGTTCAGAGGCGCCAGCCAGCGTCTCCGACAGTTCGGGCGGCAGCGGCGCGGGCGGGGCGGCCGGCAACCGGTCGGGGATCATCGCCGCTGCCCTCCGCCCTTATTTCGCGTCGCGCACCTCCAGCGGCAGTCCGACCGCCTTCAGCTGCGGCTCCACCTTGGCGCGGTCGCCGACGACCACCCATTGCAGGCTGCCGACATCGATCGCCGCCCTCACCGCAGCCGTCGCGGCCGCCGGGGTCAGCGCGCGATAGCGCGCGGGGAGCCTCACATAGTAGTCGTCGGGCCGGCCCAGCACCGACAGCTGCTCCAGCGCACCGACCAGCGCGCCCGAAGTCTCGAACGCGCCCGGCAGCGACAACACGGTCAGATTGACCGAACGGTCGAGCTCGGCCTGCGTGATCGGCTGCGCGCCGGTGAACGCGCCGACATCGTCGATGATCGCCTTGATGCTGTCGCCCGTGCGGTCCTGCTGCACCGGCGCGCGGAGCGAGAATGCCATCTGCTGCTGCACCGCGCGCGCAGCCGATCCTGCGCCATAGGCCCAGCCCTTCGTCTCGCGCAGATCGGTATTGAGCCGCGAGGTGAAGCTGCCGCCCAGCGCCTCGTTCGCAGCGTTCAAGGCGACGAGGTCGTCGCGCCCGGTCAGCGCCAGCGGCTGCCCCGCGGCGATGAAGGATTGCGGCGAGTTGGGCCGGTCGACGAGCACGATCCTCGCCGGGCGGCGCGGCACGGCGGGCGGAAACGGCTTGGTGCCCGCGGCGACGCTGCTGTCCGGCCGCCAGTCACCGAACGCGCGCTCCAGCGCCGGGGTGATCTGCGCAAGCGTCGTGTCGCCGACGACGAACAGCGTCAGCTTGTCGGGGCGGATCCAGCGCCGGTGGAAGGCGATCATGTCGTCGCGCGTCAGCCTTGCGACGATGCCAGGGTCGCCCAGCCCCGCTCCGCCATAGGGATGGTCGGCACCATAGATCGCGGGCGTCAGCACGCGGCCCGCGATGCCGCCGGGATTGGCGAGTTCCTGCTGGATCGCGGCGAGCTGGATCGTCCGCACCCGCTCCACCTCCGCGGGCGCGAAGGCTGGATTGCGCACAACGTCCGCGAACAAATCGAGACTGGCGGCGAGATTGGGTGTCAGCGCCGACAGCGTCGCGCGCGTGGTATCGGCGCCCGCGTCGATGCTGATCGCTGCACCCAGCCGCTCGGCTTCGGTGACGATGTCGCGCCCGGTGCGCCGCGCGGTGCCCTCGTCCATCAGCGCGACCATCAGCCCCTGCGTGCCGCGCGCGCTCGGCGGATCGGCCGCGGTGCCCGCATCGAAGCTCGCGACGATGTTGACGACCGGGATCGCCGCCCGCCGCGCGAACACCAGCTTGATGCCGTTCGACAGCGCGCCGCGCTCGATCGCCGGAAAGGTCAGCGTGTCGACCCGGCCCACCGCGGGCAGCTTGGTCGAATCGACCGGCGGCAGCGGATCGGCCTTGGGCGGCGCAGCGACGCCGCTCTCGCCGACATACGCCAGCTCGGTCGGCCCGCGCTCGCCGGGGACGACGGACAACCGGAAACTCGGCCCCATCCACTTGACCGCTGCCGCCTTGACCGCGGCGGGTTTGGCGTTCGCGTAGCGCAACAGCTCGGTCTTATAAAACGCCGGGTCGCCCTCGTAGAGCAGCCCCTCGGCGAGCGTCGACGCCTTGCCGCCGAACCCGCCCACGCGCTCCAGCCCACGGATCGTGCCCGACACGGTCTTCGTCGCAACGCGCTTTACCTCGTCCGGCGTCGGGCCTTCGGCGAGGAACTTCGCGATGACCGCGTCCGCCGCGCGCTCGACCGTCGCCGGATCGACGCCCTCCTTGACGTCGATCGACAGCAGCCCGGTCGACGCGATCCGGCCGTCGAACACGCCGCCCGAGACGCCGAGCGCGATCTTCTGGTCGCGCACCAGCGCGTTGTAGAGCCGCGACGCGCCGCCGTCGGCCAGCACCGCGAGCGCGACGCTCAGATCGGTATTCTCCTGCTCGCGGTCTGCAGGCATCGGCCAGGCATAGGTCAGCCGCGCGTTGGGCACGCGGTCGTGCAGCGTCAGCCGCTTGACCCGCGCGAGACGCGGCACCTCCTCCTCGCGCTTGCCCACCTGCGGCCCGCGCGGAATCGATCCGAAATACCGCTCGACCTTCGCCCGCGCTTCCTCGGCCGAGATGTCGCCAGCGATCGCGATCACCGCGTTGTTCGGCGCGTAATGCCCGCGGAACCAGCTGCGAACGTCGTTGAGGCTTGCCTTGTCGAGGTCGGCCATCGAGCCGATCGTCGGATGGTGGTAGGGGTGCCCCGCCGGATAGACATTCTCGAAGATTGCGTAAAAGCTGAGGCCGTAAGGCTGGTTGTCGCCCTGGCGCTTCTCATTCTCGACAACCGAGCGCTGGTTATCGAGCTTGGCCTGGGTGATGGCGGGCAGGAGCGCCCCCATGCGATCGGCTTCCAGATACAGCGCCAGATCAAGCGTGCCCTTGGGCATGTCGACGTAATAGTTGGTGCGGTCGGCGTTCGTGCTGCCATTATTCGTTGCGCCCGCGTTTTCCAGCGGCAGGTCGTAATTCGCCACATGCTCGGACCCGGCGAACATCAGATGCTCGAACAGGTGCGCGAAGCCGGTTTTGCCGTTCGGCTCGTCGCCCGAGCCGACATCGTACCAGGTGTGCAAGCTGACGATCGGCGCCTTGCGGTCGGTATGCACGACGACACGCAGGCCGTTTGCAAGCGTGAAGGTCTGAAACGGGATGTCGACGCGCTGCACCAGTTCGGAGACGGGTGCGGGTGCCGAAGCGGCGGTCTGGGCGAAGGCGGGGGCGGCAAGCGCGAGGGCAGCGGCGGTGGCAAGCAAGCGGAGCATCGGGGCCTTTCAGCGGGCGGCGGCTGAATGGCAGGTGTAGTGGGCGCAACCGCGCGCGAGAAGGGCGCGGCGTGGATCGCGGGCGCAGCCCGGTTCGTCCCCCGGCGCAGCTTCAGACGGCGGGAATCGCCCCGAAAGGCCGAATGGTCGGAGGTGCGGACCGTCGGCTCGGGCGCCACGCTGAACTTCCGGTCCCATGTTGGGCAGGAGCGCTTGCGGGCACGCGGTTGGCCGAGCAGCAATCCGGAAACCGCCGTGCCCACTCCACCGTGCGTCGAAGGGTCACGATCCGGGATCGGCGAGGAACCGGTCCGCCGGCTACTCGCCCGGCGCCTTGCCCCAGATCGCGCGCAGGGCAGCATCACGGCCGCAACCCTCGCGGTAGCTCGCATAGCGCAGCGGATTCTTGCGGTGGTAGTCCTGGTGATAGTCCTCGGCCGCGTAGAACGGCGCACCGGGCAGCACCTGCGTCGCGATGTGGCCCTTGAAGCGCGGCAACCGCTCCAGACGCTTCAGCGCCTGCTGCGCATCGGTCTGCTGCGCCAGCGTCAGCGCGAAGATCGCGGTGCGGTATTCGTCGCCGCGATCGCAGAACGTGCCGCCCGCATCGGCCGGATCGATCGTGTGCAGAAACCGATCGACCAGCTGCGCATAGGTGATGCGCCTGGGATCGTAGATGACGCGCACGGCTTCGCGATGCCCGCTCCGGCCGGTCGACACGTCCGCGTAGCTTGGGTTCTTGACCCGTCCGCCCGCGAAGCCCGCGGTGGTCCGGACGACGCCGGGCACCTTCTGCAGGTCGGTCTCGGTCGACCAGAAGCAGCCGCCCGCGAACAGCGCCTCGGCCATGCCGGGAGGGATGGGGGGCACCGCGGCGGCGCGGTTGGCCGCGGCACCGGCAGCAGCGTCGGCCGGGCGCAGCGCGGCTCCGGGAAGCGCGAGCGCTGCGACGGCGAGCGCTGCACCGGCGGTCAGGACGAAAACGGGACGTTTGAACATTCGGTCGGTTCCTCGATCGGCTGACGCTGAGCGCGGCAGAACGGGCCGGTAGCTGCGTGCGGCTCGCCCACCCGCCTGTGCCTCGCGTCAGGCCTTGGTTGGTTTGAAGGTCAGCGCGACGCCGTTGATGCAGTGGCGCTTGCCGGTCGGCGGCGGGCCGTCGTCGAATATATGGCCCAGATGGCCGCCGCAGCGCGCGCAATGTTCCTCGACGCGCACCATGCCCAGCGTGCGGTCGGTGCTGGTGGCGGTGCCGCCCTTGATCGCGCTCCAGAAGCTCGGCCAGCCGGTGCCGCTGTCGAACTTCGTCGCCGACGAGAACACCGCCTGGTCGCAACCCGCGCAGTGGAACGTGCCCGGACGATGCTCATCGAGCAGCCTCGACGTCCCCGGCCGCTCGGTCCCCTCGTGCCGCAGCACGGCATAGGCATCGGGATTGAGCTTCTTGCGCCACTGCGCATCGGTCAGCCTGTACGGGAAATTACCCTTCGGCTCGGCCTTCGCCGAACCGATCCGCGCTGCCGCCGCGCCGCCGAACACCATCGCCAGGCCACCCAGAATCGCTCTGCGAGTCGTCACACCAATCCTCCTTGCGGTTGCGTCCCTCACCTATACGAGCCGCGAGGCTCGCCGGTTACAGCGTCGGTGGCGCACCCCTCACAGCCGCGCGTAGCGCCCGTCGCCGTAGATCAGCGGGTCGACCTGGCCGTGGAGGCGCACGGCCTCGGCGCGGCCGATGACGATGCTGTGGCTGCCGTAGACCGTCAGCGCGTCGACGGTGCAGAACAGGCAGGCCTGCGCGTCGGCGAGCCAGGGGACGCCGCGCTCGTCCTCGCGCCAGTCGCCGATGGTGAAGCGCTCCTCCTGGCTCGCCCGGCCGCCGAACGCCATCGACAGGTCGCCGTGGCTGCCCGCAAGCACGTTGACGCAGAAGGGCGTGCCCAGCCGCGCGATGTGCGCGTGGAGCGAGGCGGTGTGCTTGACGCAGACAAGCAGCGCCGGCGGCTCCAGCGTCAGCGAGGTGACGCTCGTCGCGGCCATGCCGACCCGCGGCGCGGCGGTGACGATGCTGACCGTCGCCGCGATCCGGCGCATGGCGGTGCGGAACCCCTCGGCGAGGTCGAGCGTGGCGGCTTCGGTCACCGCCCGGCGTTAGCCGCCACCGCCGCCTCCGCCAAGCGCCCGCCCACGCGCCGCGCGGCGCGTGGGCAGTGGCGCGGGCTGCACCGCCCACGGATGCGCGCCCTGCCCGCCGCGCGCGGTCTCAATCCCCGGAGCTGCGTCGAGCCGCAGCGCGAGTGCGCCGGTATCGTTCAGCGCAGCGCGATCGAGCCGCAACCAGCGCGGGGCGCACCACGGCGGCAGTCGCCGGCTAGCGACGACGATGTCGGCGGCCTCGCATTGCGGCTGGAGCGCGTCGCGCGGGATCAGCTGTCGGCTGCGCGTCGCCAAAACGCGCCAGCTCCGCCCGCCGCGATCGAGTAGCAGAACGCAGGCAGCCTCGGTGCAGCTGGCGTTCGGAAGCCTCTCGAGGTCCATCTGCGCCGCGGTGCCTGCAGCGTCGCCCCACATGTCGCGGATGAACGGCCCGGCGCGGTTGCGGAGCATCGCAAGGCTGCCGTCACGCGCGACCAGCCCCAGATGAACACCGTCGCCGCTCACCAGCAGGTCGGGCGGGCGCGCGAGCAGCGCCAGCGCCAGCCCCGCCGCGACCGGCGCCGCGCCCAACAGCCGCGCGCGCCCCGCCCACAGCGCGAGCCACAGCCCGCCGATCACGAAGAGCGCAAACGCCAGCGTCGGCATCGTCGGCAGGCGCGCCACCGCTCCGGGCCAGCGCGCGACCTCTTCGGCGAGCGCCACCAGCAGCGCCATCGCGTGCTTCAACACCCACAGCGCCGGCGCTTCCAGCCCAAGCGTCCCCAGCGCCAGCGTCAGCCCCAGCGCGGGCATGATGACGAAGCTCGTCAGCGGGATGCCGAGCAGGTTCGCCGCTGCGCCGTACAGCCCCTCGCGGTTGAAATGGTAGAACGCCACCGGCGCCAGCATCGCCTGCGCGACCAGCGACGACAGCACCAGCCCCAGCGCCGCGCCGCCCGCGCGTTTCAGCCAGCCATCGTGGCGCGGTTGCAGCCACGGGCGCAGGGCTGGCGCATTGTAGGCGGCGACGAGCCCGGTCACCGCAGCGAAGCTCAGCTGGAAGGACGGGCCGAGCAGCGCCTCCGGCCGCACCAGCAGGATCGCGAAGGCCGCGAATGCAACGGTCCTGAGCGAGATCGCCGAGCGCCCCACCATGATGCCCGCCAACACCACCAGCGCTGCTGCGGTAGACCGGACGGTGGGCACCTCGGCGCCCGCGAGCAGCGTATAGAGTACGCCGAGCACCGCTCCGGCGGCGGCGCCGATGGCCTTCACCGGCCAGTGCAGCGCGATCCAGGGCGACAGCGTCAGCGTGCGCCGTGTCACCACCATGCCCGCGCCGATCACCGCCGCGATATGCACGCCCGAGATCGACAGCAGATGCGCCAGCCCCGAGTCGCGCATCGCCTGTGCCACTTTCGGAGCGATCCGGCCCTCGTCGCCGGTGGTGAACGCGGCCGCGATCGCGCCTTCCTGCCCCCCGACGCGGTCCGCGAGCCAGCCGGTCAGGTGCGCGCGGACGTGAGCCAGCCAGCCGCTCAGCCCCGAGGGCGGCGGCGCGGGCTTCAACACCACCGGTTGACCAAGCGCGAAGCCGACCGCGCCCAATCCCTCAAACCACGCGCGGCGCGCGAAATCATAACCTCCCGGAACGCTGGGCCCTGGCGGCGGCCGCAGCGTGGCGCGGATGCGGATGGTGGCGCCGGGCCGGGCCGCGGCCGGCGGCGGATCGCGCATCGACACTCGCAGCTTGGGCGGCAGCGTACGGTCAGCAGGCTGGAGAAACAGCCGCCACTGCTCGCGGCCCGAACGGTCTTCAAGCGCCAGCACGCGCGCCTCGAAGGTGACCGCCACCCGCTCGGCCGCCAGCCTTGGCGCGCGCACCAGCTCAGCTCGGCCCCACGCCAGCCCTAACCCCGCCGCAGCGAGCACACCGCCAACCACGAGCGCGCGCCCGCCGCGCCCGCCCGCGATCATCCCGCCCACCGACACCGCAGCGGCGAGTCCCAAGAAGCGGGCCCACGCGGCGGGATCGGGCAACAGGAACCATGCAGCGATGCCGCAGCCGAGCGCCACCGGGAGCCACAGCGGCAGCTGATCGCGCTCGGCCTCCAGCCACGCCTCGATCGCCGCGGTGGCTGCACGCCCGCGCGCCGCCACGCCGATGCTTCCGTGCGGCCGCGTCGCTATGCTAGCCACCCGCGCTCAACCTCCCCGAACAGCAGAGCACCGCTTGTCCGCAGATCACGCGTTACCGCCAACGGCGGGGCAAACAGTCGTTACCCGCTTCGCCCCCTCGCCGACCGGATATTTACACATCGGCGGGGCGCGAACGGCTTTGTTCAACCTGCTGTTCGCGCGCGCGAACGGCGGCGCTTTCAAACTGCGCATCGAAGATACCGACCGCGCGCGCTCTACCCAGCCCGCAATCGACGCAATCCTCGACGGGATGCGCTGGCTGAAGCTGGATTGGGACGGGCCAGTGGTTTACCAGTTCAGCCGCGCAGCGCGCCACGCCGAGGTCGCGCACGCGCTATTGGCAACAGGCCAAGCCTATCGCTGTTACGCCACGCCTGAGGAGCTGGAGGCGATGCGCGCCGAGCAGCGCGCGAAGGGCCTGCCGATGCGCTACGACGGCCGCTGGCGCGACCGCGAGCCGGGGCCGGAGCAGGCTAACCAACCCTTCGTCATCCGGCTGCGCGCGCCGACGACAGGCGCCACCACCATCGCCGACCGCGTGCAGGGCGAGGTGACCGTCCAGAATGCAGAGCTGGACGACATGGTGCTGCTGCGATCGGACGGCACGCCGACCTACATGCTCGCGGTGGTGGTCGACGATCATGACATGGGCGTGACGCACGTCATTCGCGGCGACGATCATCTGAACAATGCCTTCCGCCAGCTGGCGCTGATCCGCGCGCTGGGCTGGCCCGAGCCCGTCTACGCGCACGTGCCGCTGATCCACGGCGCCGACGGCGCCAAGCTTTCCAAGCGCCACGGCGCGCTGGGAGTCGACGCCTATCGCGACCAGCTCGGCATCCTGCCCGAGGCCCTGGAAAACTATCTGCTCCGCCTGGGATGGGGGCATGGCGATACCGAGATCATCAGCCGCGACGAGGCGATCGCAGTGTTCACGCTGGACGGGATCGGCCGCGCGCCCTCGCGCTTCGACGCGAAGAAGCTGGATCATCTGAACGGCCACTATCTCCGCGCCAGCCTCGATGAACGCCTGGTGGAGCTGATCACACCCCGCATCGCGGCGGCGATCGGGCGCGCGCTCGGCAACGACGAGTGCGCGACGCTGCACCGCATCATGCCGTTGCTGAAAGAACGCGCGCGCGACGTGCATGGACTAGCAGATTCCGCGCTATTCCTGTTCACTGCCCGCCCGCTGGCGATGGACGCAGGCGCAGCAAAACTGCTAGGTGGGGATGCGCCTGCGCTGCTCGGCCAGGCGGGTGAACGGCTGGTGGCGGTGGCGGACTGGTCCGCCGCGTCGACCGAAGCCGCGATCCGCGCGCTGGCCGAGGAGACGGGCGTCAAACTGGGCGCGATCGCCCAGCCGCTGCGCGCGGCGCTGACGGGATCGGCTACCTCGCCGCCCATCTTCGACGTGCTCGCCGCGCTGGGCCGGGACGAAAGCCTGGGGCGGATCGAAGACGTGATCGCGGGCGCGGCGACCCTGCCGCAGTCCTGAAGCAGGAGAGATGGACGTGACCGACGTGGCGAAGCTGCAGCTGGGCGAACGGTCGCTCGATCTGCCGGTCCTCAAGGGCACGATCGGGCCCGATGTGCTCGATATCCGGTCGCTTTACGGCAAGGCGGGCGTATTCACGTACGATCCGGGCTTTACTTCCACCGGCGCGTGCGAAAGCGCGATCACCTACATCGATGGCGAGCAGGGCATCCTGCTGCATCGCGGCTATCCGATCGACCAGCTGGCCGAACATTCCAACTTCCTGGAAGTCGCGTATCTGATCGTCCACGGCGAACTGCCCAACAAGGAGCAGTATGACGACTGGACCTATACGATCACGCGCCACACGATGCTGCATGAGCAGCTGATGACTTTTTATCGTGGTTTCCGCCGCGACGCGCACCCGATGGCGGTGATGTGCGGCGTCGTTGGCGCGCTGTCGGCCTTCTATCACGATTCGACCGACATCACGGACCCTCGCCACCGCGAGATCGCATCGCACCGGCTGATCGCCAAGATGCCGACGATCGCTGCGAACGCGTTCAAATATTCGGTTGGCCAGCCGTTCCTGTATCCGGACAATTCGCTGTCCTACGTGGGCAATTTCCTGCGCATGACGTTCGGCGTACCGGCCGAGCCCTACGTCGTCGATCCGGTCATCGAGCGCGCGCTGGACCGGATCTTCATTCTGCACGCCGATCACGAGCAGAACGCCAGCACGTCGACCGTCCGGCTGTCGTCGTCATCGGGCGCCAATCCGTTCGCGTGCATCGCGGCCGGCATCGCGTGCCTTTGGGGACCGGCGCATGGCGGCGCGAACGAGGCTGCCTTGAACATGCTACGCGAGATCGGGCGTCCCGAGCGGATCCCCGAATATATCCGCCGTGCCAAGGACAAGGACGATCCGTTCCGGCTGATGGGCTTCGGCCACCGAGTCTACAAGAACTACGATCCGCGCGCCAAGGTGATGGCCAAGACGGCTGCAGAAGTGCTTGAGCGGATGGGTGTCAGCGATCCGGTGTTCGATGTTGCGCGTGAACTGGAGCAGATCGCGCTGAAGGACGAATATTTCATCGAGAAAAAACTTTACCCCAACGTGGACTTCTATTCGGGCATCATTTTGTCAGCAATTGGTTTTCCGACGACGATGTTCACTGCATTGTTCGCCCTCGCGCGGACGGTAGGCTGGGTGGCGCAGTGGAATGAGATGATCGAGGATCACGATCAGAAGATCGGCCGCCCGCGCCAGCTCTATATCGGTGCCGGCCCGCGCGATTACGTTCCGATCGAGCAGCGCTTGGTCGCCTGAATACGGCCGCGCCCGTGATGCGCGGGGCGCTGCTGCTGCTGATCTTCGCGCGCCCGCATCTGACCGCGCGGGTGTGGGAGGCGGTGCGCGTTGCACGGCCGCCGCGGCTCTATGTGGGCGCCGACGGACCGCGACCGGACCATCCCGGCGACGCGGCAGCCTGCGCAGCCGCGCGCGGATGCGTTGCACCCGATTGGCCGTGCGAGGTGCGCACGCTCTACCGTGACCGCAATCTCGGCTGCGCACGAGCGGTCAGCGAGGCGGTGACGTGGTTTTTTCAGCACGAGCAGCAAGGCATTGTGCTTGAGGACGACATGGCCCCGATGCCGGGCTTTTTCCCGTTCGTGGAAGCGCTGCTCGATCGCTATGCGGCGGACGAGCGCGTGGGACTGGTCGCGGGCGCCAATTTCGCAGGGGCGCCGCCGGGCTGGCGTGCCAGCTACCTCTTCAGCGCGCACCCGCACATCTGGGGCTGGGGATCGTGGGCGCGTGCGTGGGCAGGCTATGACCTGACGATGCGCTCGTGGCCGGCCGAGCGCGGGTCGCGCTTGATCGAGAGCATGACCGGCGACCGTCCGCGCGCGGCGCGCCACTTTCGGCGGTTGTTCGATAGAGCGCACGCCGATCCGGACTCCGGCTGGGACGCGCAGCTTTGCTTTCACCTATGGCGGCGTGGTCAGCTGACCGTGCTGCCGCGGCACACTCTCGTGACCAACATCGGCTTCGGCGAAACGCTGTCCGCGCACGGCACCGCAGCTATGCCCGCTTTCCAGCGCCGAGCAGTCCCGCGCGAACTGCCCTTGCTGCTGACACAGGCCGACCCGGCAGAGGGCACGCCACACGACGCGGTGATCGAGCGAGTGTCGCTGGGCCTGACTGCGCGCGGAGAGGTGCGGCGCGCGCTGCGGCCAGTCGCGCTGCCGCTGCTCAGGGCGGTGGGGCTGCGGTAGGCGGGACCCATGCGGCCGGGGGACGCTCGGCTCAGCGTTCACCCGGGGTCATCCCTCACCGACCGACATGCCGAAGCCCGGGGCGACGAGACAGCTAGAGCGAATTGCCCTTGCTGGGGTCACGAAAGTCGCGGATCGGCGCCGCGACCACCGCACCCCGATGCTTTCGAAGCACGCGCCTACAGTTCAAAATCCGGTCAAAACTCCTCGGTTCGAGCCTCGGATCGCGCTCGCCGCCTGGGAAGGCGCCTCTGCGGAGATAGCCGCGCGTCAAACCTCCTGCGCCGAATAGGTGTCGCACGCAGCGGGGTCGCCGCTTTCGTAGCCCTTCTTGAACCAGCGCATCCGTTGGGCGCTGGTGCCGTGGGTGAAGCTGTCGGGAGCGACTCGACCGGTCGACTCGCGCTGCAACGTGTCGTCGCCGATCGCGTTGGCAGCCCGCAGGGCTTCGTCGACGTCACCGGGATCCAGGATGTCGCGGTGGTCCGCGCCCCATACCCCAGCATAGCAATCGGCCTGAAGTTCGATGCGAACCTGCTGGCCGCCCGAGCCCGCTTCGGGCAGCCCAGTCGCCTGGGCCTTCGCATATTGGCTGGTCAGCTTCTGCACGTGATGACCGACTTCGTGCGCGATCACATAGGCGTTTGCGAAGTCGCCATTGACGCCGAACCGATTGCGCATCTCCTGAAAGAAGCTTTCGTCGAGGTAGATTTTCTGGTCGCTCGGGCAATAAAAAGGACCCATCGCCGCTTGAGCCGCGCCGCAGCCCGATCGGCCTTGTCCTGAATAGAAGACCAGCTTGGGATAACGATATTGAAGCCCGTTCGCCTGGAAAATCTTGGTCCAGGTATCCTCGGTACTCGCCAGCACCTTGCGCACGAACACGTCGGTCTGGCTTTCCGCACCGCGCTGCGTGGGAGCAGTGGCCGACGCCCCGGGCTGGAAACCGCTCGGCGCCCGGCTCCCGCCGCCGCCCAGCCCGCCCGAAAAGAACAGATAGAGCGCGCCGATGATCAACAATCCCGGAATGCCGATCCCCAGCCCGCGCGCGGCGAAAATCAGCCCGAGAAGGCCGCCTAGCCCGCCTCCGCCGACCCCGCCGCCTCCGAAGCTCATGCCGCGCTGGTCTTCGATGTTCGAGCTTTCGCGTTCATCATCCAGGCGCATCAACGGGTCTCCAGACAAGCCAAAGGGGCCGGGCTCGCCCTAAGTGGCGAACCCGGCCCCTTCGATCAATGAGCGGGTTTTACAGCGCGGCGCGGCGACCGCGGACCAGGCTGACGATCACCATCAGGATGACCGCGCCCAGTGTCGACAGCGCGATCGAGGTCACATTGAGGGGCGCGTTGATGATCGAAGCGCCTCCGCCGAACAGAAAGCCAGCCACCACAGCGCCAATAATGCCGATGATGATGTTGAAGACGATTCCGCCGCCACGCCCGGTAATCATACCAGCAAGCCAGCCGACGACCGCTCCGATCAGAAGGATGATGAGAAGGTTCATAGGGACGCTCCATGCTTAAACTTGCCGGGAGTTAGCTGACCGCCCGACCTCGTCTGCGGTAAAGACGTTTGGGGTACGGAAATGGTTCCATCGCTTCGGCGGACCGGTTCAGCGCGTGAAAAGCGCGGCGAGCTCCAGGTGATTAGACCAGCGGAACTGCGCGACCGGCCACAGCCGCTGCAGCGCGAAGCCCGCAGCGATCAGGGTCGCTGCGTCACGCGCGAAGGTCGCGGGATTGCAGCTGACCGCCACCACGCGCGCCAGCGCCGACCGCGCGAGTTCGGCGGACTGCTCCTTGGCGCCAGCGCGCGGTGGATCGAACAGGGCCCCGTCGAAGCCCTTCAGCTCGTCGGCGCGGAACGGGCGGCGGAAGAGGTCGCGGTGGACCGTCTCGATGCGACCGCCGGCGGCACGCGCCAGCGCCGCCAACGCGGGCCCGCTCGCATCCGCAGCCGTTAGGCACTTCCCCGCCGCGGCGAGCGGCAGCGCGAAGGTGCCGACGCCTGAGAACAGGTCCGCCACGCGCCGCGCGGGCGCCAGCGCGTCGAGCGCAGCGGCGACGAGCGCAGCCTCGCCGTCCGCGGTCGCCTGCAGGAAGGCGGCGGGCGGCAGTTCCACCAGCGCCCCGCCCATCGGAACCACAGGCACACGGCGCAGCGCCACGGTCTCCAGTCCGCCCTCATGCTCGATCGAAAGGCGTGCGAGATCGACGCCTTCCGCAAACGCTGCCAGCGCAGCGCGCTCGGCAGCGCGCTCGGCCCGGATGTTCGCCAGCAGCACGTCGACGCCCGCCGCGGTCAGCGTCAACGTCACGCCCGCGCCCTGGCCGGGCGGCAGCAACGGCGCGAGCGCGGTGCGAAGCGGCGCGATCAGCGCGAACAGCTCGGGCCGGAGCACGTGACATTCGGCCATGTCGACGACGCGATGGGTGCCCGCGGCGTGAAAACCGATCGCAATGCCGCCGCCGGCGCGCACGGCCTTCAGCGCGGCGCGGCGCCGGCTGCGCGGCGGCGACATGTGCACGGGCATGACGGCGCCGACGCGCACCCCGGCCGCATCAAGCGGCGCGACGATGCGCTCGGCCGCCCAGGCGGCGTAGGTCGCGTCGTCAATATGCTGCAGTTGGCAGCCGCCACATTCCGGAAAGTGGCGGCAGGGCGGCACCGCGTGGCGCGGGCCCGGCACAATTTCGGCGCAACCGGCGCCGAAGCGCACCACGTCGCCCGGCGCGGTCAGCGGCACGTAGCGGCCGTCCGCCGTCATCCCGTCGCCGCGCGCTGCGAGCCGCACGATCTCGGTCTCGGCAAGCAGGCCGGCCGCGAGGGCGGTGGGCGGGGCAGGTCGCGGCACCCCGCCGCTATAGCGGCGCGGGCGTGCGCTGCCACGCCGCGCGGCTAGCGCGCCCAGCCGAACGGCAGGCGTTCGGGCAGGTCGTCGGCGGTGAGTCCGGCCGACGCGGTGCGCCCTGCCTCGGCGTGAAGCCACACGGCTGCCGCGGCAGCGTCGAGCGTGTCCCAGCCTTGCGCCAGCAGCCCGCCGACCGCGCCCGCCAGCACGTCGCCCGAGCCCGCGGTGGCAAGCTGCGGCGCGCGCACGTGATTGAGGATCGCGCGCCCATCGGGTGCAGCGATCACCGTGCTTGCCCCCTTGAACACGACGACTGCCCCGGCTGCGGCGGCGGACGAGCGTGCCTGATCGAGCTTGGCGCCTGGCAAGTCGCCGAACAGCCGCTGGAACTCACCCGCGTGCGGGGTCAGCACCGTCGGCGCGTCGCGGCGCAGCGAATGGGCCCGGCCCGCGAACAGCGTGAACATGTCAGCGTCCAGCACCAGCGGCAGCTTCAGCGCCAGCGCCGCCTCGGCCAGTCTGCGCGCATCGGCCCCCGTCCCCAGCCCCGGCCCCAGCACCACCGCGCGAGCCCGCACGCCCTCCGCGACGCCAGCCAGCGCCTCCGGCTCGTCCAGCGTGCGCACCAGCGGCGCATCGAGCGCGCCCGCATGTTCGGCGACCGCGTCGGCCGGGGCGGCGAGCGCGACGAGCCCAGCGCCAGCCCGAGCGGCAGCGTGCGCGGCCAGCCGCGCCGCGCCGCCGCGCCCAGCCGGGCCGGACAGCACGAGGCAGCAGCCGCGCGCGTATTTGTTAGCGTCAGTGGCAATCGCTGGCCGGGCGGGCGCGCCGTTGCTGACCGCGTCGCTGCGTGTCGCCAGCCCAAGGTCCGCCAGCACGATCCGCCCCATATGCGAGGCGGCTGGCTCGAGCAGATGCGCGGGCTTCAGCGCTCCGAACGCGATGGTCAGGTCCGCGCGCGCCCAGTCTGATGGCGGCTCGGCCCTATCGCACCATCCGCTGCCGTCGCTTGCAAAGCCACTTGGCAGATCGAGCGCGACGACGCGCTTTGCCCGTGGCACCAGCCGCGCGAGCGCCGCCGCCGCGCCGGCAGGCAGCGGCCGATCGAGGCCGATCCCGAACAGCGCGTCTACCAGCAGCGGCGCGGGCTGCGCCTCGCCCAGCGGCTCGACCGGTCCAGCCCAGCGCGCGGCCGCGGTTCGGGCAGGCTCGCGCAAGGGTTGAGCGGCGGCCGCCACGCGCACGCTCCACCCCAACGCGCGCAATGCCGCTGCGCAGACGTAGCCGTCGCCGCCATTGTTGCCCGGCCCGCAGAGCACCAGCACGTCAGCGCGTGGATAGACCGCGGCGATCGCGCGCGACGCCGCCTGGCCGGCACGCTCCATCAGCTGCCACATCGCCTCGGCGGTCGGCGCAGCGTTGCGTTCGGCCTCGCGCATTGCGGCTGCGGTAAGGACGGGGCGCTTTTGCGGTGGCAGCGCGTTGCCCAGCACGGCCGAGTTGGAGCATGGAACGTCCATGAAGTCCGCCCTAGCATGCGTTGCAGCCGCGCTCCTCCTTCACGCGTGCGCGCCATCGCCGCTCTACGTCGGCAACGTCCGCGCGCGCATCACCGGGGACGTGCCCCGCGACAACCGCGGCGAGCCGATCTGGGACGAGATGACCCCCACCCGCCGGCGCACCGCCGCTTACGGCAGCGGCGCGCCGCCGGCGCCGCCGGTGGCGCCTGCTGCGCCGGGCCAGGTGGGCGGCACCGCCGCTCCGCCGGTCGCGCTCGCCGAGCCGCCCAACAGCGCGCCGCTACCCGGCGGGATCATCGCCGATACGCCAAGCTCACCGATGCAGCCGCGCGCCTACCGCCCCCACGGACGTGCGCGCGCGCCGCTCCTCGCCACCATCCCGCGCGACTCGCGCGGCGAGCCGGTCTGGGCGCTGCTTGGATCAACGCCGCCATTGCCGGCCCCCGCACCTGCGGTTGCAATGAAGGTGGAGTCGGCCGCAGCACCCTCCCCCGAGACGATGGCGCGGCTGTCGGCGCTGGTTGCGCCGCGCTGAGGCGGGCGCCGGGGCATCGACCCGCACGTCTCGCGCAACCGTCACCATGCGCGGTTTCAGGGTCACGCTCCCGCGCCTCGGGCGCGGGCGGGCCCGAGGCGCGCGGGGCGGCGCGATGCTGACACGGGTTCAGCATGACGTCGGTGCTCTGCGGGAGCGGGAGCGCGCTCAGATATCGGCATAGACCCGCACCTCCGCCCGCGCCCCCGGATGCGTGATCGCTCCCCAGCGCGCCGGGCCGACGGTCTGTGCGTAGCGCCAGAGCGCGCCGCTGCCGAAATGCGCGGGCGGGGCCACCCACGCCGCGCGGCGGCGCTCCAGCTCGGCCGCTTCGACGAGCAGGTCGATCGTGCCCGCTTCAGCATCGATGGCGATCAGGTCGCCGTCGCGCACCAGTGCGAGCGGGCCACCATCGGCTGCCTCGGGGCAGACATGGCCGACGCACAGGCCGCGCGTCGCGCCGCTGAAGCGGCCGTCGGTCACCAGCGCGACCGCTTCGCCCATTCCCTGGCCGTAGATCGCAGCGGTCGTCTGCAGCATCTCGCGCATGCCCGGGCCGCCCTTCGGCCCCTCGTGACGGATGACGATCACGTCGCCCTCCCCGTATGCGCGCGCGTAGACCGCGGCTAAGGCGTCCTCTTCGCACTCGAATACGCGCGCGGGGCCGGTGTGCCGTGTGTGCCTCAGCCCGGCGACCTTCACGATCGCCCCCTCTGGCGCGAGGCTGCCGCGCAGGGCGACCACGCCACCCGTCGGCGACAGTGGCGAGCAGACCCGGCGCACCACGTCCTGGGCTTCGTTCCACTGCACGTCGGCCAGGTTCTCCGCGACCGTCCGGCCGGTGACGGTCAGGCAGTCGCCATGCAGCAGTCCGGCGTCGAGCAGCGCCTTCATCACCAGCTGCACCCCGCCCGCTTCCCACAGATCCTTGGCGACATATCGCCCGCCGGGCTTAAGGTCGGCGATCAGCGGCGTGTCGCGGAACACACGCCCGATGTCGAACAGGTCCAGCTCGATGCCCGCCTCGCTCGCCATAGCGGGCAGGTGCAGCGCGGCGTTGGTGCTGCCGCCGGTGGCGGCCACCACGCGCGCGGCGTTTTCGAAGGCTCGCCTCGTGCAGATGTCACGCGGGCGGAGCTGGCGCTCCAGCAGCTGCATCACCGCCGCGCCGCTGGCGACCGAGTAATGATCGCGCTCCAGTACCACCGCTGGCGGCCCCGCCGAGCCGGGGAGCGCCAGGCCGATCGCTTCGGACACGCACGCCATCGTGTTGGCGGTGAACTGTCCGCCGCACGCTCCGTCGCCGGGGCAGGCGACCTTCTCCAGCGCGATCAGTTCGGCCAGCGGACACGTTCCCGCCGCGTGGCCGCCAACCGCCTCGAACACATCCCCGATCGTCACGTCGCGGCCTTGGAAGCGGCCGGGCATGATCGTGCCGCCATAGAGGAAGACGCTCGGCACGTTCAGCCGCAGCATCGCCATCATCAGGCCCGGCAGGCTCTTGTCACAGCCCGCCACGCCCACGATCGCGTCATAACAGTGGCCGCGCACGGTCAGCTCGACCGAATCGGCGATGACCTCGCGGCTGACGAGGGAGGATTTCATCCCCTCGTGCCCCATCGCGATCCCGTCGGTCACGGTGATGGTGGTGAACTGGCGCGGCGTGCCACCGCCCGCGATCACGCCCTGCTTGGCCGCCCTCGCCTGCCGGTCGAGCGCGGTGTTGCACGGCGCGGCCTCGTTCCAGCAGCTGACGACTCCGACGAGCGGCTTGGCGATCGCTGCGTCGTCCAACCCCATCGCGTGCAGAAACGCGCGCTGCGGTGCGCGCTCGGGACCGAGCGTGACATGGCGGGATGGGAGGCGGGACTTGTCCATGCGCGCGAGTGTCGCGCGGGCGCGGCGGGGGCGCAACGGTGGCGCCACTGCCGGCGGGCGAAGGGAGCCGAGCGATCTCGCTGTCGATCCGCGATGCGAAGGAGCGCTTTGCCCAAGCGGCGGCCGCAGCGCGGGCATGTGCCCGAGCACGGCCGCCCGTTTACCGAGCACGTCCCCGCGGGCGTACGCGGTGCTGGTGCGGTGCGACGAGGACGGGTGCCGCCTGCTGACGCGCGGCCTGAAGCTTCCTGCCCACCGGCTCGTCTTCTCGCCCCGCCCGGGCGCTTGACGCCCGCGCGCCGATGCGTCAGTGACACATCGGACTGAGCGGCCCCCTGCCGGGCCGCTTTTTGCGTTGATCGAGAGACTGCCATGGCCAAGCCGACCACCATCAAGATCCGCCTCGTCAGCACGGCGGACACCGGTTACTTCTACGTCACCAAAAAAAATCCGCGTAACCTCGCGGAAAAGCTGACGTTTAAGAAGTACGATCCGGTCGCGCGGAAGCACGTGGAATTCAAGGAAGCCAAGATCAAATAACGCTGCGGCGATCCCGCGCCCTTGCCCCCTTCCACCGACGCGGAGCACGCGTTACACTTGGGTGACATGGTCGGCACCCGCGACAACCGGAAGGAAGCGGAGACGCTTGCGCTCCGCGCGTTGACGTTTGTGGTCGGCAATGATCGGCTGCGGCCGAGGCTGCTCGATCTGACCGGTCTCGATGCAGCGACGCTGCGCGGGCGCGTCGGCGATCCGCAGCTGCTGGCGGCGACGCTCGCTTTCCTCGAACAGCATGAGCCCGATCTGATGGCATGCGCCGCCGCCCTGGAGGTGGCGCCGCGCGACATCAGCGAGGCGCGGCTGACGATCGAGGGCGCCAGCGCCGAGTAGCTTGACCCGCCGCGGGCGGCCGCCCCACAGCTCGGGCGCTCACCAAACGGGGACCGACCATGACCATGATCGCCGACCGCCTGCGCGAATTGGGGCTGACACTGCCCAACGCCGCACCGCCAGCTGCCAACTATGTGCCGTTCGTGGAGCATGGCGGGCTGCTGCACATTGCGGGCCAGATTCCGTTCGCCGAGGACGGCAGCCTGATCCGCGGCAAGCTGGGCGCCGAGCTCGACGTGGAGCGCGGACAGGCGGTCGCAGAGCGGTGCGCCTTAGGCATCGTCGCGCAGATCGCCGCCGCTGGCGCGCTTGAGCGCGTCGAGCGTGTGGTGAAGCTGGGCGTGTTCGTGGCGAGTGCGCCGGGCTTCACCGACCAGCCGAAGGTCGGCAACGGCGCGAGCGACCTGCTGGTTCGCGTGTTCGGCGAGGCAGGCCGCCACGCCCGCTCCGCCGTCGGTGTCGCCGAACTGCCCCTGGGTGTGCCCGTTGAGGTCGACGCAATCGTCGCGCTCCGGGGGTAAGCGGCGCGATCCTTCCCGCCTGCGGGGGGGGGCGCCCGGAGCGCCGGTGACGCCGGAGCAGCGACTGCCCTTGCCCGTTACGCCAGCGCGGACCGGAGCTGCCGGTGCTGAGGCGGCAGCACCCGCTCCGCTCGGGCTGAGGGTGTTCGGACTAGCGTGCACGCGCCGACGACGACCACGCGGCGCATGGCGCGCAGGCGGCGGCTGCCCTAGCTTCGCGCCATGGCCGACCGCGATTGCTCCACCGTCACCGCGCGCATCCTCAGCGGCGCGGCCGAGCTGTCCACGGCCGAGTGGGATGCGTGCGCGGGCAAGGACAACCCGTTCACCACACACGCCTTCATCCGCGCGCTGGAGGAATCGGGGTCGGCGACCGCCAAAACCGGCTGGGCGCCGCGTCATTTGGTGATCGACGGCGCCGACGGGCGCGCGACGGCGATCCTGCCGGGCTACCTCAAATCACACAGCATGGGCGAGTATGTGTTCGATCACGCCTGGGCCCACGCCTACGAGCGGATGGGCGGCAGCTACTACCCGAAATACCAGATCAGTGTCCCTTTCACCCCCGCCTCTGGCCCGCGCCTGCTGCTGCGCGATCCCGCGCTGGCGCCCGCGCTCACCCAAGCGGGCGAAACGCTGACCCGCCAGTTCGGACTGTCCTCGGCGCACGCCACCTTCATCGATCCGGCCCAGCGCTGGGCGTTCGAAAGCGCCGGTTGGCTGATCCGCGAGGACCAGCAATTCCACTGGACCAACGACGGCTACAGCAGCTTCGACGATTTCCTGGCAGCGCTAGCCAGCCGCAAGCGCAAGGCGATCCGCAAGGAGCGCGAGGCGGCGCTGGCTGGCGGGCTGACGGTCAAGCTGCTGACGGGCGGCGATCTTACCGAGGCGGCGTGGGACGCGTTCTGGGTATTCTACCAGGACACCGGCAGCCGCAAGTGGGGCCGCCCGTATCTGACGCGCAAGTTTTTCAGCCTGGTCGGCGAACTTATGGCCGATCGCACTCTGCTCATCATGGCCTATCGCGGCTCCCGGCCGATCGCGGGCGCGCTCAACTTCATTGGTGCTGACGCACTTTATGGCCGCAACTGGGGCTGTGCGGAGGATGTGCCGTTCCTGCATTTCGAGTTATGCTATTACCAGGCCATCGACTGGGCCGTCGCCCACGGGCTGAAGCGAGTGGAGGCGGGCGCGCAGGGCGAGCACAAGCTGGCGCGCGGCTATCTGCCCGTGCCGACGGTATCGGCGCATTTTGTGCCCGATCTGCGTTTTCGTGCGGCGCTCGCCGACTATCTGGAGCGTGAGCGCGCCGCCGTCGCGGCCGAGATCGACGCCTTGACCGAAATGGGACCGTTCCGCCGTGCCGCTGATCCGCCACCCGAACCCGAATGACCGCCCGGCGATCGACGGCCTGATCGCCCGCAGCTTTGGTTCGGGTCGCGAACGGCGGGCCGCATCGATCCTGCGCCGCGACGCCGTGCGGCTGCCAGAGCTGTGCTTCGTCACATCGGGCGAGTGCGGACCGCTGTGCGCCAGCGTCGAATGCTGGCGCGTCTGGCTGGCGCCGGCGGACGGCTCGGCTCCGAAGCCGCTCGTGCTGCTGGGGCCGCTCGCGGTCGAGCCGTCGCTCCGCGGTCAGGGCTTCGGGATCGCGCTGGTCGAGGCGGTCTGCGCTGCGGCCGACGAGCCGATCGTGCTGATCGGCGACGAGGCCTATTATGGCCGCTTCGGCTTCTCGGCTGCGCAGACCGGTGGCTGGGCTTTGCCCGGCGAGTATGAGCCGGAGCGGCTGCTGGCGCGCGGGGATGCGGGGCTGCCGCGGGCGGGGCGCGTGGTGGCTGCCATCGCAGCCCTGGCACCCCCCGCTCTCGTCACTCCAGCATGATCCGGCTCACTCCTCGGTCCGCAAGAGCACGCTTTCGCCGATCAGGAAAAACAGCACCAGCGGCGACCAGGCGGCGACGATCGGCGGGACGGCATTGAAGCTGCCCATCGCCAGCATGAAATTGTCGGCCACGAAGAAGCTGAAGCCCAAGACCATGCCGATCACCGCGCGGATGAACAGCCGCCCGCTGCGCGCCAGGCCGAAGCCTGCAACCGCCCCCAGCAGCGGCATCAGCAGCGCCGACAGCGGTTGCGAAAGCTTGTGGTAGGTGTGCGCCCACAGGCTCGCAGTCGGCCGGCCGGCGGTCTCGACCGCAGCGATTGCGGCGGGCATGCGCCAGAACGGCACCGAATCGGGATCGGGATCGCGCGTCATGAACTGGCGCGGCTGCACATCGGTGCGCCACAGCCATTCGGACGATGACGCGATCCGGCCCGTGGCGACGTCAAAGCGCGAGGGCCGCTCCAGCTCCCAGCCGCGCGCCACCTTCCGCGCGTGCGGGGCGCGGACGATCGCTTCCAAGGCGCCATCGGGCTTGCGGTCATAGAACACCAGGTCGGTCAGCACCGCTTTCGCGTCACGCCCGTCGATGCGCGCGGCGTGCGCCAGGTTCTCGCCATCGCGCGCCCAGACCTCGCGCGGCGCAGGATCGGCCTTGTTATAGTCGGCGTAGTCGCGCGCCTTCCATTCGACGAGCTTGGAGTTGGTGTGCGTCAGCACCAGCTCGTTGAACGTAAAGCTCAGCACCGCGACCACGGCGCCCACCGCAAACAGCGGCATCAGGATCTGATGCGCGCTGATACCCGCGCCCTTGAAGATCGTGATCTCGGACGCGGCGTTCAGCTCCGACAACGTCAGCAGTGTTGCCAGCAGCACCGAAAATGGCAGAAACTGCGCGATCAGCTGCGGCAGGCGCAGCCACGTATAGCGCAGGACATCATCACCGCTATTGCCCGGCACCGCGAGGATCCGGCCCGATTCACCGATCAGATCGAGCACCAGCAGGATGAGCACCAGGCCGAACAGCACCGCAGCGGTGCGCGAGGCGAAGCGGCGCCCGACATAGCGCGCGATGATGCGCGAGGGCAGCCAGCCGCCGAAGATGTTCATGCCGCCACCGGTGCGTCGGCGGGCGCGGGCCGCGGGATCAGCGCAGCCGCGCGTTTCTGCGCGCGCTCCAGCCAGCGTTCAACCGCGCCCAAAGGTTGGCCGCCGGGCTTGTAGGCGAGCGTCCGGTACATCCACACGCACAGCGCACAGAACAGCAAGAACGGAACCCATTGCCCCCACACCGGATCGAGCCGCCCCGCGCCGCCCACGCGCTCGGTATATTCGCTGACCTTGTGAAAACCGACGAGCATCACGATGCCGAGCATGATGCCCAGCCCCGACGAGGATCGCTTCGGCGGCACCGCGAGCGCGACGGCGAGCAGCGGCAGCACCGCCATCACCACCACCTGGATGATCCGCCGCTGGGTGGCCGCAATCGTTTCCACACGGAATGCAGCCGGAGTCGCTCGGTCCCCGCCGGTGCGGACCAGCTCGGGCAGCGTCAGTTCCAGCTCGCGCTGGCCGCGCGCGCGGAAGCCTTCCATCTTGGGCAGGCTGATCGGCAGGCTGTGCTCCTGGAAGGTCAGCACGCGCGGCGCCGAGTAGCGCGGGTTTTCCTGCACCAGACTGCCCTCGCGCAGGCGCAGCTGGATCGTATCGGGATCGTCGGTCGCAAGAAACGCGCCGCGCGCCGCGGTGATCGTGATCGCACCGCCCGATTTCGGCTCGGCGCGGACGAAGATGCCGTAAAGCTCGCGCCCGTTATCCTCGGCCCGCTCCACCCGCAGCGTCGTGCGCGGCCCCAATTGCGCGAATTCGCCGACCTTCACCGATGCACCCAGCGCGCCCGATCGCAGTTCATAACGGAGCTGCTCGTAGCTGTAGCGCGCGACGGGCTGGATATAGCCGACGATCAGCAGGTTGATGAACGCCATCAACGCAGCGAACATGTAGGGCACGCGCAGCATCCGGTCATAGCTGATGCCCGCTGCCCGCAGCGCATCGAGCTCGCTGTTGATCGCGAGCTTCCTGAACGCCAGCAGAATGCCCAGCAGCAGCCCGATCGGTACGCCCAGACCCAGATATTCTGGCAGCAGGTTGCCCAGCAGCCGCCACACCACCCACACCGGCCCGCCTTCACGCACGACGAAATCGAACAGCCGCAGCATCCGATCGAGCACCAGCAGCATCGCCGCGACCGCGACCGTGCCGACCAGCGGCACGATGATGCGGCGCGCGATATAGCGATCGAACCGGGTGAGCTTCAGCATGCGGGCGGGGAGGCTAGTGGGCGCGGGCGCGCCAGTCCGCAAGGTCAGTCGAGCTCGGCGCGGATCTGTAGCGTCACCGACAGCGTCAGTCGGCCGGGCTGCACGGGGGTCGATGCGTCTTCGCTCTTCGCGAGCATGCGCGCCATCGGCATCGGGCGCACCGGCTCGATGCTCGCGCCCTCGCTCACCGTCTGGATGCGCGCGGAGCGGTGGCCCAGCGCCCGGGCATAGAGGTCGGCGCGCAGCTTGGCCTTGGCGACCGCGTCGCGCCGCGCATCGTCGAGCGCTGCATCCTCGTCCTGCAGCCCGAAGTCGGGCCCGTTCACCTGGTTGGCGCCGGTAGCGATCAGGCTGTCGAGCACCGCGCCCGCTCGGTCGAGCTCGCGCAGTCGGATGCGGACGGTATTCGATGCCTGATAGCCGGTCAGCCGCGGCGGGCGGTTGGGAACATAGTCATATTGAGGCGACAGGTTGATGCCAGCAGTCTGCACGTCGCGGTCTGGCACCCCCGCCGCGCGAATGGCAGCGACGACCTTCGCCATGCGCTGCGCATTGTCGCGGCTGGCAGCCGCTGCGGTCGAAGCCTGCGTCACCACGCCCGCGGTAAAGTCGGCGCGGTCGGGCGCGCGCTCCACGATCGCGGTGACGGGAAACTCGACGGTCGGCGCCGGCGGGGGCAGCGGCTGGGCCATGGCAGGCGCTGCGATGACAATTGCCAATGGGATGAGCAAGCGCATCGCCGTTCTATGGCTCCAGCGCCGACCGCACGTCAAACAAAGGGGCGGACGCTTGCCCGCGCCCGCCCCGCTGCAACGTCGGTCTGGAAAAGGGGACGCGTCAGACCGTGCGCCGCGTCGCAACCGCGCGGTAGATCGCGAGAAGGATGATCGCGCCGATGACCGCGACCGCGATTTCCCAGATGACACTGCCCTGCGCGCCGAGGCCGAGCACGTTGGCGAGGAACCCGCCGATGAACGCGCCGACGATGCCGATCAGAATGGTGACGATCGCGCCACCCGGATCGCGGCCGGGGTGAATCGCCTTGGCGATCGCGCCCGCGATGGCTCCGGCGATGATGAAATAAAGGATGCTGCTGCCAGCAAATGCGTTATTCATGGCCCGGTACTCCTGGTGATTTTTGCTCCCTGACCACCCGCGCCGGGGAGATCGAGCCATGAACGTGCGACCGGGCCGATCGTTGCGCGGCCTCTACGCACCCACAGATTCGGCGGACGACAGACGCCGTTCGCCGAACAGCAGGCGACCCGCCTTGAGGCCGCCGATATAGCTTCCTAATACACCTGAAGGCCGGAACGGCGGCATACGCTGGGGACTGCAACTACCATGCACGGAACACTGGGCGCCGCGGCCGTCGCGGATGCGGATAGCTGTAGCCAACAGCGCCGCGGGCTGCCGCGCTGGCTGCTGCCGGTTCTGCTGATCGCAGCGGTGCTGGGCGGCGCCTACGTCATGCTCAAGCGGGGCGCGCCGAAGACCGGTGCCGCTCGCTCGCCCGCCGCTGCGGCGGCTGCGGCGTCGGTTGCGAACCGCCCGCGCGTGACGGTGACGGTGCCGCGCGTGCAGACGGTAGAGGCAACGGTCCGCGCGACGGGTTCGATCGCTGCCCGCCGCACCTCGCCGATCGGCGCAACCGGCGAAGGCGGGCTGGTGCTCGCAGTGCTGGCGAAGGAAGGCGACTTCGTGCGCCGCGGGCAGACGCTCGTGCGCGTCGATCATTCGGTGCAGGAGCAGCAGCTGCAGCAATGGGCCGCGTCGATCCGCCAGGCCGAGGCCGACGCGCGGCTGGCGCAGGCCGAGCTTGACCGCGCGATGCAGCTCGTCAGCCGCGGATTCATCTCGAAGGCAGACATCGACCGCCGCACCGCCGCGCGCGACGGCGCCGACGCCCGCGTCGCGGTGGCCAAGGCCCAGCTGGCCGAAGGCCGCGCGCGGCTGGCGCGCCTCGACATCCGCGCGCCCGAGGACGGCTTGATCCTCACCCGCGCGGTGGAGCCCGGCCAGGTCATCGCAGGCGGCGGCCAGGCCTTGTTCACCATGGCCCAGGGCGGCGCGATGGAAATGCGCGCGGCTGTTGCCGAACAGGACCTCGCGGCCGTGGCCGTCGGCTCGATCGCCGACGTGCAGCCCGTCGGCGCCGCCGCCCCGGTGCGCGGCCGCGTATGGCTGAAAGACCCGATCATCGATCCGAGCAGCCGCCAGGGCATCGCGCGAATCGCGCTCCCCGCAAGCCGCGAGCTGCGTCCGGGAGCGTTCGCCCGCGCGACGATCTCCGGCGGAACGGCGCAGCGGCCGGTGCTGCCGCAGTCTTCGGTGCTGAGCGATCCCAAGGGCAGCTATGTGATGGTGGTCGACGCCGCAAACCGCGTCGAGCGGCGGCCGGTGACGGTCGGACAGGTGACCGCTGACGGGCTGGTGATCGAATCGGGCCTGTCAGGCACCGAGCGCGTCGTGATGAGCGCCGGCGCCTTCCTCAACCAGGGCGAGACGGTGGTCCCCGTATCGCCAAGCGCCCGCTAAGAGCGACGCACATGCGCAACATCAGCAGCTGGGCGATCCGCAACCCGATCCCGCCCATCGTCCTGTTCCTCGTGCTGACGCTCGGCGGCATCGTCAGCTTCATCCGCCTCGACATCAATGCGATGCCTGACATCAGCTTTCCGCTGATCAGCGTCAGCGTCAGCCAGCCCGGCGCTGCTCCGTCCGAGATCGAGAAGCAGATCACGCAGCGTGTCGAGGGCGCGGTGGCGGGGCTGGGCAACGTCAAACGCGTCACCAGCTGGAGCCGCGAGGGATCGAGCGAAACGCAGATCGAGTTTCAGCTCGGCACCCCTGTGGATCGCGCCGAGAACGACGTCCGCGCGGCGATTGCCAACATCCGATCGAACCTGCCCGGCGGCATCCTGGAGCCGCGCGTCCAGCGCATCGACATCGAGGGCGGCGCGATCGCCTATTTCGCTGCGTCGACCACCGACATGACGCGCGAGCAGCTGTCGTGGTTCGTCGACAACACGGTCAACCGCCAGCTCGTCTCGATCCCGGGTGTCGCCAAGGTCAATCGCGGCGGAGGTGTCGACCGCGAGATCCGCGTCGAGCTCGATCCCGAGCGGATGCAGGCCTATGGAGTGACCGCCGCGCAGGTGAACGCGACGCTGATGGTGCAGAATGTCGATGCGCCCGGCGGGCGGACCGAAATCGCCGGCGGCGAACAGGCCGTTCGCGTGCTGGGCGGCGCCAAGACCGCGCAGGCGCTCGCCGAAACGCGCATCCCGATCAGCGGCGGCCGCACCGTTGCGCTGCGCGACCTCGCCGACGTGCATGACGGCTTTGCCGAGCAGCGCAGCTACAACAAGCTTGGCGACCGCGAGGTGACGACCTTCGGCGTCAGCAAGGCCAAGGGCGCGTCCGACGTGCGCGTGTTCGATGCTGTCAACAAGCGGCTGGCGGAGATCAACAAGACAAACCCGAACGTGAAGTTCGAGCTGATCTTCACCACGGTCAAATATACCAAGGTCGGCTACCATTCCGCCATGCAGGCGATGATCGAGGGCGCGGTGCTCGCGGTCATCGTGGTGTTCCTATTTCTGCGTGATTGGCGTGCGACTGCGATTTCCGCCATCGCGATCCCGCTGTCCGCGATCCCCACCTTCTGGTTCATGGATCTGCTGGGCTTCACGCTGAACGGCATCAGCCTGCTCGCGCTGAGCCTGGTGGCGGGCATCCTCGTCGATGACGCGATCGTGGAGATCGAAAACATCGTCCGCCACATGCGGATGGGGAAGAGCGCCTATCAGGCCTCGCTGGAAGCGGCAGACGAGATCGGTCTGGCCGTCGTTGCAACGACCTTCTCGATTATCGTGGTGTTCCTGCCGGTGAGCTTCATGGAAGGCATCAGCGGGCAGTTCTTCAAGCAGTTCGGCCTGACGGTCGCGATCGCAGTGTTCATCTCGCTGCTGGTTGCACGACTGATCACCCCGATGATCGCCGCCTATTTCCTCGACAGCCGCGCGGCTCTGAAAAACCATCACGAGGCAGGATGGGTCCGCTATTATCTGCGCGTGCTGCACTGGAGCCTGGTGCATCGCTGGAAGACGATCGGCCTCGCGGCCATCGCCTTCGGGCTGACGATCTACGGCTTCATGACGCTGCCGACGACGTTCCAGCCGGTTCTGAACAACGACACGTCGACGGTCAGCATCTCGCTGCCGCCCGGCGCGCGGCTGGCCGATACCGCGCGCGCGGTGGAAGCCGCGGCGGCGATCCTGAAAAAGCAGCCCGAGTTCAAGATGGGGTTGGAGGATGTTGGCGGGAGCAACGTCAACCAGGCCAGCATCTATGTGACGTGGCTAGACCCCAAGGATCGCAAGGCGACATCGGATGAGATCGAGAAGCGGATTGCGCCGCTGTTCGCAGCCATTCCCGATGCGCGCGTGACGTTCAACTCGCAGCGCGGCGGCAGCGGTCGCGACATCACGCTGATGCTGACGGGCGACGATCCAGTGCTGCTCGATCGGACCGCGCGGCAGCTGGTGGACGAGCTGCGCGGCCTCAAGACCGTGCGCAACCCGCTGATCGCCGACGACTATAGTCGCCCGGAGATCTCGATCACGCCGCGCGCCGACCTGGCCGCCGATCTCGGCGTGTCGGTGATGGACATCAGCCAGACGATCCGCGTCGCGACGCTTGGCGACATCGACCAATCGAGCGCGCGCTTCAGCCTCAACGATCGGCAGATCCCCATCCGCGTGATGCTGAAGGGGAGCGCGCGCACCGATCTCGACACGATCAAGAACCTGCCCGTGCCGACTGCGCGCGGCGGCAGCGTGCCGCTGCGGGTGGTGGCGGACGTGAAGTTTGGCGAGGGGCCGAGCGTCATCCGTCGCTACAACCAGATCCGGCGCATGGTCGTCGGCACCGACCTGGCGCCGGGCGTGGAGACGGGCACCGCGCGCAAGGACATCTACGCGCACACCGTCATGGGTCATCTCCCGCAGGGCGTGCGCGAGGCGGTGACCGGCGACGCCGAGTTCGAGCAGGAATTCGCGGTCAACGCGCTCATCGCTTTCGCAAGCGGCATCCTACTGGTGTTCTGCGTGCTGCTCCTCCTCTACCGCCGCTTCTTCCCCCCGTTCATCAACATGCTCTCCCTCCTCCTCGCCCCGGCAGGCGGCGTGCTGCTGCTCCATGTGGTCGGCTGGCCGATCTCGATGCCCGTTGGCATCGGCGTGCTGATGCTGTTCGGCATCGTCGCCAAGAATTCGATCCTGCTGGTCGATTTCGCCATCGAGGAGCAGCGAGCGGGTAAGTCCAAGAACGAGGCGATCGAGGAAGCTGGCCACAAGCGCGCGCAGCCGATCGTGATGACGACGGTGGCGATGGTGGCGGGGATGGTGCCGATCATGCTAAACCTCACTGGTGACGGATCGTGGCGGCAGCCGATGGCGCTGACGATCATCGGCGGTCTTACGCTATCGACCGCGCTGACGCTGGTAATCGTCCCCGCGGCGTACAGCCTGGCCGATGATTTCGAGCAGTGGCTCGCGCCCCGGCTGGGTCGCCTGCTGGCGTCGGATCGCGGCGTACGTCACGCGGCACCGGCCGCGCAGCCCGCCGAGTAGCTGCCAGCCGCGCGGCACCCCTCCCGGGCGCCGCCGGTTGACGGAACGTGCGTGCGAGTGGCTGATTGAACGCTGACCGATGCAAACGCGCACGCCCGCAGCCTTGTCCCCTCTCCGAACCCCCGCTCAGCGCTCAGCCGTCGAGCCCAGCGGAGCCGCGGATCCAGCCCGCCCGCTCCGCCGCCTGGCGACCGGGCTGCTGGTGGTCATGGCAGCGATTTTTGCGGCCTCAAACCATTACGCCGCCGCTTACCCCGCGCTGGGCTACGTGCGCGCGTTCGCCGAAGCCTCGATGGTGGGCGGGCTGGCCGACTGGTTCGCCGTGACGGCCCTGTTTCGCCACCCGCTTGGCCTGCCGATCCCGCACACCGCGATCGTCCCCAACAACAAGGAGCGGATCGCCAACACCATCGGCCGGTTTCTGAGGACGAATTTCCTGGTGCCTCACGTGATCGCGCGCCGCCTGGACGGCCTCGATCTCGCGGGCGCAGTCGCGCGGCGCCTTGCGCAGCCCGAGGGCGGTGGCCGGTTGCGGCAGGCTTTCCGAGCGCTTGCCCGCCAGCTGCTGACCGCGGTCGATGACGCAGCGATCACTGCGATGGTGCGCGGATCGGTCGACCGGCGTCTGCGCGGCTTCGATATTGCCTCAGCGCTGGGCGGAGCGATCGAGCGCGCGATCGAGAACCGCCGTCACGGTGCGCTGGTTGACGCTGGCTTACGCTGGATGTCCAAGGCTTTAGCAGACAACGAAAGCCTGATTCGCGACCAGGTGCGTGAGCGGACGAGCTGGGTGATGCGGCTGGCGGGCATCGACTCGACGATCGCCGATCAAATCATTTCCGCCTTGAACACCACTCTGCGCGAGCTCGCGACCGACCCCGCCCACCCGATGCGGCTGAAGGCAACCGAGAGCCTGGTCGGCCTGGCGTTCGATCTGACGCACGACGCCGGACTCCGTGCGAAAGTCGAAGCGCTGCGCGACGAGGTGCTGAGCCACCCGGCGGTGACCGACTATCTCGACGGCCTGTGGGTGAGCGTGAAGGACGGGCTGATGCGCGCGACCGATGATCCGGGGCTGCTGTCCGAAGGGCCTATTGGCGCGACGCTCCGGCGACTGGGCGCCTCGGTTGAGGCCGACCCGGCGATTCGCGAGCAGATCAACGCCTATGCTCGGCGCGCGATCGTCGGCGCGGTTGCGAGCTATGGCGACTCGATCGCGGCGATCGTGTCCGACACCGTCAAGGGCTGGGACACGGGGATGATAACCGCCAAGCTGGAGGGCGTGGTGGGTCGCGATCTGCAATATATCCGCATGAACGGCACCATCGTCGGCGGACTGGCCGGGTTGACGATCTACACAGTGTCGCAGCTGATCGGCTGATCCCGTCCACCAGATCTCCATAGCTGACGAAGCTTGAGCGACCTTGCCCGTCGCGGGAGCCGACAAGCCCTACGCACTCCAGTCTGCTCCGGTCGTCAAACGTGTGTCCGGTTCGTTCTGCCGCACCAAGTTAACCTTGTTGACGGTCAGCCCCGGAACGAGTAACGCCTGTTCACGCTTCGGGGCGTCCGGGCGGGTCGAAACAGGGTGGGTAGCAATGACACGGGGCTTACAACTGGGTGCCGCAGTCGCGCTGTGCGCGTCCGGCGCACGGGCGCGAGCGCTGACCGCTGCCATCGTACTGCGCAGTCGCGGCCGCGCGGTCCGACGCCCGCAACCAACTACAAGCCTGCTAATCCGGTACGCCGGGTAAGTGTTTATTGCGTCAACAGAAGGTCAAGCCATGACGTCTCTCATCAAAGCACTGCTCCTTTCTACCGCACTGCTGAGTTCGGCCGGCGCCGAGGCCGCCACACTCTCGGCCGCGGACGCGGCTGCGGCACAGGCGATTCTCAGCCAGTTTAACCTCGTCACCCGCGCCAACCTCAACGCCAATAACGAGACCGAAGGTCCGATCGCGATCGGTGGCAACTTCAACGCGGGTGGTCCGCGCAACGTGGGTTTCAACAATAATGGCACGGTCTATGCTCCGGTCGTCGGCGGCAAGACCTATGGCGTCGCGAATGTGTTTGGCAATGTGTCTGGCGGCATTAACCCGCAGAATGGCAGCGGTAATATCTTTATCGGCGGCAATACCAACGGCACATTTCAGAACCTCAACAATGCGGTCGATGTGAACGTTGTCGGCAACGGTGCTGGCTCGCAAATCTCGAACGCCAGGTTCGTTCGCACCGCCGCGGCGAGCTTTGCAGGGCAGGTGCAGAACACGCCCGCGCAGAACATCCGGACCGGCCTGCCCGCGACGTCGGTGTTCCCGTTCGGCGACTTTAACAGCGCCATCGGCCAGCCCTTGCTGAACCTGACCACCTTCCTTGCCTCGCTGCCGGGCACGCAGGGCGTCAACGCGCAGGCGCTTCCGGGCGGGACGCAGAACCTGAACTTTACTGCGAACACTGCCTACAGGGTCAACGGCAAGAACTACGGCGTCATCACCACGACGCTTGCGAACTTCGCCACCAATCAAAACCTTATTGGCATCGGTAACGGCAGCAACGATGCCACGTTCGTCATCGTTTCGGGGAACACCGGCAATACGCTGCCGACGCTGAATGGCAATGTCGACGAGACTCGCGTGATCTTCGTCTTCCCGGAGGCGACCACGCTGAACTTCAACGGTCAGTGGTTCGGCAGCATCCTCGCCCCGCTCGCCACGATCAACCAGCGCGATAACCTGACGGGCTCGTTCTTCTTCAACAGTCTGACGCAGGGCGCCGAGCTGCACTGGACCAGCGGCCGCCCGGGTAACGCCAACAACTACGGCTTCCGCGGTGACCTGAGCGGGCTGCCGACCGGGAATATCACACCGGGACGGACGCCGACCCCGGCAGCCACAGCGCTGCTCGGCCTGGGTGCTGCCGGACTGATCGCCGCGCGGCGCCGACGCGCCGCCTAAGCGCGGTGTCCGCAGCGGGTGGGCGCGGCACCGTTCGCGCCCACCCGCAATTGCGGCTCCGATCAACGCGTCAGCGATCCCAAGATGCCGCGCAGCAGCGACCTGCCGACCTGATTGGCGATCTGCCGCCCCGCCGAGGTCGCCATGGCGCGCGCCGCGGACGTAAAGACCTGCTCGGCGATCGTCGGCTTCTCGCGCTGCGCTGCCGCGGGCGCAGCCTGCGCCGAAGCCGCCGCAGCAGCAGCCGCCTTGCCGGCTAGCACTTCATAGGCCGATTGGCGGTCTAGAAGCTGCTTGTAGCGGTCGCCGATGGGGTCGGCCGCAGTGATGGCGGCCCGTTCGTCCGGGCCGAGCGGCCCTACGCGGCTTGTCGGCGGCGCGACCTTTACAATATCGACCGGCGTCGGCGCGCCCTCGGCGTCGAGCACCGAGACGAGCGCCTCGCCCACCTTCAACTGCGTAATCGCGCTTTCGACATCGATCGCCGGGTTCGGCCGGAAGGTCTGTGCGGCCTTGCGCACCGCTTCTGCATCCTTGGGCGTGAAGGCCCGCAGCGCGTGCTGCACACGGTTGCCCAGTTGCGCTGCGACCGTGTCGGGGATGTCGATCGGATTCTGCGTAACGAAATAGACACCGACACCCTTCGATCGGATCAGCCGCACCACGCGCTCGATCTTCTCAAGCAGCGCCCTGGGCGCATCGTCGAACAGCAGGTGGGCCTCGTCGAAGAAGAACACCAGCTTGGGCTTGTCGGGGTCGCCGACTTCGGGAAGCTCTTCGAATAGCTCGCTCACCAGCCACATCAGGAAGGTGGCGTAGAGGCGTGGGGATGCCATCAGCTTCTCGGCTGAAAACACATTGACTTGGCCGCGACCCTGATCGTCGACAACCATGAAGTCGGCGATCTTCAGCGCAGGCTCACCGAAGAAACGCTCGGCGCCCTGCGCCTCCAGCGTCAGCAGCTGGCGCTGGATCGCGCCGATCGACTGCTTGGAGACGTTGCCATACTGCACCGTCAGCTCGGACGCGCGCTCGGCGACGTGCGCCAGCATCGCGCGCAGATCCTTGAGGTCCAGCAGCAGCAGCCCCTCGTCGTCGGCGAGCTTGAAGACGACATTCAACACGCCTTCCTGCACATCATTGAGGTTCAGCAGCCGCGCCAGCAGCAGCGGCCCTACCTCGCTGATCGTCGCGCGGATCGGGTGCCCGGCCTCGCCGAACAGATCCCAAAAAACGACCGGCATCCCCTCGTAGACGTAAGGGGTCAGGCGCACCTCGGCAGCGCGCCTGGTGAAGGCGTCGTGCGTCTTCGCTAGCGGCGAGCCAGGCATGGCGATGCCCGAGAGGTCGCCTTTCACGTCGGCTGCGAAGACCGGCACGCCCTCGCGGCTGAACGCTTCGGCCAGCCGCTGCAACGTCACGGTCTTGCCGGTGCCGGTGGCGCCCGCGATCAGCCCGTGGCGGTTGGCGCGCTTCAGCACCAGGCTGCTCGGCCCGCCAAGCCCGCCGCCGATCAGAATTTGGTCACTCACCGCGCTGCTCCTCCGGCTCTGGTAACAACCTTACAAAGGTCGCGATCGTCGCAGAGGTCACAAACGTCGCAAGGATCGGAAGACCATCGACTGCGACACGGTGAACAACACGAAGACGAAGGAGCGCGCGCGTCCAACGCGCCCAGCCGGGCGCGCAATCTCGGCGCGGACATCCTACATCGCAAGGGCGGGCAACTTGCCGATCAGCACGTCGCTTCACTTGATGACCGCGGTCACGCGGCCGCCCTGCTTCGGCGCCCGCTCGGCGACCGCCTCATTGGTGATCGACGAGGTGACGACGTTGCCGCCGTCGATCTCCACCATGACGGTCGCGTCGACCACGCCCGGAGCGACCTCGGCGACGGTGCCTTCGAACAGGCTGCGGGCACCGAACTTCATCGCAGGCTCCTTAGGCAGCCACCGCCGATGCAGCGAGCGCCTGGCGCACCGACGCGATCGCGTCGGCGGCCTTAGCGCCATCAGGTCCGCCGCCCTGCGCCATGTCGGGCCGCCCGCCGCCGCCCTGCCCGCCAAGCGCCGCGACGCCCGCGCGCACCAGATCGACCGCCGAGAGCCGCCCGGCGAGGTCATCGGTGATGCCAACCGCGATGCTCGCGCGGCCATCGTTTACGGCAACGACCGCTGCGACGCCCGAACCGAGCCGCTTCTTGGCGTCGTCGATCACGCCGCGCAGCGCCTTGGGATCGAGACCTTCGACGACCTGCCCAAGGAAAGCGGTGCCTGCAATCGCTTCCGGGGCCGGGCCGTTGTCTCCAGCAGCCCCGCCGCCAAGCGCCAGCGCGCGCCTCGCCTCGGCAAGCTCGCGCTCCAGCCGTCGGGCGGTGTCAACGAGCGCCGCCACGCGCGCGGGCACGTCCTCTGGGCGTGTGCGCAACTCGGCGGCCGCAGCCGACAGCGCCGCATCGCGCGCGAGCAGCCAGCGGCGTGCAGCCTCGCCGGTCAGCGCCTCGATGCGCCGCACGCCCGCCGACACGGCCGTTTCGCTCACGATCTTGAACAGCGCGATGTCGCCCAGCGCGCGCACGTGCGTGCCGCCGCAAAGCTCGACGGACCAAGCGCCGGCTTCACCATCTGACTGAGAGCCGCCGCCCGCCGCGGCGGTGAGGCCGACAGCCGGTCCGGCACTCTCACCGGGCGCCCCGGACGTGGCCAGCATCCCTCCGTCGCGGCCGGGGCCACGGCTCGCGCGCCCCATCGACAGGACCCGCACCTCGTCACCATATTTCTCGCCGAACAGCGCCATCGCTCCCTCAGCGATCGCCTGATCGGGCGTCATCAGGCGCGTCGTTACCATGTCGTTGTCGCGGATATGCCGGTTCACTTCGGCCTCGACCGCGGCGAGGTCATCGGCGCTCAGCGCGCGCGGATGGCTGAAATCGAAGCGCAGCCGATCGGGCGCGACGAGCGACCCTTTCTGCGTCACATGGCCGCCCAGCCGATGGCGCAGCGCCGCGTGCAGCAGGTGAGTGGCGCTGTGGTTCGCGCGGACAGCCGCGCGGCGCGCGGTGTCGATCTCCAGCCGCACCTCGTCGCCGACGCGCACCTCCCCCTCCACGCGCGCGTGGTGCAGGAACAGGCGGCCGAGCGCCTTCGTGGTATCGGTCACCTCAGCGCGGAAGCGGTCGCCCAGAATTACGCCGGCATCGCCCACCTGCCCGCCGCTCTCGGCGTAGAACGGCGTCTGGTTGACCAGCACCGTCACCTCTCCCGTCGCGGCAGCCACCTCGCGGCCGTCCGTGACGAGCGCGACGACCCGGGCAGTCGCATGGTCGGCGGTGTAACCAACGAACTCGGTCGCGCCGGTTCGGTCGACGAGATCGAACCAGATCGCTGCGTCCTTGGAGTCGCCGCTGCCGGTCCACGCGGCCCGGGCCGCACGCTTCTGCTCGGCCATCGCCACATCGAATCCGGCGCGATCGACGCGGAGCCCCTGCCCGCGGAGCGCGTCCTCGGTCAGGTCATAGGGGAAACCGTAGGTGTCATAGAGCTTGAACGCGACCGCGCCGGGCAGCGTGTCGCCCGCCGTCAGCCCCGCAGTCGCTTCGTCCAGCAGCTTCAGCCCGCGATCGAGCGTCTGGCGGAAGCGCGTCTCCTCCAGCTTCAACGTTTCCTCGATCAGCGGCTGCGCGCGGACGAGATCGGGGTAGGCGCTCCCCATCGCGCCGCTGAGCGCGGGGACAAGTCGCCACATCAGCGGCTCCCTGGCGCCCAGCAGCTGCGCATGGCGCATTGCGCGGCGCATGATCCGCCGCAGCACATAGCCACGCCCCTCGTTCGACGGCAGCACGCCGTCGGCGATCAGCATCGCCGAGGAGCGCAGGTGGTCGGCGATGACGCGGTGGCTGGCCGCCGCCCCACTGTGCACCGCGCGGCCGGTGAGCGCGACGGACTGGTCTGTCAGCAGCCGGAAGATGTCGGTATCAAATACGCTCTGCACGCCCTGCAACACCGCCGCGGCACGCTCCAGCCCCATGCCGGTGTCGATCGAGGGCCTAGGCAGGTCGCCGACGATCTGGTCGGCTTGCTGCAGATACTGCATGAAGACGAGGTTCCAGATCTCGACGAAGCGGTCGCCGTCCTCATCGGGCGATCCCGGCGGACCACCGGCGACGCCCGGACCATAATCGTAGAAAATCTCGCTGCAGGGGCCGCATGGACCGTCGGCGCCCATCGCCCAGAAATTATCCTTGGTAGCGATACGGATGATCCGCTCGTCGGGCAGGCCCGCGATACGCTTCCACAAGGCCCAAGCCTGATCGTCTGTGTGATAGACGGTGACGCTGAGGCGATCCTTGGGTAGCCCCCACCCGCGTGTCACCAGGTCCCACGCCAGCGTGATCGCCTGTTCCTTGAAATAGTCGCCAAAGCTGAAATTACCCAGCATCTCTAAGAACGTCAGATGTCGTGCGGTATAGCCAACGTTATCAAGGTCGTTATGCTTGCCGCCGGCGCGCACGCATTTCTGGCTGCTGGCCGCGGTACTGTAGGGACGGCTCTCCAGCCCGGTGAACACGTTCTTGAACGGCACCATGCCAGCGTTCACGAACATGAGGCTGGGGTCGCCCAGCGGCACCAGCGGCGCCGACGGCACAACGGTGTGGCCGTGGGCGGCGAAATGCTCAAGGAATGAGCGGCGGATGTCGTTCGATGAGATCACGCCACCCATGTAAACCGCGCTGCGCTGCAGCGGAAGCGGGCGGAGTGGTGGGCGGTGAAGGGATCGAACCTCCGACCCGCTCGGTGTAAACGAGCCGCTCTACCGCTGAGCTAACCGCCCACGCATGCCCGCGCTGTAGCGGGCGCGGTGTGGCGGAGGCAACCGCGCTCCTAGTTGACCGGCTCGCGCCGCCGGTAGCTCAGCGCCTCGGCGATGTGGACGCGCGTCACCCTCTCCGCGCCGACGAGGTCGGCGAGCGTGCGGGCAACCTTCAGCGTGCGGTGATAGCTGCGCGCGGACAGGCGCAATTTCTCGGCGGCGTCGACCAGCAGCTTCCGCCCCGGCTCGTCGGGCGCTGCGACATGCTCCAGCAGGCGGCCGTCGGCCTCGGCATTGGTGCGGCCGCCGACGCCTTCATAGCGGCGCGCCTGCACCGCGCGCGCCGCTATGACCCGCGCGCGCACCGCGGCGGACGGCTCGCCGGAGGGTGCGCGGGCGAGGTCGGATGCGGCGACGGGCTCCACCTCCAGATGCAGGTCGATGCGGTCGAGGAGCGGGCCGGAGAGGCGGCTCTGATAGTCGCCCGCGCAGCGCGGCGCGCGGCTGCAGGCGCGGGCGGGGTCGGAAAGCCAGCCACAGCGGCAGGGGTTCATCGCAGCGATCAGCTGCACGCGCGCCGGGTAGGTCATGTGCGCCGCCGCGCGAGCGACGGTGACCTCGCCCGTTTCCAGAGGCTGGCGCAGCGCATCCAGCACGACGCGGTTGAACTCGGCCAGCTCGTCAAGGAACAGCACGCCCAGATGCGCGAGGCTAACCTCGCCCGGCTTGGCCTTGGCACCGCCGCCGACCAGCGCGGGCATCGACGCCGAATGATGCGGATCGCGGAACGGCCGCGCGCGGATCAGGCGGCCGCCGTCGAGCTTGCCAGCCATCGAGGCGACCATCGACACCTCCAGCGCCTCGCGCGGGCCGAGATCTGGGAGGATGCCCGGCAGCGTCTTCGCGAGCATCGATTTCCCCGCGCCGGGCGGGCCGACCATCAGCAGATTGTGCCCGCCGGCCGCCGCGATCTCCAGCGCGCGCTTGGCAGCCTCCTGCCCCTTCACCTCGGCGAGGTCGGGACCGTCGGCACGCCCGTCGGCGACCGATCGGGTCGGCACGGGCAGCTGCTGCGTGCCTTTGAGATGATTGAGCAGCGGCACGAGCGCGGGCGCTGCCACCACGTCGATCGCCCCCGCCCAAGCCGCTTCCCCGCCCTGCGAGTCGGGGCAGATCAGCCCGCGCTCGCGCTCGGCGGCGTGAAGCGCTGCGAGCAGCACGCCGGGAACGGGCGCGATCGTGCTGTCGAGGCCAAGCTCTCCGACCACGACATAGGCGCCCAGCACCTCCTGATCGACGATGCCCAGCGCCGCGAGCAGGCCGAGCGCGATCGGCAGGTCGTAGTGCGACCCCTCCTTGGGCAGGTCCGCTGGGCTCAGGTTGACCGTGATGCGCTTTGGCGGCAGCGCCAGCCCCAGCGATGCGAGCGCGCTGCGCACCCGGTCGCGCGATTCACTGACCGCCTTGTCGCCCAGCCCGACGACCGAGAACGCCGGGTTGCCGCCAGCGATCTGCACCTGCACGTCGACGGGGCGCGCCTCCATGCCGAGATAGGCGACGGTTGCGACGTGGGCGACCATGAGCGCCGCGTTCCTAAGCCTGCCCGCGCGTCGGGCCTAACGCCCGGTAAAGTTGGGCTAACGCGCCGTCGCTCGGCCGCCGCCGCACGCCGAACGCGCCGTCACTCGGCCGCCGCCGCCCGCCGCGCGCGGCGCTGCACCGTGTAGCGCACCATGATCGACACCGCGCCGAACGCCGTCAGCGCATAGAGTGGGTAGAGCACGTCTGGGCTGGCGAGCGTCGCGAGCGTCGGCTGCCCGCCCTCGTCGATCGCGCGCGCCAGCCCCGCCCCGACATTTGCCCAGACAAGGCAGGGCGGCACCACCCCGAACAGCGTTGCGAAGAGGAAGGGCCGCGCGCGGAAGCCCGCCGCTGCAGCGGCGAGCGTCACCAGCCAGAACGGGATCGGCGACGCGCGCAGCAGCAAGAGATACCAGAACCCATCGCGTTCCAGCGCCGCACGGAAGCGCTCGCCGCGCGCGCCAAGCCAGCGGTGCAGCCGGTCGGCCATCGCAGTTCGCACGACGGTGAAGCTGACCGTGCCGCCGATCGTCACCCCCAGCACGCTCGCCGCCGCGCCGATCTCGGTCCCGAACAGCAGGCCGCCCGCGAGCGTCACGACGAAGGCCGCGGGGAACAGCACCATCCCGGCGAGCACCGCATAGATGCCAATGAAGGCCGCGACCGCGAGCACGGGATGCCGCGCGGTTTGATCCTGCAGATCGTGATACAGCGCGACCACCCGCTCGGCGCGGGCCTGATCGAGCCCGCCCGCCGCGACGAATGCGGTGAACATTGCCAGCACGATCGCCAGCGGCAGCCAGCGCGGCACGCGCTGCGTTGACGGCGCGGGCGCCATCGTCTAGTTCGCGCGGCTGTGAGGGGCCGGTCCGACAACGGGCGCGGCCTCTCTTGTTTCGCCCGCCGAGCGGGACACGCAAAGGACGGACATGAAGAGGACTTATCAGCCGAGCCGTCTGGTTCGCAAACGCCGCCATGGCTTTCGGAGTCGCATGTCGACGCCCGGCGGCCGCAAGGTGCTTGCCGCTCGCCGCGCGCGCGGCCGCAAGCGTCTCTCGGCCTAAGGGCTGGCGCGTGCCGCTGCGGCGGCTGCAGAAGCGTGCCGATTTCCTCGCGGCCAACGCTGGCGGGAGGGTGGCGACGGCGGGCTTCGTGCTGCTCGCGCGGCGCCGCGGCGATGGTGACCCGGCGATGCGCGTGGGCTTCACCGTCACAAAGAAGATCGGCGGGGCGGTGGTGCGCAACCGGCTGAAGCGCCGCCTGCGCGCACTCGCGCACGAGACGTTGAAGGGTCGCGGTCTCCCAGGCGCCGATCATGTGCTGATCGGCCGGGCCGCGGGCCTAACGCGTAATTTCGCGCAGCTGCGCAGCGACCTCGCACGCGCGCTCGCCCGGCTGTCGGCATGATCCGCCGCGTCGCGGAGGCGCCGTTCCAGGCGCTCATCAAGCTCTGGCAGATCGGACCGTCGGCGCTGATGGGGCCGACCTGCCGTTACCATCCATCATGTTCGGCCTATATGGCCGAGGCGATCCGCGTTCATGGCCTCGCCCGCGGCGGCTGGCTGGGACTGAGGCGGATCGCACGGTGCCACCCTTGGGGCGGGACCGGCTTTGATCCCGTTCCCTGAAGGCCAACCCTTGCAGAACAACCGCAACCTTCTTCTGGCGCTCGTGCTCTCCGCGGCCGTCATCTTCGGCTGGAGCTTCCTCAGCCAGCGGCTGTTCCCGACGCCGCCGCCGCCGGTTGCTGGAGCCAAGGGCTCGGCCGGACCGGGCACCCAGCCCTACACGCCCGCCTCGCCGGGCCTGGCGCCCGCGCCCGCAGCCCTGCGCGACCGCGCCGCCGTGCTCGCCGAGACGCCGCGCGTGCCGATCCGCACGCCGCGCGTCGAGGGATCGATCAACCTCGTCGGCGCACGCATCGACGATCTGGTGCTGAAAAATTACCGAGAGACGATCAAGCCCGGCGCGCAGCCGATCCACCTACTGTCGCCAGCCGGAACGCCGGGCGAGTATCTGGCGAGCTTCGGCTTCGCGGGCGCGGGCGCGCCAGGGCCGGACGCGCGCTGGACGGTTGCCTCGGGCGATGTGCTCGCTCCGGGCAAGCCGGTGACGCTCGCGACCGAGGCGGCCGGCGGCGCGCGCTACGAACTGACCTTTGCGATCGACGACGGGTATATGGTGACCGCGACCGCGCGCGTCGCAAACCGAGGCGCCGCACCGATCGCTGCTCAACCATACGCGCTCATCACGCGCACCGACCCGGAGAAGGAGCCGTCCGAGGGCCATACCGGCCCGGTCGGAGCGTGGGACGGCAAGCATTTCGCGGATAGCTGGAAGGACATTCGGTCCAGCGACGGCCAGAAGAAAGTGCTGAGCGGCGCGCCCGGCTGGCTGGGCTTCAGCGACCAGTATTGGCTGACTGCATTGATCCCCGACGGCCAATCGGACGCTGCAATCCGCTTCTCTGCGCCCGCGCGTTTTCAGGCGGACCTGACACGCCCGCCGGTGATGGTCGGGCCGGGGATGCAGGCGACGCAAACCTTCCGCCTGTTCGCGGGAGCGAAGGAAGTCGACCTGCTCGATCGATACAAGTCGCAGCTTAACATCCCGCTGTTCGATCTTGCCAATGACTGGGGCTGGTTCAAGGTCATCGCCAAGCCGCTGTTCGAGCTCTTGAGCTGGCTGTTCCGGGCGCTCGGCAATTACGGGCTGGCGATCATCGCTCTCACCTTCTTGGTACGGCTGGCGCTGTTCCCGATCGCGAACAAGCAATATCAGTCGATGAACAAGATGCGTGTACTCGCGCCCAAGCTGAAGGACATCCAAGAGCGCCACAAGGGCGATCAGGAAGGCCTGCAGAAGGCGATGATGGAGTTCTACCAAAAGGAGAAGGTCAACCCCGTCAGCGGCTGCCTGCCGATCCTGCTTCAGCTGCCGATCTTCTTCGCGCTCTACAAGGCGTTCAGCATCTCGATCGAGATGCGCCACGCCCCGTTCGCTCTGTGGATCCGGGATCTGTCGGCGCCGGATCCGGTGACGCCAGTCAACCTGTTCGGCTTGCTGCCTTTCACGCCGCCACATGCGATCGCCATCGGCGTGCTGCCGATCCTCGTCGGGCTGACATCGTTCCTGCAGATCAAGCTCAACCCGCCCGCGCCCGATCCGATGCAGCAGAAAATCTTCAGCTTCATGCCGGTGGTCTACACCTTCATCATGGCGCCGTTCGCGGCGGGGCTGCAGCTCTACTGGTTCACGAACAACGTGCTGGGCATCGCGCAGCAGTGGTGGCTGATGCGGCGCCATCCGGCTCCCCCTTCGGGCGCGGGCAAGCCGGCCGCTGCACGCGCGAAGTGACCGACGCATCGACCGCGGAGGCGAGCGCCCGAGCCGAGCTGATCGAGGCGGCTCGTAAGCTGTTCGCGGGGCCGATCGCGTTCCGCCTCTCGGCCCCGGCGCTGGAGCATCTGCCCCCCGCCGACCTGCCCGAGATTGGCTTTGCAGGGCGTTCGAATGTCGGCAAGTCGTCGCTCTTGAACGCGCTCACCGGGCGCAATGGCCTTGCGCGCACATCGAACACGCCCGGCCGCACGCAGGAGCTGAACATCTTCGAAGCGGGCGAGCCGCCAGTCATCCGGCTGGTCGACATGCCCGGCTATGGCTTCGCCGAGGCGCCGCCCAGCGTCGTCAAGCGCTGGCGCTATCTGGTCAATGACTATCTGCGCGGCCGCCCCAACCTCAAGCGAACACTGCTGCTGGTCGATAGCCGCCATGGGCTCAAGCCGAACGACCTCGAAGTGATGGCGATGCTCGATACGGCGGCGGTCAGCTATCAGATCGTGCTGACCAAGGCCGACAAGTTGCGCCCGCCTGAGCAGGCGGCCGTCGTTCAGCGCACCGCGGCAGAGGCGCGCAGACACGCCCCCGCGCACCCCGACGTGTTGATGACGAGCGCCGAGCGCGGTGGCGGCATCGCCGAGTTGCGCGCAGCCGTGCTCGCCGCGGCGCTCGGCACGGACGGTTGACGCAACGAAAGCCGGGATGGACTGTTCCGCGGGCGCAAGACCTTTTCGTGGAGTTCCTTCGATGATTGCCCGCCTGATCCCAGCCCTCGCTTTTCTGGCGCTGACCGCAGCCGCGCCGCAGAGCGCGCAGCCGACCGCCGACGCGCCAGACGACAAGCCGAAGAAGGAGGTGCCCGACGCGCGCAAGAAGACGATCGGCGATGAGACCGGCGTCAAAAAACGCAAGGTTCCGCCGCATATTCAGATGGCGTTCGATGCGCCCTACTCGCGCCAGGGCACGCAGAGCTGCGCGGCGATCACGCAGCAGGTGGTCGCGCTCAACAAGGAGCTGGGCCCGGATCTGGACGACGAGCCGTACAAGTCGCCGAGCGACATGGGCTATTATGCGCGGCGCGCGGGCGACGTGCTGCTGGGTCCGATCGGCATGGTCCGCGACATCGTCGGCGAAGTGAGCGGCGCGCGGAAGTCACGCGACCGGTTGCAGGCGGCGATCGTCGCGGGCGCGGTGCGGCGCGGCTATCTGAAGGGCCTCGGGATGGCGCGTGGGTGCAAGGGCTATGCCGCGCCGACGATTGCCGCACAGCGCGCCGCGCCGCTCGCCCAGAATGCCGAGACCGAACGCGAGCGCCGGGAGGACGCCGCGGAAAGCAAGCGGCCAAAGGCGAAGTAACGCCCGTTCCTGCCGCGCATGGGAAGCGGAACGCGCGGCGCTACAGCACCGCTGTCAGCACTCCCGCGATCCGCTCCATCCCGGCCGCGTCCTCGTCATCGAACCGGCCGGGCGTCGGGCTGTCGAGATCCAGTACGCCCAGCAGCCGCCCGTCGCGCGCCAACAGCGGCGCCACCAGCTCTGATCGGGAAGCGTCATCGCACGCGATGTGGCCGGGGAATGCCTCGACGTCGGGCACCACGATCGTCCGCCGCTCGGCCGCTGCAGTCCCGCACACGCCGCGCCCGATCGGGATACGCACGCACGCGACCTTGCCCTGGAACGGCCCCAGCACCAGTCCGCCATCGGCCGGATCGACCAGGTAGAACCCCGCCCAGCTGAGATCGGGCAGCGCGTGGAAGATTAGTGCCGCCGCGTTCGCCATGTTGGCGACCGCGTTCGGCTCGCCGTCGGTCACGCCCGCGATCTGCCGCGCCAGCTCGGCGTAGAGTTCAGGCTTGGGCAATGCAGTCAGGTCGGGTTGGGCAAACATGGGGCCCGCCTATCGCGCAACGCGGCGGGACGCCAAGGCCGGAGCGTCCTGCCCGGCGACGGGAACGCAACTCGTGACTGCGTGGTGACAGCCGACAAAATCCTGAACAACGTTGCGAGCAGTAAACGCGCCTGTTCACAATCGGTGACCGGAGGCAGATGCACGACAAGCTGGTTCAGCTTTCGCATTTCTGAACGAAAGTGGGCATTTGTGTGTCATCGTTTTCAGTATAGAATCCCCGCACCAAAATCAACGGTGGTGGGCTATGCGTAAGTCTATTACGCGCGCAGCAGTAGCTGCGGCGCTCTGTGGGATCGCGTCTTCAGCACTTGCTGGTTCAAGCCCGACATGCTGGCGCGCGCATGAAATGGATTCGGCGAAAGTCCGGCATCTTCAGTCGATACTGATGGTCGCTGCGTTCAAGTGCAATCAATTCAACTATGATGCGCGCGGCATGTATAATCAGTTCGTGCGCGTTCATCGGATGATGATTTCCGGCCATAATGACAATCTAAAGCGGTACTTCCTGCGTGCGCACGGTCTTGTCGATGGTCAGCGCGAATATGATCGCTTCACGACCGCGCTCGCCAATAGCGATTCGGAAACCGCGCAGCGCGCGCTCGCCGACTATTGCGAGGCGGCCTTTACACTTGGCCGCGCCGCGCTCGCTTCGGAGTCGCAGGAGTTGGCCCTGCTCGCAGCCGAGGTGCGCGGCGATCCGTTCGGAGTCGGCTCGCGCTGCGATGCGACCGCTCCGGTGCTCGCGGCAGCCGCGCGCGTCGACGCCGATGCGAACGTGGCAGTGGCGGCTGCTGCGCTGGCAGCCGAAGCGGCGGCCGAGCCCGAACCTGAACCCGCGGTGGAGCCGGTGATCGCGCCCGCGGTGCTGAAGCTGGACGAGCCGGCAGCGGCCCCGATCGCAGCCGCCAAGACCGGGTTTGTCCGCGCCGAGACCAAGCCGATCGAGGTTGCGGCGAGCGACCAGATCGACGCCGCGCCCGCCAAGCAGGCCGAAACCGCCAGGGCGCTCGCCGTGGCCGCCGAAGCGCTGAAGGCCGCGGCCGATGCGCTGAAGGCGGCGTCCGCGCCGATCCCCGACGCCGAGCCCGTCGCCCGCGCGAGCGTGCCGTCGTCCAGGCTGCGCTAGCTCTCGCCGCCCGGAACAAAGCCACAACGGCCGGGCTTGTTGGTTTTTGCCCGGCCGTAATTTCATGTGACAAGCGCAAGACACGGCACGGCCGGCGCACTATGTAGAGGCGTCCCCCAACCGGCCGGAACCTGCGCCCGTGACCCAGATCAGTCTCACGCACGACGGCGACCATCTGCACGAGGAGTGTGGCGTGTTCGGCGTCTGGGGCGCGCCTGACGCCGCCGCGGTCGTCGCGCTCGGCCTCCACGCGCTGCAGCATCGCGGGCAGGAGGCGGCGGGCATCACCAGTTTCGATGGCCAGGGCTTCCACTCGCACCGCGCGCTGGGCCACGTCGCTGGTAATTTCGATAGCGACGCGGTGATCCGCCGCCTGCCCGGCATCGCCGCGATCGGCCACAACCGCTACGCCACCACCGGCGAGACCGCGCTGAGGAACGTGCAGCCGCTCTATGCCGAGCTTGCAGCTGGCGGAGTCGCGGTCGGTCACAATGGCAATATTTCGAACGCGCTCACCGTGCGGCGCGCGCTGATCAGCACGGGCTCGATCTTCCAGTCGACCAGCGACACCGAGGTTGTCATCCATCTGATCGCCACCGCGCAGGGCCCGACCTTCCTCGATCGCCTGATCGAAGCGCTGAAGAGCCTGGAGGGCGCCTACAGCTTCGTCGTGCTGACCGCCGAGGGGCTGTATGGTGTGCGCGATCCGCTCGGTATCCGCCCGCTCGTCATCGGGCGGCTGGGCGGTGCCTACATCCTCGCCAGCGAAACCGTCGCGCTCGATGTCGTCGGCGCCGATTTCGTGCGGCAGGTGGAACCCGGCGAGCTCGTACACATCGATTCAGACGGCCTCACCTCGATGCGCCCGTTTCGCCTCGCGCGCCCGCGGCCGTGCATCTTCGAGCATGTGTATTTCTCGCGCCCCGACAGCGTCGTCGATGGCCAGTCGGTCTACGAGGTGCGCAAGCGCATCGGCGCCGAGCTGGCGCGCGAGGCTCCGGCCCGGGTCGACCTCGTCATCCCCGTCCCCGATTCGGGCGTTCCCGCCGCGCTCGGCTTCGCGCAGGCGAGCGGACTGCCGTTCGAGCTTGGCATCATCCGCAGCCACTATATCGGCCGAACCTTTATCCAGCCTGGCGACGGCATCCGCAATCTGGGCGTCAAGCTGAAGCACAATGCCAACCGCCCGCTGATCGAGGGCAAGCGGCTTGTGCTTGTCGACGATTCGATCGTGCGCGGCACAACCAGCCTGAAGATCGTGCAGATGCTGCGCGATGCGGGCGCGGCGGAGGTGCACATGCGGATCGCCTCGCCCCCGACGACGCACAGCTGCTTTTACGGCGTCGACACGCCCGAACGCGCGAAGCTGCTCGCCGCGCAGATGGACGTGCCGGGGATGGGCGAGTTCATCAAGGCCGATAGCCTGGCGTTCATCTCGATCGACGGCCTCTACCGCGCGCTGGGCGAGACCGCCCGTAACGATGCCGCGCCGACGCGCTGCGACGCCTGCTTCACCGGCGACTATCCGACCACGCTGACCGACAAGGGCAAGCTGCAGCCATTCGAACAGCTGCCGCTGTTGGCGGAACACGTCGTCTGACGTAACAGGGTTCGCGTGACCCGAGACAAACTGCGTGCCCTGCCGCCCGCCGACCGCGCGCGCATCCGAGAAAACGCCGCTGTGTGGCGCGATAACGGGACGGCCGCCCAGAAACAGCTCGCCGCCGACCGGCTGAGCGAGCTCGATGCGATCGAGCTCGAGGACGTGGGCGCCGATACGGAGGCGCTGAAGGTGTACCATGCCTTCGTCGCGCAGCCGCCGAGCCCGGCCGATGTCGTCGCGATCCGCGCGCTGCTCGATCACCCGGCATCGACCGCCGAGGAGTTGAGCCTCGCCAGCGGCTGGGCGGGCAACAAGTGGCACGAGCAGTTCGGCCGCATGTGCCGCAAGCGCGAGGCTTCGCTGTGGGCCGCAGCCGACGCACCAGCACGCGGGGCGCGCGCATTCTCCGGCATCCTCGCCGAGCTCGATTCTGACGGGAACCGCTTCACCATGAAGCCGTGCGCGATCGCTGGTTTCCGCGCGCTGGGCATCGCGGCCGCGCTTCCCGCCGGCTGATCCCGCCGGCCGATGACGACCCCCCGCCCGCTTGCGGGCCGAATCGCGCTGGTGACGGGTGCTTCGCGCGGCATCGGCAAGGCGACCGCGATCGCGCTGGCCGCGGCTGGAGCGCACGTGATCCTGACCGCGCGCACCGAAGGCGGGCTGATCGAGGCCGATGACGCGATCGCAGCGGCTGGCGGCAGCGCAACGATCGCGCCGCTGGACCTCGCCGACGCCGACGGGACCGCACGGCTGGGCGCGGCGGTTGGGCAGCGCTGGGGGCGGCTCGACATGCTGGTGCTGAACGCAGCGATGCTCGGCTCGCTGGTGCCGGTGTGGGGCGCCGACGCGAAGGAGTTCGCGCGCGTGTTCGATCTGAACCTCGCCGCGCCGCAGCGCCTGATCGCCGCGTTCGATCCGTGGCTGCGCGCCGCGCCAGCTGGCCAGCTGATCGCGCTCACTTCCTCGGTCGCCGTCCACCCCCGCGCCTATTGGGGGCCGTATGCGGCGTCGAAGGCCGCGCTGGAGACGCTGGCGCTCTGCTATGCCGAGGAGGTCCGCAACATCAGCGCGGTCCGCGTCGCGCTGGTCGACCCTGGCGCTACCGCCACCACCATGCGCGCCCGCGCCTTCCCCGGCGAGGACGCGGCGGCGCTGAAGCCGCCGAGCACGGTGGGCGAGGCGATCGCGCGGCTGTGCTCGGAGGGGTTTGAAACGGGCGCGCGGGTGCGGGTCGGCTGAGGGGACGCCGTGCGTGGGCCGGACACCGCGTGGCAGTTCGCCGACGGACTCGACCGGCTCCCTTTTGCGGGGGTCTGGGACCTCACCTTCGACCAGTTCGCAAAAAAGTTGTCGTAGACCCAAGCGGCGGCCGTTCACCAAGTGTCGCCCCGCGGCAAGGGTCAATCCATCAGTTGGCCGCCATTGACGCTGATCGTCGAACCCGTGATCCAGCCCGCCTCCTCGGCGGCGAGAAAGGTGACGCAGCGCGCGACGTCCTCGGCCGAGCCGAGGCGGCCGAGCGGGATGCCCGCGGCGATCTTGTCGAGCACGTCCTGGCTCATCGCTGCGACCATGTCGGTGGCAATGTAACCCGGCGCGACAGCGTTGACGGTGACGCCCGCGCGCGCGCCCTCTAGCGCCAGCGCCTTGGTCATGCCGATTAGGCCCGCCTTCGCCGCCGAGTAGTTCACCTGCCCGAACTGGCCCTTCTGCCCGTTGATCGACGAGATGTTGATGATCCGCCCCCACTTGCGCTCGCGCATTCCGGGAAAGACCGCCTTGCACAGGTGGAAGACGCTGGAGAGGTTGGTCTCGATGACTGCGTCCCACATCTCGCCCGTCATTTTCATGAACCCGGCGTCCCGCGTGATTCCAGCATTGTTGACGAGGATGTCGACCGGCCCAAGCTCGGCCTCGATGCGCTTGACGCCCTCGGCGCAGGCTTCGTCCGAGCTCACATCGAACTTGTAGGTCGGGATGCGGTGCGCGTCGGTGAAAGCGCGGGCCTTCTCGTCATTGCCCGCATAGTTGGCCGCAACCTTCGCGCCCATATTCTGCAGCGCGATCGAGATCGCCTCGCCGATCCCGCGCGACCCGCCCGTCACCAGCGCAACCCGCTGTGTCATGCCTCGTAACCTCCCGCCGAGTGATGGCCGCTCAGGCGGCGACCTGGAGCCCGGCGCTTACGGGCAACTCGCCCCAGCCCGCAAGTTCGCGGTTGATCAGGTGACGCAAGAGGCGGATGCCGCGCGGAGTGGCGTTGAGGCACGGCAGATAGGCGAATTCATCGCCCCCGGCGTGCAGGAAGCCCTCGCGCCCGCGGATGTTCAGTTCCTCCAGCGTCTCCAGGCAGTCAGAGCTGAAGGCGGGCGCGATCACGGCAACCTTCTTCACACCGTCCCTGGGCAGCCTCTCCAGCACGTCTTCGGTGTAGGGCTTCAGCCACTCGGCCGCGCCGAAGCGCGACTGGAAGGTCAGCTTGACGGGCACGGCCAGCCGCTCGCCGATCAGCCGCGCGGTCTTCGCGCAGTGGCAATGATAAGGGTCGCCCTTGTCAAGCGTGCGGCGCGGCATTCCGTGGAACGAGGCGATGACGAGGTCGGGCCGGAAGGGCAGCCGCTCCAGCTTGTCGCGGATGTCCTCGGCCATGATGTCGAGATATGTGGGATCGTCGAAATAAGGCGGCAGCGTGCGGATCGCGGGCTGCCAGCGCATATGCTCCAGCGTGCGATAGACCTTGTCGAGCGCGCTCGCGGTCGTGGCGGCGCAATATTGCGGGTAGAGCGGCGCGACCAGGATACGGTCGATCCCCTCGTCCTTCATGGCTTTGAGCTCGGCGGGGATCGACGGCTTGCCATATCGCATCGCGTAACGGACGGGCAGCGCGGGCGTATCGAGCGCGTGCGCCTGATCGCGCAAATGAAGCCTGAGCGGCGAGTCGTCGCGCTCCTTGTCCCACACCGACCCATAGAGCCGAGCCGACTTGTACGGCCGCGTCGTCAGGATCACGAGCCGCAGAATCGGCTGCCACAGGATCGGCGGCAGCTCGACCACGCGCGGATCGCTCAAAAACTCGTCCAGATAGCGCCGAACCGCGGACGGCGTCGGCTTGTCGGGCGTGCCGAGATTGGTCAGCAGCACGCCCACGCGCCCAGTCGAAACCGGCGGATGCGCCGGTGAAGCGAACAAAGGCACGCGCGGGCTCACGCCACTCTATGCGCTTGCGGTGGCTGCTGCGGCAAGCGGGGCGGGTTGGCGCGGCGCGGGGATAGCGCTTGATGCTTCGATGGCGCTCGGATGTTTCGATGCCCGTCGAAATGGAGCAGCAGTCCGCGATCCTCCGCGCTCGGCGTCACGATCTGGCGCAATCCGGCCTGCGGCACCAGCCGTCGCCGCGGGCCCGCATCCGGCCGCCTGCGGCACACCGTCAAGGTGATTGGTGGCGCGATGATCTGGAGCCGCTGAACCCGGCCGTCCGCTCCTGCGCCAATGCAGGTGCCGCCGAGCAGAAGGCGATCGCAATCAGAGCCGTCATGTTCGCGGCAGCGCCTCCTCTCCGCGCAGCTTGGCAGAGGCCGCGCCGCGCGGCTGACCAAAGCGCGTTGCGATCGTCCGCGGTGCTTGCCGCGTCAGGCGAACACCAGCGGCAGCGTGTCGAACGCACGGCCCGTCAGCACGGCGAACGCGTTCGCCACTGCTGGCGCGACCGGCGGCACGCCCGCCTCGCCGACTCCGCCAAGCGGGTAGGCTGGATTGGTGGCGATCAGCACGTCGATGCGCGGCGTCTCGGCGAGCGGCAGCAGCGTAAAGCGATCGAAATTCTCCTGCTCCGGGTAGCCGCCGCGCCAGGTGACGCGGGATTTCAGCGCAGCGCTCAGCGCCCACACGACCGCGCCTTCCATCTGCTGGCGGACCAGATCGGGGTTGACCACCTGCCCGCAGTCGATGCCGATCGTCACGCGCTTGACGCGCGGCGCAGGCTCCAGCGCGCAGTCGGCGACGACGGCTGCGATCGAACCGAAGCTCTCGTGGATTGCGACGCCCATGCCCTGCGCATAGCCCGCGCGCTCGCCCACCGCGGTCAGCAGCGCCTTGTGGCGTGGGCGGTTTGCCAGCAGTCTCAGCCGGTAGAGCATCGGGTCCTGCTTTGCTTCGGCCGCGAGCCGGTCGACGAACCGCTCGTTCATGAAGGCGGTGTAGCTGTGGCCGACACTGCGCCAATAGCCAACTGGGACCGCGGCGAGGACGTTGACATGCTCGGCCGTCAGCGTGCCGACCGCGTAGGGCAGCGCGTCGGCGCCCTCGATCGCGCTGCTGTCGGGCTTGCCTTCGCCGAACGCCAGGCTTGGCATGTTGCGCTTGGCAAATTGCTGGCCGACCGACTGGGAGGCGATGCGCGCGTGCCATGCCTCGATCCCGCCATCGGGCCGCAGCCGCGCCTGATAGCGCGCGTGCGCGGCGGGGCGCATCGGCGCGGCGCGGAACTCCTCCTCGCGGCTCCAGATCAGCTGGACGGGGCGGCGCACGTCGCGCGCGATCAGCGCCGCCTGCACGGCGGCGTCGACCTCGGCCTTGCGCCCGAAACCGCCACCGATGAGCGTGGGATAGACGGTGACGTCGCGCTCGGCGACGTCGAGCGCGCGAGCGACCGCGGCTGTCACCAGCGACGTCGACTGCGTCGGCGCCCAGACTTCGACGCGCCGGTCGTGGACATGCGCGGTGGCGTTCATCGGCTCGAGCGAAGCGTGCGCCACGTAAGGCACGCTGAAGCCCGCGGTGATGAGGCGGCCCTGCCCCGGCAACTCCCCTCCGCCCGCGGCGGCCCGGGCGAGAGCGGCGTCGATCTGCGCCTGGTCGGCCAGCCCAGCGCTCGCGGCCCATTTGGGCGCCAGCGCGTCGGCAGCCTGCTTCGCCGCCCACCAGCGGTCGGCAACCACGGCCACCCAGCCCGGCCCGCCGGTCATGGCGATCGCTCCGGGCGGCGCGCTGGCGGGAAGCTGCGGTTTGCCGCGGTCGCCCGCCGGTCCGTGGCGGACGGCTGCATAGACCATGCCCGGCCGCCGCACATCGATGCCGAACACCGCGCTGCCATCGACCTTGGCGGGCACGTCGAGCCGCGGTCGCACCACGCCCTCGGGCCGCACCGGCCGCAGCTCCAGTCGGCGCGGCGGAGTCTGCTTCGCGGCGTCGGCGGCAAGCTCGGCGAAGCGGATGCGGTTGGCGCCGCCGATCACGAAGCCGTCGCGCGTGTCGCATCGGCGCCAGTCCATGCCCCAGCGCTCGGCGGCGGCCTTGCACAGCACCGCGCGCGCAGCCGCGCCCGCCTCGCGCATCGTCTGGTGGAACGACCGGATCGAGGTGGAGCCGCCGGTCAGCTGCAGGTCGAAGCGCTGCACCGCCTCGGTCACCGCGTAGCGCGCCAGTCCGGCGAATATCCCCGCCTTGCCCGCAGCCGCGTCGGCGAAGGCGGCAACATTCGCGTAAGTGCCGCTGAGCGGCGCGGGCTCCACCTCAACCGTCCGCCAGTCGGCACCAAGCTCGTCGGCGAGCAGCTGGGCGAGACCGCTTTGCGTGCCCTGCCCCATTTCGGCCTGCGGGCAGATGACGACGATGCGCCCGTCCTCGCCGATCCGCAGCCACGCGCTCACCACATGCGTGCCGCGGCGGGGTGCGAGATTGACGGGGTAGCTGCGCGGCCACACCGCCCAGCCGACGGCGAGGCCCAGCCCCGCGCCGCCGCCGATCAGCACCGTCCGCCGCGCGGCGCGCCAGCGCGATCGGCGTTGCGGTTCGGGCCGGGGCGTCAGGGGCGCGTGCATGCCCGCAGCTATAGCGGCGCGCGTCGGCTGGGACGAGACGGCGCGCGCGGCTTGCGCTGCCGCAGCGGGTCACAGCAGCCCGGCCAGCTCCGCCCGCACCTGGTCGGCGCTCAGCCCGAAGTCGGCGAGCTCATAACGGTGCGCCGCGTGGCGGGGCTGCGCCGCCTCGCGCGCCAGCCAGGCCTCGGCCGCGGCGCGGACCGGTGCGGGGAAATCCAGCCCGGCAAACGCCAGCGCCCGTGCCAGCACCCCCAGCGGATCGCGCGTCGCTTCCTCGAACCCAACGTCTAGCACCGTGCCCGGCAGTGCAGCGGCGCGGAACGCGGCGGCTTTGCGCATCCGGTCCCGCGTCTTCCACAGCCACTCGCGTCCCACCCAATGCGGATCGAGCACGTCGGTCTGGAGCACCATATTGTGCCAGGCGAGGCTGGCCGACGAAGCGACAACCGCCACCGGATCGCGCTGAGTCATGATGATTCGCGCGCCCGGAAAGATCTCCATCAGCGTCGGCAGGTTTGCCATGTGCTGCGGCGTTTTCAGAAGCCACGGCCGGTTCGGATCGTCCCCGCGCGCGCCACCGATCATCCGCAGCAGCGTCGCCAGCCACTGGTAGGCCGGACGCGCATCAGCGGATTCGCACCAGCGCGCGTAGGACGGGATCGGGCGCTGCGCTTCCAGCATCGCGCCCCAGAAGGCGGTCTCGAACAGCCCCAGCTCCTCGTCGGGCTCGCGCGGGCTCATCGGGTGGATGGCGAGCGTCATCGGGTTGGAACGCTTCGCCAGCGCCAGCAGCCCGGCCATCGCCTGGCGCCGCCAGTCGGGGGCCCAGCGCGGCGGGGGAACGGGGAAGGTCGCCTCGTAGAGCTTCAGATGAACCAGCCCCGGATGCAGCGCCATCAGCCGGTGCAGGCGCGTGGTGCCGCTGCGCATCGGCCCGGCGATGACGACGGGCGGAGCGAGCGGGCGCTCGGACCAGGCGGGGTTGCGGCGCAGAAGTTCAAGCGTTCGCGCGCGGGCGACGAGCGCCAGCACCGCCTGCCCGTGCGTCATCGTGCGGCCGAGCGGGGTGAGGTTCGCCTCGGACCGAACGGCAGCGAGATAGACGCGCAGCGCTGGCAGCACGGGCTCGATGCCGAAATCGTCGAGCCGAGCGACGGCACAAGCGTTGCGGAAGAGCGTTTTTTCGCGGAGATCGGGCGGCGGTGCGCCGCGCCGCCACAACCACGGGAGCAGTCGATGCAGACTACGGACGAGCGGAGGGCGGTAGGCGCTCGGCGGCTTCAGCATGGAGTCGTCATCAGCCTGCTCGCTCTAGCCGCGTGCGCCACCCCGCGCGAGCGCATCGCCGACAAGCTGATCGCGAGCGGTCTGCCACCCTCACAGGCGCGCTGCGTCGCGGACCGGATGGTCAACGAGCTGTCGGGCGCGCAGCTGCGCCGCGTCGCAGCCGCCGCCAAGCCCGGCCGCTACGGCCGCCTGACGCTGGGCGAGTTCGTCAGCCGGCTGCAGACCGTCTCCGACGACCCGCAGATCGCCCGCACGCTGACTGGCGCCGGGATCAACTGCGTGGTGCTGGGATAGCCGGCGCGCCGGCTTGGCGCCTGGCGCCGGGCGGTCAGCGAGCCCGCTCCAGCTCCACAGATTGAACAGCGTCACCGCCGCCGCCGCGAGCATCAGCCACGCTCGCGTGCGGTCGCGCCTTGCCACGAGCAGCCACACGCCGCCCCCGGCCAACGCCAGCGCTGCCAGTACCGCGACGGAAAGGACCATCTCACGCACGCGGAACGGATAACCGCCGCTGGCTGCACACGCTACCCGAGACGGAAGCACGCTCGCGGCCGTGGATCTGCTGCGCGCTCGGCTTCGCGTCCAATCCGGGGATTTGTGCTGTGGGACCGTCCGGAGATTTGTGCCGTAGGACGGAGCCTCGCCGATCTATGGCTGTGACGCGATCGCGGAGGTCGTCAACGTCACCCTGAAGTCGAAGCAGCGCAGCTTCGATGCGGTGATGCCTTGAACGAAGTCGAACACGGACCCGGGCGGGCGGCCCTCTTCGGTCAGCACGGTGTCGATGATCCTGGCTGTCTCTGCCTTGCCGAACCCACGCTTGCGCAGGAAATCGGTGCGGTCTTCATCGGAGCGCGCGACGATGCGCTCACGCGCCTGCCGGATGCCGTTGACGAACGGCAACGGCGAGGAAACCGCGAACCGGGTCAGCGCTGGTGCCGCTTCATGCGCGAAGCGGTTGGCGGCGTACTTGCTGTGCCGGATGCTGATCTCCTCGAAATCCTCGACCGCCCACAGATTGCGGTTCTGACAGACGGCGCGAAGGTAGAAGCTGGCGATACCGAGCGTCTTGGCGCCCACCTCACTGTTCCAGCAATAGAAGCCGCGGAAGTAGAGGTCGGGCGATCCATCGGGAAGCTTGCCCGCCTCGATCGGATTGAGGTCGTCGACCAGGAATAGGAACACGTCGCGGTCTGTGGCATAGAGCGTGGTCGTATCGGTGCTGATATCGACCATCGGACTGTAGATGCCGGTCGACCAGTCGAGCACGCCCGGCACTTTCCAGCGCGTGTCGCCCGTGCCGTTGCCTGCGATGCGCTGGACGGCGGCAACGAGCTCGTGGTCGTAGATGCGGCCATAATCCGGACCGGTGACGGCGCGCAGTTCCATGCGACCGTCGTCGGTCTCCAAGGTCTTCACCTGCTCCGCGCGATGGTTGGTGAGGCCGTATTGCAGATTGATACCTGCAAGTGGTGCGGGCAGCTGGCGCAGATACGCCGCTGGCGCGCCGACTAGGGCCGCCAGTTGGCCGAAGCTCCAGTGCGTCGGCGCGATCGGCTGTTCGGCACCCGCCAGGATCAGGTCGAGCCGTTCGGCATTGTCACGGCTGGCTTCGACGCGGACCGCGGCGCTCTCCACCGTGCGTGTGCGGCTGCGCTCGGCCCGGCCTTTCACCGATGCCATCAGCGCATCGAGCGACAGATAGCGCTCATCGGCGGGGCGGCTGAACCATTCCGACGATACCCGCCCGACCCGCTGGCCGCGACCGACATCGACCTTGTAGCCACCGCTCCGGTCGGGGCTCGCGTCGAGAACTTGAACTTGCGTCATGATATGTCTCCGCGACGGCCCGGCCGGGAGCCTCTCTCTCGACACTCGAACCGTCACGGCGACAGCCGCCGCCCTCTTCCTCTTACCTTGACATTGTAATGCGATCTCCTTACACGAGACTGGCGTATAGGAGACCGCCATGTCCACAATGCTCGAAGAGATCAGCACCATCACCGCCAAGGGGCAGACGACGGTCCCGAAGTCGGTCCGCACGGCGCTTGGCGTCGATTATGGCGGCAAGATCGCGTTCCGGGTCGACGAACGCGGCGTGTCGGTCCATCGCGCGGAGGTCGATAACGAAGACCCCGCCATTGACCGCTTTCTGGCATTCCTCGCCAATGACATCGCCCGGCGGCCCGAAGCGGTCACGGCGCTGTCGCCTGCATTGGCCGAGCGTCTCGCTATGCTGACCGAAGGCGTGAAGGTCGACCTTGAAGCGCCGATCGACGGCGACGTCGATCTGTAATGCTGGAGGTGAACGGGTGGCAATTGTTCGCCCATCCGCTGTTCCTCGATCAGATCGAGAAGTTGGCAGCGGCGGGCGAGAAGGCGCCAGCAAAAGACCCGCGCGGCTGGCGCAAGTCGGCCAACGCGAAGCTGCTCGCGTCCCTGCGCCAGTTGGTGTTCGAGACGATCCCGCAGGATCCCACCCGTCCCGAATACCGTCAGGGCGGCACACTCGGCGATGCGCGTAAGCACTGGTTCCGCGCCAAGTTCGGCGGCGGGCGGTTCCGGCTGTTCTTCCGCTACAGCAGCAGCGCCAAGGTGATCGTGTTCGCATGGGTCAACGACGAGAACACGCTGCGGACTTATGGCGCGAAGTCGGACGCCTATGCCGTGTTCCGCAAGATGCTCGACAGCGGCAATCCGCCCGATGAGTGGGCCGCGCTGATGGCGGCGGCAAGCGATCCTGAAGTGCAGAAGCGTTTGGAGGCGGCTACGCTGGAAGCGCCGTGAGCACGTATCTGCACTACGCTGGTAATGAGGGTTTGCGCGACGCGATATGCAGCGACAGCATCGTCCTATGCCGCTGCCACGCAAACGCCGGATCCGCGCGCCGCGTAAATGGTCGCAAGACATTGGCGACCTGCATGATTATGTTCAGTCACCGCCGCAGCGCGCATGCGTCGGCAAGCCGGAGACGCAGATCGCGGTCTCCGATGACTGGCCAGATCAGGTTCCGATCAGCGACGCAGAGCTGCGGGTCATCGAAGGCCATTTGCGCAGCGAACTCGACAAGCTGTTCGGACCGGTGCCGTGAGGTAAGGAGTAGCAAGCCATGATCGGCGCCGCCTGCCGACCGGATCAGGAAGAGTCGTCATTCGCCGTCACTGCACGCGCTGCGCTCTATCTGCGTGTCTCAACCAGCTAACAGGCCGAAAGCGATTTGTCGATCCCCGACCAGCGTCGCCAGATCGAAAGCTATTGTTTGTCACGCGGCTGAGAGGTCGCAGATACGTTTGTTGAATCGGGTAATACGGCCACCGATGATCGCCGACCTGCATTTCAGGCGATGATCGAAGCGGCGATGTCGAAGCCGCTTGCGTTCACGGTCATCGTCGTCCACAGCTTCTCTCGCTTCTTCCGCGATCAGTTCCAGTTCGAATTCTACGTCCGAAAGCTTGCCAAGAACGGGGTCAAGCTCGTCTGGATCACCCAGGATCTGGGCGATGATCCGATGAGCGTAATGATGCGCCAGATCATGACGCTGTTCGATGAGTATCAGTCGAAGGAGAACGGCAAGAACACCCTGCGCGCCATGAACGAGAACGCCCGGCAGGGCTTTTGGAACGGTGCACGGGCACCGATTGGCTATCTTATCGTGGCAGCTGGACAGCGCGGGGCAAAGATCAAGAAGGCGCTGGAAGTCGATCCGATACGAGCCGAGACGGTGCGGCGTATCAATCGCATGGCGCTGAACGGGGTCGAAGATCGCGGCCCGATGGGGCTCAAGGCGATCGCGAGTTGGCTCAACGAGAACAACATCCGCACCCGTGATGGCGGGCGCTGGGGTGTGGGTGCTGTTCACCAGATACTGACCCGCACCACCTATATCGGACAGCACCGGTTCAACACGCACGACCACAAGACCCGGCGACCGAAGCCCGATAACGAGCACGCAATCATGCAGGTGCCTGCCATCGTCTCCAAGGCAGAGTTCGAGACCGTGCAGCGGTCGTTGAAGGCGCGAAGCCCGAAGATGATGCCGCCGATGGCTGTCGGCGGTCCCAACCTTGCTCACCGGTATATGTTTTTGCGCCTGCTGCGGCGGTGCGATGACGCTGCGCACCGGGACGAGCAACACCGGCAAGGAATATCGCTACTACACGTGCGCCACCGAGGCTCGACAGGGCGCGAAGGGCTGCCCTGGCATCACCGTTCCGATGGACCGGCTGAATGACGCCGTGATCGCGCATATCGAGAAACGGCTGCTTGAACCGGCACGGCTGGAAGCGCTGATGGACCAGATCCTCGAACGCAGGGACGACTGGGTGGCCCAGCGCCGCCTCCATGTCGCTGATCTTGAGCGTCGGGCGACCGAAGCGGAAGCGAAGCTCAAGCGTCGCTACGAAGCAATCGAGAACGGCGTCCTTGATATGCACGACCCTTCGCTCAAGGACCGCATCGCAGAACTCGCAGCTACTCGGGATCAGGCGCGCGGCGAGGCTGACCGCGCGGCATCGCACATCGAAAAGATCGGGCCGACGATCACGCCGGAAAGCCTGCGGGCATTCGCGAAGGCGGCCCGGAAGAAGCTGCGCAACAACGACGGATCGTTCGCACGCGACCATATCCGGGCCGTCGCGCAACGAGTCGAAGTGGTCAGCAAGACGGAGGTCCGTATTCGCGGTCAGCGCAGCGAACTGCTCAGAACCTTGACCGCCGCCTCTGGCGTAGAGGCGGCGGTGCTAGGCGCTCGTGGTTTTGAACCGAAATGGCGCGCCCGGCAGGATTCGAACCTGCGACCACGAGCTTAGAAGGCACGTGCTCTATCCAACTGAGCTACGGGCGCGCACCGTCTGCCGCTTAGCGCAGCGGACGCCTCAGCGGAAATTGTCGGCGTAGGCCTGCATTTTCAGGTTGTGCGGCGGCGTGGGCGCCAGTTCGTAGGCCAGCCCCTCGCGGCGGCAATAGTCGACCGCTGCCTCGCAGGTGGGAAACCACAGCTGGACCTGCGGCTGTGTGTCGGCCGAGCCGAGCCAGCCCGTCAACGGATCGTGGCGCAGCGGATCGGCGCGCTCGAACACCAGCAGCCAGCGATCGGTGCGCGCGCGGCCCGATTGCGTCGAGCTCTTCGGGCGCTGGAAGATGCGGGCGGTGTTCATGCGCGCTGGCTTCGCTTTGCAAGCTGGCGGCTGTCAACCGCCCGCGCGCTTGGTGCGCGTGGTGGCGCGCGCGGCCCACGGCTCGTCGGGCCACGGGTGCCTGGGGTAGCGGCCCCGCATCTCCCGGGCGACGCTCGCGTAGCTGCCGCGCCAGAAGCCGGGGAGGTCGGTGGTGACCGCGACCGGGCGATGCGCGGGACTGGTGAGGTGGAGCACAAGGGGACGGCCGCCCGCCCGCGGGTGGTCGACGAGACCGAACAGTTCCTGCACGCGCACATGGACCGCTGGGCCGCCCGGCGCGGCATAGTCGATCGCGTGGCTGGTGCCCGCCGGCGTGTCGATGCGCTCGGGCGCCGCGGCGCCGATGGCGCGCTGCGTCGCCCGCTCGGCGATCCATTCCGGGTCGACGGGCGGCAACTGGTCCAGCCGCCGCAGCCCGGCAAGCCGTGGGGCGAGCCAGTCCGAAATCGTCGCGAGCAGCGCATCGTCGCCAAGGTCCGGCGCGTCGCGGCCCTCAGCGCGCAGCCATGCGGCGCGTTCGCGGAGCGAGCGGGCGGCATCGCTCCACGCCAGCGCGCCGAGGCCGAGCGCGCGGACGCCGTCGAGCAATGCGGCGATGACGGCGTCGGCTGGAGGACGCTCGATCGGGCGGCGCGCGAGCGTCAGCACGCCCAGCCGCTCGGTCTCCTCGGCGACGACGCCGCGCGTCGCTGGATCGAAGGCGACGCGGGCCTGCGTCGCGATGCGGTCCCCGAACAGCGCGCCGATGCTCGCGCGCTCAATCGGCGCGGCGCTGAGGATGCGCGCCATCTCGGCGACGCCGCTCGCTTCGCCCACCGCCAGCCATTCGGCGCGCGCCAGGCTGTCGTGCGGCTCGACGCGCGCCGAGCGGCCGTTCGCCATCTGGAACACGCCCTCGCGGCCGCGCGCCCGGGCCACCCGGTTGGGGTAGGCGAGGGCGACGAGGCGGCCGACGGCGTCGGGCGGCGGCAGGGCGGCATCGCGCCCGCGCACCAGCGCGCGCGCCTGCTTCGATCGCGGGTCGCCCGCGCGCCGCCAGGCAGCCAGCCGCTGCTCCAGGTCCGCCTCGCGCCCGCCCAGCCCGCGTTCGGACAGCAGCGCCGCGATCTCGCTCCCCAGCCGCTGGAGACCCATTGCTTCGGCGCCGACCAGCATCGCGGCGATGCGCGGCGCGTAGGGCTTGTCTGCCAGCGCACGGCCGGTCGGCGTGATCGCGCCCTCGCCGTCGAGCGCACCGAGAGAGCGCAGGTCGGCGACCGCCGCCTCCCACCCGGCGCGCGGTGGCGGATCGAGCCAGCGGAGCTGCGCCGGATCGCGCACCCCCCAGCGCGCGAGGTCGAGCGCGAGGGCGGAGAGGTCCGCCTCCAGCATCTCGGGCGGGTCGAACGGCGGCAGCGCGGCGGTCTCCCCCTCCGCCCACAGGCGGATGGCAACGCCCGGCGCGGTCCGGCCCGCGCGGCCCGCGCGCTGGCGGGCGGCGGCCTTGCTCACGCGCTCCGTCACCAGCCGCGTCAGCCCCGATCCGCGATCGAAGCGCGGGCGCCGTGCCAGCCCCGAGTCGATCACGATGCGCACGCCATCGATGGTGATCGAGGTCTCCGCGATGCTCGTCGCCAGCACCAGCTTGCGCGTCCCCGCCCGCGCCGGAGCGATGGCAAGCCGCTGGCGAGCGGGGTCGATCTGGCCGTGCAGCAGGTGCAGCTCCACCCCCGGCGGGAGCATCACGCGCTCGGCGGTGCGCTCGATCTCGGCGACGCCGGGCAGGAAGGCCAGCGCCGAGCCGTCGTGCTCGGCCAGCACCCGGCGGCACGCAAGCGCCATCGATTCCTCGATCCGTGCGCCCGGATCGCGCGGGGCATAGAGCGTCTCCACCGGGAACATGCGCCCCGCGCTCTCGATGACCGGGGCGTCGCCCATCAACCGGCCGAAGCGCGCGCCGTCGAGCGTGGCGGACATGACCAGCAGCCTCAGGTCGGGCCGCAGCGCGCCCTGCGCGTCGAGCGCGAGCGCCAGCGCGAGGTCGCCCTCCAGGCTGCGCTCGTGCGCTTCGTCGAACAGCACCGCAGCGATGCCGGGCAGATCGGGTTCGGTCTGGATCAGCCGGTTGAACACGCCTTCGGTCAGCACCTCCACGCGGGTCGCAGACGACACGCACGTGTCCATCCGCGTGCGGTAGCCAACAACCTCGCCCGCGCGCTCGCCGCGCAGATCCGCCATGCGCTCGGCGGCGGCACGCGCTGCGAGCCGCCGCGGACTGAGCACAAGAACGCGCCCTCCCGCCGCCCAAGGCTCCGACAGCAGCGCCAGAGGAACGAGCGTCGTCTTCCCGGCGCCCGGCGGTGCTACCAGCACCGCGTTCGACCGAGCCCGCAATGCTGCGATCAGCGCAGGGAGCGTTTCGGCGACCGGCAGGTTGAGCATGGCTGACCCCGCCCTAAATGGGCGGCGCACACTTTTGGAGTACGACCCATGGCCAATGCTGCCCCCGAGCCGCTTGCAACACCCCACCCGCTTGGCGACAACGCGGTGAAGGCGATCGCCGAGAAGCTGAACGGCGTGCTTGCCGACGCGTTCACGCTGTATATGAAGACGAAGAATTTCCACTGGCACGTGAGCGGACCGCGCTTCCGCTCGATCCACCTGATGCTTGACGATCAGGCTGATCAGATTTTCGCGATGACCGACGATGTTGCCGAGCGCGTCCGCAAGTTGGGTGGCCGCACGCTCACGAGTATCAAGTCGATCGCTGCGAACAGCGTGATCAAGGAGAACGACAAGCCCTACGTTCCCGCGCCCGAAATGCTGGCAGAGCTTGCCAAGGACAATCGCGTGTTCGCGCAGCGGCTGCGCGATGCGCACGAGGTCGCCGACGAGCACGACGATTTTGCGACGACGAGCGTGATCGAGAACTGGCTGGACGAGACCGAGAAGCGCGCCTGGTTCCTGTTCGAAAGCACGCGCGAGGAGATCGAGTAAGCCTGGCGGCCCGCGCCGGGCGGTTGTGTCCGGCGCGGGCTTGCCCGGCGCACTTGCCCACAGCCGGAGGCGCGGCACCATGCGCAGCCCCGCCCGCGCCGCATGGGCGGGGGTGGAGGTGCGGGCGAATGGCGTCCACGTGGCGTGAATCTGCGCTGTATGGAGCACGGCGCCGCGATAGCTGTGGAAATGGGGCAGATTGCTGCTGCATCGCCGAAGTGGTGGTGTAGAGTCCGCGGCGAATGAGCTCATTTCCATGCTGACTTCGATTGAATTGTGTGCGGGTGCTGGCGGCCAGGCGCTGGGGCTTGAACAGGCGGGTTTTCAGCATCGCGCTCTCGTAGAGTTGGAGCCAGCTTACTGCCGCACATTGCAGTTGAACCGACCAAACTGGAATGTGATTGCGAGCGACCTCAACGAGTTCGATGCCCGGCCGTACAGCGGGGTCGACCTCGTTGCGGCAGGTCTTCCCTGTCCGCCATTTTCCAAAGCCGGTAAGCAACTTGGCGCCGGGGACGAGCGCAACCTATTTCCTGCAGCACTCCGGATCATTGAAGAAGTTCAGCCGGGCGCTGTATTGATTGAGAATGTGCGCGGTTTTTTGGACGCGGTGTTTGAGGATTATCGGGTACATCTGAGGGGGCAACTGGCCCGCCTTGGCTACTGGTCCGAATGGAAGCTGTTGAACGCTGCCGATTTCGGTGTTCCACAGTTACGCCCGCGAGTTGCTATAGTGGCTTTGCGCCGCGGACTGCATGAAGGCTTTCGCTGGCCGGAAGCCTATACGCGCGCACCGTCCGTAGGTGAGGCGCTGGAAGATTTGATGGCCGCGAATGGCTGGCGCGGTGCGCGCTTCTGGGCCAACCGGGCGTCGGACATCGCGCCCACGCTGGTGGGCGGCTCTCTGAAGCACGGCGGCCCCGATCTCGGGCCGACTAGGGCTCGCCAAGCGTGGGCCGCGCTCGGTGTCGAGGGTCGGACGCTCGCCAACGAGCCACCGGAGCCAAATTTCACGGGCATGCCGCGCCTCACCGTCCGCATGGCTGCGCGAATCCAAGGCTTTCCGGACGATTGGGCGTTCGCCGGTGGTAAAACCGTCAGCTACCGCCAGGTCGGAAATGCTTTTCCGCCACCCGTGGCACGCGCCCTCGGCGTCGCGATTCGGGACGCGCTGAACCGCGCCTACGGTTGGGAGAACAAAATTGGGTGCGCGGGCTAAATTGCGCGACCACTTCCTGTCCAACCTCGGTCGAGTGATGGACAGTGCAGAGTTACGTTCGGCTGCGGGCGGCATTAGCGAGTGGGCGCGCCGAGTGCGCGAGCTTCGCGATGAAGAGGGATATCGTATCCTGACACATAATGATCGCTCGGACCTCAAACCCGGCCAATACCTACTGATCAGCGCTACGCCGGAACCCGCTTTTGAACGGACAGTGTCCAAGGAGGTGAGGGCCTTTGTTCTCGACCGGAACGGTTTTACCTGTCAGATGTGCGGCGCTGCGGCGGGCGAGCCGCATCCTGATGATCCATCGCGAAAGACGCGCCTGCACATTGGACATATAATGGACAAGTCGATGGGTGGCTCCGATGAGCCAAGCAATCTTCGCGCGATCTGTTCTTGTGTAATGAGGGCGCCTCCAACCTGACAGCTGACCGGCCAACAGCGATCAAGCTTTTCGCGCAGGTGCGCCGCGCGCGGTCACAGGATCAGCTGCTTGTGTTTGAATGGCTTAGGCGGAAGTACTCATAATTCCATTGAGTTCGACAGGGCGCGGTGCCGAATTGCTCGAATAATCAGGTGCGCTTCGTGGAAACAATCCCGCCCAGCGACTGGACTTGCCGATGCTGCGCGACGCTCGGTGCCCCAGACGAAGGCGTGCATACAGCCCATCGAGGTGCTAGGATCAGCCGCAGGCGCGTAAGGCCGAAGCCTTCCGCCAGCATCCGCCGCTCGGCCTCGACCATGTCGGCGTAGTTGTAGCGCGGGAAGCGCATCCGCATCCCGTCGCTGGGCTTCGACGAGCCGCCGTGGCCGAGGCTGTCGGGAATGACGATGAAATAGCGGCCGGTATCGAGCGGCTGCCCGGGGCCGAACAGCTCGCCCGCGAAGATCGGGCGCAGGAAGGTGGCACCCTTGCCGCCCGTGCCGTGGAGGATCAGCACCGCGTTGTCGATCTGCCCCGCAGCGTCGCGGTGCGGGCTGCCAAGCGTGCGAACGTGCATCCGGACTTCGGGCAGGCGCGCACCGTCGTGGAAGACGAAGTCCTTCAGTACCACGTCGCGCTCGGCGACGGGCGGCAGGTTGGCGGGCGTGACGCTCGGCGCGGGCGCGAGCGGCGGGGCTGGCGCCGGCTGCGCGAGCGCTGCGGCGCCAATCGCGACCGATCCCAGCAGCGCCAATCTCAGCCCGGCCGTCAGCCGGTCCGCTGCCCGTTGCAGCCACGGCCGGGCTAGCCGAGCGCTCCAGCCCGAAGGACGGCCCTGCCCCGGGCGTCGCCGGGTGCTGCAATGGGCTGGCGGCGTCCTCACGCTGCGCCCGCGCACGAGCTGAACCGCGGTCCCGTACAGTCGCGCAGCACCGCCGCGGTGCCGTCCCGGGCTCCCGGCCGCCGCATGATGGCCGTGGCGCCGTGCACTCTCGCTCGCTCAGCCGCAGCAGCTACCGCATCGGTCTCAACGCACGGCATCGGTTCTGATCGCACGCCTTCGCCTCTCATCGCCGGTCCGCCCCTAGCCTTGGCGCGCAGTCTGCGCCTCATTGGTGCGGCAGCCAAGCCCCTCCCGGCACGCCCCGGCCCGCTTCCCGCGCGCCTGCCGCCGCCCCATAGTCGCGGGCGCATGGTCGATTCCCCGCTGTTCTCGCTTGCCTCCGTCGATCTGGGCAATCTGCCCGACGGCCCCGCTCTGCGCAGCAGGGCGGCGCGACTGCTAAAGGCGGGGCTGGAGCGCGGCCGCGCCGAACTCGCCGCCCGCGCCGAGGCGCAACCCGGCGCGGGAGCCTGTCTCGCGCGCGATCACGCGACGCTGATGGACGGCCTCCTCCGCCTCCTCGCCGGCTTTGTCGCCGAACGCCTCCACCCGCACGGCGCGCCGACTGCGTTCGAACGGCTCGCGATTATCGCGGTGGGCGGCTACGGCCGCGGCGAACTAGCTCCGCATAGCGACATCGACGTGCTCTTCGTGACACCGGGCAGGCCCTCGCCGTGGACCGAGCAGGTGATCGAGTCGACGCTCTACGCGCTGTGGGACATCGGGCCAAAGCTCGGCCACGCGGTGCGCTCTCTCGACGAGCTGGTGCGTGTCGCGAAGACCGACCTCACCGTCCGCACCGCGCTGTTGGAGGGGCGGCTGATCTGGGGAGATGCCGCGCTCTCCGCGCAGGCCTTCGAACGCTTTCGCCGCGAGGTTGTGCAGCCAACTGCGGCGCGCTTCATCGCCGACAAGCTCGCCGAGCGCAGCGAACGCCACCGTAAGCTGGGCGACAGCCGCTATGTCGTCGAACCCAATCTGAAGGATGGCAAGGGCGGTCTGCGCGACATCCAGACATTGTTCTGGATCGGTCGCTATCTTCACCGAAACGACGTGCGCGTGGCGATGGTGCGTGAACGGCTCCTATCCGCCTCCGAACTGAAGACGCTGGAGCGTGCCGAGCGCTTCTTTTGGGCGGTACGCTGGCAATTGCACAGCCTCGCGGGCCGCGCGGAGGAGCGGGTGACGTTCGACATGCAGCCCGAGCTCGCGCGGCGCCTGCGCTATCAGGACCGGCCGGGCATGAGCGGTGCCGAGCGCTTCATGCGCCATTATTTCCTGCACGCGCGCGAAGTCGGCGCGCTGACCGGCGTGTTCCTGACGCAGCTTGAAGAACGCTTCGGCAGCCGCGGTTGGCTGCCGCCGATCATGCGCCGCCCAAAGGCGCTGATGGGCTTCGCGCTACGCCGCGGCCGCGTCACCGCGCCGTCCGATGGCTGGTTCAAGGACGATCCGACGCGCCTGCTGTCGCTGTTTGCGGCGGCCGAAGCGAATGCGCTGGAAGTCGATCCCGGCGCGCTGCGCCTCGCCGCGCGCGACAGCGGGCTGATCGACGAGCGCGTTCGCTCGGACCGCCAGGCTAACGTCTGGTTCCTCCAGGTGCTGACCAGCCCGCGCGACAGCGAGACGCTGCTCCGACAGATGAACGAATGCGGCGTCTTCGGCCGCTTCGTGCCCGATTTCGGGCGCGTTGCTGCCAAGATGCAGTGGGACATGTACCACCATTTCACAGTCGACGAGCACACGATCCGCGCGATCGGTCTGCTGTCGCGCGTGGAGCGCGGCAGCCTTGCCAGCGACTACCCGCTCGCCAGCCGGATCGCGCACCAGCTGTCGTCGCGCCGCGCGCTCTACGTGGCGGTGCTGCTCCACGACATCGCCAAGGGCCGCAAGGGCGACCACAGCATCCTGGGCGCCGAAATCGCCGAGACGCTGTGCCCGCGGCTGGGACTGACCCCCGCCGAGACCGAAACGGTTGCATGGGCCGTCCGCTGGCACCTGCTGATGAGCGCGACCGCGTTCAAGCGCGACCTTTCCGACCCGGAGACGATTGCCGCGTTCGCCTCCGCCGTCGGTTCGCTCGAGCGGCTGCGGCTGCTGACGGTGCTGACGACGGTCGACATCAGCGCGGTCGGGCCGGGCGTGTGGACGCGCTGGAAGGCGCAGCTGATCGCCGAGCTGTATGAGCGTGCCGAGGAGCGGCTGCGTCTGGGCCATATGGAGCATGGCCGCCGTGCTGCGGTCGTCGCCGCGCGGCAGGCGCGACTGGGCGCGGCGCTGGGCTGGAGCGCTGCGGAAACCGAAGCCTACGCGGCCAACCTGCCCGACAGCTACTGGGTCGCCGAACCAGCCGACGTGATCGAGGCGAACGCCCGCCTGATCGCCGACTGCCGAGCGGGCCGAGCGGTCTGCGCGCGATCCGTCGCTGATCCCGCTGCGGGCGCGACGCAGATCGCGGTCTACGCGCCCGACACGCCCGGTCTGTTCGCCCGACTGGCAGGTGCAATCGCATTATCGGGCGCCTCGGTGGTGGACGCACGCATTCATACGACCGCCGACGGTCGCGCGCTGGACAATTTCACCGTCGCCGATCCGCTCGGCGGCCCCTTCGACGAGCCGCGGCGGCTACGGCGCGTGGAGGCGCTGATCGAAGCAGCCGTCACCGGCCAGCTCGATCAGCTGGCGACACTCCGCACGCGCCCGCTACCGCGCCGACGTGCCGCGGCGTTCAGCTCGCAACCTAGCATCTACCTGTCGAACAAGATCAGCAGCCGGTTCACAGTCGCGGAGGTCGGCGCGCTCGACCGTCCCGGGCTGCTCCACGATCTGACCGACGCACTCCACCGCTTTGGCGCCACCGTCCGCTCGGCGCACATCGCGACCTATGGCGCACGCGCCAACGACGTGTTCTACTTGGTCGACGCTCGCGGCCGCCGCATCACCGATCCCTCCGAGCTCGACGCACTGGAACGCGCGCTTGCCCGCGCCGCCGCCGGGGAGATCGCCGAAGCCGCGGCCTGAGGGACGATCACGCGCGGCCATGATTGCAATGTGGGAGATTTGCTGGGCAGCTTGCCTCCCATGCCTCCCGCTGCCCTCTGTCCAAGCCCTCCCGCCCCGCGCGGGCGAGCGCGGAGGCGAAGTCGACACTGCGCGCGCTTCAGCACGGCGCCGACTTCGTCGCAGAGCGTCGCCCGTAACAGCCGCGCCCGGCTGCGGTCAGGCGTCCCCTTCCGCCGCCCGCCGGGGCACGCTAGGTCGCAGCCATCATGACCGCCGTACTCTCCCAAATCCGCAACTTCTCGATCATTGCCCACATTGATCACGGCAAGTCCACACTGGCCGACCGGCTGATCCAGCGTACCGGTGGTCTAACTGCGCGCGAGATGACCGAACAGGTTCTCGACAATATGGACATCGAGAAGGAGCGCGGGATCACGATCAAGGCGCAGACGGTGCGGCTGAGTTACAAGGCGCGCGATGGCAGGGACTATGTGCTGAACCTGATGGATACGCCTGGGCACGTCGACTTTGCCTATGAAGTGTCGCGCAGCCTCGCCGCATGCGAGGGCGCGCTACTGGTGGTGGATGCCGCGCAGGGTGTCGAAGCGCAGACGCTTGCAAATGTCTATCAGTCGATCGAGCATGATCACGAGATCGTGCCCGTCATCAACAAGGTCGATCTGCCATCGGCCGAGCCTGAGCGCGTGAAGGCGCAGATCGAGGAAGTGATCGGTCTCGACGCGTCGAACGCCGTGCTGACTAGCGCCAAGACCGGGCTGGGCATCGACGAGGTGCTGGAAGCGATCGTTGAGCGCATCCCGCATCCCAAGGGCGACGAGACCTCGCCGCTGAAGGCGATGCTGGTCGACAGCTGGTACGATCAGTATCTGGGAGTGGTCATCCTGGTGCGTGTCGTCGACGGCGTCTTAAAGCGCGGCATGGCAGTGAAGTTCATGGCCGCAGGAACCGAGCATCTGGTCGATCGCGTCGGCGCATTCCGCCCGAAGATCGAACAGATGGAAGCGCTTGGCCCCGGCGAGATCGGTTTCATCACCGCCCAGATCAAGGAGGTCGCGCAAGCACGCGTCGGCGACACCATCACCGATGCGCGGCGCCCCGCCAACCAAGCTTTGCCCGGCTTCCGCGAGGTGCAGCCGGTGGTGTTCTGCGGCCTGTTCCCAACCGACGCGGCCGACTTCGAAAAGCTACGCGACTCGATCCACAAGCTGCGTCTGAATGATGCGAGCTTCAGCTTCGAGATGGAGACCTCGGCAGCGCTCGGCTTCGGCTTCCGTTGCGGTTTCCTGGGGCTGCTGCACCTGGAGATCATCCAGGAGCGCCTCAGCCGCGAGTACGATCTCGACCTGATCACAACCGCGCCGAGCGTCGTCTATCGCGTCCACCTGACCGACGGCGAGGTGATCGAGCTGCACAACCCCGCCGACATGCCCGATCCGGTGCGCATCGCCGAGGTGGAGGAGCCGTGGATCAAGGCGACCATCTTCACGCCCGACGAGTATCTCGGCAGCATCCTGAAGCTCTGCCAGGACCGGCGCGGCATACAGACCGAACTCACCTATGTCGGCGGACGCGCGCAAGTAGGGTATGAGCTGCCGTTGAATGAGGTGGTGTTCGATTTCTATGATCGGCTGAAGTCGATCAGCCGCGGCTATGCCAGCTTCGACTATGAGCAGATCGGCTATTGCACGGGCGACCTCGTGAAGATGACGCTGCTCGTCAACAACGAGCCCGTGGACGCTCTGTCGATGATCGTCCACCGCGCGTCCGCCGAGCCACGCGGCCGTCACATTTGCGAGCGGATGAAAGACCTGATCCCGCGCCACCTGTTCAAGATCCCGATCCAGGCAGCGATCGGCGGCCGCGTTGTCGCGCGCGAGACGATCAGCGCGATGCGAAAAGATGTGACTGCAAAATGCTATGGAGGCGACATCACGCGCAAGAAAAAGCTGCTGGAGAAGCAGAAAGAAGGCAAGAAGAAAATGCGCCAATATGGCAGCGTTGACATTCCTCAGGAGGCGTTCATCGCAGCGCTCCGCATGGGTGATGCCAATTAATGGAGTACTGGCTCATCAAGTCCGAGCCTCGTGTCTATAGCTGGGACGATCTGGTCCGTGATGGCCGTACGGTGTGGGACGGAGTCAAAAACGCCAGCGCCGCCATCAACCTGCGCGCGATGCGCTTCGGCGACGAGTGCCTTTATTATCATTCGAACGAGGGGAAAGCCTGCGTCGGGATCGCCCGCGTGGTTCGCGAGGCGTTCCCGGACCCGGCCGACCCGAAGTGGGTGGCCGTGGACGTCGAGCCCGTGCGGCCCCTTGCACGCCCGGTAACGCTGGCGGAAGCCAGGGCCGATCCGCGCCTGGCAGCGATGGTGCTCGTCAAGAACAGCCGCCTGTCGGTGCAGCCGGTGACCGCTGCGGAGTGGGCGGCGGTGCTCGATCTGGCTGCCACTCCCGCCAGCTGAGCGGCCCGCCAGACGGCGCTGCTGCCAACGGAACGCCGGGCAGAGCACCGCGCGGGTTGGAGCCCGGCGAAGGTCGCGGCGGTCATCAATGCACCGCGCGATAGCTGCGCCTCAGCTCGCCGGGCGACGATGGCAGGACGGAGCGCGCTTGTCGGGCGTCGCGCCCCGTCAGCGCACCAGCTTGGACTTGCTGCTAAGGTCCGATCCGGCACCACCGGTATAGAACGCGAAGTTGCTGTAGTTACACTGACCGGTGCTTACCATGTTCGTGATGATGTCCTGCGCGGACTGCACGGTTACCGTGTAAGCTGTGCTGATAGTGGAGTTCAGTGTGACCGTTCCGCTGGACAGAACCTGCAGACCGTACATCGCCGTTCCGCCATTCAGATTAAGTGCCTGCTTCGTCATAATCAGCACCGATCCGTTACCGGTGCTGCAGTAATTCGGATCGCCCAAGGAAACGGGTGTGTTCACGTTCATGTTGCCTTCGGAGATCAGCAGCACGTTCTGGAAGCTGCTGTTTCCGTTGAGATTCATACCCTGCTTTGAGTAAATCCCGACATTCTGATAGTTGCCGCTGAGATTAGGTGTATTCTGGACGATGTAAAACTTGCCCTGCACGTAATTTGAGGGGAAATTCTGAACCCGGATCACCGTGCCGTCGAGATAGCTGGGATATGGCCCTGTGCCATTCTCCAGCGCGCTGATGCGGGTAGCAAGGTTTTGGGCGTCGACCGGTAGAAGACTGCGGATACCGACAGTCATCTGAGCCTTTTCAGCCGAAGTCCGGTTATCCGGCCCGAAATTGGGATTGTTGGTAGTGACCTTGCTATTGGTGAAGGTAAGGCCCGAGTTTAGCACGACGTTGTTCTGGCCGTGGAAGCACATGTTGGTGGCGCGGTTGCCGCTGTTGAACAGCACCTGCCCCGCGGCAACGAAACCAAACGTGTAGCACGCGTCCGGCTGGCCGCCCTGCCGCGCCGCGACTGCGGTCGCAATGACGTTGCGTCTAGCCGACCCGCCACCGCCGAACACCATTGTGACGGGGTTGTTACTGGCAACGGTTCGGCGCACTGTCACACGCACCGCGTTCTTGGGCGTAGTGTTCGCAGTGAACGCGTTATTCGCCCACGTCCCCGTTTGCACATCGGCTGCGACCAGCGCGCTCTGGTTCGGTAGGTTGAGGTTCGTGACCGCGATCGCCGCGGTCTGCACCGCGCTGTCAGACACCGTCAGCTGGCTTGCGCCCGCAAGCGCGGCAGCATCCGCCGCGACCTGGAGACGGTTCTTGGTGAGGTAGAGCAGTCCGCCGTCGAGCGTCAGTGACGCGGCCGCTACGAACACAGCGATTGTCGCCGCCACCCACATTGCGGTCGAACCGGACTCGTCGGTGGCGAGGCGGCGAGCGAGACTCCGCATCATTCCTTGCGGAAATTGACCGTTGCGGTCAGCGTCGCCGGCGCGGGAGTCAGGTTGATCAGCCCCGCCTTGTTGCCGGGCGCGGTGACGGTCACCTGCACGTAATTGGTGCCAGTCGTTGACGTGTCCCTCGCCGTAATCACGCAACTGGTGGCCGGGCAGTTCGCGGTCTGCAGCCAGCCGACCAGCTGGGCGCGCGCAGTCGCAGCCGCCTGCGTCTCGTTCGACACGCTAGTCGCAAGTTCGCGGGCGGCGGTACGCGCGCCGTTATACATGCTGTTATAGGCGAACATCATCGTGCCGTACTGGATGATCGCGAAGGTCAGGATCATCAGGATCGGCAGCGCGATGCCGAACTCCATCGCGGCTGTGCCGCGCCGATCGCGGGCGAACCGACTCGCCCCCGCCAGGACCGCCTTGGTGATATCGCCCAAACTAACCTTACGCACCGCTGACTCCTGATACGCAAAGCACCGCTGCGGTGAAGCCGTCTAAGCAATACTGGTTACGCTGTCGAGCGCATTTTTGCTTACTTGGTAAATGCCGAGGCAATCCCGGTCGGACTGGCAGCTGATATGCTTCCCGGCAATCGCGGTCTGCGCGGGCGGCGGGTGCGCGATCAAGCGCAGCTTTGCCTGCTGCAACGGCGGGCGCCCCCCGGCCGCTCGCCCCACGGTTGAGCAGCGTTTCGGCCGATACGCCCGCCCACGGCTCGGTCGGTTCGCCGCGAGCGCCACGACGCGGGCACGGCTGGAAGCGAGCCGAGCCGCCGTCGACCCGCGCTCGACCACCCGCACTCGCCGCGCGGCGCGGCGGGCGAGCGAGCCTGCGGAGATCGGCCCGGCCGCGCCCGCCCCTCAGATCACCATATCGCCGGGCTCGTCGCTCACCACGGGGCCGACGGCTCGATATGCGCCATGTACGGAATGCCGAGCTTCGCGAACCCGGCCATCGTGCCATAGATCACGTCGACCGCGTCGGCGCGCACCGCAAAATAGAACAGCGGCGATGGCGGCCCTGCCCAGTCGGGCGCGGGCGCGGCGCTGAGCGCGCGCACCAGCTCGGCCGCCTTGTCCGGAGCGAAAGCGGCGAACGATCCCCCCGCGTGCTTGTCGAGCGCAGCCAGCCCCGCCTTGTAGAACCCGTCATAGGGCGGCGGCACGTCCAGATAGCGCAGCATCAGCAGCGAATCGGCAGGCGGGCGCGCCAGCTGCGCATCGACATAGTGCGCGACGCCGGCCGCCCGCGCGCCGGGCAGCAGCACCTCGCCGAACGCTTCCAGCGCGCGCACCTCGCCGGCGTTCAGCACGCGGTATGCGGCGCCGCCCGCCTTCGCCTCCGCGGCGGTCGCCTCGCGCAGCGTGCCATCGAACAGGAACGGCATCAGCCCCAGCGCGGCAAGTGCGCCGCGGCGGGTGGTGGCAGGCATGGGCTGGTCAGCCATCGAACTCTCCCAGATGCGCGATCATGCGCGCCGCCGCCCGTTCGGCAAGGGCGGGGATGCTGAAGGCGGGGGCAACCGTGCCGATCGAGGGGAACAGCCCGCTCCCGACGCGACGACTTTGGGCGAACCATGCATCCCGCCGAAGGAGCCGGTCACGCTGGTCGCCGGGGTGGTGCCGATCACCGTGCCGCCGCTGGTGTGCCAAGAAGCGAGGTCATGGGCCATCGATCCCTCGCTCGACCCCTCCCCAAATCGGGGAAGCGCGATATGCAGGTCGTGATGGCCAAGATCCGCGCTGATCGGCTGCTCGTTGACCGCGGCCTCGCAGAAAGCGGCGCGCGGGCGCAGGCACTGATCCTGGCGGGACTGGTATTTGCGGGCGAGCGGCGGGTGGCCAAGGCGGGCGAGCAGCTAGCGGCCGATGCCGCGCTGACCGTCAAGGGCCGCGATCATCCGTGGGTCAGCCGCGGTGGGGTCAAGCTGGAGCACGCGCTGCAGCATTTCGGCTGGACCGACCTCGGCGGCCTCACCGTACTCGATATCGGCGCGTCGACCGGCGGCTTCACCGACGTCGCGCTGACCCGCGGAGCAGCGCGCGTGTTCGCGGTCGACGTGGGCTACGGCCAGCTCGATCAGAAGCTGCGCACCGATCCGCGCGTGACGGTGCTGGAAAAGACCAACGCCCGCCACTTGACCCGCGCGCAGGTCCCGCTCCCCATCGGCCTGATCGTCTGCGACGCATCGTTCATCGGTCTGCGCACGGTGCTTGCCGCGCCGCTTGCGCTCGCGGGCGCCGACGCGCGGGTGGTGGCGCTGATCAAGCCGCAGTTCGAAGCCGGGCCGGCCGAGGCGCCCAAGGGCGTTGTGCGCAATGAGGCCGTCCATGCCCGCGTCTGCGCCGAAGTTGCTGGCTGGATGGTAGCGCAGGGGTGGAACGTTCTGGGGATCGAGCCAAGCCCGATCACCGGTCCACAAGGAAATCGGGAGTTCCTGCTGGCCGCCGAGCGCGGGCGCTAGGAGTCCGCGGGCGGTGGCCCTATATGCGGCGACTGTCGGGCTATCCGCCCGGAAGGCAAGGGTCTGAACGGATGCAAGGCCAGAACCAGTTTTTTGACGATCTCGCCAAGGTGACCACCGGTGCGATGGGCACGCTTGCGGGCATGGGCCGCGAGCTTGAGCAGCAGTTCCGCGACAAGCTGCGCGACTGGGTCGGCGGCGACCTCGTCACCCGCGAGGAGTTTGACGCGGTGCGCGAGATGGCCGCGACCGCGCGCGCCGAGGTGGAAGCGCTGAAGGCCGAGCTCGCCGCCATGCGCGGCGGCGCTGCGCCCGCCCAACCCGCGACGGATCCCATAGCTTGAGCGCCGACGACCTGCTCCAGCTCGAGTTCGAGCACGAGGCCGCGCCGGGCGCGCCGATCGACATTTTGGAAGCGCATTTCACCCGCAGCGGCTGGGCGTGCGAGCGCCACGGCGACGAGGAGATCGTCGCATCGGTCGAGTGCGCGTGGGGCACGTACGAGCTTCGTGCGCTGTGGCGCGACGAGGACAGCGTGCTCCAGGTCGTCGCGCTTACCGGCCTGTCGGTGCCCGAGGAGCGGCGTGCTGCGGCTTACGAGCTGGCCGGCCGCGTCAACGAGCAGCTTTGGCTCGGCCATTTCGACCTGTGGTCGAACGATGGCCAGCTCCTCTTCCGCCACGCCGCCGTGCTGCCGCGCGGCCGCGAGGAGGATGAGGCCGACGCTTCGCTTGATCCTGCAGAGGCCGAGGCGCTGATCGACGCTGCGCTCGACGAGTGCGACCGGTATTACCCAGCGTTTCAGTTCGTGATCGGAGGCGCGCACGACGCCCGCCAGGCGCTCGCGGCTGCGCTGATCGACGTCGCAGGCGAAGCCTAACACTACGGAATAGCGCGACGGCCCGCGGCGCTGGCTTGCGCTTGCGGCATGCTTTGGGAAGGAACCGTCCCATGACCGATCTCTCCGGGATTGGGCCGATCTGGCTCGTCGGGTGCGGCAAGCTGGGCCAGGCGATGCTCGCGGGGTGGCTGAAGGCGGGGCTGCGGCCGCAGAGAGTGACCGCGATCAACCCCTCGCCGAGCGAGCTGCCCGGCGGCGTCGCCTATGCGCCAGCGCCGGCGCCCGATCTGCCCCGCCCGTCGGTCATCGTGCTCGCTGTCAAGCCGCAAAAGCTTGCCGAAGCCGCGCAGGCGCTCGGCCCCTATGTCGAGAGCGTCCTGGTGGTGTCGGTGCTGGCGGGGGCCACACTGTCGACGCTCGGCGAGCGGCTCCGCGGTGCACGCTTGATCCGGGCGCTGCCCAACACCGCGGTGCGCGTCGGCCTGGGTGTCACCCTGCTGACCGCGGGCGCGGGCGCGACGCAAGCCGACCACGATGCGGCGGCGGCGCTGATGGGTGCGCTCGGCCGCACGCATCAGGTGAGCGAGGCCGACATGGATGCAGCGAGCGCGGTTTCGGCAAGCGCTCCCGCGTTCCTCTTTCGCTTTATCGAAGCGCTGGGCGCCGGTGGCCGCGTCGCCGGACTGCCGCCCGAGCTCGCTGACCGGCTGGCGCTGGAGACGATCGCGGGCTCGGGCATGCTGGCGCTGCTCGATGGCCGTGCCCTCTCCGAGCTCCGCGCCGAGGTCACCAGCCCGAACGGCATGACGCAGGCGGGGCTGGAGGTCTTGGACGGGACCGGCGCGCTCTCCACCTTGATGCGCGATACGATCCGGGCGGCAGCGCGCCGCTCGGCTGAACTCGGCCGGGAGGTGGCCTGATGCATCAAGCACTGATCGGATGGGCAAGCGCGTGGGCCGAGCGCGGCTGGACGCGCGGCACGCTGGCCGACGCGGCGGTGGCGGGTGGGCTATCGCTGGCCGACACGGCCGCCGTCGCAGCCGACCCCTGGCGCGCGCTGGAACGCATGGCCGACGCCGCGGACCACGCCGCGCTGGAGAGCGCAGGCACGCCCGACAGCACCGCAACTCCACGCGACCGTCTGTTCGATCTGATCATGGCGCGCTTTGATGCGCTCGCCCCCGCCCGTGCCGCGCATTCCCGGCTGCTCGGCGAGGCGCGGACCGCGCCGGGTCTTGCGCTGGCGATGGCCACGCTGGTCGGCCGCGCGGCTGCGCGGATGGCGGGCGCGGCTGGAGTGCCGACGCAAGGACTTGGCGGCTTCGCCCGCGTGAACGCGGTGGCAGCGATCCTCGCAGACACTGGCCTGGTCTGGCTCAGCGACGACGACCCTGACCTCGGCCAGACGATGCGCCGCCTCGACGCTCGACTGGGATTGGCCGAACGCTGGGCGGGCCGGACCCTCAAAATCGGCTCCGAACCCGAGCTGGATTCAGTATTCTTGGAAGGGTCGTCAGCCGCCGCGGTTTGACTTTCACGTCCCGCGCTCTACGTGCTGCACTGCAACATCAAGAGCGCTTGGGGTGAACGCCGTGGTCGAACCCACTTTTGACAACCGCGACGGCTGGATCTGGTTCGATGGCAAGCTGGTTCCCTGGCGCGAGGCGAACGTCCACGTCCTGACGCACGCGATGCATTATGCGAGCGCTGTGTTCGAAGGTCAGCGCGCTTATTGCGGCACGATCTTCAAGTTGTCCGAACACAGCCAGCGCCTGATCAATAGCGCGCGCATACTCGGCTTTGAACTCCCCTGGACGCGCGAGCAGATCGACGCCGCGTGCATGGAGACGCTGAAGGCGAACGGGCTGGAAAACGCCTACATGCGCCCGATCGCCTGGCGCGGATCCGAGCAGATGGGCGTTGCGGCGCAGCGCACCAAACCGCACCTCGCGATCGCCTGCTGGTACTGGGGCGCCTATTTTGGCGACGACGTGATCGAGCGTGGCCTGCGGCTCAATATCGCCCGCTGGCGCCGCCCCGCGCCCTACACCGCGCCCACAGCGTCCAAGGCAGCGGGCCTGTACATGATCTGCACATTGTCAAAGCACGAGGCCGAGAACGCAGGCTATAACGACGCGCTGATGTTCGATTGGCGCGGTCGCGTCGCCGAGGCGACGGGGGCCAACATCTTCTTCGTTCGTAGTGGCCAATTGATAACACCCACGCCCGATTGCTTCCTCGATGGCATCACGCGCCGCACCGTCATGGAACTTGCACGCAAGCGCGGCATTGATGTCGTTGAACGTGAGGTCTGGCCGGAGGAGTTAGAAAGCTTTGAGCAAGCATTTCTTACCGGTTCGGCAGCCGAAGTGACGCCGATTTCCGAAATCGGGCCCTGGCGGTTTGAAGTGGGGGCGTTGTCGCGTCAATTGCGTGAAGATTATGTGGCAGTTTCACGTGGCGTGATCGGCAACCGTTGAGACGGGTGGACCATCTGGCGCGGTGGCTAGTTTCGACATTCGCAAGTTGATCTGATATTTCAATGCCGTGTGGGCGGTTGTTCACGTCCGGAAGCTGCCCGCAAAAGTGCACAGAGGTGACGTAATGAGTGTTCGCAAGCGATCGATCGGGTTGGCGGCCGCCCTGGCGGTCCTGCCCGCATTCGGCTCGCAGGGTACTGGCTCCATTGCGGAGTCGCAGACGCATGCGGACTCCCAGCTGGTCTCGGGCGAGATGGGCGTACTGGCGCGTGCCGACCGCGCGGTGCTCGCCAACCTGGCGGAGCGGCACGCTCGCTGATTGACGCGCGGATGGCGCGAACCTAAGCACCCGCCACCCAGGCCAACGCCCTTTTCGGGAAGCTGTTTTGCTGAGAATGCTACGACGGCTCGCGCCGGCCCTGATGTGCGCCGCGCTGTTCATCGCTGCGCCGCGCATGGCCGCTGCGCAGGTCGATGCCGCCACGCTGCAACGCCTGCAGCAGCAGTTGGGCAGCGGCCAAGCGGGTAGCGGATCGGACCAGCTGGATGCGGCTCGCACTGGCGGCAATGGCCAGGTTCTGCCGCCGCGCACCACGCGCGAGCTGACGCCTGAGGAGATCGAGGTGTTGCGCGCCCGCTCGCGCGTCGAGCTCGAGCAGATTGAACCCGCTTCCCCCATCGAACGTGAGTTCCGCCAGCGCACCGGCCAGCCGCGGCTGACGCAATTCGGCTATGACCTGTTCCGCTCCGGCAGCGCGGGCTCAGGCGCGGGCGCGCTGACCGGATCGCTCGGTGGCGGCTATGTGCTCGGCGTTGGAGACGAGTTGGTCGTCAGCTTCCGTGGCGCCACCAACCGCACGCAGACCGCGCGCGTCGACCGGGAGGGGCGGCTGATCGTCGGCGAGCTTCCGCCGGTCCGCGCCGCGGGCCGCACGGTCGGCTCGGTCGAACGCGAACTGGCGGCCGCAACGCGGCGCACGCTGCTTGGCACCACTGTCGATCTTTCGGTCGGCTCGGTGCGCGCGGTCTCGGTGTTCGTCGGCGGCGAGGTGGTACGACCGGGTCAGTACCAAGTCACGTCGCTCTCGGACATTACCGCCGCGCTCGCGCAGGCGGGGGGAGTGCGGAAATCGGGCTCGCTGCGGAGCGTTCGGATCGTCCGCGGAGGTAGCTCGCGCACCGTCGATCTCTACGGCCTGCTCGGTATCGGTGCGCCGCCTTCGGTGCGGTTGAGCGAGGGTGACCGGATCATCGTGCCGGTCATCGGCGGCACAATCGCTGTTGCGGGGGGCGTAGCGCGGCCCGGCATTTATGAAGTGCGCGGCAGCACCACCGTCGCCACGGCGCTTGCCTATGCGGGCGGGTCGCTGCGGCCACGCGGGCAGGACCTTACGATCAGCCGTATCGCATCGAACGGACAGGAAGTGCTGCTGCGGGCCAGCCCGTCGACCTTGCTGCTCGCGGGCGATGCCTTCCAGGTTTATACCGGCAGCGTCGGCGGCGTTGCCGGGCGTGTGCTGCTGCGCGGTTATGTGCAAGATCCCGGTCCCCGTCCTCTGACTGTCGCCTCGACCGTCCGCGCGCTGATCGGCTCGGTCGGTGAGCTGCTGCCTGACACCTACCTGCAAGCCGCCGTCCGCCTGACGCGCGATGCTGTCACCGGAGCGCGGCGCTTCCAAGTCGTCGATCTTTCCCGCGCGCTGGGCGGTGGCGGCGACGTCGCGCTTTCGGACGAGGACCGGCTCTACGTTCTCAGCCGATCTGACGTCGCATTCTTGAACGATCCGGCGGTGCGAAACATCGTGCTCGGCCAGCCCAACCCCACGCCCAGCTGTCGCGGCCTTTCACGGCTGGAGCAACTGGTCCGCGACACGCAGAGCCAGCGCTACATCACCGTCACACGTGGCAGCTTTCAGACGCGCACGGGCGAGGTCGCGAACGTCGCGCGCAGCCTTTCGCAGCGCGCGCCGAGCGACGCGGCCGGCGTGTCGCGCGCGGCGACGTTCGGGAACGGTCAGTCGGCACAGGCGCAGCAGGGCCAGACCGGCGTGGCAAGGCAGCAGGTCGGCCAAACCCCCGCACCCTCGGCAGAACCTCGGCCGGCCGACGAATCGCCCGACCCGGCGCTGTGCCCCGCTGTGTTCCAGGAGGAGCCCGAGCTGCTGCCGGTGCTAATCGAGCACGCGGTGAGCGTTGGTGGTTCGGTCCGCCGCCCGGGCGCGTATCCCGTCGCGGGGCCAACGCCCGCAGCCACGCTCGCCAGCCTTGCCGAGGGGCTGCTCGGCGATCCGGTTGGTTTGGCGGCCGATGTCGTGCGCGTGGAGAACGGTGCCGCGGTCCAGTCCCGCATCACGGCCGGGCCGGATGGAACGCTGCCCGGACTCGTGCTCAACCGGGGCGATGACATCCGATTCACGATCGCAACGCCCGCTTTCGAGCCCGGCTCTGTGCTGCTCTCGGGCGAGGTGTCGCGACCGGGCCTGTATGTGATCCGCAAGGGTGAGCGTCTGTCCGAACTGATCGCGCGTGCAGGTGGCCTGACCCCATTCGCCTACCCTTATGGATCGGTCTTCACGCGTCGCAGCGTGCGCGAGGCGCAGCAGGAGGGCTTCCGCCGCTCGGCACGCGAGCTCAACGAAGCGCTGGTGTCGATCTCGGCACGGCGGACGCAGGGCAACGGCGATTCGCTCCTAGCAGCCGGGCAATTCGTCCAGCAGCTGAACAATGTCGAGGCGCAGGGTCGCGTGGTTGTCGAAGCCGACCCGCGCGTGCTCCAGCTGCGGCCCGATCTCGATACGGTGCTGGAAGCCGGCGATTTCCTGTTCGTGCCGAAGCTACCGAACTACGTGCTGGCGTTGGGCGACGTCGCCAACCCGGGCGCACTGCAGTTCGTGGAGGGCAAAACCGTTGGCGACTATCTGCGCCAGTCGGGCGGCTTCCGTCGCAGCGCCGACAATCGCCGCGCGTTCGTCGTCCTGCCGAACGGCGCCGCGCAGCCAGTGCGCCAGCGCTTCGGGCGGATCAGCACGTACGCGCCGCCGCCGGGCAGCACGATCATTGTTCCCAAGAATATCGATCCGCTCTACGGGCTCGACGTGGCGCGCGACATCGGAACGATCCTCAGCTCGTTCATCTCGTCGGTGGCCACGCTCGCGATCCTCGCGACGCGCTAGGGCGATTCAGGGCGGTAACACGGGGGCTTGCAGGTGGAGCGGGAAATCGGGCGCGTTGCCGTCATCGGCTTGGGCTATGTCGGACTGCCCCTCGCCGTCGCGCTCGCCAAGCGCTTCGAAACAATCGGCATCGATATCGACGCCGGCCGCGTCGCCGAGTTGCAGCGTGGCTACGACCGCACGCGCGAGATCGACGAGCCGACGCTAATGGCGAGCGCACTCGCCTACTCGACCGACATCGCCGCCGCGCGTGGGGCGCAGGTCCTGATCGTCACTGTTCCAACCCCGGTGGACGAGGCCAATCAGCCCGACTTACGGCCGGTTATGAGTGCCACGCGGGCGGTTTCCAGCGTGATCGAGCCCGGTTCGGGCCAGATTGTCGTCTATGAATCGACGGTGTACCCGGGTGTGACGGAGGAAATCTGCGGGCCCGAGATCGAGCGCCTCTCCGGCACACGGCGCGGCGTGGACTTCTTTCTGGGTTACAGCCCCGAGCGCATCAACCCGGGCGACCGCGAGCATACGGTCGACCGTATTATCAAGGTCATCTCGGGCGAGAACCCACTCGTCGTTGAGAAGCTGGCCGCTTTATACGGCGCGGTGACGTCGGGCGGGGTGTTCCGCGCCGCATCGATCAAAGCGGCCGAAGCCGCCAAGGTGATCGAGAATGCCCAACGCGATATCAACATCGCGTTCATCAACGAGATCACACAGATTTTCTGCAAGATGGGTCTGTCGGTTTTTGATGTGCTGGATGCCGCGGCGACCAAATGGAACTTCCTGAAGTTCCAGCCCGGCCTCGTTGGCGGTCACTGCATCGGGGTCGATCCTTATTACTTGAGTTACCGCGCGCAGCAACTTGGGCATCTGCCGCGCGTGATCCTGGCGGGCCGATCGATCAACGATGGCATGGGCGCTTGGGTAGCCGATCAGGTACACGGCCAACTTGGCCGCGCGGGCGACGTGCTGGTGCTCGGTCTCACCTTCAAGGAGGACGTGCCCGATCTGCGCAACAGCCGCGTGGTCGACGTGATCCGGAGGCTCGAATGGATCGGCCACACCGTCACCGTCCACGATCCGCTTGCCGACCCAGCCGAAGCGCGTCACGAATATGGCCTGACGCTCGACGCGCAGGCGCTCGATCGTCGCTATGACGCCGTGGTCGCGGCCGTTCCGCACGCGGTCTACCGCGCGCTCGGCCACGCGGAACTGAGCGGAATCCTGAAACCCGACGGGCTGCTGGCGGACATCAAGGGCGTTTGGCGTCGGCAGGATCTGCCCGGCCTCCGCCGCTGGTCGCTTTAGCGGGCCGCCCTCGGCCAGAGCTCGCGCGTCCGCCCGCTGAGGCGGTAATAGACCAAGCCGACATATTCGTGCGTCGCCTCGCTGAACCGGCGCGCGTTTGTCGAGACGTCCATCATGGCTGGGTCGGACGGATCGAACGACTGCGATTGCCAATCGACCGGAAACGGCACCGGCTCCAGCCCGACCGCATGGAAGCACGCCATCGCGCGTGGCATGTGGAAGGCAGACGTGACTAGGATCAGCCGCGCTCCCCGCGGCAGGCGCGCAGCCACCCCGGCGGCATTACCGCAGGTATCAAGCGTATCCGTCACGCGCACGATCCGGTCCGGAGCCACGCCCAGCCTCAGCCACGCGAGCGCGGTCCAGTCGGCGTCGAACTTCTCGCTCCGGTGCCGACGGATGCCCCCCACCGCCCACAGCCGCGCCTGGGGCAGTGCCTGCGCCAGCGCGGCGGCCTCGGTCATCCGCTCGCCATGCTCACCATAATTGGGCTGTCCACTCGCAGCCGATTCTCCCAACCGCTCGCCGCCCGCCAGCATCACGATGTCGGTGCCGCGCACCGCCCGGAGCGGCAGCGCCGGATACCGCGCCTCCAGCGGTCGCATCAGCAGGTCGCCGGCGGGCAGAACGTAAATCACCAACACCAGCAGCAGTGCCGCGCCGAGCGCGCGCCGGGCGAAGCGGACACGGGCCGATTTCAGCCACAGCACGAAGGTTCCCGCGATCAGGCACCAGATCGGCCAGCTTGCGGGCCCGATCAGCGCCCACAGCCCGTAGCGGCTCACTTGCCGGTATAGTCCCGGAACCAGCGCACGAACCGCGGCACGCCGTCGTCGATCGCAGTGGTCGGCTGGAAGCCGAGGTCGCCTGAAATCGCCGAGATGTCCGCGAATGTGTCGCGCACGTCGCCGGGCTGCATCGGCAGCAGCCGCTTCTCGGCCGCTCGCCCGCATTCGGCCTCGATCAGGCCGATCATGCGCATCAAATCCTCGGAACGGTGATTGCCGATATTGTACAGTCTATGCGGTCCGCGGCTGCCGCCTGCTTTGGGCGCGTTGTCGTCGGCGGGTGGGTTATCTAGACAGGCGACGACCCCGGTTACGATGTCGTCGATGTAAGTGAAGTCGCGGCGCATCCGGCCTTCGCCGAACACGTTTATCGGACGGCCGGACAGGATCGCGTCGGTGAACAGCCACATAGCCATGTCGGGCCGACCCCACGGGCCATAGACCGTGAAGAAACGCAGACCCGTCTGCGGCATGCGATACAGATGCGCGTAGGTCTCGCTCATCAGCTCGTCTGCCTTTTTGGTGGCGGCATAGAGCGAGATTGGATGATCCACCCGGTCCTCAACTGCAAAGGGCAGTTTAGTGTTCGATCCATAGACCGAAGACGACGACGCGTAGACCAGATGCTCGACGCCGCGATGACGGCCGACCTCGATCAGGTTCAGATGTCCGACGAGGTTCGATTGTACATACGCATGTGGATGACTGAGGCTGTAGCGTACACCCGCCTGCGCGCCGAGATGCACGATCGCGCGCAGATCGACACCGTTGAGCGCCGCCAGCAACTGCGCCTGGTCGGCGAAGTCCACTTGCGCGAAGCGGAATCCGGACCGCTCCGTCAGCCGCGCCAGCCGGTCGCGCTTCAGCTGGGGCGAGTAATAGTCGTTCAGATTGTCGATGCCGACGACCGCGTCGCCGCGCGCGAGCAGCCGCTCGGCAACGTGATAGCCGATGAACCCGGCCACCCCGGTCACGAGAATCGACATGAAGGCTGTTCCCCGCTGCCCCAAACCTGCCTAGACGGGATTGCTCCCTGGCCAGCTGCTGCTGGCACGGGCGGCAGATAGCCGGGCGGCTCTTTCGGAGCAACGGGACCGCCGGGCGCGCGGCTTGGAGGTTCCGTCGACGTCGTTCAGCATCTGGGCCGCCGCCGTCGCCATGCTCTGGGCGCTGGGCGTCTGCCTCTTATCGAACAGGATCGGGCGCGGACTGGGGCTGCTCGATTGGCCGGATCCGGAGGGCGGCCGCAAGCTGCACACGCAGGTGACGCCGCTCGTCGGCGGGCTCGCGGTGCTGCCGCCGGTGCTCGCCGTCGCGCTGTGGGTGCGCGGCGGGCTCGATGGCTCGCCCTTCGTGTCGTCGCACCTCGCGTGGCTGGCGTTCGCCGTCGGCGCGCTGCTGCTGACGGGGATGGCCGACGACCGGCTTGGCCTGGGGCCACGGCTGCGGCTGCTGTTCAGCCTCACCGTGTTCAGCGCGGTCGCGCTCTACGCGCCCGATTTCCGCGTCTCCTTCCTGCTATTCGAAGGCTGGCCGCTGATCCTGATGCCCGGCCTCTGGGGCATTGTCTTTTCGATCGTGTGCCTCGCCGGGCTGCTGAACGCAGTCAACATGGCGGACGGCAAGAACGGCATCGTCATCTCGATGTCGCTCGTCTGGGCGCTGGTGCTGTGGGCCAACGCGCCGCGCTTCCTCGATCCCGTCTTCGCTGCCTTTGCCGCGGGGCTGCTCGTGGCGCTGGAGTTCAATCTCAGCGGCAAGCTGTTTTTGGGCGACGGGGGCAGCTACGGCCTTTCGGCGCTGTGCGGGCTGCTGGCGATCTACGTCTACAACCACGGTTTCGCGCGCTTCGATGCGGGCCAGCTGGCGCTGCTGTTCGCGGTGCCGGTCTATGACACGCTGCGCCTGATCGTCTCCCGCCGCCTGAGGGGTCATTCACCCTTCCGGGCCGACCGCGATCATCTGCACCATCACATCGCCTATCGCTTCGGCTGGCCGCTCGGCCTCGTCGTCTATATGTCGCTCGTCATCGTGCCGAGTGCGATCGCCTTGTGGCAGCCGCGCCTGGCGCCCGTGCTGTTGGTGCTCGGCGTGCCCGTCTACGCAGCGGTGCTGGTGCTGACGGTGCGGCGCGGCGACTTTGAGCCCGAGATCGTGCCGCGGCTCGCCAACGCATTGCGTGCACCGTTGGGCAGCGCTAGGCGGCCATCCTCCCGCCATGGTGGGGCGTAGCCAAGCGGTAAGGCAGCGGTTTTTGGTACCGCCATTCCCTGGTTCGAATCCAGGCGCCCCAGCCAGTGCCCCTCCCCGGCGCAAGTGATTGCGGCGGCTTGCCGGGTTCCTACATCGTTCCTTGCGAACGCCCACTCATCGGTTGGGCGACCTTCAAGGACAGGAATGACCGACAACCAACTTTGGCACGGCACCACGATTCTCGCCGTGCGCCGCCCCGACCGCGTGGTGATCGCTGGCGACGGGCAGGTGACGCTGGGCGCCACCGTCATCAAGCCGAATGCAAGGAAAGTGCGCCGCCTCGGCGGCAAAGCCGAGGTGATTGGCGGGTTCGCCGGATCGACCGCCGACGCGTTCACCCTGTTCGACCGGCTGGAGGCGAAGCTCGAACGCTTTCCCGGCCAGCTGAAGCGCGCAGCCGTCGAGCTGGCAAAGGACTGGCGCACGGACCGCTACCTCCGCCGCCTCGAAGCGCAGATGATCGTCGCCGACGCGTCGGAGACCTTCGTGCTGACCGGCGCGGGCGACGTGCTGGAGCCCGCGGGCGGCGTCGCAGCGATCGGCAGCGGCGGCAATTACGCCCTGTCCGCGGCGATTGCGCTCGCGGACAATACCGAACTTTCGGCTGAAGAGATTTGCCGCAGGGCGATGAAGATCGCAGCCGACGTGTGCATCTACACGAACGAAACCATCACGCTGGAAAGCATCGAAGCCAAATGAGCGCCGCCGCAGCATTGAAGATCGACTCCGCGTCGACGCCGCAGGGCACCGCAGGCCTGACTCCCAAGGCGGTAGTCGCCGCGCTGGACCGGCACATCGTCGGCCAGGGCGACGCCAAGCGCGCGGTGGCCGTGGCGCTGCGCAACCGCTGGCGCCGGCAGCAGCTCTCCGCCGAGCTGCGCGACGAGATCACCCCCAAAAATATCCTGATGATCGGCCCGACGGGCGTCGGCAAAACCGAGATCAGCCGCCGTCTGGCGAAGCTGGCCGATGCGCCATTCCTGAAGATCGAGGCGACGAAGTTCACCGAGGTCGGCTATGTCGGCCGCGACGTCGATTCAATCATTCGCGATCTGGTCGAGGAAGCGATCCGGCTGGTGCGCGATCAGCGCCGCGCCGCGGTGGAGGACGCGGCCGAGGAGTCGGCGATGAAGCGGCTGCTCGATGCGCTGACAGGCAAGGACGCCAGCGAAGCGACGCGCGCCGCCTTCCGCGAACGGTTCAAGGCTGGCCACCTCGATGACCGCGAGATCGAGCTGGAGCTGGAAGACAGCTCCAACCCGCTCGCCAACCTCGATCTGCCCGGAATGCAGCCCGGCCAGGTGGGCATGATCAATCTGGGCGACGTGCTGGGCAAGGCGATGGGCCGCAACCAGACCAAGCGGCGGAAAATGAAAGTTCCGGCGGCGTGGGAGGCGCTGGTCAACGAAGAAGCCGACAAGCGGCTAGATAACGAAGACATCGCGCGAGCCGCGGTCCAATCCGCCGAGCAGAACGGCATCGTGTTCCTGGACGAGGTCGACAAGATTGCGGTCAGCGACGTGCGCGGCGGCAGCGTCAGCCGCGAGGGCGTGCAGCGCGACCTGCTGCCGCTGATCGAAGGGACGACGGTTGCGACGAAGTACGGGCCGGTTAAGACCGACTATATCCTGTTCATCGCCTCAGGCGCGTTCCACGTCGCCAAGCCGAGCGACCTGCTGCCCGAGCTGCAGGGGCGGTTGCCGATCCGCGTCGAACTCAAAGCGCTGACCGTTGACGACTTCCGGCGCATTCTGACCGATACGCAGGCGAGCCTCATCACCCAATATACCGCGCTGCTGGGAGCGGAGGGGCTGCGCATCGACTTCACGGCCGATGCGATCGACGCGATCGCGCAGATCGCTGCCGACGTGAACGAGCGCGTGGAAAATATCGGCGCGCGACGGCTGCAGACGGTGATGGAGAAGCTTCTGGAGGACGTGAGCTTCGACGCCGACGAGCGTGCCGGAGCGACGATGACAATCGACGCGGCTTACGTGCGCGGCCAGCTGAGCGAGATCGCAGGCGACAGCGATCTGTCGAAATATATCCTTTAAGCCGGGGCGCTGATCCGTCCGGCACGATTGCCGGACGGACCACGCCGCCTAGCGAGCGCGACGTCGGCGCGCGGCGAGGCCCAGCAGGCCCAGGCCGAACAGCGCAGCCGCTGCCGGCGTGGGCGCGGCGACCAGATCCCGCTCGGGCTCGTCGATCAGGTTTGCGAGCGTAGCGCCGAGCTCGCCAAACGACTGCGAGCCGACCGTCGTGCTCGTCGAGCCCGTGATGTTGTCAAGCTCGAACGCCGGGATGCGCAGGTTCTGCAGCTGGATCGCGCCGCCGTCCAGATTGGCGGCTTCGGCTGCGGTAAAGCGGAACTCGATGAAATAGCTGCCGAACGGCTGCAGACCCAGCGCGGTCGTCAGCTGTTGGCCGGTGAAGCCCTGCGTATTGCCAATGCTTGCGCCGCCGCCGGTGGTGAACTGGATGCCCGTGCCGTTCTGCGTAATCGTATTCACGAAGTTGTACGGGTCGATGCTGCCCCAATACCAGCCGAGATAGCGCAGGTTGGGCGAGAGTGGCACGATCTGCGCCGAGGTGACGCTTGATCCCCTGCGGCTGAGGGACAGAAAGCAGCTGCTGTCGGCAGGCCCCGTGGCGGGAAGCGAGCCCGCGAAGGTGTCGCCCGGCGCGACGTAATCGCCAGCCGCGCTGCCGGTCAGCAGCCGCCCTTCGTAGAGCGGATCGGTTGCATCGAATGTGCCGTCGACCCGGAACAGGCCCGCCAGGCGCGGTCCCTGTGCGATGCCACAGCTGGTGGGCGACCCCGTCTGGAAGGTCTGCACCTGATTGAGCGGGATGCCGGGATTGACGACACCGTTGATCACGCGGTCGGTGGTGCGGAACTGCAGCCCGTCATTCTGCACGAGATCGGCAGGATCAGCAACGCGGACCGTGGCACCGAATGCCGGAGCCGAAACAAGCAGCGCTATGGTGGCCAGTCGAGCCCGCATCAGACTTTCCTTTGAGTAAGATCGGTGCTGGATGACATCGTTCTGTGACGACCGAATGACATGGGTCCGACACCTTCATCCGAAGTGAACGGTGTTGGGCGGCAGTGGTTATCGGTTCCGATTGGCCCACCGATGGGGAGCGACCAGTCGCGTTGACTGCGCGCATCGTCACGCTTGGCGCTTCGTTGACGATCGGGCAACAAATATTTCCGCCGAGGCGGCGTCGGCCCTAGTTTCACTCGATTCCGGCGCTATGAGTGTCCAAGTGCTGCTCCCGGTGCCACCCCAGCCATCGCCCCCTCCCCGTCCCGCTTCGATCTGGCAGGCGCGCGCGTGGATGGCGTGGACGCTTGCCGGGGTGCTGCTGTCGGTATTGGCGGCGTTCGTGCTCGCGCCGATCCGCGCGCTGCACAGCGAGTAGCGCGCCCGCCTAGCGCCCCACGTCGCGCAGCACTTGTGCGAGCATCCGGAACTCCGCCGCGCGCGGGCTGGAGCTGCGCCAGATGAGCGCAATGACGCGCTTGGCGTTCTTTGCCGCGAGCGGGCGCACCTGAACGCGCGTGCCGGCCAGCACGCCAGCATCGATCGCCATTTGCGGCACAAGCGTCAGTCCCAGCCCGCCATCGACCATCTGGATCAGCGTGTGGAGCGATGTGCCGACGATCGACGCATCGGCCCTGAGTTCGGGGCGCCCGCACGCCGCGAGCGCCTGGTCTCGGAGGCAATGGCCGTCCTCCAGCAGCAGCAGGCTCTCTGGCGCCAGGTCATCGGGGCGGACGAACGGCGGCGGCCCATCGAGCGCGCCCTCGGAGAACGCGACTTGGAACGCGTCATCGAACAACGGTTCCACGTCAACGCCGCCGCAGGCGTAGGGGAGTGCCAGCAGCACCGCGTCGAGCTGCCCACGCGTCAGCGCCTGGCAGGCAGCAGCGCTCGTCTCCTCGCGCAAGTAGAGCTTGAGATCGGGGTAGGCCGCTCGGAGCTTCGGCAGCACACGCGGCAGCAGGAACGGCGCGATCGTGGGGATGACACCGAGCCGTAAGGGGCCGGAGAGCGGCTTGGCGCTTGCCTTTGCGGCCGCGGTCAACTCCTCCGCCTCGCGCAGCACGCGGTGGGCGCGCGCCAGCACCGCCTCGCCAGCGGGCGTGAAGCGAATCGACCGCGCACCGCGCTCGACCAATTGCACGCCCAAAAGCCGCTCAAGCTCGGCGATCCCGGCGCTGAGCGTCGACTGGGTGACGTTCGCGACCGCAGCCGCGCGGCCGAAATGGCCGGCGCCGGCGAGCGCGGTCAGATACTCAAGCTGCTTCAGCGTCGGGAGGATCATCGGGGATCCGCAATCGATAACGCCGATCAAGGCGTTCGGAAAACTCAATTTGACCGGCGTGGACGACGCATCCATCTGTCTTGCTGCAGACTGCTTCGCGTTGCCCGACGCGGTCCACCCACCAAAGCAACAGGAGAACGACGATGTTGACCATCGGTGACAAGCTGCCCAACGTGACGGTTCCCGTGCAGCAGGGGACGACCGCGCTGCCCAACGGCGAGACGATCAATCTTAGCGACGCATTTCCAGGCAAGTGGAAGGTGCTGTTCTTCTGGCCGAAGGATTTCACCTTCGTATGCCCGACCGAGATCGTCGGCTATGCCGATCTGGCGCAAGACTTCGCGGACCGCGACGCACAGCTGATCGGCGCGTCGACCGATACCGCGCACGTGCACTTTGCGTGGCGCCGCAGTGACGAGAGCCTTGCCAAGGCCGACTTTCCGTGGGTCGCCGACAACAAGCAGGAGCTGAGCCGCGCGCTAGGCATCCTCGACAAGGACGAGGGGGTGGCGCTGCGCGCGACGTTCATCGTCGATCCCGAAGGCACGATCCAGCACGTGATGGTCAACGGCCTGAACGTCGGCCGCAACCCGCAAGAGACGCTGCGCGTGCTCGACGCGCTACAGACCGACGAACTGTGCCCCTGCAACTGGCAGGAAGGCCAGGAGGTGCTGCGCCCCGCAGCGTGATGCCCGCACCGAAGTGTCCCCGCCCCGGACCCGGTCCGGGGCGGGGCGTCTGGCCGCACGGTCTGTTTGGGAAAGGTGACCCGCGTCCGGCCATGGGCCGGGTCGACGTGGTTTGATGGAGGCTACGATGACGTTGTCCGAACTCGCCCGCACGCTTCCTGATTACGCCAAGGATGCGCGGCTGAATGTCAGCTCGCTATTGAACGAGCAGCTGCTGAGCGACCAGCAGAAGTGGGGCACCGTCATTGCCTGCGCACACGCGAGCGGCGTGCCCGAGCTCGCGGCCGCGGCGGAGGCCGAGGGCGCAGCGAAGATCAGCCCCGCCGCGATCAACGCCGCTCGTGCGGCGGCCGCGGTGATGGCGATGAACAACGTCTATTACCGCTTTACGCACCTCGCCGCGAACAAGGACTATGCTCGGATGCCTGCCAAGCTGCGCATGAACGTGATCGGCGCGCCGGGCATCGACAAGGTGGATTTCGAACTGATGAGCCTTGCCGTCAGCGCGATCAACGGCTGCGGCATGTGCATCGACGCGCACGAAAAGGTGTTGCGCGATCACGGGCTCGGCACCGAAGCGATCCAAGCCGCGGTGCGCATTGCGAGCGTGGTGAACGCGGTGGGGGCGGTCATGAAGACGATGGCCGTCGCGGCCCAGCCCACGGCGGCCGCGGCCGCGGCCTAAGCTCGGCACGGCCTCGCGCGTTGGTGTCTTGACGCATACGGGCTAGCATCGGCCCCGGAGCGAGCCGGGGAGTTGTGTGACACGTGCAATAGCCCGGCACAGGCCTGCCTACCGCTCGCGTGTCACCAGCGCGGCTGACGCGGCGGCGTTGATCCCCTCGGTCGCGCGCATCGCGATCGGCCTCGGCGTCGCGCAGCCGTCGGCGCTGCTCACCGCGCTTGCGGACCGCGCCCGCGCGGGCGAAGTCGACGGCAACCGGCTCTATTATCTGCTGTCCTTCGCCAGCGCCGGGGCGACCGTGCTCGCGCCCGATCTGGGCGACCGAATCCGCCCGATGAGCTTCTTCCACGGCGCGAACGAGCGCGCGCTGGACCGGATCGCTGCGGCCGACGGCCTCGATCCCGTCGACCTGATCCCGGCCGCGTTCCGATCGGTCCCGCAACTGCTGCGCGACGCGATCGGCGTCGATACGCTCCTCACCACCGTCGCGCCGATGGACGGCGAGGGCCGGTTCAGCCTGGGGACCAATACCGATTATGCACTGGGCGCCGCCGAACGGGCCGAGCGCATCATCCTGGAAGTCAATTCGAACATGCCGCGCGTCGGCGGGAACTGCCATATCCCGCTGGAGCGCGTGAGCGCGATCGTCGAGGTCGACACGCCGCTTGTAGAGGTGCCGAGCGTGCCGCCCCGGCCCGAGGACCTGGCCATTGGCGCGATCATCGCGGGGTTGGCGCGCGACGGCGACTGCCTGCAGATGGGCATCGGGGCTGTGCCCGACGCGGTCTGCGCGGCGCTCGCAGGCCATCGCCATCTCGGCATCCATACCGAACTGATGACCCCCGGGCTGATGCGGCTGATGCAATCGGGTGTCGTCGATAACAGCCGCAAGGCGATCCACGCCGGGCAGAGCGTGTTCACCTTCGCGATGGGCGGCGCTGACCTGTACCGCTTCCTCGACGCTAATGCCCAAGTCGCGGCCTACCCCGTCGACTATACCAACGATCCGTCGGTGATTGGCAGAAATCTGAACGTGCTCTCGGTCAACGCGACTCTGGAAATCGATATCCACGGCGCCTGCAATTCGGAGTGGATCGGCGGGCACCAATATAGCGGGGCAGGCGGGCAGCTCGATTTCGTACGCGGCGCTGGCGTGTCGCCGGGAGGACGGTCGATCATCGCGTGCCATGCCACCGGCGCGGGCGGAACCGTCTCGCGCATCGTGCCGCGGCTGTCCGGGCCGGTGACGGTGCCGCGCAACGACGTGCACATGATCGTCACCGAATATGGCTGCGCGGACCTCCGCGGGCTCAGCCTCGCCGAGCGGCGGCGCGCGCTCATCGGCCTGGCGCACCCGCGGTTCCGCGACGCGTTGGCAGCCGCCCGCCGCTGAATGCGGGTTGCGTCGCGCCCGCACGCCCGCTAACCGAACGCTTCGGTCGGGGCGTAGCGCAGCCTGGTAGCGCATCAGACTGGGGGTCTGGGGGTCG